>NZ_JBIVFA010000024.1:0-81323 GCF_044747975.1 Streptomyces sp. NPDC090045
TCCTCGTCGATGGTCAGCGCGATCAAAGCCGCACCGTGCTCCTGCGCCAACCGGGTGACCAGCGCGAACCGGGACTCCGGACCGTCACCGTCCTCGTAGTTGACGGAGTTGATGACCGCGCGGCCGCCGAGCTTCTCCAGGCCGGCACGGATGACGGGGACCTCGGTGGAGTCCAGGACGATCGGCAGGGTGGAGGCGGTGGCGAAGCGGCCGGCGAGCTCCTCCATGTCGGCGACGCCGTCGCGGCCCACGTAGTCCACGCACAGGTCGAGCATGTGCGCGCCCTCGCGGATCTGGTCGCGGGCCATCTCCACACAGTCGTCCCAGCGGGCCTCCAGCATGGCCTCACGGAACTTCTTGGAGCCGTTGGCGTTCGTCCGCTCACCGATCGCCATGTACGAGGTGTCCTGACGGAACGGAACCGTCTGATACAGCGAAGCCGCACCCGGCTCCGGCTGGGGGCTGCGCTCGGTGACCGCCGCACCGCGGACCCGCTCCACCACCTGCCGCAGATGCTCCGGCGTCGTACCGCAGCAGCCGCCCACCAGCGAGAGCCCGTACTCGCGGACGAACGTCTCCTGGGCGTCCGCCAGCTCGGCCGCACTCAGCGGATAGTGCGCACCCTGCTTCGTCAGCACCGGAAGCCCCGCATTCGGCATGCAGGACAGCGGGATACGGGCATTGCGCGCCAGATACCGCAGGTGCTCGCTCATCTCCGCGGGGCCGGTGGCGCAGTTCAGGCCGATCATGTCGATGCCCAGCGGCTCCAGCGCCGTCAGCGCCGCACCGATCTCCGAGCCCAGCAGCATCGTGCCCGTCGTCTCCACCGTCACCGAACAGATCAGCGGAACGGTGACCCCCAGGGCCTCCATCGCGCGCCGGGCGCCGATGATCGACGACTTCGTCTGCAGCAGGTCCTGGGTGGTCTCCACCAGCAGCGCGTCCGCCCCGCCGGTGATCAGGCCCTCGGCGTTGATCTGGTAGGCGTCACGGATCTGCCCGTAGGTGATGTGGCCGAGCGTGGGGAGCTTGGTGCCGGGGCCCATGGAGCCGAGGACCCAGCGCTGCTGGCCAGTGGAGGCGGTGAACTCGTCCGCGACCTCACGGGCGATCCGGGCACCCGCCTCGGACAGCTCGAAGTTCCGCTCCGCGATGTCGTACTCGGCCAGCGCGGCGTAGTTCGTACCGAAGGTGTTCGTCTCGACGCAGTCCACACCCACCGAGAAGTACGCCTCGTGCACCGACCGCACGATGTCCGGGCGGGTGATGTTCAGGACCTCGTTGCAGCCCTCCAGCTGCTGGAAGTCCTCCATCGAAGGGTCCTGCGCCTGCAGCATCGTCCCCATCGCCCCGTCGGCGACCACCACACGCGTCGCGAGCGCCTCCCGCAGGGCATCGGCCCGCGTCTGCGCGTCCGCCGTCATGCCGGCCGCCCCAGCTTCGCCTCCAGCAGCCCGGCCGCCTGCTCCCCGTACACCGTGCGGACGGTGGCGAGCAGAGCGGCCGGCCGGATCTCGTACGCCTGGGATCCGGTCGTCGCCAGGACCAGCGCGGACATCGCGCAGCCGAGCTGGGCTGCGGTCCCAAGCGGCAGGCCCCAGCTGACGGCGGCCAGGAACCCGGAGCGGAAGGCGTCGCCGACACCGGTCGGGTCCTCGGCGCGGACGTCAGGGACCGCGCCGACGGTGATGGCCGGTTCGTTCTTGCGGTCGATACGGACGCCCTGCGCGCCCAGGGTGGTGACCCACACCCCGACGCGGTCCAGGACCTCCTGGTGGCTCCAGCCGGCCCGCTCCCGCAGCAGCGCGGACTCGTACTCGTTGGTGAAGAGCCAGCGGGCCCCGGTCACCAGGCTGCGGACCTCGTCGCCGGTGAGGCGGGCGAGCTGCTGCGAGGGGTCGGCGGCGAAGTCGATGCCCAGCTCCCGGGCCTGCTCGGTGTGGCGGACCATCGCACCGGGATCGTTGGGCGAGACGAGCACCAGGTCGAGGGGGGCGCGGTCGTGGACGGCACGCAGGTCGATACGGCCGGCCTCGGCCATCGCGCCCGCGTAGAACGCGGCGATCTGGTTGGTGTCCTGGTCGGTCATGCACATGAAGCGGGCGGTCTGGTGCTCGCAGGAGACGTACACCGAGCCGGTGTCGACGCCGTGTTCCTTGAGCCAGACCTCGTACTCGGCGAAGTCCGGGCCCACGGCTCCCACCAGGAGGGGGGCGAGGCCGAGGCCGCCGAGGCCGAAGGCGATGTTGGCCGCCACTCCGCCCCGCCGCACCTGGAGGCTGTCGACGAGGAACGACAACGAGACGTGTTCCAGCTGGTCGGGCAGCAACTGGTCGACGAACCGGCCCGGGAAGGCCATGAGGTGATCTGTGGCGATGGATCCGGTCACCGCGATACGCACGTGGACTCCTGTGAACTGGTCTGATACCGGCGGGGCGAGGCGAGACGGGGCGGGGTGTGCGGGGACAACTGAGGGGACATCTGATGGGGCATTGGACGGGACTGGGACTGGGCGGCGACTGGGCGGGGTGTGGGGCGGGGCGATGTGGGGTGGTGTGTGGGGGCCTGGTGGGGCAGGCCCAGGGCGGCGCGGGGCGGGGCGGTGTGTGGGGGGGCCTGGTGGGGGAGGGGCCAGGGCCGCGCCCGGGGGCTCAGGAGGCGGCGGCCTTCAGCAGCTCGGCGCGGTCGGTGCGCTCCCAGGTGAAGTCGGGCAGTTCACGGCCGAAGTGGCCGTACGCGGCGGTCTGCGCGTAGATCGGCCGCAGCAGGTCCAGATCGCGGATGATCGCGGCCGGACGCAGGTCGAAGACCTCCGTGATGGCCCGCTCGATCCGGTCGGCGGGCACCGTGTGGGTACCGAAGGTCTCCACGAACAGACCCACCGGCTCGGCCTTGCCGATGGCGTACGCGACCTGGACCTCGCAGCGCGAGGCGAGACCGGCGGCGACGACGTTCTTGGCGACCCAGCGCATCGCGTACGCGGCGGAGCGGTCGACCTTGGACGGGTCCTTGCCGGAGAAGGCGCCGCCACCGTGGCGGGCCATGCCGCCGTAGGTGTCGATGATGATTTTCCGGCCGGTGAGGCCGGCGTCGCCCATCGGGCCGCCGATCTCGAAGCGGCCGGTCGGGTTGACCAGCAGCCGGTAGCCCTCGGTCTCCAGCTTGATGCCGTCCTCGGCGAGCCGGGCCAGTGTGTGCTCGACGACCAGTTCGCGGATGTCCGGGGCCAGCAGGGCCTCCAGGTCGATGTCGGAGGCGTGCTGGGTGGAGACGACGACGGTGTCCAGGCGCACGGCCTTGTCACCGTCGTACTCGATGGTGACCTGCGTTTTGCCGTCGGGGCGCAGGTAGGGGATCGTCCCGTTCTTGCGGACCTCGGACAGCCGGCGCGAGAGCCGGTGTGCGAGGTGGATCGGGAGCGGCATGAGCTCGGGGGTCTCATCGCACGCGTAGCCGAACATCAGGCCCTGGTCGCCGGCGCCCTGCCGGTCGAGCTCGTCTCCGTCCTCACCTGCGGCGGCGCCCTCCACCCGGCTCTCGTAGGCGGTGTCGACACCCTGCGCGATGTCGGGGGACTGGGCGCCGATGGACACCGACACGCCGCAGGAGGCGCCGTCGAAGCCCTTCTGCGAGGAGTCGTAGCCGATCTCGAGGATCTTGGCCCGTACCAGCTGTGCGATCGGGGCGTACGCCTTCGTGGTGACCTCGCCGGCTATGTGGACCAGGCCGGTGGTGATGAGGGTCTCCACCGCCACCCGGGAGGCGGGGTCCTCGGCGAGGAGCGCGTCGAGGATCGTGTCGCTGATCTGGTCGGCGATCTTGTCGGGGTGGCCCTCGGTCACGGACTCCGAGGTGAACAGACGGCGGGACATCTCACTCCTGGTGGGTGTGGGGACAAGTGGGGTGCAACAGTCGCAACAGCTGCAACAGTCGTAAGGGCTGCGACGGCTGACACGTCGGATCGTTCGGGTCGGTCAGGGGTCGGGCAGGGGTCGGGCGTGGGGGACACGGCCGGACACGGTCTGTTGCCGAGGATCCTGCCGTCCGGTCCTCGGCCCGTCCTTGAGAGCGCGTCGAGCGGACCTGGCCGGTTCCCCCACCTCCGCTGGATACGGCACACCCCATAACCGCGCGGGTGCCGTCAGCGGATACGGAAATTGGCCATCATGCCCATCGCCGAGTGGTCCAGCAGATGGCAGTGGTAGACGTAGGTCCCCTTGAACGTGTTGAAGGTGGCGTGCAGCTTCACCGTCTCGCCGGGGAACAGGCGGACCGTGTCCTTCAGTCCGGCCTCACCCGGCGCCACCGGCGCCCCGTTGCGTTCCAGCACCCGGAACTGGACCAGGTGCATGTGGAAGTTGTGCGGGACGATCTTGTTGGCGTTGGTGACCGTCCAGATCTCCGAACTGCCGTGGGCGATGGTCTGGTCGATGCGCTGGTAGTCCCACACCTGCCCGTCCATGAACCCCCGCGGTTCCTGGCGGCCGTCCTCGTCCATGCTCAAGACGATGCTCCGCTCGACCGTGGCCTTCGCCATCGCCGGCAGGGTGCGCAGCCGCTCGGGCACCCGGGAGGCATCGGAGGCGGTCCGTACGACGTCGAAGCGCAGCACCTTGCCCACCTGGTCGGGGCTCCCCGGGCCCAGGGTGTTCTCCAGGACGATCTTCGTGCCGACCCGGTAGCGGGAGAAGTCGATGACCACGTCCGCCCGCTCCGCCGGCGACAGCCCGATGGTGTCCGTCGGGAAGGGCGCCTCCAGCAGGCCGCCGTCCGTGCCGATCTGGATCATCTGGCCGCCGTCCGACAGACGCAGCTGGAAGAAACGCATGTTGGAGGAGTTCAGCAGCCGGAAACGGTACTTGCGGGCCGCGACCTCCACGTACGGGCTCGGGCGGCCGTTGGCGAGGATGGTGGTCCGCCCGAAGACGTCGTCCATCACGTAGACCAGCTGCCCGGCCTCGTCGAAGCGGGCGTCACGCAACGCGATCGGCACCTCGTAGGGGCCGGACGGCAGCGGCAGTGACCGCTCGTTCTCATCGGAGAGGAGATACGTCGCGGACAGGCCGCGGAAGACGTGCTCCGACTCCATGTGGTGCGCGTGGTCGTGGAACCACAGGCCGGCGCCCGGCTGCTGGTTCGGGTAGGTGTAGGTGCGCGAGGTGTTCGGCGCGAAGGTGTCCATCGGGCCGCCGTCGTTGTCCGGCGAGACACTGCCGCCGTGCAGGTGGACCGAGACCGGCATGGTGAGGGTGTTGCGGTGCCGGATGACCACCTTGCGCCCGCTGCGGGCCCGCAGCACCGGCCCCGGGAACTGCCCGTCGTAGGTCAGCACCTTCGTCTGCACACCGGGGATGATCTCCCGCGCCACCTCCTTGATGGTGACCGCATAGGTGTCCTGGCCGCCCAGCGTCGATATCGGCTGCAGCACCGGCGCCGTCGGCATCCGCACGCTGAACGGCGGCGGAACCACAACCGGCCCACCCGAACCCGAACCCGTGCCGGTGCCGGTGGCGGAGGCCTCCGCCGTCCGGGCACGCAGCAGCGGCGTCAGGCCACCGCCGGTGAGCAGGCCGGCGCCGGTCGCGGCGACGGCGCCGCCGAGCAAGCTGCGTCTGGTGACCATGGAATCTTCCTCCTGGGAAACGGGGGTTGGCTGCGGGCGGACGCCCGGGAGCGGGGCCGAACACACCAAGGGGACGGCCCGGCTCTCGGCACGCCGCTCCCCCCGGGGGCAGCCGGCGGCGAGAAAGGGGAACCCCGCGTGGCTGTCGCGCCGCGAGTGCACCAGACGCGGCTTGCGCATCACTGGAGCCCAGATGGTGTGCGGGCCTCAGGCGTTGCGCGGGCCTTGCGGGGCCTTCGTAACCCTCCTCTTGCGTACGTACGACCGCGTACGCCCGACTCGTGCCGCCGAAGGGGGCGGCCGCTGGGGGAGGCACCCGTGGACCTGCACGACCTGCACGACTTACGCGACTGGCTGCCGCGCGCGCTCACGGTGGCGGAGCGGTGGGGAGGGCAGTTCGGCCCCTACCAAAGCCACGACGCGCACCGCGTCCACCCCGATGCCTTCACCGAGGCCTTCGACCGTCTCGCCAAACGGATGGACCACAACTACCCGTTCTTCCACCCGCGTTACGCCGGACAGATGGTCAAACCACCCCACCCCGCAGCCGTCACCGGCTACCTCACCGCCATGCTCTTCAACCCCAACAACCACGCCGCCGAGGGCGGTCCCGCCACCACCGAGATGGAACGGGAAGCGGTCGCCGAACTCGCCGCCATGTTCGGGCTCGACGCACACACCGGCCACCTCACCACCAGCGGCACCATGGCCAACCTGGAAGCCCTCTACGTCGCCCGCCAGCTCCACCCCGACCGCGGCATCGCCTACAGCGCCGAATGCCACTACACCCACGAGCGGATGTGCCACGTCCTGGGCATGCAGGGCCACCGCATCCCCACCGACACCCACGGCCGCATCGACCTGGACGCCCTGGAGAGCGCCCTGCGCACCGGGCGCATCGGCACCGTCGTCGTCACCACCGGAACCACCGGCCTCGGAGCGGTCGACCCCGTCCACGAAGTCCTGACGCTGGCCCGCCGCCACGGGGCACGCGTCCACGTCGACGCGGCCTACGGCGGCTTCTACGCCATCCTGGGCCGGGCCGCCAACCCCACCATCGACCCGAAGCCCTGGCAGGCCATCGCCGCCTGCGACTCCGTGGTCGTCGACCCCCACAAGCAGGGCCTCCAGCCCTACGGCTGCGGCGCCGTCCTCTTCCCCGACCCGCGGGCCGGCCGCCACTTCACCCACGACTCGCCCTACACCTACTTCACCGACGCCGACCTCCACCTGGGCGAGATCAGCCTGGAATGCTCACGGGCGGGCGCAGCCGCCGCCGCCCTGTGGCTGACCCTGCAACTCCTGCCGCTCACACCCGACGGCTTCGGACGCATCCTCACCGCCAACCGCCGCGCCGCACTGCACTGGGCCGACCTGCTGACCGCCTCCGAGGACCTCGAGCTCTACCAGCGCCCCGACCTCGACATCGTCACCTACTTCCCCACCACCCCCCACCCCTGCCTGTCCGCCATCGACGCGGCCAGCGACCGGCTGCTGCGCGACGGCATGACAGCGGAAGCGGACCCCGTGTTCCTGAGCGTGCTGCGCGCCGACGCGGACGCCTTCCACCGCCGCCACCCCCACGTGCGGCGCGACGCGGACGCGGCCCGGGTGATCCGCAGCGTCCTGATCAAGCCCGAGTCCGAGCACTACCTGCCCACCCTCCACGCCCGCATCGAGGAACTCGCACGCGCCCGCACAACCCCCTGACCCACACGCTTCCCGTCCCGCCCCTTGCCCCGCCCCCTTCTTTTCGTCCTTCCGACCGGAGGTCCTCGCCTTGTCCCCGCACACACCCGGCCCGACCGTGTTACCCCGGCCCAACCCGCCCTCCACCACCCACCTGTCCGGCCTGCTCGCCGCCGCCTTCCACGACGACGCGCTGACGGCCTGGATGATCCCAGACGAGCAGCAGCGCACCGCACTGCTCCCCGGGTTCTTCCGGGTGTTCGTCGAACTCTCCGCCGCCCACGACGGGATCCTCACCACCGACGACGGCGATGCGGTGCTGCTGTTCCTGCCGCCCGGCGCCGAGGCGGACGAGGAGGCCCTGGACGCCGCCTTCGCCCACGTGCTGGGCGAGCACACCGGCCAACTGCGCACCATCGCCCGCCTCCAGGCCGAACGCCACCCGCACACCCCGCACTACTACGTCTCCTTCGGCGCCGTCCGCCCCGGCCGCCAGCAGCACGGCCTCATCTCCCGCCTCCTCGCCCAGATCACGGCCCGCGCCGACGCCGAAGGCGTCGGCGTCTACACCGAGGCCAGCTCACCGGGCGGCGAAGCAGCCACCCGCCGGGCCGGCTTCGACCGCCTGGGCACCGACATCGCCCTGCCCGACGGCGGCCCCGTCCTGCGACCGATGTGGAGGAACCCCCGATGAGGGGAGACGACCTGATCCAGTCCTGGACCACCGGCCAGGTCGCCCGCGGCGAGGTACCGGCCGAAGCCCTCGGACCCCTGCTCCAAGTCCTCATGTGGAGCCGGGACTTCCTCGTCTCCAGCCACCCCGAGCTGGGCCGCACCGGACCGGTCTGCCCCTACACCCAGCCCTCACTGCGCAAGGAGCTCTTCCACCTCGCCCTGCCGTCCGCCGGATGCGAGGACCTGGCCATGGCCGTCGACTCGCTGCGCACCCGCCACGCGGCCCTGTCGGAGCCCTTGTCGCCGGAGGACCGCGAACTCCTCACCATCCTGCTGGTCCTGCCCGGCTTCGATGCGACGGACTCGGTGGAACTGGACGAACTCCAGCGCAAGGCGAAGGACGAGTTCGTCGCGGAGGGGCTGATGATCGGCCAGTTCCACCCCGTCTGCGAGGAACCGGGCCTCTACAACGAGGCCTTCCGCCCGCTGCGCTCCCCGCTGCCGCTGCTGGCGGTCCGCAAGCTCCTGGTCTTCGACCTCCCCTTCCTGGTGGGCGACGACGCCCACATGGACCACTACCTGCAGCGGTTCGCGCCGGCGCTCCCGGCCCGGATCCGCGACCAGCTGGTGCGCCGGGTGGTGGCCGCCTGACCCCGCCCCTCCTGACACCCGTCCGGCCGCGCCCCCTGTTGTGTGGGGCGCGGCCGGACGGCGTACGGGGCCACCCGCGGCTCCCTCAGGTCCCGCGGGAGCTGCGGGAGCTGCGGGAGCCGGCGGGGTGCGGGGAGGGTCAGGTGCGCAGGCAGTCCTCCAGGAAGGCCAGGGCGCGCAGGTGGTAGGCGGTGGCCGCGTGGCCGAGGCTGATGTTGTGGCCCGCCGCGGCCAGGTGATCGAGGATGACTTGGGGGGCGGCGGTCAGCTGGGAGGTCATGGCGGTGAGGGTGGAGTCGTCCAGGTTCCACCACGCTTCGTGCTCGGCGAAGGTGAGGCGGACGGGGATACGGACGCGGGGGGCCAGGTCCTCGTACTGGCCCGGCCAGCGGACGGTTTCCGCGGACTCGCGCGCCGGGGTGGGGGACAGCAGGGTGCGGCTGGCCTGGAAGGTGCCGCGCGGGTAGAGGTTCAGGGGGCCCCAGTTGAGTTTGGAGGCGCCGCCGCCGAGGGTGGAGGGGAAGTGCAGGGCCTGGGGGTCGTAGCGGTAGCCGACCCCGGAGGCGTCCAGGCCCAGGAGGGGGACGGCGCCGTCGCTGGCCGCCGTGTGGAGGGCGACCTTGCCGCCGTCGGAGTGGCCCAGCAGGAGGACGCCGGCGCCGATGGGGTGCGCGGCCGCGTGTTCCTTCAGGGCCGCGTGGAGGGTTTCGGCCTGCCCGGCCAGGCTCTGGCCCTCGGTCAGGAAGGCGGCCGAGTCGCCGTAGCCGGGCCGGTCCAGGGCCAGGACCGCGTGGCCCAGGCCGGTGGCGAGGGGGATGAGGGAGTTCCAGTACGCCGCCCGCATGCCCCGGCCGTGGATGGCCAGGATCGTGGAGCGGACCTCCCCGCCCGCGGGGAAGGCCAGCAGCCCCGACAGGGGGATGCCCGCGGCGTTCAGCGCGTAGGGGCGTGCACCGCTTGTGGGGGAGTTCATCGCAGGGCCAGCCCCTTCCGGGCGCCGGCCATCGCGTCCACCCACTCCACGGGTGCTCCCGTGCGCAGCAGCGAGGTGCCCACCAGCAGTCCGCCGAACCCGGCGTCCAGGAGACGGGCGGCGCTCGCGGGGCCGTCGATGCCGCTCGCGCTCACCGGGCAGGCGACGCCGGCCGCACGCAGCGCCGGGAGCAGGTCGAGGGAGCGGCCCACGTCGCCGGCGCCTTTCTCGCGAGTGCGGATGTCCTTGTTGTTGACCGCGATCACACACTCCTGGGGATGGTGGACGGTTTCGAGTTCGGCCTCCGTCGTGATCTCCACGAACGGGGTGAGGCCGGCCAGCAGGCACTCCGTCACCAGGGTCCGCATGCTCGAGGCCGTCAGCAGGGTTGCCGTCAGCAGCACCGCCGAGGCCCCGAGCTCCTTCGCCGTGCGGACCTGGTCCTTCCTGGTGATGAAGTCCTTCTGCAGGAGCGGAAGGCCGGTCAGGGCGGCCACGTCCCGCAGCAGCGCGGGCGAGCCGCCGAACCAGCGGCCCGTCACCACCGAGATGCACGGCGCGCCCGCCGTTTCGTACGCCTGGACGATCGCGGCGGGAATCCGCCCGCCGAGCATGTCGTAGCCGTGGGCGTCGCGCCGTTTCACCTCCATCACCACGGGGGTGGGAGAGGCCAGGAGGGCCTCGAGAAAAGGGAAGCCGTTCCGGTTCTGCTTCGTCATCGCGACAGCTCCAGTCGGGTATGCCCACCGGCGCCGGCAGCAACAGCGCCAGCGCCGGCGGGGTGGGTGGTGTGGGTGGGGTGGGGGGTGCCGGTGCGCCAGGCGCGGGCCAGGGCGGCGATCTCCGGGACACCGAAGCGGCCCGTCGCCCTCTCGCGCGCCGCCGTGTCCACGTCGATCCCGCGGAATCCGCCGTGGCGCACCACCTCCTCGTAGGCCGGCCGGTTGGCTGCCGTCAGTCCGCCGGCCAAGAGGAAGGGGCGGGTGAGCCGGGGCAGCAACGCGGTCAGACGGGCCGGGTCCAGGGCGGAGCCGGTACTGCCGATCCGGCCGTCCCCGGTGGCGGTGTCCAGGAGGAACAGATCGGTGCCGGCCCGTTCGTACGCGCCGATCAGCGGGCGCTCCACACAGCCGCCCGCCTCGTCGACGTGCAGCACCTTGACGAGGCCGACCCCGGCGGGCAGCGCCTCGCGCAGTGCCCGTACGACGGCCGGCGGCTGGTAGGCGTGAAGCTGGACCCAGGCGACACGGGTGCGCCGCACGATCTCGGCCAGTTCACCCGCATCGGCCAGGAACGTCACCAGCACCGGCAGGAGCCCGGCCGGCCGGGCCGCCGCCACCAAGGCGGCGAGCCCGTCCAGGCCGAGTTCCGAGGGGCCGCCGGGTACGCCGTGCCAGAGCCCGACGCAGTCCGCCCCGGCGGCCGCCGCCGCCTCGATGTCCTGCGGGGCCGTGGCCCCGCAGACCTTCAGCAGCGTCTGGGACAGCGGGCGCATGCCGCTCACTTGCCCAGTCCCAGCATCGAGGCGATGCGGTTGTACTGGATCTCGTTCGTCCCCGAGTAGATCGTGCCGCCCAGCGCGTTGCGCACGTCCTGCTCCAGGCCGAACTCCGACATGTAGCCGTGGCCGCCGAAGATCTGCACGGCGGTGATGCTGGTGGCCAGGTTGCTCTCGCTGGTGACGAGTTTGGCGATGGCCAGGTCCACGGTGACGTTCTCGCCCGCCTCCAGTTTCTCCCCGGTGTCATAGAGCCACTTGCGGGCGGTCTCCAGCTGGATCTTCGTGTCGACGATCTTGTTGGCGATCGTCTGGTACGAACCGATCGCCTTCCCGAAGGACTTGCGGGTCTTCGCGTAGTCGACACACCGCTCCAGCCGGTGCTGCATCTCGCCCACGTTGACGATGAAGGAGAAGAGGATCTCCCGTTTCATCACGTGGTCCAGGACGAGGAACCCGCCTCCGACCCTGCCCAGCACCGCGCTCCTGGGCACCCGTACGTCGTCGAAGAACAGTTCGCTCAGCGGAGAGGTCCGCAGGCCCATCTTCTTGATGGGCTTGCCGGCGCTCACCCCCGGGGTGTTCCGGTCCACCAGGAACGCGGTGGTCCCCAGCGGGCCGCCGTCCGGATGGGTACGGGCGTAGACCACGATCACGTCCGCGACCGGTCCGTTGCTGACGAAGACCTTGCTGCCGTTGATGACGAAGTCGTCCCCGTCACGCACGGCCCGGGTGGTCATCGCCATGGCGTCCGAGCCGCCCTCGGCCTCGGTGATGGCGTGGGCGCCGATCGCCTCCCCGGAGCAGATCAGCGGCAGGTAGCGCTCCTTCTGCTCCACGGTGCCGAACTGCTGGATCGGGATGCCGGTGGAGCAGATGGAGGTGGTGACCGAGAAACTCAGGCCCGAGTCGCGGTTGTACTCGCCAAGGCCTTCCAGCACGTACATGGTCGTCAGCAGCGACTGCCCGAGGCCTCCGTGGTCCTCGTCGAAAGGCAGCGCCAGAATCCCGGTCTTCTGCACGAGCTTCCACTTGTCCGGCGAGAACGCGGACTGCTCGTCGAGTTCGATGTGGTCTGCGCTGAGTGCGTCTCCCCACCGCCCCAGGCCTTCGCGCAGATCTGCCTGGTCGGCGTTCCAACGGATCACGAGGGACCCCTTTTTGTCATTCGGCTGACGGATCGGACGAGCGGTACGCGCGGTACGCGCGCCTCAGTAGGCGGAGGAGCTGTGGGCGTCGAGGCTGTGGACCTCGTCGCCGCGCAGGGCCGGCGAGAACACGCAGACCAGCCGCAGGTCCTCGTGCGGGCTGGCGACCAGGAAGTGGGCGTCGTGCTGGTCGAGGGCGTACATCCGGCCCGGGACGATCTCGTGTGAGGTCCCGTCGAGCTCGATGACCTCGCCGGAGCCCTCGATGCAGTAGCAGGCTTCCAGGTGGTTGACGTACTCCAGGCGGGACTTGGTGCCGGCGAGGACGGTGGTGTCGGTGAGCGAGTAGCCCAGGCCGTCCTCGGCGAGGAGGAAGCGGCGGCTGAGGCCGTTGCCCCACTCGACGGTCTTCACGGACTCGATGTCGCGAACGATCATGGCAGTCTCCTGGTGTGAGGTGGTGCACGGATGGTGCTGGTGAGGGGTGGAGCCCACTTCCGCTGGTAGGGAAGGTCAGTGCGGCACGTCGGGCAGGACCGAGCGGACGAACTCGCGGAAGGCGGCGGTCACCTCCCGGCCGTCCTCCCGCGCCCGCTCCACGGCGGCCACCGCGGCCGAGCCGATGATCGCGGCGTCGGCGCCCGCGGCCCCGACGGCCGCCACGTCCTGCCGTGTGCTGACCCCGAAGCCGACGGCGATCGGGGACGTCGTGTGCGCCCGCAGGCCGGTGACGGTCTGCGCCAGCGCGGCATGGCCGGCGGCCGGCGCGGTCCCGCTGCGCCCGTAGTGCGCGACGAGATACAGGTAGGCGCCAGCCTGCGTGGCGGCCTGCGCCCGGACCTCGGCCGGGCTGCTGGCGTAGCAGGTGGTGACGACCGGCAGCCCGGCCGCCCGCGCCGATTCCAGATGGGCCTCGCGCAGCCGCGGGGGCAGCGCGTGGACGAGGAGCCCGTCCGCGCCCGCCGAGGCGATCTCCCCGGTGGCGGCCGCGAGATCGCGGCCCTTGAGGGAGTGGCTCCAGTCGGCGAGCAGCGCGATCCGCAGGTGCGAAAGGTGCGGCCGTACCTCGGCGATGAAGGCGAGTACGTCGTCCAGGCCGGCGCCGCCCGCCTCCAGCGCCCGGCCGGCGGAGCGCCGTACGACGGGGCCGTCGGTGACCGAGTCGGGGAACGGGACGGCCAACTCCAGGCAGTCCACGCCCTCCTCGTCGAGCATCAGGACCAGGTCCCGCAGCAGGGGCAGCGGCGGGTCGCCCGCGTTGAGGAACAGGGCCAGCCCGGGGGTGGCGCCGGGCCGGCGGGTCGGGAAGAAGGGTGCGGGGCCGCCTGCCGGCGAGGCCTGGGCGAGGCGGGCCACCGGGGTCGGGGTCGGGGACGCTGTGGTCCCCGCCCGCACACCGGCCGCCGCCGGTGCCGGGCCGTTGACCCGGTCCGTGGCTGTGGCTGTGGGTGTGGCCGGGGTGTGGCGGGTCGGCGTCGTAGGCCTAGGCACGGGCCACCGCCGGTGTGCGGGTGGCGGACGCGGCCGTCAGGCGCCGTGCCAGGTCGTGGGCTGCGCCGGAGCGGACCGCGCCCTCGGCGAGGGCGAGGGCGGAGGGCCAGTCCCGGCGGACGCCGGAGGCCACCACCAGGGCGGCCGCGCCCAGGCAGACGGTGTGGGTGGCCACCCGGCCGGCCGTGCCGGCCAGGACGCGGTGGAAGTGATCGACGGCCGCGCCGGCGTCGGGGGCCGGCCGCAGGTCCGCGAAGGAGCCGTCGCCCGGGGTGAGTTCGCCCGGCCGGATGACCCGGGCCGGTGTGTTCTGCCCGTGGACGGTGTTGGTGGCGAAGGGCAGCAGCTCGTCCGCGCCGGTGTCGTTGACGGTCAGCCAGATCCGGCGGCCCGTCGTGGTCGCGGCGAGCTGGCGCAGGGTGTCCAGGGGGGCTGCCGCCGAGACCCCGGTGACCTGGGCGGTCACCGGCAGGTCGGCGAGGAAGGGGCCGAGTGCGTTCAGGAACCGGCCGAAGGGCTTCATCGGGTACGGGGCCACCGTCCGCGCCAGCCGGGTCAGCTGGACCGGGTAGACGAAGGGTCCGGCGAAGGCGATCCCGTGGGCGGCGAGGGTGTCCTCGGTCTGGGCGTAGGAGGAGGTGAGACGGACACCGAGGCGTTCCAGCAGGTCGACGGAGCCCATCGAGCTGGTGTAGGCCCGCGAGCCGGTCTTGACGACCTTGACCCCCGCGGCCGCGGCGACGAACGCGCAGGCGGTGGAGATGTTGAAGGTCCTGGGCCCGCCGCCGGTGCCCACCACGTTGACGGTGCCCTCCCAGGAGGTGGTCACCGTCGCGGCCGGCCGGCGCTCGGCGAGCGAGTCCAGCAGGTGGCGCAGGGTCTGGTGGTCCGGGAGCCGGCTGGTCAGGGAGGCCAGCAGGGCGAGGACCTCGCTCTTGTCCAGCCTGCCGTCGCCGAGCTGGTCCCACCAGGACCGCCAGGTCTCCCGGCCGACCGGGGCCCGCTGCTCCAGCAGGCCGGTGAGTGCGTCGTGCACGGTCGCTCTCCGTCTCGTGACGTCGTCGGGTGGTGGTGGGTGGTTCTACGCGGCCGCCGTGCGGCGGGCCTGGTCGATGAAGGTGTCGATCGCCTCGACGCTGCGGAAGTTGTTGGGGTCCAGGTCGGCGTCGCCGATGGCGAGCTCGAAGCGGTCCTCGACCCAGGCGATCAGCTTGAGGACGCCCAGGCTGTCGATGACCCCGTCGTTGAGCAGGTCGTGGTCTGCGGCGAGTTCGGCGGCCGCGGTGCCCGGGAGGAACTCGGTGATGACGAAGTTCTTGATGGTGTCGATGTTGCTCATGACGGGATTCCTTCGGCGAGAGGTGTGGCGATGGGTGTCGTGGCAGGTGCGGGCGTGGCAGCGGGGGAGCCGGCCCGGTCGGGCAGGTCGGGTCGGTCGAGTGCCTTGCGGTCGACCTTTCCGGTGGCGGTCTTCGCCAGCGGGGTGTCGGTCACGGTGAGCTGGTGGGGGACGGCCGCCCTGGGCAGGTGCCGGGCGCAGTGCGTGCGCAGCTGCAGGCCGGTCAGGGCGGTGCCGGGGGCGCGCTGGACGGCGGCGATCAGCCGTTTGCCGGCGATCGGGTCGGGCAGGGCCGCGACACCCGCCTCCAGTACGTCGGGGTGTTCCTGCAGGACCCGTTCGATCTCGGCCGTGTTGACGGCGACTCCGCGGACCTTGACCTGGAAGTCGGTGCGTCCGCTCAGGTGCAGGGTGCCGGCCGCGTCCCGCCGTACGAGGTCGCCGGTGCGGAACCAGCGCCGCTCGTCCAGGCCCAGCGGATGGGCGGTGAACTTGTCGGCGTGCCGGGTCCGGTCGAGGTAACCGCGCGTCTGGAAGGGCGTGGAGACGAACAGCTCTCCGCTGCCGGGCCCCTCCACGAGCGCCCCGGTGTCGGGATCGAGGATCAGGGCCGCGACGCCCGGCAGCGGGCGGCCGATGGGGACGGGCGGGAAGGCGGTGGCCGACGTGTCGACCTCGTGGACGAAGCTGTCGTTGGTCTCCGTACAGCCGTAGATGTTGTGGATGCGGGCCTTGGGGAAGAGGGCGGGCAGGGCGGCGAAGGTGCGGTCGGGGATGGCGTCGCCGGTGAACATGACGTGCTCGACGCCGGGGAAGGTGTCGCCGGTCTTGTCGGCCGCGTCCTGCAGGAGCCCGAAGGCCATCGGGACGGCCTGCACGACGTGGACGTCGTGGCGCAGCACCAGGTCGCGCAGGTGGCGTCCGTGGGCGGCCAGCGCCGGGTCGACCAGGATCACGCGGCCGCCGCGGGCGAGGGTGGTCCACACGTCCAGGAGGCACAGGTCGAAGTTGAGGGGGGCGTAGTTCAAGACGGTGCGGTCGGGCCCGATCCCGAAGGCGTGGCCGGCCCAGCGGGTGAAGCGGTCCACGGCGTCCAGGCCCAGCGGAACGATCTTGGGCAGGCTGGTGGAGCCGGAGGTGGTGAGCATGAACGCCACCTCCGCCGCTTCGCCGGCCGGCAGCGGCTGGGCCGCCACCTCCGGGTTGGGTGCGACCCGGGCCGGCTGACCGCCGGGGGCCAGCACCCGGGCGCAGCCGGCCTGGGCGAAGAGATCGGCCAGGAGGGTGTCGGCGAGGGCCGGGGACGGCAGCAGCAGCGGCCGGCGGGCCAGCAGACATCCCAGGACCAGGGCCACGGCGGCGGGGGACTTGTCGGCGAGGACACCGACCGGCACGCCGGGGGCCAGCTCCAGCAGCGCGAGGCGGTCGCGTTCGCGGCCGGCGAGCTCGTACAGCTCCCGGTAGCTGGTCTCCTCGCCGTTGAAGACGAGGGCGGTGGCGTGGGGACGGTCGCGGACCTGGGTCAGGAACCCTCCCAGGAGACCGAGCTCCACAGCCGGGACGGTTGCGGGGGACGGCGGGGTGGGGGTGGTCATGGCTGCTCTTCTCCTTCCTGGGCCGGCGGCTGGGCGAGCTCGATCCAGCCCGACTTCACGGCCGCGCCCTTCGGCGTCTTGCAGGTGAAGCGGACGACGCGCCCCTGGCTGTCGGGCTGCAGGAGGATCTCCAGGGCGGTGCCGGGAGGCACCGGGGCCGAGAAGCGGCAGCCCAGGCCGCGCACCCGCGCGGAGTCGCCGTCCGCGAAGCGGTCCACGGCCTCCTCCACGGCGAGGGCGACCACGCTCATGCCGTGCGCGATGACGGTGTCGAAACCGGCCCCGCGGGCCGCCTGCGCATCGAGGTGGATGGGGTTGAGGTCACCGGACGCGTGGGCGTACGCGGTGATCCAGTCGCAGGTCAGCTCGTGCACGACGCTCTGCGGCTCTGAGCTGCCGGCCGGGGCGGGGGCGGCCGGGCCGCCGCCGATGTCGCCGAAGGGCTCCAGCAGCGTCGCACCGACCAGCAGCGCGGAGATGGTCAGTTCCGCGAACGGCTCGGGGCCGTCCTCGCCGACGAGACGGACCCGCAGCGCGATGCGGGCGCCGCGCGGCTCCTTGCGGATGCCGGCCACCTCCAGGCGTACGGTCACCTCCTCGCCCGGCCTGACCGGCCGCACGGTGCGGATGTCCTGGCCGAGGTGGACCACCGAGACCGGGCCGGGCTCGGCGGCGGTCAGCGCGGCGACGGTCTGCTCGGCCACCGTGTGGGCCAGGACGAAGGTGTGCACGGGCGAGGCCTGGCCGGGACGGGCGGTGGGCAGATCCCGCCGGGCGGCGCCTCGGTAGTCGGTGATCTCGCCTTCGGTGACGGTCAGCGTGCGCACGGGGGAGGGCAGGGACAGCAGCGTCATACCGGCGTCACCACCACGGAGGAGTTGTGGCCGCCGAACCCGAAGGAGTTCGTGATCGCGGGTCCCGGGCGCACGGCACGGGGTGTGCCGTGGACGACGTCGATGTCCATTCCTGGCTCCAGCTGTTCGTGGTTGGCGGTGGGCGGTACCTCGCAGTGCCGCATGGCCTGCACGGTCGCGATGAGTTCCACGGCTCCGGCGGCTCCGATCAGGTGCCCGATGACCGACTTGGGTGCGGTGACCGGGGGTTGGGCGGTGCCGAACACCTTGGTGAGGGCGGCGGCCTCGGACCGGTCGTTGTGCGGGGTCGAGGTGCCGTGGGCGTTGACGTGGACGATGTCGGCCGCCTCGAGGCCGGCGTCGGCGATGGCGCCGGCCATGGCGGCCGCCGCTCCCGCGCCGTCGGGCAGCGGCATCGCCAGGTGGTGGGCGTCGGCGGTGGCGGCGTACCCGGCGACCAGGCCGTACGTCCGCGCCCCGCGCGCCCGCGCGTCCTGGAGCCGTTCCAGGACGACGAACCCCGCGCCCTCGCCCATCACGAACCCGTCGCGGTCCTTGTCGAAGGGGCGCGAGGCGTGCTCCGGGTCCTCGTTGCGCAGGGAGACCGCGTTGAGGTTGCCGAAGCCGGCCAGGGTGACCGGGGTCAGGGTGTGCTCCGCGCCGCCGGCGATGACGAGATCGGCGCGGCCGGTCTGCAGCAGCATCAGGGCGTGCCCGATCGCGTCGGCGCCGCTGGCGCAGGTGTTGGCGACGGTGAAGGCGGGACCGGTCCAGCCGAGCCGGATGGCGATGTGGGCGGCGGCCGCGTTGGGCATGGTCATCAGCGGCATCAGCGGGTTGACCCGGCCCGGCCCGCCCTCGGTGTAGTGGGCGGACTCCAGGTCGCTGGTGGCCCGCCCGCCCACCGCGTTGCCCACCACGATCGCGGTGCGGCCGGCCTCGGCGGTGGGAGATCCCGCGTCGCGGTGGGCGGCGAGCGCCGCGGCCGTCCCGTAGTGCGCGAACGGGTCCATCCGGCGGGCCTCCTTGGCCGGAACGAGCCCGGCCAGGCCCTCCAGGCCGCGGACGCGGCAGCCGATCCGTACCCGGTGGCGGCCGAGGTCGAAGTGGGTGAGGGCGGCGGCGGTGGACCGGCCGGCCCACAGCGTGTCCCACAGCTCGTCCGGGGTGCACCCGCCGGGGGTGACCACACCCATGCCGGTGATGGCGACGGGCGCGAGCGCCGAACTGCCACTGGACGGTCCAGGCATGTCTGCTCCCTAAGGCGTAAGAGCGGTCGTCAAGAAAAGAGGGGGGTCAGATGATGCGGCACTCGCGCGCCGAGGTGATGAAGGCCTCGGCGGCGAAGTCGATGTCGGCCTTGGTGTGGGCCGCGGTGATGGCGATCCGCAGCCGGGCCAGGTCGTTGGGGACGGCCGGGGTGACCACCGGCAGGCCGATCACACCGTTCTTGCGGCACACCGTGGCGTAGTCGTAGGCGGCGATGTCGGAGCCGGCGATGACCGGAACCACCGCGGTCTCACTGTCGACCGTGCTCATCCCCGCCTCGTGCAGCATCGAGCGGAACCGCGCGGACTCGCCCTGGATGAACTCCACCCGCTCCGGCTCGCGCTGCAGGATCCGCAGGGACTCCAGCGCCGCGGCGCTCTGGGCGGGCCCGAGCGCGGCCGAGAACAGGAACGGGCGGGCCGCGTACTTGAGGTGGTGGATCAGCTCGGCGGAACCGGCGACCCAGCCGCCCATGGAGGGGATCGCCTTGGAGAGGGTGCCGAGCTTGACGTCGACCTTCACCTCGTAGTCGAAGTGCTCCTCGATGCCCTTGCCGGTCGCACCGATCACACCGAGCGCGTGCGCCTCGTCGACCATCAGCAGCGCGTTGTGCGCATCGCACACCTTGCGCAGCTCCACGAGGGGGGCGATGTCGCCGTCCATCGAGTACACGCTGTCGACGATGACCAGGCGGACACCGGTGTCGGGGGCGGCGGCCAGCCGGCGCTCCAGGTGGGCGACGTCGTTGTGGCGGAACCGGGTCACCGTGGCACCGGAGAGCTTGCAGCCGTCGACGATGCTCGCGTGGTCGTACTTGTCGATGAACACCGTGTCGCCCGGACCGACGATCGCGCCGACCGTGCCGACGTTCGCCGCATAGCCCGAACCGAACACCAGGGCCTGCTCACGGCCCGCGAACTTGGCGACCTCGGCCTCCAGTTCCTCGTGCAGCGGCGTCGATCCCGCCAGCGCCCGCACCCCGTGATTGCCGGTGCCGTACCGGTCGACGGCGGCCTTCGCCGCCGAGACGACCCGCTCGTCGCCGGCCAGCCCCAGATAGCTGTAGCCCGACATCATCAGCAGGCGCCGCCCGTCCTGGTCCGCGTACGCCGAATCCCGCTCGACGGTGTAGGCGACGAAGCTGTTCTTGCGGTTGGGCTCGTACTCCAGCGACCGGACGCGGTCGCGGAAGTAGGCCAGCTTCGGCTCGAGTCGGCTCCAGGCGGCGGATGCGTTCACGTGCTTCTCCTCGTCGCGATCGTCCGGCGGATCCGGAACTCCATCGGTGCTCTGCCGTACTTCCGGCGGGGCTCTAGTGGAATTCCATTAAGACTCGGGGGGCGCAATAGCGGCGCAAGAGGAAGGCCATAGCTGTACTCGAAAAGAGAACGACAATCCCCGGACCTCGGCTTTCATTCGCGAAGGAATGTTTTGCCGACCGCTGTTGACATGCCGAGACGACCCGCCGGTATCCTCTGAATCGCACGAACTAGGGGGACACGGCCGGAAGCCGACCGTTTCGGAGAGTGCATAGTGCTGATCAGACTCATAGGTCTTGTCACGATCGAGCCGGACGGAGCAGCGCCACAACACCTGTCGAGCGCCCAGGCACAGGTGGCCTTCGCCCGCCTGCTCCTGGAGCGGACCGGCGGTACGGACCGTGACCAACTGGCCGAGACCATATGGCCCGAAGGACTGCCCGACACCTGGGCCTCCGCGCTGCGCAGCCTCGTCAGCCGCGTCCGCACGTTCGTCACCACACCGCAGGACCAGCCGGGAGTGACCCCGCTGGTCGCCCAGGGCGGCCGCTACCTCCTACGGCTGCCGCAGGACGCCGCCGTGGACGTGGAATGCGCGGAAACCGCGGTCACCGAGGCCGCCGAGGCGTACACGGAGGGCGCCTACGCCGTGGCCCAGCAGCTCGCCGCCGGCGCCGTGTCCAACCTGCGCGGATCCTTCCTGCCCTCACACGAGGGCGACTGGGTCAACGCGATGCGCGAACAGCTCGAGGAACTGCGCCTGAAGGCCCTGGAGACCGCGAGCCTGTCCTCCTCCGCCCTCGGCGACGAGCACCACGCCCTGCGCTACGCGGAGGAGGCGGTGCGCCGGGCACCCTTCAGGGAAAGCGCCTACCGCTGCCGGATGGCGGCCCACACCCGGGCCGGCAACCGGGCCGAGGCGTTACGCAGCTACCAGCAGCTGCGCGAGGTACTGGCCGAGGAGCTGGGGATCGACCCGGCACCGGAGACCGAGGCCGCCTACCTGGAACTGCTGCGCACACCGGAACCCCGCTCGTTCGCTCCGCGCTCCGCGGCCCGCCTGGACCCGCTGCTGATGGGGGTCTTCGAGATCGACCACCGCGCCTCGGCCCCCCGCCCCTGCTCCCTGGTCGACCACGGCTGCGTCACCCATCCCGTCACACCTCCCGTCACCTCGTTCCCCGCCGCCTGACCCCGGACACAGCCGCCCGACCCCGGACACAGCCGCCTGACCCGGACACACCGAAGGCCGCCGCGCACTGCGCGGCGGCCTTCGCCATGCCGACCCCCGGCCAGCCCCACCCCCCCCTCGCATCCGCACCCCCTGCTCGCGCCCGGTTGGGGCGGCGGGCCGGGGCACGGCGAGCGGCCCCGGCCTCCCCTGGGGGTGGGAGACCGGGGCCGTGGGGGGAGGGGAGGTCGGGGTCAGGTGATGGACACGCCACTGTCGATGCTGATGACCTGGCCCGTCATGCAGTCCTGCTCCAGGAAGAGACGGGCACTGCGGGCCACCTCCTCGACCGTGACGAACCGGGGGATGGGGGCCTTGCCCTCCATGCCCTCGATGACCCGGTCCGGGAGGGTGTTCGTCATACCCGTGATCATGAACCCGGGGGACAGCGCGTTCACCGTCACCCCGCGCCGGCCGCACTCGGACGCGAGCGTACGGGTGAAGCCGATCAGACCCGCCTTGGACGCCGAGTACGCCGTCTGGCCGGCCGTCGCGATGATGCCCGACGGGGACACGACGTTGATCACCCGGCCCCACCGCCGGCGCAGCATGTGCGGCACCGACACCCGGGCGGTGTGGAACGAGCCGATCAGGTTGGTCTGGATGACCTGCGCCCAGTCCTGCGGGTTCTGCATCGCCATGAGGCTGTCCTTGCGGATCGCCCCGTTGTTGACGAGGACGTCCACCGGGCCGAGCTCGGCGGATATCCGCTCGTGCAGGGCCTGGGTGGCCTCCCACGAACCGACGTCCCCGGTGACCAGCACCGACGGGTTCACCAGCTTCTCCCGGACGGCCTCGGCCGCCTCACGAGCACTGTTGTAGTGGACCGCGACCCGGCAGCCCAGCGCGTCGAGTTCGAGCGCCAGGGCCTGGCCGAGGCCGCCCGAGGCGCCGGTCACCAGCGCGACCGGGGACTCGGGCCGCTCTCCCGCACCGTTCTTGCTCATGCCGCGACACCGCCCCATTCCATCAGGATCGAACCCCACGTCATGCCGGCTCCGAAACCGGCCAGCAGGACCTTGTCACCGGCCTTGATACGGCCCTCCTCCAAAGCCTCGGTCAGCGCGATCGGGATCGACGCCGAAGCCGTGTTGCCGTACTTCTGGAGGTTGGTGATCAGAGCCTCCTGGCGCAGGCCGGTGTGCGACAGGATCGAGTTGATGATCCGGATGTTGGCCTGGTGCGGAACGACATGGTCCACATCGGCCGCGTCCACCTTGGCGCTCTCCAGCGTCTCGCGCACCGTACGGACGGTGTAGCGGACGGCGTTGAGGTAGATCTCGTTGCCGTTGATCTGCGCGTAGTGCAGGCCCGCGTCCAGCGTCTCCTGGGTGGTGGGCATCCGGCTGCCGCCGGCCAGCACCTTCAGCGAGCCGGTGCAGGCGCCGTCGGCGCCCAGGTTCCAGGCCTTGACCCGGTTCTCCGCGCCCGGCTGCAGGACGATCGCGCCCGCGCCGTCGCCGACGAGGATGGACAGGTCACGGTCGGCCGGGTTGGCCGTCAGGGTGTGGGTGTCGGAGCCGATCAGCAGGATCGGCCGGGGATCGATGGCGATCAGCGCCATCGCCGACACCAGCCCGTAGACGAACCCCGCGCACTCGGAGTTGACGTCGTGCGCACTCCCCGAGATGCCCAGTTCGTGGTGGACGAACGCGGACGTCGCCGGGGACGGCTGCTCGGGCGTGGCGGTCGCGACGATGAGGTGGGCTATGTCTTCGCCGGTCAGCCCGGCCTTCTCCAGCGCACGCCGGCCGGCCTCGACGGCCAGGGAGGCGGTGGTCTGCCCCGGGTCGACCGCCCGCCGCTCGCGGATCCCGCAGCGGCTGACGACCCAGTGCTCGTCGACGCCGAAACGTGTCGCGAGTTCGGCGCTGGTGACGATGCGTTCGGGTACGGACATGCCCCACCCGGTGATGTCGAAGCCGGTCACGTCACCCCTCGCTACGCCTGAGCCGGGACGAGGTCGACGATCTTCGCGTAGACGTCACGCAGCGTGGTCGTGTCGTCGAGGTCCGCGAAGAGGGACTCGTCGGCCGGGATGTGCGGGTACTGGTTCTGGAATCCGTACAGCCACTCCATCAGGTCCAGCGAGTCGACGTCCGCGATGTGCTGGAGCGGGGCGTCGGGGCTGACCTCCGCGGCACCCGAGACGGCCTCGAGCTGGCTCGCCAGTTCTTCGATGGTGGGCAGCGACATGGGGTCGGTCCTCTCTCGGCAATGCAACTCGGCAGTGCGTGTCTGGTTTTCGAGAGTGATAAAAGCTGCGCCCCCGCAAGGAAGCCGCAACACCGCCCCGGATCCCGATTTCCGGTCTTCTTGCGCACGCCTTGCGGGGCATCGGGTTTTCTCGGTCGCGAATTCGGAAATCACGGCCCGCCGGACACGCAGGAAAGAGGATCAGGATGACAACGGTCGCCCCCAAGTCGGTGGACCCCGAGGTCGATGCGATCAGGCACCACTACGAGGTCAGCAACGATTTCTACCGGCTCCTGCTGGGCCCCACGATGATGTACTCGGGCGGCTACTGGGAGGACGGCGAGGACCTGGTCGCCACCCTGGACGAGGCGCAGGAGCGCAAGCTCGACAAGTTCGCCGAGCTCGCGAACGTCGCGGCCGGCGGCGCCAAGCGCGTCCTGGACATCGGCTGCGGCTGGGGCACCATGCTCAACCGCCTCACCACCGTGCACGGCGCGGAGCAGGCCGTCGGCCTGACCCTCTCCCGCACCCAGGAGGCCTTCATCGACGGCCTGGGCAACCCGCGGATCACCACGCTGGTCCAGAGCTGGGCGGACTACAAGGTCGCGGACGACAGCGAGAAGTACGACGCCGCGTTCTGCATCAACGCGCTCGAGCACTTCGTCTCCTCCAACCTGCCGCCCAAGGAGCGCACCAAGCGCTACCGGTACTTCTTCCAGCAGGTCGCGGGCGCCCTCAACCCGGGCGCCAAGTTCGTCCTGCACACCATGACCGCCGAGGCGCTGCCGATGAACCGCGCCCTCCTCGACGACCTGAAGTTCCTCCAGCGCTCCGAGTTCGAGGGCTGCCACATCCCCCACCTGAGCGAGCTGTCCGCCGCCGCCGAGGGCCTCTTCGAGATCGACGAGATCGTCAACGAGCGCGAGTCCTTCGCGATGGCCTGCCGCGCCTGGCTGGTCCTGCTGGCCGAGCGCCGGGACGAGGCCGTGGCCCTGGAGGGCGAAGAGGTCGTCTCCCGCTTCGAGCGCTACCTCGACATCTTCGCGTACACCCTCGAGGACAAGTTCTTCAACAACTTCCGCGTCACCATCACGCGCCGCTGAGGAGGCCGACGTGACGAGCATTCTTGAGCCGGCCAAGGACGGCGGAGCACTCACGGGCACCGAGACGCATCCCGGTGGCGGCGGACCGACCCGGCACCTGCGGGTCGCGGTCATCGGCACCGGCTTCTCGGGCCTGGGCACCGCCATCCGACTGCTGCAGTCGGGCATCGACGACTTCCTGGTGTTCGAGCGGGCCGACGAGGTCGGCGGCACCTGGCGCGACAACAGCTATCCCGGTTGTGCGTGCGACGTCATGTCCCACCTCTACTCGTTCTCCTTCGCCCGCAACCCGAACTGGAAGTCGACGTTCGCCTCCCGCGACGAGCTGTACGCCTACCTGCGCGACACGGCCGACCGCTTCGGCGTACGCCCCCACATCCGGTTCGGGCACGAACTGGAGGCCGCCCGCTGGGACGAGGGCGAGCGGCACTGGACGATCGAGACCTCCCAGGGCCGCTACACCGCCCAGTTCCTGGTCACCGGCACCGGCTACCTCAGCGAGGCCGCCGTCCCCGACATCAAGGGACTTGCCGACTTCGAGGGCAAGATCTTCCACTCCTCGAACTGGGACCACGACCACGACCTGGCCGGCCGCCGCGTCGCCGTCATCGGCACCGGCGCCTCCGCCATCCAGTTCGTCCCCAAGATCCAGCCCGAGGTCGGGCAGCTGGACCTCTACCAGCGCACGCCCCCGTGGATCGGCCCCAAGCCCGACAAGGCCAACAGCGAGCTCCACACCAGGATGCTCCGCTCGCTGCCCGGCTACCAGCAGTTCCGGCGGGGCTTCAACATGTGGGGCCGGGAGATCCTGGCCTTCTTCTGGAAGCGCCCCAAGCTCGCCGAGAAGGTCCAGAAGATGGCGAGCGACCACCTGAAGAAGTCGGTGGCGGACGAGGCCTTGCGCGCCAGGCTCACTCCCGACTACCTGGTGGCGTGCAAGCGCCTGCTGTTCTCCAACACCTGGTACCCGGCGATCCAGCAGCCCAACGTGGAGATCGTCACCGACACCATCGCCGAGGTCCGCCCCAAGTCGATCGTCGGCTCGGACGGTGTGGAGCGCGAGGTCGACACCATCATCCTGGGCACCGGCTTCCAGGCCACCGACCGCCCGGTCGCCCGCCGGATCTGGGGCAGGGGCGGCGTCCAGCTGCGCGAGGCCTGGAAGGACGGCATGGCCGCCCACCGGGGCACCACCATCGCCGGCTTCCCCAACCTGTTCATGCTCCTGGGCCCCAACACCGCCCTGGGGCACTCCTCGCAGACCGTGATGATCGAGGCGCAGGTCCAGTACGTCGTCGACTCCCTCCAGCAGGCCGAGAAGCGCGGCCTGGCCAGCATCGAGGTCCGCCAGGAGGCGCAGGACGCCTACAACCGCAAACTCGACCAGCACCTCGAGGGCACCGTCTGGATGTCGGGCGGCTGCAAGAGCTGGTACCTCGACGCGAACGGCCGCAACACGACGGTCTTCCCCACCTACACCTGGCGCTTCCGTCGCGGGACCAAGCGCCTCGACCTGAGCGAGTACCAGCTCGCTTCCCGGGTGCGCAGCACCAAGCCGGTACCTCACCAGTAGGAGACGTACGAAGATGAGCAGCACCCACAGAACCGCCGCGGGCACCGCCGCGGAGCCGTCCCGCCGCCGGGTCCTGGGCGGGATCGCGACCACGGCCGTCGCGGTCGTCGGCTGGAACACCGTGTCCCAGACCTGGGCGACGGCCGCCGAGGCCGCCGGCAACTCCGACGTCGTCCCCGTACCGGGGCTGGTCGGAACCCTGGAGACGACCCCCGGCGTGGTCGACTCCTTCGCCAACGACTTCGGGCACCTCTTCGACGGCGCCCCGAGCAAGCCGTGGGCGGTGCTGCGCCCCGGCGGCACCAACGACATCGTCAAGATCGTCGACTACGCCCGCACCAACAACATCAAGATCGCCGTCAACGGGCAGGGCGGCACCGGCGACGACATCGAATCCCACTCGGTCTACGGACAGGCCCGGGTCCCCGGCGGCATCTCCATCGACGCCAAGGGCATGTCGAAGATCATCTCGATCGGCAGCGACACCGCCGTCGTCGAGGCCGGGGTGACCTGGGGCCAGCTGACCGACGCCACCCTCAAGGTCGGCAAGACCCCGCCGGCGCTGCCCGACTACCTGTACATCTCCATCGGCGGCACCATCAGCATCGGCGGCATCGGCGGCACCGTGCAGAAGTACGGCCTGCTGTGCGACACCGTCCAGTCGATCGACATCGTCACCGGCGACGGCAAGCTCGTCACCGCCAGCGCCACCCAGCGCACCGAACTGTTCAACGCCGCCCTCTCCGGCGGCGGCCAGGTCGGCATCATCGTCCGGGCCACCGTCAAGCTGATCCCCGCGCCCAAGCGGGCCGTCATCTTCAGCCTCTTCTACAGCACCGTCGAGCAGTACCTCGCCGACTCGGAGAAGGTCCTGGCCGACGGCCGGTTCCAGGTCCACGCCGGCGAGATGCTCCGCACCCCGGACAACTCCGGCTGGCGGTACAAGCTCGAGGTCGGCGCCACCTACAACACCACGCCGCCCAACCGCACCCGGCTGCTGTGCGACCTCAAGGACGTCCGCGCCGACGCCGTCATCGAGGACGTCTCCTTCAGGGACTACATGTTCCGCCTCGACGCCTACGAGGCGTACCTGAAGGAGGGCGGCCACTGGTACACGCCCAAGCCGTGGCTGAGCATGTTCCTGCCCGCCTCGAAGACCAAGGCGTTCATGAAGCTCGTCGAGCAGGAGCTGGACGCGAACTCCCTCGGCGGCGGATTCCTGCTCTTCTACCCGTTCTACACCTCGAAGATCAAGCGGCCGCTGGCGATGATGCCCAACGAGTCCGTGGTCTACCTCTTCGACCTGCTGCGCTTCCCCAACCCGGGTGAGCCCGACATCCAGGGCATGATCGACCAGAACCGCCGCTTGTACGACATCGCGGTGGCCTCCGGCGCCAAGCGCTACCTGGTGGGCTCGATCCCGATGACGGGCGCCGACTGGCAGAAGCACTTCGGCAACCGCTGGAGCGGCTTCGTCAACGCCAAGCGGAGGTTCGACCCCAACAACATCTTCACGCCCGGCCAGGGCTTCTTCGCCTGACGGCAGACCGGCCGGCCGTGGAGTCCCGGCGGTGGGGGCGGGGGAGCACCACGACCCCCGCCCCCACTGCCATGTCCCGTATCGAGTGGAGGCCCCTCAGATGAGCACGTACGACCTGATCGACGAGGCGGTGATCGACGCCCCGGCGGATGCCGTCTGGGACGCGCTCGTCGCCGAATTCCGCGGCGCCAAGAAATGGTGGGTCCCGCACAACACGTTCACCGCCGTCTCCGGCGCCCCCGACGAGGTCGGCGGCACGGTCGGGGTGACCGTGCACACCAAGGGCGTCGACAAGGGCGGACTGAAGCTGCGCTTCACCTCCCGCACGGTCGCCGTCGAGCCCGGCCGCCGACTCGACATCGAGTACGTCGACGGCGTCTTCCGCGGCCCGAGCACCTTCCTCCTTGAACCGCTGCCCGGTGGCCGCACCCGCGTCTCGATGCACTTCACCGGCAGCCCGCACGGCTGGCTCAAGGTCCTGGCCAAGGTCGCGGACCTGGGCGCCGAGCACTCCAAGGCCACCCTCGCCGCGTTCGCTTCACTGGACCGGCAGCTGTCGGCGGCACCCCGGTGACCGCCGCCCCCCAGCTCGCCGGCGAGCTGACCCTGCGCACCGACGACGGCGCCGAACTCGCGGTGACCGTACTGGCCCCCCTGAACGGAACACCGCCCGGCGCCGACGTCGTCCTGCTGCACGGCTGGGCACACACCCGCCGCGCCTGGGGCACCGTCGCCGACCGGCTGATCCGCGCCGGACACCGGGTCGTGCTCTACGACCAGCGCGGCCACGGCGCCTCCACCCTCGGCCGCACCCCGGTCTCGGTGGAGCGCCTCAGCGCCGACCTCGCCGCCGTCCTGGGCGAGACCGACGCCCGCGAGGCCGTCCTCGTCGGCCACTCCGGCGGCGGCTTCGCCGCCCTCTCCTACGCCGCCACCTCACCCTCGGCGGGCCGACTGCGCGGCCTGGTGCTGCTGGCCACGGCGGCACACGGCCAGGACACCCCCGACAGCGAGGTCAAGATGATGGGCAGCCCGGTCTTCTCCCGGGCCCTGCACCGCCCCTGGCTGGGCGGCAAACTGCTCGGCTCCACCCTGGGCAAGGGCGTGGATCCCGTCGTACGAGAGGTGAACCGGCAGATGTTCGCCGCCACCACACCGCGCGTGCGCGCGGACTTCTTCCGCTGCACCCGCGGCTGGGACGTCCGCGAGCAACTGAAGGCGGTCACCACCCCCGCCGTGGTCCTGCACGGCGACGCCGACAAGGTGATCGACATCACCCTGGCCGAAACCCTCGCCCAGGTCCTGCCCGGCGCCCGCTTCGAACCGGTCCCCGACGCCGGCCACATGCTCGCGCTGGAGCGTCCGCTGCTGGCGGTCGCAGCCGTCACGGAGCTCGCCCAACGATGATCGAGGAACTCCTTCCCCCGGGCGTCACGTCATCGGAAGCCTTCGACGACGCGGCGCCCGCCCCTCTCTTCCCGGCCGAGGCCGCCCTCATGCAGGGCCGACGGGACCGCAGGCGCCGCCAGTTCGCCACCGCCCGGGCCTGCGCCCGCCGCTGCCTGGCCGACCTCGGCCGCCCCGCCACAGCCCTCCTCCCGGGCCCGGGCGGCGCCCCCCAGTGGCCGGCCGGAGTGGTCGGCAGCATCACCCACTGCGCCGGCTACCGCGCCGCGGCGGCCGCCCCCGCCTCCGCGATGGCCGCCATCGGCATCGATGCGGAACCGGCGGGCCCACTGCCCCGCGGCGTCCTCGGCCTGATCGCCTCCGACACGGAGCGCAGCCACCTCGCCGACCTCGCCGCAGCCGACCCCTCGACCCCGTGGGACCGCATCTTCTTCTCCGCCAAGGAAGCGGCGTACAAGGCCTGGTACCCGGCCACCGGCATCTGGCTCGGCTTCCGCGACGCCACCCTCACCCTCTTCCCCGACGGCCGCTTCACCACCACCCTGCACCCGCCACTGCCCCCACCGGTGGACCCGCACTACCGGGGCCGCTGGCTCGCCGGCCCGCACCTGGTCCTGACCGCCGTGGCACGCGAGCACCGCAGGCCGCCCCAGGAGGCCGCAGCGCCCGTACCGGCCTCCGCGGCGGCGCCCGTCTAGAACACGGGCCCGGACACCCCCCGGCGCCCGGGCCCGCACCCGCCACCGGCCGTCAAGGCCGGGGCAACACCACCGTGCGCGCCTGCTGCACGGCCTCCGGCGCGGCGACGGGGTGCACACCCGTACGGAACTCCTGGGGACTCACGCCCCGCACCCGCTTGAAGGCCGTCGACAGGGCGAAGGCCGAGCTGTAGCCCACCCGCCGGGCCACCGTCGCGATGGTCGCGTCCGGCTCCCGCAGCAGATCCGCGGCGAGGGCGAGCCGCCACCCCGTCAGATAGGCCACCGGCGGCTCACCCACCACATCGGTGAACCGGCGGGCCATCGAAGCCCGCGACACCCCCACCTTCAGGGCGAGTTCCCCCACGGTCCACCCGTGCGCCGGATTCTCGTGGAGCAGCCGCAACGCCGGCCCGACCACCGGATCGCTCTGCGCCCGGTACCAGGAGGGCGCACCGCTGCCGGGCGCCGCCAGCCAGGTCCGCAGCACCCCGATCAGCAGCAGGTCCAGCAGACGGTCCAGCACGATCTCCTGGCCCGGCTCGTCCTTGGAGATCTCCGAGGCCAGCAGCGCGACCAGCATGGTGTCGGCGGCCTCGGCCGGACGCACCAGGATCGTCGGCAACGCGCTCAGCAGCCGCCGGCCGATCTCGCTCGGCGCCTGGTAGGTGCCGCTCAGCATCACCGCCGAACCGGCGTCCTGGAAATCGTCACCCCAGGTCCGCACACCCAGCGCCATCGTCTCGGTGACGTCCTCGCCCTCCTCGGTGCTGCACCGCTGCTCCGGGCCGACGGTGATCTGCACCGGCGTGTCCAGGCGGTCCGCGACCGTGTACGGCTCGGGGCCCCGCACGACCGCCACGTCACCGGGCCGGATCATCACCGGGCTGCCGAGGCCGGGCACCAGCCAGGCGTCACCGTGCACCATCGTGACCACCGAGAGCGGCGCCCGGTCCTCCACGCGCAGCGACCAGGGCGGGTTGAAGACGGACTTGAGGAGGAAGGCCCCCCGGGCCTTGGGCCCCTCCAGCAATCCGGTCAGCGTGTCCATGCATCCATCCTCTCGCGCCGCGCGCCTCCGCGCCGAAGCCCCCCACCCCGCACCCCTGCTGTTCCCGCGCCGCCGTCCGCACGCGGCGAAGCGCCCGCTCTCCCGCGGGGGACGGAAAGAGAGCGGGCGCCGATCGCGGGGCTCTACGCCGCCGAGGCGCGGCCGTGCAGCGTCAGCGCGCGCCCCAGCGCGGCCAGCGCCGCCGTACAGGCCACCGTGCGCACGACGTTGCCGGAAGCCCACCGGCCCCCGAAACGGGAGCGGGCCGCCGCCGCGTCGGCGCCGGCCCGGGCCAGCTGATTGTTGAGGGGAAGGTTCACGATCGCGGTGACCGCCAGCGACAGCCCGTACAGCGCGAACGCCAGCCAGCCCCACCGCGCCGCGTCAAGGCGGCCGCCGCGCTGCTGCTGCGCGGCCGCCACCCCGGTCGCCAGGAACGCGCCCAGGAAGAGCAGGCCGAACAGACCGTTGTCGATCGCCTCGTTGATGTTGCGCATCGCGGTCACATACGTCTGGTCGTCACCGCGGCCCAGCCCCGGCATCACCGAGATGTCGAAGGCGAAGTACAGGCCGGCCATCAGCCCGGTCCCCACCGTCGCCGCCACCAGCGTCACCGATTGCGTGGTCGTGCTGCTCACTTCAAAATTCCCTTCAACGTGCGCTCGTAGCGCCGGTTCAGCAGCGTGGCGCCGATCAGCCGGACGGGCGGCGGGATGGTCGCCGAGACGTGCGCGACCGACTGCCGGGACGCGCCGTCGAACATCCACGGCTGCAGATACGTCATCACGCGCATCGGGGCACTGGAGACCACCTTGCGCTCCTCGGCCAGATAGGCCCGCTCGCCCAGCCGGTCGAAGACCGGGAAGACGATCCGCTCCTCGTCGCGCAGATGGTCGCGCAGCACGCCCTCGAAGGTCTGCGCCGCCCTGACCAGACCGTCGCCGCGGCGGGCGACCGCCGTCGACACGGCCGCCATCGCCGCGTCCAACTCCTCGTGGTCCTCGTGCAGTTCGCGCGCCTGCGCATCGAAGTCGGCGTCCCGGCGGCGCAGTCCGGGCCACAGCACGTCGTCCTCACTGGTGTGGTGCCATTCGATGACCTCGCGCAGCCGCTGCCACCACGCGGCGCCCGCACCGTTCCACGCGGGGGCCGCCGCGCGCAGCCGGGCCGCGTCACGCCGCATCGCGACGTGCATCAGGGCGAAGCCGTGGAAGTGCGGGGGAAGGTGTTCCAGCCCGTGTTCGCTGGAATACGACGGGGGAGCCGGCACGGGAGCCTCCTGCCTGTCTGTCCTGCGGGGTGGTACCGGTGTGCGGTGGTGCCGCTGTGCGCTGTCCGTCCCCGGACACCCCGAGCACCGGGCGGCGGCCGTACCAGAGTCGCCGCCCGGTCAAGGAGTGAGAAGGGAGGGAGCAGAGAGACGGTGAAAGGGGTCCCCTACCGTCAGACGTTCCAGACCCCGGACGCCGCCGCCTCGCGCGCGAACTCCGAGAAGTCCTTGGGCTTGCGGCCCAGGGCCTCCTCGACACCGTGCACCAGGTGCGCGTTGCGACCGTCGAGGATCATCGTGAACAGGTCCGCGAACTCCTCCGGGAGGCCGTTCTCGCGCAGCACGGCACGGTACTCCTCGTTGGTGACCGAGATGTACGTGATCTGGCGCCCGGTGGCCTTGGTCAGCTCCGCGGCCACATCGCTGTAGCTGAGCAGGCGCGGGCCCGACAGCTCGTAGGTCTTGCCGATGTGCTTGTCATCGGTCAGCGCCGCCACCACGACATCGGCGATGTCGTCGGCGTCGACGAAGGCCTCCACGGCGTCACCGGTCGGCAGGGCGATCTCGCCGGCCAGGACGGGCTCCAGGAAGAAGCTCTCGTTGAAGTTCTGGTTGAACCAGCTGGAGCGGACGATGGTCCAGTCGGCGCCGGAGGCCTTCAGGTTCTCCTCCGACACCTCCGCGGCCTCCTCACCGCGCCCGGACAGCAGCACCAGACGGCGCGCACCGGCGGCGACGGCCACCTTGGAGAACTCGGCGACCTGCTCGGCCGCTCCCGGGAAGGCGAGGTCGGGGTAGTAGGTCACGTACACCCGGTCGACGCCCTCCAGCGCCGGACCCCAGGTGGCGCTCTCGTGCCAGTCGAAGGCGGGCCGGCCGCTGCGCGAACCGATGCGGACCTCGCGGCCCTGGGCGGAAAGCTTCTCGGCGACGCGCCGGCCGGTCTTGCCGTGACCGCCGATGACGAGGGTGATCTGCGTGTTCTGAGTCATGAGTACAGTCAAGTCCAGTCTCGCGAGACGGGCCATAGCCACAAAGCTCAGTTCCATATGCCTGCGTCTACGAGTGGTCACCTCGGAGCGCGACGGAGAGAGGGTGGCTTCGGCGTGAGTTCCAGAATCGTAGGCATGCCACCACCGGGCGGGCCAGGCCTTTCCAGCAGTCCTCGACCACCCGTGGACACAGCATCGAGCAGACGTCCAGCCCCCGCTGAGCAACCGTCAAGCCGCCCTGTGCGGCGGGACTTGAGCCGTTCTCCGGTCCCCTGCGACACCATCGGCCCCCGGAGCAACGACCCGCCCGCTGGGAGGCCGCATGAACGCCACTCCGGATCATCCGGAGCTCGACCAGTTGTCCGCCGACCTGGCCGCTCTGCTCGCACGGATCGGGCTCGACCCGGCCGCCGGGCCGTCCGCACGCCGGCACCGCATCGACCTCCGCTTCGCCGCCGCGGCCGCCCGCCACCCGGCCCGCATCTGCGCCCGGGACGGCGAACAGCAGACGACCTACCTCGAAGCGGACTGGCTCGCCGACGACATCGCCGCACGCCTGTCGGGCCGCACGGGACCCGGATCGGTGGTCGCCGTACGCGCCCAGCGCACCTGCAAGGCCCCCGCCGCCGTCGTGGGCGCGCTGCGCACCGGGGCGGCGGTACTGCCGCTGGAGCCCGGGCACAACGCGGGCCTGCAGGAGTTCCTGATGCGCGACGCCGGCGCCGAGATGGTCGTCTCGGACGGCGGACTGCTGCGCGACGAGATCCCGCTGGCCAAGGCGGGCCGCTTCGTCATCGCGGCCCGCCCCGAAGCGGCGATGCGCCGCGCGATCGCGCCCGCCACCGCCTTCCTGGCCCTCCCCGAGGGCGGCGACCCGGGCCGGGCCCTGGCCCTGCGGCCCGTCAGCCACCTGGACGTCCTGTCGTGGGTGGACGCCCTGCTCCCGCTGCTGGAGTCGGGACCGGAAGCGGTGTGGACCTCCTTCCACTCCCTCAGCCTGGACCTGGGCATGCGCGAGCTCTGGGGACCCCTGCTGTCCGGCGCACGCGCCGTCGTCGTGGACCGCGACACCGCCTGCGACGCCCGCGCCTTCACCCGCCTGCTGGCCGAGCAGGAGGTGACGGTGCTGACGCAACTGCCGTCCGCCTTCGCCCGCCTGACCGCGGCGGCCCGCACCGGCCGGAGCAGCCTGCCGGCCCTGCGGCACGTCCTGCTCTCGGACGAGCCGGTCGACGCACCCGCCCTGGCCGACTGGCGGGACGCACGGATCGCCCCGCAGGCCGTCGTCTGGGACGTTTCGGGACCGCCGGCCATCCTGTGACGAGGAGGGACCGGCAGCGGGGGAGGGCCGCGGACGATCGACCGTCCGCGGCCCTCCCTCACGTGCGTCCCCGCCCCCCGGCGGCGGTGGCCGGCGTCAGAAGTTCCCCAGCCCCCCGCACACGTTGAGGGCCTGGGCCGTGATGGAGGCCGCCAGATCGGTGGTCAGGTAGCCGACCAGAGCGGCCACCTCCTCGGGCGTGGAGTAGCGGCCGAGCGGAATCTTCGACTCGAGCTGCTCCTGCACGTACTCCTCGGTGGTGTCCCACGCCTGCGCGTACCCGCTGCGCACGCGCGCCGCCATGGGCGTCTCCACATAGCCGGGGCAGACCGCGTTGACGGTGGTACCGGTCGGTGCGAGTTCCTTGCCGAGCGCCTTGGTGAAGCCGACCACGGCGTGCTTGGAGGCGGTGTAGGGGGCGCCGAGCAGGACCCCCTGCTTGCCCGCGGTGGAGGCGATGTTGACGATGCGGCCCCAGGGCTCCGCCCCGAGGCCGCCGCCGTTGAGGACCTCGCGCGTCAGCAGGAACACGCTGTTGAGGTTGGTGTCGATGACGTCGTGCCACAGCTCGTCGGTGATGTCCGCGGTGGCGCCGCCGCCGCTGCGGCCCGCGTTGTTGACCAGGATGCTGACCGGCGCCCCGTACACCGCCACCGCCGAGGCGACCACCGCCTTCACGGCCGAGCGGTCGCGTACGTCGGCGGCCGCGCCCTCCACGCTCATCCCTTCGCCCTGCAGGTCGGCGACGGTCTCCTTGACCGCGGCCTCGGTGCGCGCGCACACGAACACCCGGTGGCCGCGCGCTCCCAGGTCCCGGGCGACGGCCAGCCCGATGCCGCTGGTCGCCCCGGTGACCAGCGCCACGGGCCGTTCGGGGGCCTGCGCTCTCGCCTTGACCGTCGTCATCCTTCTTCCCTCCGTCGCTCACCAGGACGTCCAGAGCGTGCCGCAGGGCACTCGGGGCGCGACGGATCAGCGCTCGCGCCAGGTCCCCGCGCGCCGGAACCCGCCGCTGCGGTCCCAGCCGGCCGCCCGGGTGCGCGCAGGCTCCTCCGGCCGCTCGCCCGCCTGCCGGGCCAGCAGGGCCGTCAGGACCGCCAGCACGGCGGCCGTCTCCGCCGCGTCGGGATGCCCGCGCGTGATCCTCCACGGCCCCTCCCCGGCCCCCGATCCGGTGGCCGCCTCCCCGGCCGTCATACCGGCGGGTTGCCGTGCTTGCGCGACGGCAGGTCGGCGTACTTGGGACGCAGCATGGCCAGGGCCGAGGTGAGCACCGAGCGGGTCTCCGCCGGGTCGACGACGTCGTCGACCAGGCCGCGCTCGGCGGCGTAGTAGGGATGCATGAGCTCGGTCGTGTACTCCTTGATCTTCTGAGCGCGCGTCGCGTCGGGGTCGGCCGCGGCGGCGATCTCCCGCCGGAAGATGACGTTCGCCGCGCCCTCGGCGCCCATGACGGCGATCTCGTTGGTGGGCCAGGCCAGCGCGAGGTCCGCACCGATGGAACGGGAGTCCATCACGATGTACGCGCCGCCGTACGCCTTGCGCAGGACCAGGGAGATCCGCGGGACGGTGGCGTTGCAGTACGCGTACAGCAGCTTGGCGCCGTGCCGGATGATGCCGCCGTGCTCCTGGCCCACCCCGGGCAGGAAACCGGGCACGTCGACCAGGGTGACGATCGGGATGTTGAAGGCGTCGCAGAACTGCACGAAGCGGGCCGCCTTCTCGCTCGCCTGGATGTCGAGCACCCCGGCGAGGTGGGCGGGCTGGTTGGCGACGAACGCGGTGACGTGCCCGTCCATCCGGGCGAGCGTGCACACCACGTTGGCCGCCCAGCCGGGCTGGACCTCGAAGTGGTCCCCGTCGTCGACGACCTCCTCGATGACGCGCCGGATGTCGTACGCCTGCTGCGGATGGGCGGGCACGATCGAGGCCAGCGCCCCGGTCGGCCGGTCCGCGGGATCCCCGCCCGCCTCGCGCGGCGGCGTCTCGCGGTTGTTGGCGGGCAGCAGCGACAGCAGGTGCCGTACGTCCTCCAGGCAGCTCTCCTCGTCGTCGTAGGCGAAGGCGGCCACCCCGGAGACCGCGGCGTGCACGTCGGCGCCGCCGAGACCGTTCTGCGTGATCTCCTCACCGGTGACGGCACGGACCACGTCGGGGCCGGTGATGAACATCTGCGAGGTGCCGCGGACCATGAACACGAAATCGGTGAGCGCGGGGGAGTACGCCGCCCCGCCCGCGCACGGCCCCATCATCACGCTGATCTGCGGGATGACCCCGGAGGAGCGGGTGTTGCGCTGGAAGATGCCGCCGTAGCCGGCCAGGGCGGACACGCCCTCCTGGATACGGGCGCCGGCTCCGTCGTTGAGCGAGACCAGCGGCGCGCCGGCCGCCTCGGCCAGGTCCATCACCTTGTGGATCTTCTCCGCGTGGGCCTCGCCGAGCGCCCCGCCGAAGATGCGGAAGTCGTGCGCGTACACGAAGACGGTGCGGCCGCCCACCGTGCCCCAGCCGGTGACCACACCGTCGGTGTAGGGCCGTTTCTGCTCCAGCCCGAAACCGCTCGCGCGGTGCCGGCGCAACGCCTCGATCTCGTGGAACGAGCCCTCGTCCAGCAGCAGGCCGATGCGCTCACGGGCGGTCAGCTTACCCTTGGCGTGCTGCTGTTCGGTGGCCCGCTCGCCCGGCCCGGCCAGGGCCTGCGCCTTGATGCCGGCCAGTTCCGCCGCACGGTCGGTACGGACGGGCGGGGTGGACACGTCGATGATGGTCATGGGGATCCTCCAGATCTGAAGACCGGATTGCGGCCACCGTCGCGCGCGCGGCTCAAGACGCCGTGGAAGTCCACTCGAACCCCGTACGAGACGCGGTCCCGGCGCGCTGCGGCGTGCGGGCTCGGCGGCCCGGCAGTGGGGGGTGGTGGGGCTCAGGTCGCCCGGTGCAGGGTGAGGTGGCCGCGGCGCACCGGCGCCGCCCGGTACGGCGACGGAGCGCCGAAGCCGTCCCCGCCGGCCGCGGCCCACACCGCACCCGAGGCCGCCGCGCCGGCGTGCCCCCGCTCCCTGCGCGCTTCCCGCTCCTCCCGCAGGACCTCCCGCAGGGCCTGCTCGAAGCGGTCGACGTCCTGCGCGCTGTTGTCGCGGTGTACCGAGGCCCGCACGGCGGGGGCGCCGTCCCGCGCCGCCGGGTGGAGCGGGTTCTCCTGCGCGACGGTCTTCCACAGGACGACCCCGCGCCGGGCCAGGCCGCGGCGGATGAGCGCGGCCGGCACCTCGCCGTGCCGGAAGGCCAGCATCCCGGCCTGCTCCCGGCCCGCTTGGACCAGTTCGGTCCCCGGCGTCCGCTCGACGGCGGCCCGCAGCCGGGGCAGCAGGTCCTCGTACGGCAGGCGCACGGCGGCGCCGTGGTGGGCGAGGGCGGCGTTCAGCGCGGCGACGGCGGCCGGGGCGGGAGCCGGCGGGCGCCCGCTCCACACCCCGGGCGCGGCATAGGCGAAGCCCACGGACTGCGGGCCGCGCAGGAACCGCCAGCCGTCCGCCGTGACCAGGTGCGCGCCGGTGCGCGCGGCGTCGAGGGGGAGCTGGCCCACCGAGTGGGAGGCGTCGACGGCGTAGCGGGCCCGATGGGGGGCCAGCAGCCGGCCCACCTGCTCGACGGGACTGACGGTCCCGCAGGCCGAGGAGACGTGCACCACCGAGACGAGGGCGACGTCCTCGTCGATGCGGGCCCGCATCCAGTCCAGGTCGAGGTCGCCGTCCGCCCGCAGCGGGACCACCTCCAGCCGGCAACGGGTGCGGTCGCGCAGGGCGCAGAGGGTGCTCAGGCGGGCCACGCCCTCGTACGGGGTGGTCCAGATCCGGTCGCCGGGACCGAGCTCCGCGGCGCGGACGAAGGCGTCGAAGGCCTCGGCCGCGCCGGTGGCCAGGACCGTGTCGCCGGCCGGGACGCCCAGCAGGGCGCCGATGCGTTCGTGCACCTCGGTGTGCAGGACGGCGCCGAGGTGCTCCGCCAGCGCGCGGCTCCCGAAGCGGTCGTCGCGGGCCGTGCAGGCGGCGAGCACGGCCCGCACGCCGTCCGGCATCCGGCCCGTGCCCGCCGTGTCCAGGTGGGCCGTTCGTTCCGTGTCGTACGTCGGCGCATTCAATTCAGGGGCCTCCCCCCGCTGTCGGGGCCGCGGCACGTCCACGACCCTGTCTGCCATGCATTGCCAAAACGTCTGGCAATACATTGCCTATCGCCTGGCGGTTTTGGCAATGCCCGCTCCGGCGATGCTCGAGTTCCGACCCCCTGGCAACACTTGGCAATATTCCCGACCGGCCCCGCCTCGCCGATTTCCGTGCAGGTCACGGCGGTTCACGAAGGCGGACAACCCGCCCGGGAGGCGGTCGGCGCCCTTCCCTCCACTCCTTCTCAAGCGATTGACGAGCAAATCCCGAGCACACGTTGCCAATCTTCTTGGCAGAGGACTTGCCAAGAAGATTCGAAACGTTGCCACGGAGGAGCCACCATGAAGAACATCGCCCGCCTCGTCGCCACCGCCGCCCTCGCCACCGCCGCCGTCCTCACCGCCGGAGCGGCCGCCCTCGCCGACGGCGGCGACATCGACTGGCCGGTCGCCCCGCACGCGGCCGGCGCCCCGGCCGCCCCCGCCCCGGCCACCACCCTCATCGACTGGCCGTAACCACCCGCCGCCAATACGCCCGGGAATTCCCGTGCCATACGCACCGGATTTTCGGCCTCCACGGGAAAAGGATCAGAAATCTTTCCCGCATTCCCGGCACCCGTGCGAAAAAGGGGCGCTCTGCCGCGGCGTCGCAGGTGGAAGGCGGCTCGAAAGCCGCTACAGGAAAGAGATGGAACACATCCACCCCGGCTAGCGTGCCTCGAACGGGGGCAGCTCCTTGGTCACCGGAGGAAAAGAGCCAAGGAAGTACGGAGGAGACCGTGAGAATTCAGGTTCTGGGTCCGCTGAGCGCCGAGGTCAACGGCGGATCCATCGTTCCGACCGCGGGCAAACCAAGACAGATCCTGTCGCTCCTCGCGCTCTATCCGGGGCGCGTCATGCCGGTTCCCACCCTCATGGAGGAGATCTGGGGAACCGCGCCGCCACAGAGCGCACTGACCACCCTGCAGACGTACATCCTCCAGCTGCGCAGGCGGCTGGGCACCGCGATGGGGCCCGACGCCCCCGGCGGGGCCAAGGAGGTCCTCGTCACCCGGCACGGCGGCTACCTCCTGCAGATACCCGAGGACGGCGTCGACGTACACGACTACGAACGCCTCGTCCGCGAGGGCCAGTCGGCCTTCGAATCCGGCGACAGCCAGGTCTGCGCCACCCGCTTCCGGGCCGCCCTGGACCTGTGGCGGGGCCCGGCACTGGTTGACGTACGCGTCGGACCGATCCTCGACATCGAGGTCATGCGCCTGGAGGAGAGCCGCCTGGTCACCGTCGAGCGGCGGATCGACGCCGACCTCAGACTGGGCCGGCACAGCGAACTGATCGCGGAATTGACCGAGCTGACCGCACGCCACCCCCAGCACGAGGGACTCCACTCGCAGGTCATGGTCGCGCTCTACCGCTCGGGCCGGCAGGCGACGGCCCTGGACGTCTACCGCCGGCTGCGCGGCCGCCTGATCGAGGACCTCGGAGTGGAGCCGTCACCCCAACTCCAGCGCCTGCACCAGGCCATGCTCGCCGTCGACCCGCAGCTCGACGTGCTCGCCGGACCGCGCTGCACCTCCACCTTCGACCTCTTCGCCGCATAACACCCGACCGTGTCCGGACCCCGGCCGTCCGGCTGTTCAGCCGCGCCGCACCGCCATCCCCGCGAGCCCCCGGGCGAGCGCGTCCGCGCTGCCCCGGGGACCGCCGAGGCCCGTCATGACCACGCTCACCGCTGCCCCCGACCCCTGCGCGAGAACCCGCGCGAGCTCGTACGCCGCCCCCGCACCGGGCCCGCACCCGCACAGCACCAGCCGCCCGCCGGGCCCCGGCAGACCGGTCAGAGCGGCCAGGGCGGCGGGCCCCACCGGGCCGGGCGGACCGCCCAGGTCCAGCGCCACGATGGTCTGCGGGCCCCGGTGCTCGCGCGCGAACAGCTCGTAGCAGCCGCCCACCACCCCCGGCACCACCAGCAGACAGATCACGTCCGCCGAAGACGCCCCGCCGCGCAGCGTGCTGACGGTGGCGCGCCGTGCCACGGCCGGCGCCCCGGCCATGGCGGGGACCTCGTCGTCCGCCAGCAGCCCCAGCACCTGGCCGACGGTGGGATCCGGGTCCGGCAGATCGGTCAGGGCCCGCAGCAGCCCGACGCACTGGCCCAGGACCGCCGCGGCGTCCGCATCCGCCAGCCTCGCCCGGTCGTAGACGGCGTCGAACACCAGCGCGCCGCCGCTCTCGTGCCGGGCGACGACCGTGACGGGCACCCCGGTGGCGGCGCCGACGCTCCGCGGCGCGTCCACGCCGATGCCCTGTGCCGCCAGTTCACGGCCCACGTCCGCCCCCGGTCCGGCCGGGCCGTCGAAGACGAGGACGGTGTCGGTGAGCCGCTCGCCCGCCCCCCGGCCGCTCCACTCCCGGATGAGGTCGGCCGACACCCACGGGTAGGCGGCCATGTCCAGCCGGGCCTCGTGCACCTGCCGCAACAGGCCCGTCAGCGGGGCCGCCGGATCCACCCGCACCGTCATCGGCAGCGGACTGCCGAGCAGCCCGGGGATACCGGCCGCCCCGGGCAGCGCGATGTCTCCGCCCCGCAGCCGGACCCCGAAACTCACCGGCAGGGGCCCCTCGGCCGCGGCCGCCCGGTACAGCAGCAGCGCCCACACCATGTGCAGGGCACTGCTCTCACCGGCACCCCGGGCCGCCGCCCACGAGCGCAGCCTCGGACCGTACGGTTCGCCCAGCCGCCGACGCAGGTGCCCCTCACCGCTCTGCCGGGTGTCCCCGCCGGGCCGCCCCGGCGCGGTCGCGGCGCCGCGCGGGGGCGCCGCACGCGTCCACCACTCCCGGGCGCCCTCGGCGCCCTGCCGGGCCAGCCAGCGCGCGTGGTCCCACAGGTCGGGGCGGCGCTCCCCTCCGGGCAGGACGCCTCCGGCGAGATAGGCGCGGTAGAACGCGCGCAGCAGCAGATGGACGCCGTGCTCGTCGAGCAGGGCGCGGTGGCAGGTCAGCAGCACCCGGGTGGGCGCCCCCGCATCCCCCTCCAGCAGGGTCAGGCGCAGCAGCGGCGGGCGGTTGAGGGCGAACCCCCGCGCCCGGTCCGCGGCGAGGAGTTCCGGCCAGCCGATCTCGGCGCGGGTGCGGTGGACGACCTCGACCACGGCGCCCGGATGCAGCACGAGCCGGGGCACGGCCGTCCAGTCGAAGGCCGCCCGGAGCACCGACTCCCGCCCGCAGACGGACTGCCAGGCCGCGTCGAACCGGGCCCGGTCGAGCGGGCCCGCCCAGTTCCAGTGGATCTGCTCCACGTGCCGGTCCGGTCCCTCGGGACGGGTGACGGCCTCCACGAGCAGTTCGCGCCGGTACCCGTCCAGGTCCAGGGGTTCACCGCCCGGGTACGGGCCCAGCAGGTCGGCCAGCAGCTCGGCGCTCAGCGACGCGGAGCCGGCCGCGGCGGCCTCCGGCAGGAGGCGCAGGGTGTGCCGGCCCGGACCGTGGCCCTCCAAGGTGACCCGGAAGCTGCGGTGGCGCTCGGCGATGCGGGCGGCGAACACCTCGGCGTCCGCATCGTGGTGCAGCCCCCGCAGGCCGAGGACGAGCGTGGAGCCCGGCGCACCGCGGCCCGCCTCGTGCACCACCGTGAGGACCGGCCCCGGCCCGTCCGCGGCGTCACGGCGGCTCACCGGCCGGCCCGCACACAGCCCGGCCGCACACAGCCCGGCCGTACGCCGTCGGGCCGTACGCCCGCCGCGCTCCGGTCAGTCGCCGGCACGGACACGGACACGACACGGCGGCACCGACGCGAAGGACACCGCGGGACGTTCCCTTGCGTTCACCGCGTCCGCCTTCCCTCGCCCCGCCCGGAGGTCACCGGTCGCAGCAAGCGTAAGGGGGCCGCGGGCCCGTCCCCCCTTTCCTCGAGCGGGGCTGCAGCGCTCCGCGAACCGGAGTCGACCTGCGCCTTCCGGTCCGCCGCCGGCAGGACGGACCGGCGCCGGTGCGCGGCGCCGACCAGGTAACGCCCCTGCACGGGATGGGTGGTGAACGTCCACGCCCCTCCCGCGTCCCCCTCCCGCGGTGCGCCCGCCAGGACGGCACGCCCCCGCTCGTCCCGGTCGAACCCGACGGTGGAAGGGGCGCGGCGCAGCCCGTGCCCGAGCGCCCTGGCGTAGGCCTCCTTCAAGGTCCACAGCCACAGCAGCCGGGCCCGGCGCTCACCCTCGGGCAGCGCGGCCAGCGCCACGCGTTCCTGCGCCGTGCACAGCTGCCCGGGCGGCACGTCGAAGGAGACGTCACGGTCCGCGTCCTGCACGTCCACACCGATCGGACCGGTACGGCTGACACCGACCACGATCAGCTCACCGGTGTGCGCCAGGCTCACCTCCAGGTCTGCGCCCGCGCCCCGCACCAGGGGCTGTCCGTCCGGCGCGTACCCCAGTTCCAGGCCGTCCACGGGAACGTTCAGCGCGGCGGCCGCGGAGTGCCTGACCACGAACCGCGAGACCGCGAACCGCATCCTGCCGGCCGCCGGCGCCGTCTGCCGGTAGCGCGGCCAGTCGCTCCCCAGCAGGGGCCGCAGCGCGGGGTCGAGCAGCACGGCCGCCAGCCACTGGCCCCACGTCGTGCAGACCAGAGCCCGGCCGGCGTCCTCGAGCCGGTCGCCCACCTCGTCCCAGGGCCCTTCGGGACCGGCGACGTACAGGGGCGCGTCGAGCGGATCGGGGCGGTACCGGGCGGGAACCATGCTCACGACCTCCTTCTCGGGCTCATCGCAGACGGCGCACGGCGCTCTGGGCGTGCCACCCGGCCAGCCGCAGCGTCTCGCCACCGGCCCGCCCCAGCCACGTCCGTACGTACCGGCGGGCCTCGACCAGGTCGGTCCCCGCCCCCAGCACCTCCTCGACCGCCTCCTCCCGCAGCATCACCTGCCGCGCGCACACGGCCCGTACGCCGCCCCCGTCCGGGACCAGCGACCACTCGCCGCTGTGCGCGGCTATCAGAGGCGACGGTGTCAGTTCCTTGTGGACGATCCGCGCGGCCGAGGGGAAACACAGCCGCACCGACCGGGTGGTGAGCGTGCGTCCGCCGGGGGCGGCACAGGAGTCCACGGTGGCCAGCTGCACGCCGGGCACGTCCTCGATCACGGCGACCGACTCCACGTGCGGGACGCGCTGCGGCCAGTCCCCGATCCGGTAGAGGAAGTCGTAGACCAGCTCGGCGGGACCGTCGACGTGCAGGCTGTCCTCGAAGGAGAGCAGCAGCTGGTCCAGGCGCTCCCAGCGCTCGGCGACCGCTTTGACGTGGGCGAGCTGCTCGGCCGGCTCCGCCTGCCACTCCTGCCGGCTGCGCCCGGTCTCGGCGGCGGGCAGCCCCTCCAGCGTGCGGTCCTGACGCAACGTCAGCTGCGATTCCGTCTCGCCGAGCGCCTCGACCGTCCACAGGCCGGTGGTGGGCACCCCGGGGCGGGCGGTGTCCTCCTGCTCGAACGCGACGGTCCTGGTGTGCGGGTCCAGCACCCGGCGTACGTGGAAGGAGCGGACCCTCTCGTCGCGCACGTCCCAGAGCCGCAGCTGCTCCCGGACCCCGTCGAAGTCCATCCGCTCGACGTGGGCGTGCCAGGGCAGCAGGAGCGGCCAGCGCACGGCATCGGCCAGCAGCCCGTAGACCACGCCGGCCGGGGCGGCCACCCACGCCGTCCGCTCGCTCGCGTGCACGCGCTGCGACGACATGAGACACACCCCCGCCCTGATCGTTCCTGCGATGCGTTTCAGGCTGCACCAGGGGACTTGAGCCTTCCTCAACCCCCGACGGGCGAGGCCCCGCTCAACCGGCCCGCCCGACCCGCCTGACCTGCGTGTCCCGCCTGTCCCGCCTGACCTGCGTGTCCCGCCTGGGTGAGTGCGTCGGCCAGCACCCGCCAGATCTCGGCGGCGAGGTCGATGTTCGCGTCCTGCTGAGCCTGCTGCGCCAGGTTGCGCAGGCCCTGGATCCCGCAGGGGTCGCCACCGAGGATCAGCAGCTGATGACGCAGGATCTCCAGCCGTACCCGGCCGCGGTAGGTCATCCTCGACTCGTCGCCGGCCAGCGCGGCCAACAGGGCGCGCGCGTCGTCGTACCGGCCGGTGGCGAAGGCCAGGTCGGCCTTGAGCGCGGTCAGGTCCTGCCGCAGGGCCGGTGTGCCCACGAAGGCGAGAGCGGCCTCGGCCTCGGCGGCGCGGCGCTGGGCCTGCTCCGGATCGGCGGGCAGCTTCTGCAGGTGCAGCCGGGCCGTGGCCAGCCGCAGCCGGGTCCACAGGACCAGGTCCTCCTGGCTGCCGAACCGGTCGAGGGCATCGTCCAGGCAGGCCTGCGCGCCCGGGTAGTCGCCCTGGCGCATCCGGACGGCGGCGGCCGTCCACATGGCCTCGGCCCACAGCGCGTCGGCGCGGCCCTCGACGAGAACGGTCAGCTCGTCGGCGTGCACGCGCGCGTCACCGATCCGGCCGGCCTCGGCCTGTACGGACACCAGCGCCAGCAGAGCGGTGGCCCGGTCCTCCACGCCCAACTCCTCGCGCAGCGCGATCCGGTGGGCCTCGACGGCGGCCTCCAGGGCCGCCTTGATCTCACCGATGGACCGCAGACAGCGGGCGAGCCGGGTCAGGCCCCGTACGCGCAGCTCGCACACGCCCACCTCCTCACCGAGATCGACCAGCCGTGTGAGCCGCTCCAGTTCCAGCGCGTGGTCGCCCTGGACGCGGGCGGCCCCGGCGAGCAGCCACAAAGCCTGCCAGCGCAGTACCGGGCTCTCGTGGCCCTCGGCGGTCAGCGCCTGGCGCAGCGCCTCGACGGCGTCGGGGGAGCCGGTGGACGCCGCGAGGGTGAGCGCGTGGGCCAGCGAGCCGGTGGCCGGCTCCTCGAAGTCGGCCGCCTCCAGGCCCAGTCGGCCGGCCAGGTACCCCACGGCCCGCTCGGTCGGCTGGCGTGCGCCCGACTCCAGGCGGGAGAGATATCCGGTGGACATGCCCTCGCCGGCCAGCGCCGTCTGGGACAGGCCCTGGGCCATCCGGAGCTTTCTCAGGCGGTGTCCGAACGCGGGCTGTCGCAGCATGAGCATCCCTGAGGTCGCGGGCAAGAAATCTGTCGGGAACCGCCAACGAGCCTAGGACGCCCGGCAATACGCGGGCAAACCTTTGCCAGGGGTTGGCGACGGCTCTCATGCGCACGTCATGCGTTCCTCGAGCATTCCTCGATCCGGCCGAGGCAGACTCTCCAGAACCCGGCCCCGGCACCCGGCCGGAGCCCCGCTCTTCCCGTATTCGGCGCCTTGGAGTCGACGATGAGGCCATCGGTGTGCGCATCCCGCGCGTCCTGGACGCCCGCAGCCCACACCCCGTTCGCGGCCCCCGCCCGCCGGCCCGCCCGACCGGCCGGGAAGACCCACCCGGACGACGACATCGGCTGGCCCTGAAAACAGCCCCGGCCCTGAAGGCAGCCCCGGCCCTCAGGCCCGGCCCTCAGGCCCGCCCGCCGCCGAACACCTCCCCGACGAGCCGCTCCTGCGCCTTGTGGAACGCCCCTGCCAGGGACATCGCCGCGTCGTCCACGTAGTTCAGTGCGGCGGTCAGGGTCCTGCTGCCGTCGGGCGTGCTGTACATCAGCGCCGCGTGGCCCGCCGCGCCGCCGTTGTGGAAGAGGACGGTCGCGCCGTCCTCGCCCACCTCCTGCACCCGCAGCCCCAGGCCGAATCCGCTCATCGCATGCGGTGTGCGCATCTCGGCCAGCAGCGGGTCCGGCAACAGCCGGCCGCCCGTCAGGGCGGAGATGAAGGTGTGCAGGTCCCGGGTGGTCGAGATCATGTCCCCGCCGGCGGAGATCCAGGAGGGGTTGTGGCGGGTGACGTCGACGATCTCCTGGCGGCCGGCGTCCTCGTACCGGTAGTAGGCGTGGGCGTAGGGCTCGGGGATCTCCGGCGAGGTGCCCGGTACGACGGTGCCCGACAGGCCGAGCGGCCCCAGGATCCGCTCCTGCGTCTCCTTCGCGCACGAGCGGCCGGTGACCTTCTCGATCAGCAGCCGGGCCAGCACGTAGTTGGTGTTGGAGTAGCTCCAGCCCGTTCCCGGCTCGAACCGTGCCGGCTTCGACAACGACAGCCGTACCAGCTCCTCGGGCCGGTAGCTCGTGAACCGGTTCTCCACCCATTCCCGGCCCGCGATCGTGGAGGGGATCCCGGGCGCGACCGTCCCGTCCTCCAGGAGCTCGCCGGTGTGGTTGAACACGCCGCTGGTGTGCTGCAGCAGCATCCGCACCGTGATCCGCCGGTCCAGCCCGAACGCCGGCAGGCAGTCGGCCGCCGGGGTGTCCAGTGCGATCCTTCCCTCGGCCACCAGTTGCAGCACCACGGTCGCGGTGAAGGTCTTGGTGTTGCTGCCGATCCGCACGTGCCCGTCGAGCGGCGGCCCGGCGGCCCCGCCCCGTTCGGCCACCCCGGCGCTGCCGGTCCACTCGCCCCGCTCGTCGTGCACGCGCAGCTGCACTCCGGCGATACCGGAATCGACGATCTCCCGTAGGGCCTCCCGCAGTTCCGGGCGGTCCGGCGCGGCGGCGGAGTGCTTCGTGGCGGAGAGGGATTCGCTCATGGTCGTTCCTCGATCTCGTGAGAAGAGGGGGCAGGTGTCCGGCGCCACTCGCATGCGAGGCGGCCGTGCGATGAGCGTGCACCCTGACCCAAGGTCAAGGTCAACCTGCGTCGCGGCCCGGGGCCGACCGGATGCGCGCTACCCTCGCCCCTGGTTCGCGAGACCGCGGCCGCCCACGACCTGGAGGTGTGTCGAGCCGATGGCAGACGGGCTCACGATCGGCCGGGCGGCGGCGTTCGTCGGCGTCACGATCAAGACCGTGCGGCACTATCACCGGCTCGGCCTGGTCGCCGAGCCGGAACGCGACGGTTCCGGCTACCGGCGTTACGGGTCCGCCGACTTGCTCCGGATGGTCCAGGTGCGGACCCTGGCCGGGGCCGGCGTGCCGCTGGCCGAGATCGGTGACCTGCTCGACGCCGACCCAGAGCGGTTCGCCGCCGCCCTGGACGACGTCCACCGCCGGCTCACCGAACGGATCGAGGACCTGAGCGCACGCCGCGACACGCTGCACCGCCTCACCCACGGCGACCGGGTCCTGCTGCCCGACCGGGCCTGCACGATCCTGGACCGGCTCGCCGAACTCGGCTTCGGCCCCGACTACCTGGCCGGCCAACGGGAGGCCATGGTGCTGGCCCGCGCACTGGTCCCGGAGATCTTCGACGGCTTCCTGGCCCGCCTCGAACACGTCCTCGACGACCCCGAGCACGTCGAGCTCACCAAGCGCGGCTGGGACGCGAGGTCCTGGGATCCGGACGACCCGCGGATCGAGGAACTGGCATCCGCACTGGCCGGCAAACTCCTGACCCACCGCGCACTGCTGGCGGCGCCCACCGGTTTCCACAACCGGCCCGACGCCGCCTCCCGGTACGGGCTGGTCAACCACCACCGGGAGGACCAGACACCGTCCATCGCCCGGTTGAACACCCTGGTCGAGGCGCACCTGCGCGCAGCCGGCATCGACATCCCCCACCAGTGACACCCGCGCCCACCGGCGGCCCGCGCACCCCGGCGTCCGCCGGCCCCGCGTACAGGCCGGTGGCCGGCGCAGGCGGTGAAGCCCCCGGCCCACCCGGCACGTCGGCAGACCGGGAAAGCCGGCGGCCGTCGTGCCCGACTTCGTCGGCCAGGTCCTCCAGAGCGCCCAAGACGGCGCGCAGGCCGCAGGGTTCCACCTGCTCTCCTCGCACGACGCGCTCGGCAAGAACCGTCACCAGGTCCTCGACCGGAACTGGAAGGTCTGCACGCAGACCCCGGCCGCCGGCACGGCCACCGGCACCGGCACGAAGATCGACTTCGGCACGGTGAAGAACGAGGAGTCCTGCCCCTAGAACCTGCCCCTGGAAAGGGGCGGCCGCCGCAGCAGGGGAGCCGGGTTCAGACGGCGTACAGGTCGAAGGTCGACCCCCGCTTCGGCCCCGCCTGCACGTCCAGCGCCGGGTCGACGGCCAGCATGGCCTGGTGCAGGCGCTGGAGTTGCGGCGACGGCTCCACCCCCAGGTCCTCGATCAGCCGGCCCCGCAGCCGCCGGTACACGTCCAGCGCCGTCGCCTGCCGGCCCGACCGGTACAGCGCCACCATCGCCTGCGAGTGCAGCCCTTCGTGCTGCGGATGCCGGGCGATCAGCTCGGTGAGCTCGGCCAGCAGCTCCGAGTGCCGGCCCAGCCGCAGATCCGCGTCGATCCGCCGCTCCACGGTGACCAGCCGGCTCTCCTCCAGCCGCATGACCTCGATCTCCAGGATCGGGCCCACCCGTACGTCGACCAGCGCGGGCCCCTGCCACAGCGCGAGCGCCGCGCGCAGCATGGACGCCGCGCTCTCGTCGTCACCCTGCTCGAAGTCGCTCTGCCCCCGGGCCACGAGGCCCTCGTACTCGTGCACGTCCACCGCCTCCGGCGGGATCTGCAGCAGGTACCCGCCGTGCCGCGTGACGAGCACCTCTTTCGCGCCACCGGCGCCACCGGTGCCGCCCGCACCCCCGCCCGGCCCCATGGCGGTACCCAGCCGCCGCCGCAGCTGGAGTATGTACGTCTGCAGGGTCGTGAGCGCGCTCTGCGGCAGGCTGGTGCCCCAGAGCTCCTCCATGAGCGTGGGCACCGGCATCACCCGGCCCGGGTAGAGGGCGAGGAGCGTGAGGATCTGCCGCGGCTTGCGTGCGGTCGGAACGATCGAACCCCCGTTGACCTCGGCGCTCAACGGACCCAGCACCTGAATCTTCACCGTCTCCTCCGCACGTCGTCGAGTCCCTCGCCGTTCGGCCTCCGACTCGGGGCACGGTAGCGGTCCCTGAACGATGTCACCGGATCCTCAAGCTCCCTTCGAGCCCCTCTCCAAGCCCCGCCCCACGGCCGCGGGAACCACGGCCGCACCGGCGGAACACCGCACGAACAGTCCCCGAGAGCGCTCCCCGAGCGGCCGGAAACATCCCCGTCACCTCTGGATCGCACTCACACCCGCACCTGCACTTGAAGCCGTCCCGCCAGCGCCCGCCGAAGGCGAGCAACACCCGTGCTGTGCACGTCATTTGGTGCCTGCGCGAGCGAGCTACACGCCCGCCGCGGCGGCCCCGCTGCCGGCCGACGCGCCACCGCGCGCCTGCGCCCGGTACTCCCGTACCCTCGCGCCGTCCACGAGGCCCGGCAGCAGCAGGGCCCACATCGCCGCCACCTTCCGCCGCAGCTCCCAATACGGCATCCCGGTACCGGACATGACCTCGATCCCGCACGCCGCAGCCGTCACCAGCGCCTCCGCGCCCTCCCACCCGCGCTCAGCCGCCGGCAGCTCACCCGCGTCCCGCGCCAGCCGCAGCAGCGTACGGACCGCCGAGATCCACGCTGCGTGGAAGTCCACCACCGCCGGCCGCGCCCCGGCCGGCCCCCGGGGCCCCGCCCCGCACTCCTTGGTGATCCGGAAGCTCGCCGGGATCGCCGGATCCTCGTGCAGCGCCACGGCCAGCCAGTGCGTGATGTCGATCAGTGCCTGCAACGGCGAGGCCCCCGACTCGCGCAGGGCCCGCACCTCCTCGTGCAGCAGGGTGTGCCCCCGCTGCTGCACGGCCTCCGCCAGCTCGTCCTTGGAGGCGAAGTGAAAGTACAGCGCCCCCTTCGTCACCCCGGCCGCGCCCGCGATCTCGTCGAGCGTCGCATTCGCGTAGCCGTTGCGGTGGAACATCCCGGCCGCGGCACACACCAGCCGCCTACGGGTTCGCTCCGACCTCTCCTGCACCGAGCCGTCCCCTCTCGCCGCCACCGACGGAGCCCCCCGCGCCTCGAAGGCCCCTGACAGGCCGGACAGCGGAGGGCCCCGAAGGCCTCAGAGACCTCACACACCTCACACACCTCACGTACCTCACGCGCCTCAGACTCGTACGAGCCGCTCGCCCCCGGGCTCGACGCCGGGCTCGGAGAGGCTCTCGGGACCCGCCATCAGGATCGAGCGCTGCAGGCGCCGCAGCGCCACGGACGGCTCCAGCCCCAGCTCGCGCACCAGCGTCCCGCGCAACCGCTGGTAGACGTCCAGCGCCTCGCCGCGCCGGCCCGAGCGGTGCAGGGCGAGCATGAACTGGCCGTGCAGGTTCTCGTGCGTGCGGTACCGGCTCGCCAGCACGGTCAGTTCGGCCAGCAGCTCCCGGTGCCGGCCCAGCCGCAGGTCCGCCTCGATCCGCTGGTCGAGGGCGCACAGCCGGGTCTCCTCCAGCCGTCTGGCCTCCATGTCCAGCTGGACCCCGCTCTGCACGTCGGCGAAGGCGGGCCCGGTCCACAGGGCCAGCGCCTCGCGCAGCAGCCGCGCCGCGGCGGGGAAGTCACCCGCGTCCATCGCGCGGTAGCCGCTCCCGGCGAGCCGGTCGAACTCCCGCACGTCCAGCACTCCGCCGCCGCTGCTCAGCAGATAGCCGCCCGGCAGGGTGACGAGTATGTCCTTCGCGGTCCGCACGCCCGCGCCGCGATCCGTACCGGGCTGCGTCACGGGATGCGTCACGGGATCCGTACCGGCCTCCGCACCGCCGGCCGCGCCCCGCTCCAGAGCGGTCGCGATGAGGGCACGTAACTGCAGGACGTACGTCTGGAGCGTCGTGCGCGCGCTGCGCGGCGGTTCGCCCGCCCACAGCTCCTCGATCAGGGCCGACACGGGCACCACCTGATCGGCATGGAGGGCCAGGAGCGCCAGGACCTGCCGGGGCTTGGGGGCGGTCGGCGTGATGGAGATCCCGTTCTCCCGCACAGCCAACGCGCCCAGTACATCGATGTCCACGCCGTACTCCCCTGTCCTTGGATGAGTCGCACAGCCAGTAGAAAACAGGACCGACGGTTTGTCAATATCAAACCGGTTGCGCTGTTTTGGAGACGGAAGCCTCCTGACTGTCACTCAAAAACCCACTCCCACCTGGGATTTCGCCCAACCGATGACGTCCTGGATCGACCACCCCACCCCCCGATCACCCTCGACCGAGACCCGGTGAGGGACTCCCGCAGCCACTTAAACAGACCACTCAGTCTGGTACGGAGTCCGGGTGCGCGGCAGAACCCTCCGGCGCAAGCCCGTCCAGCGTCCCGGCGGCCGCGAGCTGGGGGAGTGTCAGCGCCCAGAACCGGGTGAGGGCGTGGGGCGCGAGCCAGTCCCGTTCGTCGGCTCCCAGGGCCTGGAGCCCCACGGTGGAGGCCACGACCACGCCTGCCGCGTCCTGCGGGGCGAGCCCGTCGGCCAGCGCGCCGTGCCGCGCCGCGGCCCGCGTGACCGCCTCGACCCACAGGCGCCACTGCCGGCGCAGGTCGACCTCGCTCGTGCGGGAGACGTCCGCGCACAGCCCGAAGGCGGCCCGTACCACCACGTCCGACGCCAGCAGGGCCATCAGGGAGTGGGAGGAATCCACCAGCACCTGCAGGGCGTTGCCGTCCACCGCCCCGGACGGGGCCGCCGCGGCCCCCCACCTCTCGGTGGTGACGCGCCGCAGCGCCTGCGACGCCCGGTCCTCGACGGCCCGGGCGAGCGCGGTCTTGCTCTCGAAGTGGAAGTGCAGCCCGCCGGCGCTCACACCGGCCCGTCTGCTGATCGCCGCTATCGACGCGGTGACGAACCCCTGCTCGGCGAAGACCTCCGCAGCGGCACGGATCAACGTTTCTCGCGTGCGGGCCGCACGCTCCTGCTTGGCCATGGAGTCTCCACAAACCGTCAGTGCGGTTTGCCCAGGGGGGTACAAGATCGTGTCGCCCACCGTCAGCGGCCGCACCGGAGCGCGGCTCGTGTCCCGCTGGAGCCGACGCGCACCGACCCGCCCTGCGGCCGAACCTCCAGAGCCGTATACCCGGCCCCGCACGTCCTCACCGCGCTCCGCACCGGGGCGGCCGGCCTCAGGGCAGAGCCGGCTCGGGTTCCTGCGCCGGGCCGGCCGCGATCCCCATCTCCACGGTCACCCGCCGCCCCCGGTCGGGGCCCATCTCCAGCCGCGCGAGCACCGCCGGCGTGGCGATGCTCGGGTAGATGTGCTGGTAGACGGCGGCCACCCGCTGTTCGAGGTCCGTCCGGTCGTTGAGGGTCTGGGAGAAGATCTGGGCGCCCGTCCAGCAGGCGGAAAGGATCCAGGCCGTCTCGGCCGGATCGACGTGCGGGAGCAGTTCGCCCTGCTCCTTGGCCTGGGAGAGCAGCGCGCGCGTGAACTCGATCCAGCCCGGCACGGACCCGCCGCCGAAGATGTCGCGCATGCCCGGGCCCAGGGAGAGGCGGGCCCCCGCACTGAGCATCGGCTCGTGCTTCATGCGGTACGCCAACACCAGTGCGACATCGACGAGTTCCTGGAGCTTGCTCTCCCGGTGGGGCACCCCGCCCTCGGCGAACTGCTCTTCGAGCACCCCCTGGGCCAGCTCCTGCTTGGAGGAGAAGTGGAAGTACAGGGCACCCTTGGTGACCCCCGCCCGGGCGAGGATGTCGGCGATGGTGGCCGCGTCGTACCCGCGCTCGTCGAAGACCGCCGCCGCCGCTTCCAAGATCGCGCGACGCGTACGTACCGCACGCTCTTGCCGTGCCACGGTGCCTCCGTTGTCCAGGGGTTGTGACTGACGGACCCCCTGACAGGATCCGCCACCCCATCAAAACCAACCAGAAGGTCCGTATTTTAGTCAAGCGCCTCTATCCAGCCGGGCATCACAATCCGTCACCTCTCCACCAAAACCCCACGCCCCCTCCCACCCCTCGGCTCCCTCCCGCCTCACATACCCCCGTTCCCGGCGCTCAGCACCACCGGCAGCTCCTGCAGCCCGTTGGAGATGAACGAGGCCACCCGCGGCAGTTCCCCGCCCTCCGGGCCCGCCAGCACCGGCTGGGGAAACCTCTCGAAGAAGCGCTGCACGGCGATCGCGCACTCGGTCCGCGCCAGGGTCGCGCCCAGGCAGTAGTGCGTCCCGAAACCGAAGGACAGGTGCTGTCCGCGGGTCGCGCGCGTGACGTCGAACCGCTCCGCCCGCTCCCCGTGCAGCCGGGGATCCCGCCCGACCGAGCCGAACGACACCAGGATCGGGTCCCCCTGCGGGATCACCACCCCCTCGCCCATGTCGATGTCCTCCACCGCGAACCGCAGCAGCCCGTACGAGGCCGGCGGCTCGATGCGCAGCGCCTCCTCGACCACGTCCTCCCAGGAGGCGAGTCCCTCGCGCACCAGCTTCAACTGGTCCGGATGGCGCAGCAGTTCGTGCAGGGCCGTGCAGATGAGGTTGACGGTGGTCTCGTACCCGGCGGTGAAGAGCAGGATCAGGTTGTCGACCAGTTCCTTCTCGCTGAGGTGCGCCCCGTCCTCCTCGCCGTCCGCGTCCCGGGCGGCGATCAGCACGCTGGTGATGTCGTCGCCCGGGTGCGCCCGCCGGTAGGCGACCACGTCGGCCATGGTCGCTTCCATGTCCACGGCGTTCTGCTGGGCGGCCTCGACCGTGATCGCCGTGTCGAAGAAACCCCTGATGATCTTGTGCAGGGCCGCCCACGACCGCTGCGGGATCCCGAACAGCTCGAAGACCATCCGGGTCGGCAGCTCGTGCGCGAACTCCGCCCGGAGATCGACCACCCGGCCCGGCTCCAGCGCGGCCAGGCCGTCCAGCAGCCCGTCCACGACCTCCTCGATCCTCGGCCGCAGGGCGGCGACGCGCCGCGAGGTGAACGCGGCCGCGACCGGCTTGCGCAGGCGCGTGTGCTCCTCGCCGTAGGCGGTGATCATGTTCTGCACCGAGACCCAGATCGCCAGCGGCCACTCGGCGCCGACCTCTCCGTCGATCCACGCCGGCCAGTGCCGGTAGGCGTCCTTCGACACCCTCGGGTCCACGAGCAGCCTGCGGATGTCGGCGTGCCGGTTGACGGCCCAGCCGGTCACCCCGCCGGGCAGCAGCACCTGCGTCGCCGGCGCCTGCTCCCGGATGCGCGCCGCCTCGGCGTGCACGTCCGCTCCGGACAGGTCGATCGCTATGGGGCACTGACGGGTCATCTGACGGCTCTCCCGGATGGTGGCGAACATCGGTCACAGGGTGCAGCGAGCTGCCGACACCCTGCGTTCAGAAACCATCCATCCGGTTCTTTTGAAGACCGGCGGCGGCCCCGATTCTGGCATTGCTCTGCCCCGCCTGCCAATGGTTTGCAAGGCAGCCCTTATTGCATGACGATCGCTCAAGAACGGCTCGCGCGCCGCTCGTTGAACAACGCGTGACGATGCCCCGCCGGACCGGCGCATATGACCGGAAGGCCTTCTCCCACTTGGGCCGTGATCCCTCGCATCACGGCCGACGGCCGCCATCCTGATATTCGCTGGTCGACGTCACGGCGCCCCCGCACCGCCCTCTGCGGCCGCCCCCGACGCCGGTGCGCGAGCGACATTCACTCTCCTTCCGCACCTTGCAAACAAAACCGGAGAGTACGTATCTTGCGTCTCGCGTACGCACCCCGTCCCATCCGTCAAACGGCTCTGCGGGAGAGGTCCCATGACCATGCTGACGATCCGGAACAACGCTCCCGTCCTTCCGCTCGCGGGAGCGGGGGACCCCTGGACGCGCTGCAACGAGGCCCCGGTGCTGACCACCACGGTGCCCAGGGAGTACGTCCACCGCAGCTCACTCGCCGAGGTCTTCCTCACCGGCTGCGAGCGCATCGGCGACGTCACCTTCGCCCTCACCGGGCAGTGGCCCCGCGCCCACACCTTCTTCACCAGCGCCGACGGCGGCGGCCACGACCCCGTACAGGCCGGCGAGACCATCAGACAGACGGGGCTCTACCTCTGCCACGCCGTCTACGGAGTCCCCCTCGACCACAACGTCCTCCTCTGGAGCCTGGACTTCACCTCCCGCCCCGAGCAGCTGCGCATAGGCCGCGGCCCGAGCGAACTCGACATGACCGCCACCTGCACCGACTTCATCTGGAAGGGCAGCCGCTTCTCCGGCTTCCTCCAGGTCGACATCCACCGCAACGGTGCCCTCGCCGCCTCCGGCACCGCCCGCTTCACCTGCGTCGCCCCCGCCACCTACCGCCGGCTGCGCGGCGACCGCGGCCACGCCGGCTTAGCGCGTCCGCTGCCCCGCCGTACGCCCGTGCCCGCCGCCTCCGCCGGCCGGCTGGCCCCCTTCGACGTGGTCCTCGCCCCCGCCGACCGCCCCGGCAGCTGGCTGCTGAACCCCGACCTCGACCACCCGATCCTCTTCGAGCACGCGAACGACCACCACCCCGGCATGGTCCTGGTCGAGGCCGCCCGCCAGGCCGCCTGCGGGCTGCACCGCCCCGGCACGTTCACCCCGACCGGCCTGTCCACCGAGTTCCACCAGTACGCGGAACTGGACGCCCCCTGCCGGGTGGACGCCACCCTCGCCGCACCGGGCCGCGTCGAGGTCACCGGCCACCAGGAGGGCCGCACCGTCTTCACCTCGACGGTCACCGGCGCAGCCCCGGACCGGCCCGGCCCGCACCCCCTGCGCTGACACCCGCACCCCGCGGTGACACCCGCACCCCTTCCGCGGTGCCCGCACTCCTTGCGGTGACACCCGCCCCCGCCGCCCCCGCACCACCTCCGGGTCAGCGGCCGCGCATCCGCTCCTCGCCGCGGTACCAGCCGGCGTACCGACCGAACGCCCGAGAGAACCGCGCCCCCGGGGACGCCGCCAGCTGTCCCCACAACCGCCCACTGTCGTACCAGTGGTCCACCGCGAACAGCGACACCTGCCGCCGCACCACCGGATCCGGACCTTCCGGGCCTCCCAGCAACTCCAGCGCCCCGGCCAGGTCCACCTCCCCCCTCGGCAGCGGCAGCCCCAGCTCCCGCGCCACCGTCCCCACCAGCTCCCGCGCGGTCACCGGCTCGGGATGACCCGCGTGCAGCACACCCCGCGCGCCCTCCTCCCGCACGGCCAGCTCCGCGATCGCACCCGCCAGCGCGTCCACCGACACCATGGACATCCGGGCCCGCCCGCCGTCCACCCAGTGCGGCAGCCGCGCCAGCAGCCGCACCAGCGACGGCACCACCCAGCGGTCCCCCCGCCCGTACACCAGATGGGGCCGCACCACCGCCCCGCCCGCCGCCAGCACCATCCGCTCACCGACGAGCCGGGTCGCACTGGTCACCGACCCCGGCTCCTCGGCGAGCTCCCCTTCCACCGCACCCCGGTGCGCCCCGTCCCGGTAGACGGCCGCCGTCCCCAGCTGCACGACCCGCCGCACCCCGGCCCGCTCCGCCTCGGCCAGCAGCGCCCGCGTCCCTTCCACGTTGACGGCCCGGCACTCCTCCTCGGTGCCCCCGATCCGCGCCGCGAGATGCAGCACGGCGCCGACACCGTCACACAGCCCGCGCACCGACCCGGAGGATGCGAGATCCCCCCGTACGCCTTCCACGCCCACTCCTGACGGCACATCACCCCGGTGCACCAACACCCGCACATGCACGCCGTGTTGCACGAGACGCTCCACCACCACGGAGCCGACGAATCCGCTGGCGCCGGTCACCAGCACGACACTTCCAGTCATCACGCCCTCCATCCCCTCGTGTTACGGTCGCGCGATGACCCGGGAGACCAGCAACTCTTTGATGGCGGGCAGATCGGCGCTGATCACGGGCGCGAGCGCGGGCATCGGCGCGGCCGCCGCACGCGTATTCTGCCGCGAAGGCGCCTCGGTGACCCTGGTCGCCCGCCGCGAACCCCAACTCGCCGCCCTCACGCAGGAGTTGCGCTCCTCCGGTCACCAGGCCCAGTACGTGGTCGCCGACGTCTCCCGCACCGAGGACGTGGCCCGCGCCGTCGAGACGGCCGTGGCCGCCTACGGCCGCCTCGACGCGGCCTTCAACAACGCCGGCATCGGCGCCACCCCCCGGCCGATGCACCTGCTGGACGAGGACGCGTACGACACCGTGATGGACACCAACGTCCGCGGCGTCTGGAACTGCATGCGCCACGAGATCCGCGCCATGCTCGCAGGCGGCGGCGGCTCGATCGTCAACAACAGCAGCACCGCCGGCCTGGTCGCCACCCCGGTGACGGCGACCTACATCGCCTCGAAGCACGCGGTCCTGGGCCTCACCAAGGCCGCCGCCTGCGAGTACGCCGCCCAGGGCATACGCGTCAACGCCATCGCCCCCGGCTCCACCCGCAGCGAGATGATCGACAACTGGCTCCGGCAGAACCCCGAGATGGAAGAAGTCCTCCTCCGATCGGCCCCCCTGCCGCGCATGGCGAGCCCGACGGAGATCGCCGAGGCGGCCGCCTGGCTCTGCAGCGACCGCGCCTCCTTCGTCCTCGGCACGACCCTGTCCGTCGACGGCGGCTGGACAACGCGCTAGCCACCGCCCGCAGCGAGGCACCCGCCGCCGCCGTACACGACACCGGAACGACCCCCGGATCTTTGTGGCTTCAGCCAGTACGACGCTCAGCCGGGCCCCGTAGAGACTGCCAGTCACAAGCCGCGGCGCGCCCCGCAGTCGGGAGCCGGCGGCCGCGGCCAAGGACCAGCCGAAACGGGGAGCACCTCAGCATGAGCGCACAGCAGCAGTACGACGAGATCGGCGAGGCGTACGAGGGATTCAAGGCCCTGCCACTGGAACAGTACGCGGTGGTGCCCAGCTTCCTGGCCCTGGTCGGGGACGTACGCGGCAAGGCGGTCCTCGACCTCGCCTCCGGCACCGGCTTCTACAGCAGGGAGTTCAGGCGGCGCGGCGCAGCCGAGGTCCTCGGCATCGACGTCTCCGGCGAAATGGTCTCCGTGGCACATCAGTTGGAGGAGCGCGACCCGCTTGGCGTGCGCTACGAGGTCGGTGACGTGGCCGAACTGCGGCCCCTCGCACAGCGCTTCGACATCGGCCTGGCCGTCCAACTCCTCAACTACGCACCGGACACCGCCACCACGGAACGGATGTGCCGCAACGCGCACCGCAGCCTGAAGCCCGGCGGCGCGTTCTTCCTGCTCAACCAGTCGCCCGACTTCCGCTTCGACGGGCCGACCCCGGAGAAGTACGGGTTCCGCTCCGTGCCGACCGGCGAGGAGGCCGAGACCGGACCGCAGGTGCGCACCACGGCACTGCTCGACCAGCCGGTCTCCTTCGTCGCCAACCGCCCGCGCCGCGAGGTCTACGAGAAGAGCCTGCGGGCGGCCGGGTTCAGCGAGCTGACCTGGGTCCCGCTGACCGTGTCGGAGGCCGGAGCGCGCGCGTTCGGCGCGGACTTCTGGGCGGACTTCCACGCCAACCCCCCGCTGGAGATGCTTCGCTGCCGCGCCTGACGCCCCCGCACCCGTGACCCGCCTCAGCCCGGCAGGGCGTCCTCGAGCAGTTCCAGCTCCCGCACGCTCAGCGTGAGCTCCGCGGCCCGGGCCGAGTCGGTGATGGACAGCGGGCGGCTGGCCCCCGGTACCGGGATCACGGCCGGGGAGCGGGCGAGCAGCCAGGCCAGGGCGACCTGCTGCGCACTGACCCCGCGCCCGGCCGCGACACGGTGGAAGGCGGTCACGGTGGTGGAGGCGGGGCCGCCGGGCCCGTCGAGGGAGCTGCGGGAGATGCCGCCCAGCGGGCTCCAGGGCAGGAACGCCAGACCCAGCCGGGTGCTCAGCCGCAGCTGCGGCTCGCTGTCGCGGACGGCGGGGGAGTACCGGTTCTGCACGCTGGCCAGTCCCTCCCCGAGGATCCGATGCGCCTGACGGATCTGGGCGGTGGTGACGTTGGAGATTCCCGCGGCGCGGATCGTGCCGGCGTCGAGCAGCTCGCGCAGCGCGCCGACGGACTCCGCCCAGGGCACGGCCGGGTCCGGCTTGTGCAACTGGTACAGGCCGATCGCGTCGACGCCCAGACGCTTCGCGGAGGCCTCGGCCGCCCGCTTCAGACGGGCGGGGGCGGCATCGACCGTCCAGCTGCCGTCGCCGGGGCGGCCCCGGCCGCCCTTGGTGGCCACCAGCACGCCGGAGGTGTCGCCGCCGTAGCGGGCCAGGGCGCGGGCGATCAGCAGCTCGTTGTGGCCCGCCTCGCCGGCGTGCCAGTGGTAGCTGTCGGCGGTGTCGATGAGCGTGACGCCGGCGTCGAGGGCGGCGTGCACGGTGGCGATCGCCCGCCGCTCGTCCGGGCGGTGCTCGATCGACAGCGGCATCGCGCCCAGGCCGATGGCGCCGACGGCCGCGTGGGCGATGGTGCGGTACTGCACGGCGGCTCGCTCCTCAGAGGGCGGGTGACGGTACGGCGGTGAGGGCTTCGGCGACGGCGCCGGGCAGCCAGTCGGCGGTGCGGGAGAAGGAGAACCCCAGTTCCTTCGCGCGCGCGTTGCTCATGGCGTAGTGGCGGTCGAAGGAGAACGGCGACGCCTCCCCGTCCGCCGCGACGGTCCGGTAGACGGGCTCCCGGCCCACCTGCGCGGCGACGACCGCGGCGAGGCCGTGGACATCGAGCGGACCGTCGGAGCACGCGTTGACCGCACCGGTGAAGCCGGCCGCGGCCGCCCACAGCAGCAGGTCCGCCAACTCCTCGTAGTGGATGAAGACCGTGGGCAGCGCCTGCGCGTGCACGGCGATCTCCTCCCCCCTGGCGATGCGCCCCGCGTAGTGCGCCAGCCGGCCGGTGAACTCCTGCGCGCCGCCGCCGAGCACATGGGCGCTGCGCACACTGGCGAACCCGAAGCCGCCGGCGCGCGCGAGGACGGCCTCCGCCTGCCGCTTGCCCTCGGCGTAGTGCGCCTCCACGTACGCGTCGTCGTGCCAGGGAAGGTCCAGGGCCACCGGCCAGGCGGCCGGGTCCACGCTCCCCTCCGGCACCGGGGTGCCCCGGTCCACGGCCGCCAGCGCCGCGGTCGCGGGATCGTAGACCTCGATCGTGGAGGTCATGACGTAGCGCCGGGTACGGCCGGCGAAGACACGGGCGGCGACGGCGGCCTGCACCGGGGTGTAGCAGACCTGGTCCACCACGACGTCGAAGGTGCGGGAGCCGAGCGCGGCCGTCAGGGCGGCCTCGTCGCTGCGGTCCGCGACGAGATGCTCCACGCCCGCGGGCGGCGACACGGAGCCGCGGTTGATCACCGTGACCCGGTGCCCCGCCCCCTGCAGACGCTTCACCAGGAGCTTTCCGAAGTACCGGCTTCCGCCGATGACGCAGATCCTTTGCATGCCCCCATCCTGGAGACCTAGGGTCATCAGCAGAACTCCCGATTTACTGGATCCGTATAAAGGAAAACTGTTGATCGATGTGCAACGGCTCCGCGTCCTGCGGGCGGTGGCGGAGCACGGCAGCTTCAACCGGGCGGCCACGGCCCTGCGCCTGACCCCCTCGGCCGTCTCCCAGCAGGTGGCCGCCCTGGAGCGCAGCCTCGGCACCCAGGTCGTCGCCCGCAGCACCCGCGGCGTCACCCTCACCCCGGCCGGCCAGATCATGGTCGGCGCCGCCGAATCCGTCGCCGCCGAGCTCGCACACGCACAACAGCAGGTCGCCCGGCTCGCCACCGGCCGCACCCCACTCACCGTCGCCACCTTCACCAGCGGCGGCCGCCTCCTGCTGCCCGCCGCTCTCACCCGGCTCACGGCAGCCCATCCCGACGCCGTGCTCCACATCCGGGAGGGCGAACCCGAGGACACCCTGCCCCTCGTCCGCCAGGGCGCCGTAGACCTCGCCCTCGCCTACCACTTCGACGGCCCGCTCCCCGCCGGACCGGGCGCCGGCTCCCGCCTGCACTGGACACCCCTCCTGGAAGACCCCCTCCACGTCGTCCTGCCCCAAGAGCACCGACTCGCCGGCCGCGACACCCTCGACCTCGCCGAACTGGCCGCCGAACCCTGGGTACTCGGCTGCCTGAAGACCGAGGCGTACCTGCGCCGCTACGCCGAGCGCGCCGGCTTCGATCCGCACGTGCGCGGGACCACCACCGACTACTTCTTCGCCCGCTCGCTCGTCGCCGCAGGCATGGGAATCTCCCTCATCCCCTCCATCGCACTCACCCCGCACATCCCCGGCCTGCACACCGTCCCCATCACATCGCCGGCGCCGGTCCGCCACATCGGCGCCGCCGCACTCGGCCGTGGAGACCGGCCCCACCTCACCACCCTCATCGACGCCCTGCGCGAGCAGGCGATCCGGCAGCACACGGGCAGTTGACCCCGCCCCCGGGCAGCACGGGCAGCCCCCGGCCGCCGGGGCGGAGGACCGCCGTCCGGTGTGCGCGCCGCCTGCGGTCAGGGCAGGAGGCCGGCCGGAAGGTATTCCGCGTAGGCCGCGGCCGACGGGTCGGAGGCCTGCCGGACCAGGTCCCACACCCGGTCCGACTCCGGATCGGCCTCCGGGTCCTGCAAGGGCGTGCCGAGGCGGGTGGCGACGTCCCTGCGGAGGGCCGGGAGCAGGGCGTAGAGGCGGTCGCCGGGGCAGGAGGTGGCGTTGAAGTCGCGGTGGCCGTAGATCTCGGAGGCGGGCAGGCCGTACTGGCTGCAGACGTGGGCGCACAGGTCGGCCAGCATCGCGTACTGCGCCGCCGGCGGGGCCTGCGAGGTGTACGTGCCCTCGTTCTCGATGCCGATCGACACCGTGTTCTGCCCGATGCAGTGGGCCGCGCGCACCTGGCGGGTGCCGGCGCGCAGCTCCGCGAGGCTGTTGTGGCGGCCCTCCAGCACGAAGGCCCCGCGGCTGACGGTGAAGTGCTGACCGGTGTCGATCCAGCCCTGCGCGTCCATGTGGTACGTCTGGATCGCACGGGCCAGGGCGAAGGCGCGCTGCCTGGAGTAGTCCGTCACGTTCGCCGTCGCCGTGTGGTGGACGATGATCCGCTCCGGGCGGTTGGCCAGGACGACGACGGGCTCGGACGGGGCCCGCGCACCCCAGGCGGCGCAGCCGATGACGTCCGGGCCGGCGGCGGAGTACGCGCGCCCGGCCGCGGCCAGGGGCAGTGCCGCCGCAGCGGCCAGGGTGAAGCCGCCCGTGAGGACCGACCGGCGGGTGTGCAGTGCGGAGGAGGTCATACGGTGCCCGTTTCCGTAAGGAGGCTGCCCATTGAAGGGACCCCGGCCCCGCGGGCCGCGCAGACACACCGGGCCGCGCACGGACTGTCCCCGGCCGGCCGCTCCGCACAGGGGCCCGGCCGCCCCCGGCCGGCTCAAGACGGGTCTACTCACGGGCTGGTTACCGTCGGGCCTTGTGCCCGAGCGAGCGGTTGCCGCCGTACCTGCCGGGAAAGGCGGCAGGGGCTCCGGGCGGTGCCCGGAGCCCCTGCGGGCCAGGTGAACAGGTCACCACTTGCTGTGGCAGTTCCAGTGCCCCGGCACCCAGTGGCCGGTGTAGTGGCCGGGCACCCAGTGCTTCTGGTACCAGCCGTGGCCGTGCCGGCCGTCGTGCCACTTCTTCTCGTAGTGGCCCTTGACCCAGGTCTTGGCCCAGTGGCCCTTGGACCACGAGCAGCGTTCGTGGTGGCCGGACCGGTGGTTCCTGTTGTCCCAGCGGTCCCAGCGGTCCCAGCGGTCGTGCCGGTCGCGGTCGCGGTTGCGGTCGTGGTCACGGTCCACGTTCACGGCAGTGGACACCGATGCCGGTGCCGAAGCGGCGGCGGCCGTGCCGGTGGCCGCGAACGTGGCGCCTCCCGAGAGCAGGCCGGCCACGGCCGCGCCCGCGAGAAGGTTGCGGGTCCGCACGGAAACGGTCATGGGTCTCACCTCCTTCTGCTTCACGAATGAGCGGATGCTCGGCCCCTGCTTCCGCAGGGGGCTTGTGAAGGGATTCGGTACCGGCCTCCGGAGGGATTGGAAAAACCCCAAAACGGCATTTATTGGGCACTGCGCTTTGGTCTCGTTCCCCGGTCAGGCGAGGGGAAGGCGTAGCAGGGGGTTGGAAGTGGGCTCGGGCGAGCCGCCCGCGGGTTCGACGGTGAGACCTACCGCGCGGGCGCTGTCGGGACGTCCCTGCATGACGACGGCGCCGTCGCTGTGGACGAGGCCGGCGGAGCGCTTGGTGCCGTCCTCGTCGAACCACAGCTGGTAGGTATGGCCCGGGGGAGGGGCCGGCAGGCCGCTGCTGACGAAGACGGCCTGGTCGCGCAGGGCGGAGGTGGTCACGGACGTGGCCGCCCCGGTGCTGGTGCGTCCGTGCACCGTCCGGGCGTCGGGGGCGGCCATGACGGCGGCCAGCTCCTGGGCCTGACGGGTGGCCTGCCGAGCCTGCGTACGGGCCTGTTCGGCCTGCTGGTACTGGTACGCGGCGAGCCCGCCGAAGGCCACGGCGACGGCGACGCAGGCCGCGGCGGCGAACGCTCCGGCCCTGCGCCCGAGGACCGCCGTGAGCCGGGCCGGCGCCGTGGGCCGGGCGTGCGGGGGCGGCTGCGGGACGGTTTCGATGCGCTGCAGGACCGCCTGCCTCATCGAGACGGGGGCGGGCAGGCCGGCCGCCGCGGCCAGACGCGCCACCGTCGCCTCGAACTCGCCGACCTCCCGGGCGCAGGCCGCGCAGTGCCCGAGGTGTGCGGTGAAGGCGTGCAGCTCCTTGCCGGTGAGCGCGTCGAGTGCGTACGCGCCGGCGAGGGTGTGCAGGTCGTCGTCGTGCTTCACGCGGTCACCCCCATGCAGTCGCGCAGCCGGATCAGTCCGTCGCGCATCCGGGTCTTGACGGTCGCCAGCGGGGACCCCAGCCGGTCCGCGATCTCGCGGTAGGTCAGGCCCCGGTAGTAGGCGAGGGTCACGGCCTGCCGCTGGAGTGCGGACAGGCTCTCCAGGCAGCGGCGCACCTGCTCGCCCTCCAGCCGGCCCTCCACCTCTTCGGCGACCTCGTCGAAGGGCCGGTGCCGGTCGCGCGCGGCGGTGGCGTGCTCGCGGTCGGAGGAGGCCTGGGCGGACCGGACGCGGTCCACCGCCCTGCGGTGCGCGATCGTCGCCACCCACGTCATGACGGTCCCCTGCTCCGGACGGTAGCGGGCGGCCTGACGCCACAGGTCGATCATCACCTCCTGCGCCACCTCCTCCGACTGGGCCCGGTCCCGGACGACCTTGACGACGATCCCGAACACGGTGGCGACGACCGCGTCGTAGAGGACGGTGAAGGCGTCCTTGTCGCCGTGACCCACCCGCTCCATCACCTCCTGCAGCCGCGGCCCGCCCGCGTCCGCACCCTGAAACCGCAGGGGCTGGGTCACCGGCACCCCCTCGCGCACCGCCGGGCGCCGTACCGCGCCGCAGCGCCGCGGCGGCCACGCCCGCCCTTGTGCCTCGATGCCATCAGCCGCTCTCTCGCCGAGAAGAAGGACCGGCCCCGCACCGGGGCCGGGCATGGTGCTCCGCTGGTCTCACCTCTTCTTCGTAGCGGGCATTTGTACGGATTGCCCCGATCGGCAACGCCGCACCCCACCCGTCATCCGATCGAGCGAAACCGGCGTCCGCAGGCCGGGCTACTTGAGGTACGGCTCGAGGAGCCGGCCCCATGACTTCTCGATCTGTTCGTACTCGTGCCGGCAGCCCTCGGCCCGGAGCTCCGGCAGTACGCCGTCCGGGTTGCCGACGGCGATGACGACCGACCTGAAGGCGTCGGGGTCCGAGCCGTACAGCCAGCAGATCTCGTTGTAGAAGCGCTGAGCGCTGAGCGCTGAGCGAGTGCTCGTCGGAGAAGAGGCCGGAGAGGTCTCCGGCCTCTTGCGCGTCGGCCAGGGCGCCCCATGTGTTGAGGGTGCTCACCGCGTAGTCGATGTGCCGCTCGCCGCCGGTGGCGAGCAGCAGCGTGGCGAGCTGGTCGACGGCGTCCTCCTCCTTGCCGGTGATCGGCAGGTCGTACATGTCGACCAGGCCGTGGCCGAGCTCGTGCAGCAGCACGCCGTTGGAGAACCCGATGATGTCCTCGTCCACGGCCCTGGCCCGCTCCGCCGGGCTGCCGGAGCCCTCCCGGGCGGCCTGCTCCTGGAAGACGGGCCGGGTCTCGCCGACGAGCTCGTAGCAGTACGTGATGTCCCTCGTGCGCGGGTCCCAGGAGGCGTTCGCCCCGCCGCAGCTCTTCGCGATCACGGGCACGTCGTAGGACAGCGCGATCCGGTCGCCGACGAAGGCGGCGACGCGTTCCAGGACCTCGTTGTCCTGCAGGAACCTCTGGATCCGCCGGTCCTGGGCCGTCCTGCCGGTCTCGTACCGCGGGATCAGCCGGCCGTGGCCCGCCGAGGCGGACGCGGACGCGGATGCCGGGGCGGCGGGGGACCGCGCCGCGGTGGCCGTCCTCGGGCCGGTGGGGCCGCCGCCGGCGGACGAGCAGCCCGTGGCGGCGACGATCACGGACACGGCCGCGGACACGGCCGCGACCGCTCCGGCGGCCACCGCCCGCATCCTGGCTGCTCCCACCGCTGTCACCTCTCGGCGCGGTACGTCCTGCGTCACAGCCTGGTGCCGCGGTGCCGCCCCGGCCCGCGCATGTGCGCCGGCCGGGTGAAAACGCGGCGCCGGCGGGCGCGGGCGGCCCCGCGCCCCCTCGGGAATACCGCGGGCGCACCCCTGGTTCCGAAGTATGGTTGAATTGTAAACAATCTTGGGTAGGGAATGGGGAGTCATGCAGTTCGGGATCTTCACCGTCGGTGACGTCACGGCCGATCCGACCACCGGACGCGCGCCGAGCGAGCACGAGCGCATCAAGGCGATGCTCGCCATCGCACAGAAGGCCGAGGAGGTCGGCCTCGACGTCTTCGCCACCGGCGAGCACCACAACCCGCCGTTCGTCCCCTCCTCACCGACGACCATGCTCGGCTACATCGCCGCACGCACCGAGAACCTGATCCTGTCCACCTCGACGACGCTCATCACCACGAACGACCCGGTGAAGATCGCCGAGGACTTCGCGATGCTCCAGCACGTCGCGGACGGCCGCGTCGACGTGATGATGGGCCGCGGCAACACCGGCCCGGTCTACCCCTGGTTCGGCAAGGACATCCGCGACGGCATCGACCTCGCCATCGAGAACTACGCGCTGCTGCGCCGCCTCTGGGACGAGGACACCGTCATCTGGAAGGGCAAATTCCGCACCCCGCTGCAGTCCTTCACCTCCACCCCGCGCCCCCTGGACGGCGTCGCCCCCTTCGTGTGGCACGGCTCCATCCGCTCGCCGGAGATCGCCGAACAGGCCGCCTACTACGGCGACGGCTTCTTCCACAACAACATCTTCTGGCCCGCCTCCCACACCGAGCAGATGATCAACCTCTACCGGCAGCGCTACGCCCACTACGGGCACGGCACCCCCGAACAGGCCATCGTCGGACTCGGCGGCCAGGTGTTCATGCGCAAGAACTCGCAGGACGCGGTGCGCGAGTTCCGCCCGTACTTCGACAACGCGCCGGTGTACGGCCACGGCCCGTCCCTGGAGGAGTTCACCTCCCAGACACCGCTGACCGTCGGCTCGCCGCAGCAGGTCATCGAACGCACCCTGTCCTTCCGGGACTACGCCGGCGACTACCAGCGCCAGCTCTTCCTGATGGACCACGCGGGCCTGCCCCTCAAGACCGTCCTGGAACAGCTCGACCTGCTCGGCGAAGAAGTCGTGCCGGTGCTGCGCAAGGAGTTCGCGAACCTGCGCCCGGCCGGCGTACCGGACGCGCCGACCCACTCCGCCCGCGTGACGGCGGCCCGGCAGAGCACGAAGCAGGAGGCACAGGCATGAAACTCGTCGTCGTATCGGCGGGCCTGAGCTCGCCCTCCTCGACCCGCCTGCTCGCCGACCGCCTCGCGGCCGCGACACGCGGCCACCTGGACACCGAGCCCGAAGTGATCGAACTGCGGGACCTGGCGACCGAGATCGCCCAGCACTTCGTCACCGGCTTCCCGCCCGCCCGACTGGCCGCCGCACTCGACGCGGTGGCGGCCGCGGACGGCCTGATCGCCGTGACCCCGGTGTTCGCGGCGTCGTACAGCGGCCTGTTCAAGTCGTTCTTCGACCTCATCGACAAGGACGCCCTCACCGGGAAGCCGGTGCTCATCGGCGCGACCGGCGGCACGGCCCGGCACTCCCTGGTCACCGAACACGCCCTGCGCCCGCTGTTCACTTACCTGCGCGCGCTCGTCCCGCCGACCGCCGTGTACGCCGCCTCGGAGGACTGGGGCCAGGAGGGACTGGCGCAGCGGATCGCCCGTGCGGGCGCGGAACTGGCGCGCCTCATGGCACCCGCCGCCCGGGACGGCGCCCCGGACGCCGCCCGGCATGGAGCCCCGGACGTCGACACCTCCGGCGCGATCGCACCCCGCTCGCTGACCGGGGCGATCACGTCGGCGCATCCGGCCGGCGGCGGCTTCGCGATCGTGCCCTTCGAACAGCGGCTGGCCGCGCTACGGGCCCAGTAGCCGCGGCAGTCGCCCCGGCGCGGGGTTGTCACATCCGGCGGGCCTGCCCGGTCCCTGCTACGGAAGGCGACGAACGAAAGGGGACGGTGATGAAGACGCTGCTCGTATGCAGCTCGGTATCCCACGGCAACACCCGTCGCGTGGCGGAGGCGATGGCCGACGTGCTCGACGCCCGCGTGGTCGCGCCGCAGGACGCGGCGGTCGCGGACCTGACAGGCTACGACCTGGTGGGCTTCGGCTCCGGTGTCTTCTTCCAGCGGATGCACCCGGACCTGCTCGGGTTGGCCCGCACGGTGCCGGCGTCGTCGGGGCGGGCCTTCGTCTTCGCCACGAGCGGCCTGCCGCAGTTGCCGTTCGCGCCGTTCACCCGCCCGCTGGTACGGATCCTGCAAGGCAAGGGCTTCGCGGTCGAAGCCACCTTCACCTGCCGCGCGTTCGACACGGGGGCGCCGTTCAATCTGATCGGCGGCATCAACAAGCACCGTCCGGACGAGGACGACCTGACCGCCGCCCGCGCGTTCGCCCAGGGACTCGCCCACGGCTCCACCACCACGGCCTGACCGGCCCCGGAGGGGGTGTACCTGGATACACCCCCTCCGGCACCCACGTGCAAGGCCCGCCCCGACCTCGACCGGCAGAGTCGAACGCGGGGCGCGACAGCCGTGCCCCGGCGATCCACGGGGAGGCCGCGCCACATGCCGGACCACAAGCAGGAACAGGGAGCGCCGCGCAGCGGATGGGCGGCGCAGGCAGGAGCGTTCCTCGCCGTCGCCTTCCTGGCGGCGGGAGTCTGCGGGGCCCTCCAGCCCGCGACCGGCATACCGCCCGAGGTACTGCAACTGACCCAGCTCGGCCCCGCCCTCGCCGTGGCAGCCGTGGCACTGCTGTGGCCCGGCCGGACCAGAGACCACCTCGCAGGAACCCTGCCCGCCCGCAGCAGCGGACCGGCCGGCCACAAGGGGGAGACGCCGGCAGGAGGCAGCGGACCGGCCGGTCACGAGGGGCGGACGCCCGCCCGTGGCAGCGGACCGGCCGGGTACGAGGGGGAGACGCTGGCCTGCGGCGGCGGCCCGGCCGGCCGCGAGGGGCGGATGCCCGCCGGAGGTGGCGGACTGGTCGGGTACGAGGGGGAGACGCTGGCCTGCGGCGGCGGGCCGGCCGGCCGCGAGGGGCGGATGCCCGCCTGCGGCAGCGGACCGGCCGGTCACGAGGGGCGGACACCGGCCCGCGGCAGCGGACTTGCAGACCGTGAGGGGCGGACGCCGGCCGGAGGCAGTGGACGGGCCGGCTACGAGGGGGAGACGCTGGCCCGCGGCAGCGGACCGGCCGGCCACAAGGGGCGGACACCGGCCCGTGGCGGCGGACCGGCTGGCCACGAGGGGCGGACACCCGCCCGTGGCAGCGGACCGGTCGGGTACGAGGGGGAGACGCTGGCCCGCGGCAGCGGACTTGCGCGCCGTGAGGCCCGGATTCCGGTCGGCCGCCGGGCGGCCCTCCTCCTCACCCCCGTCCTGATCACCGCACTGTGCGCCGGCGGCGCCCTGTTCACCTCCGGCTCCCTCCCCGTCACCAGCCCCCAAGCCCTCGCCCACCCCCTCGCCCTGCTCGTGACCGCCCAGCTCCTGGGCGCCTGCGCCGAGGAGATCGGCTGGCGCTGCTACCTCCAGCCACTGCTGCGCACCCGCTTCGGCCCCGTCACCGCCTCCTTCCTCGTCGGGACGGCCTGGGGCCTGTGGCACGTACCGGTCCTCGCCCAGGCGCCGGCCTACGCGGCCGGATTCCTGGCCGCCACCATCGCGATGTCCGTGATCCTCGGCCTGGCCCTGGAACGCGTACGGAGCAACCGCCTGCTGCTCGCGGGCGGCTTCCACACCCTGGTCAACCTCGGCATGCTGTTCGTGACGGACGAGACGTCCCCGGCGACCGCGCCGATGGTGGTCTTCGGCGCCGCCTGCCTGGCCGCAGCAATCCCGTGGGCGGTATCCGCCCGCCGAGCGCAGGCCGCGCCGGATAGGATCACCGCCGCAACAGCGCACGGACCGCGCTGACATGACGGAACCACAGGTGGGCATGGCACAGGCAGCAGACACACGCCCCGGCACCGGCCTCAGGGGCGCGCTCGCCGACATCGGCCGCTGCCAGCTCCTCTCGCTGGCCGCGCTCGCCGTGTGCGGGGCCGGCAGCCTCGTGGTCGGGGCGCTGCTCCTCCTGCCCGTCGGCATCGGCTTCCTCCTGCTCCCGCCCGCCGCGGCGGCCCTGCGCCGCATCTCCGACCGCTACCGCGACTGGGCCGCCCGCTGGACCGCAACCGCGATCAGCCCCCCGCAACCGCTCCCACCCCGCCCGACCCCGCCCGACCGCACCGCCGGCCGCCACCGGCAGGCCCGCGCCCTCCTCGGCGACGACGGGTTCTGGCACGACCTGCGCTGGGCCTGGGCGGAGCCGTGGACGGGCGCACTGCTCGCCGCCGCGCCGCTGGCCCTCGTCGAGTACGGCCTCTTCGGCGCGGCCGTGCAGCCCTTCGTCTGGCGGCTCCTGGGCGACGGCAACTGGTACGCCTTCATCCTGGTCGACTCCACCCCGGCGATGCTCGCCGCACTCCTGCTCGGCCTCGCCTTCATCGCCGCCGGCCTCCGGCTGGCCCCCGCCACCCTGCGGCTCCACGCACGCTGGAGCAGACGCCTCCTCGCCGCCCCGCACACCACCGAACTCACCCGCCGCATCGAACACCTCGCAGGCTCCCGCGCCGACATCCTCGACGTCCAGGCCGCCGAACTGCGCCGCATCGAGCGGGACCTGCACGACGGGGCACAGGCCCGCCTCGTCGCCCTGGGCATGACCCTGGACGAAGCCACCCGGCTCCTCGACCGCGACCCACCCGCCGCCCGCGCACTGCTGCACGAGGTACGCGCCACCTCCCAACGGGCCCTCCAGGACCTCCGCGAACTCGTCCACGGCGTCCTGCCCCCGGTCCTCGCCGACCGCGGCCTCGGCGACGCGGTCCGCTCACTGGCCCTCGACAGCCACCTCGACGTACACATCGAGGCGGCCCTGCCCGGCCGGCTCCCGGCCCCCGTGGAATCCGCCGGCTACTTCGCCGTCGCCGAGCTCCTCGCCAACGCCGCCAAACACTCCGGCGCCCCCGAGGTCCACATCCGCCTCGGCCACACCGACGGCGCCCTGCGCGTCACGGTCACCGACCAGGGCCGCGGCGGCGCCGACCCCGACGGCAGCGGCCTGCAAGGCGTACGGCGCCGCCTGGACCCCTTCGACGGAACCCTCGTCCTGCACAGCCCGCCGGGCGGCCCGACCACCGCGACCTTGGAGATACCGTGCGCGTCGTCCTCGCCGAAGACCTCTTCCTCCTCCGGGACGGACTGACCCGCACCCTCCAGGAACACGGATTCGAGGTGATCGCCGCAGTCGACAACGGCCCCGCCCTGCTCAGAACACTCCTCGAAGAACAACCGGACGTCGCCGTCGTCGACATCCGCCTGCCCCCCACCTTCACCGACGAAGGCCTCCAAGCCGCCCTGGAAGCACGCCGGTCCCGGCCGGCGCTGCCGGTCCTCGTCCTCTCCCAGTACGTCGACCAGCTCTACGCCCACGAACTGCTCGCCGGAGGCCAAGGCGCCATCGGCTACCTCCTCAAGGACCGGATCACGCACACCACCCAGTTCGTCGACGCGGTACGCACCGTCGCCGCGGGCGGAACGGTGATGGACCCGCAGGTCATCGCACGGCTGCTGGCCCGCAGCGACGCCCGGGGCACCACCGCCCAGCTGACCCCCCGCGAGCTGGACGTCCTGGCCCTGATGGCCGAGGGCCGCTCCAACGCGGCCGTGGCGCACACCCTGTTCATCAGCGAGAGCGCCGTCGCCAAACACACCGCCGCGATCTTCACCAAACTCCGGATCGAACCGTCCGCGGACGACAACCGCCGGGTCCTGGCCGTCCTGGCCTACCTGAAACGGTAGCAACGCTGCCGCTGCCCGTATCCGTCCGAGTTGCCCTACTCGTGGGGTGGGTGAAGCATGGAATCAAGATCGCCGCACACACGGCGGACGCGCGTGCATGAGCACAGGAGCATTCCCATGGCAGGCTCCTTTCAGCAGATCACGCTAGACGGGGGTGCGCAGGCCGACTTCTTCCTCTTGCGGTACGACGAGGACGGCCGGCTTCTCAGCCCGAAAGCCGAAGAGGAACTCAAACGACGCCTTCCGGGCGCGAGCGACGTGTTCCTCTTCTCGCACGGCTGGAACAACGTCTTCGCCAAGGCCCTGGAACGCTACCGGAGCTTCATCAACGGCTACATGGAGCAGCGCAGGACCTTTGGCCTACCCACCCCGCAGGACTACCGCCCGCTCCTGATCGGCATCATCTGGCCCTCCACCAGCTTCGTCTTCCCCTGGGAAGCAGGCCCCGACATCGCCGCGGCGCCCGACCCCGAGGGCCGGGAGGCCGCCGAGGTCGAGGAGATGCTGGAGCTGGTCGCGAAGTCCCTGCCCGGCGCGAAGCGCCCCGAGTTCACGGAACGAATCGACGGACGAACGGCGATCGGACGCGCCGACGCCCTGAGACTGGCCGGGCTAGTGCTGGGCACGCTGCGCCCCGAGGTCGATCCCGACGACGGTTCGAGGGCGCCGACCGCGCAGGAGTTCCTGGACACCTGGCAGGAGCTGGAAACCGGCACACACACGGTCCCGGCCGACGACGGGGACGCGATCGGACTGGTCCCGGACGAAGAGAACGGCGCGCCCGTCGGCGGCGCCCCCGCCGTTGCCGGAGACTTCCCCTTCGACCCGCGCAGCCTGCTGCGTACGGGGACGGTGTGGAAGATGAAGGCCCGCGCCGGAGACGTCGGCGCACACGGCGTGGCCCCCCTCGTCGGGCACATCCTGCAGCAGGACGGACCGCGACTGCATCTGATCGGCCACTCCTTCGGCGCCCGGGTCCTGCTCTCGGCACTCGCCACCGCGGCGCCCGCGCGCAAGGCACGCTCGATGCTGCTCCTCCAGCCCGCGGTGAACCGGTGGTGTTTCGCCGGGAACGTGGCGGGCACCGGCCGCAAGGGCGGCTACCACGCCGTACCGGACCTGCTCGAACTCCCCCTGCTGACCACGCTCTCCACACATGACGAACCGCTGCGCAAGTTCTTCCACCTCGCCATGCGCGGCAGCCAGCTCGGAGAACCGGACATCGCGGCGCTCGGCAACACGGACCTGTACGGCGCGCTCGGCGGATACGGCCCGGCCGAAGAACCGGGCCGGACGGCGAAGGCCGATGCGATCTTCCCCGACAAGGGCCGGTACGACCTGGGGAGCGGGGCCAGGATCATCGCCGTCGACGGCAGCATCGAGTTCGACGGAAAGCCCGCGATCCCCGGACACGGCGAAGTCAGCAGGCCCGTCACCTGGTGGGCACTGCACTGCCTGACCAGGCCCGACTGAACGACGGGCATGCGGGCGACCGCGGCCCGGGCAGGGAGCCACGATGGCCGATGCCCTCATCGAGCAATGGCGCCTGACGGTCCTGCGCGTACAGCTCGACCTGGCGGAACGCACCCCCCTCGTCAAAGCCGACCTGCTGAGCTACTCCGACGCCGGCACACAGGCCCACAGCGACTGGCACAGCAGCTTCGCCCCGCAGGAGTTCGGGCTGCTCACCGGCCCGGGCATCCCCGAAAAGCTGCGCGTCCCGCCCCGGCTCACGCAGGAAGTCGTCCAGGTGCTGTCCGCGCGCCGGGACGAGGAGTTCACCCTGTGGCTGCGGCTGGTGCCGCCGTACGGGCACCTGGGCGCCGTCCCGTGGGAGCGGGACCTCGTCCAGCTGACGGGCCGGGCCATGGTGCGGGTACCCGACCGCCTCCCGGTGGCCACCGACCCCGGCGAGGACTGGACGGTGGCCGTCCTCGTCAGCGACGACAAAACCTGGGCCCACGTGGCGGCCGGCTGCGTCCGGTCCTTCCTCTCCGAGCTCACCCAGGCGGTACGAGGCAATGTCGTCGCCCACGTCTTCGCCGACGCCACCATCTACGAGCATCTGAAGGCGGACGGCACGGTCACAGCACACCTCCACGATCCCCGAAAGGCCGCCGCGACCCGCCGGGAGCGACCAGGGCGCAAGGCCCGGCAGAACCGGGGCCGTGGAACGACCGCCACCCCGCCGCCGTACCCGGACCGGGGCCTGTCGTGGACGGACTGGATCGCCGCAGAGCTGGCCGGCGGCCCTGCCGTGAGAGCCCTGCACGTCATGGCCAACGCGTCCTTCGACGACGAACGCCCCCTGCTGCGGGTGAGCCCCGATCCGCGGCGTCCGTGCACGGGAGGCAACTGCGTCTACCTGAGCGGCGACGACCTCCGGCTGCTGGCCGACGGCATCGGCGCATCCGTACTCTCGCTCGCCTCGTCCCCGCACAACCCGTCCGACCTCGCCACGCGGATGCTCGCGGACGGGCTCGGCCTGCGGCGTTCCGGGGCGACGCTCTACAGCTACATGGAGCTCGACCTGACCGGGCGGGTGCTGGCGCAGGCGCATGCCGCACTCGCAAGCCGCGGCGAAAACCCCGCACCCCGCCACTGGTCGCTCTTCGCGTACATCCAGCCCGAGCAGGTCCAGGACCTCCTCCGGGAAGAGTGGCCCGACCCCGAACAGCCCGACCAGGCTTGGCTGACCGGGCGCGCCCCGATCGACGACTCGGCCACCAGCCTGGAGATCCTGCCCACCGCCCTCGCGCTGGCCCCGGGCGAGGCAACGCAGTCCCTCTACCGGCAGGCGAGCTCCGTCCCCGGCTGGATGGCCCTGTCGGAGCGGTTCATCGAGTCCAAGGCCGCGGACCTGGTGCAGACCGCAGCTGTACCGGGCGAGACACCGGCCATGAAACAGGCCTACGACCGCGGCACCGCGCAGGCCCTCGCCGAACTGCGCGAACTCCTCGACCGGCGGGTGGAGCAGTCATGAACCGCACGGTACTGAGCTTCGAGCCCTTGGGAGACCAGGTCCTCCTCAAGCTGGAGGACGCCCCGACCGACATCCCGGGGCTGGGCGAGCACGCCGTCACGGACGTCTCGGACCCCCCGGGCGGAACGATCGTGGAACGCGGCAAGGCACTGCTGGACCGGCTGGCCCTGCATCCCGCCGTGGGCCAGGGCCTCGCCGCCGTCCTGGCCCTGCCACCGGGCGCCGCGCCGGGCCCGCTCTACTTCCACATGCTCTCCTCGCATGCCGACCGGCTCCCCTGGGAACTGCTCTTCGACCCCGTGCACGGCTTCTGCGCCCTCGACCGCCGCTGGCCGATCGTACGCATCGCCGCGCGCCGCCGCGGCCTCAGACAACAGGGATTCGCCGCTCCGCTGCGCATGGTCGCCGTGCTCTCCGCGGCCGGCCGGTCCGGACTCCCGCAGCTGGCCACCCTGCTGGACGCCACCGCCACCGCCGACGCCAAGGCCGTCCAGGTCCGGCTGCACGTCATCAGCGGCGACCAGGAGGTCCTGGACGCCGTGACCGCCGCAGGACGGCCCGAGGTGACGTCCGAGCTGATCCCGCCGACCGAACCGGAGCTGCGCAGGAGCATCACCGCGGCCCGGCCGCACATCCTGCACCTCCTCTGCCACGGCGGGGCCGGCCTCGGGGGAGTGCGGACGCTGGCCTTCGCCCACCTCGCCGACGTCGAGGCGGCAAAAGACCGCGCACCGGAGGGACAGCGGGAGCCCGACCGGCCACAGGACGCGGGCTCCGTACGGATCAAGGTGCCCGAACTGATCACCGCCCTGGAGCCCGCCGACCCCTGGCTGGTCGTCCTGAGCGCCTGTCAGACCGCCGAGGCCTCCGAAACCCAGGCCATGGCGCACGAGCTCGTCTCGAACGGGGTACCCGCCGTCGCCGGGATGCGCAGACTGGTCGACCTCCACGACACCAACCGGTTCTGCGCGGCCCTCTACCCCGAGGTCCTCGCCGCGGTCCGGGCGGCGATCTCGCCGAACGCCACGCTCGCCCGCGAGGTCGACTGGGCCGTGGTCTTCACCGCACCCCGCCTCGCACTGGCCGGACAGGATCCGGCCGCGGCGGACTCCTGGACCGATCCGGTGCTGTACGTACAGGCCGATCCGCTGCTGGTCTTCCCGGGATCCGCCGCACTGTCCCCCGCCGACTTCTCCACACTCCAAGGGCAGCTGGACGTGTGGCAGCAGTTCGTGGCCACCCTCGACCCCGCGACCGCCGACCCCGGCCTGCTGGAGAAGGCCCTTGAGCGGATCGCCGAACTGCACGCCGCGCTGGGGGTGGCCGGGCCATGACCGAAGCACTTCCCCAGGAGATCCAGCTCAACGCCTGGACGGGCGAAGAGGCCCCGCGCACTGCGCTCGGGGGCGGCGCCCAAAGCTGGGGCGCGCGAAGCCGCGGGCTGCCCCACTCCCAGGCCGCGCTGCCCTTCGGTGCCCCGCCCGATCTGCGCCGGTGGAGCGCACCGGACGTGGGATACGGCGTGCTGCTGCACGAGCCCGAAGACTCCGGCATGACGGACGCGGAGAAGGCGGCCGGCGCCGACGCGCCACCCGCCGTACGGGAACTGCTGGCCGCACGCCCGGGCAGCGTGGTCCTGCGCTGGCGCCCGATGCTGGAGGGCCGCTTCCTGCGCCGCTACTACCAGGACGGCCCACCGGAGGAACCGACCATCGGCCTGACCTCGTTCGGGGTGGGAAGGGGCTGCCTGCCCAAGTACGTGGTGATCATCGGCGGCCCCGAGGTCATCCCCTGGTCCGTGCAGTACGCCTTGAGCACCCGGCACGCGGTGGGCCGGATCCCGCTGTCGGGGGAGCAACTGGACCGCTACATCGAGGCATTGCTGTCCGACTGGAACGGCACCACGACCGCCCTCGACCGCGCCCTCGGCTGGACGGTCGTGCACGGTCCCGGGGACATCACCGCCCTTATGAACACGGTCATCGCCCAGCAGCTCGCCGCGCGACTCACCCCGCCACCGCTCACCGGCTTTCAGCAACTGGTCGGAGAGGAAGCCACCGGCGCAGCCCTCCTGCAGGCCCTGAGCCAAAGCGCACCGGGCCTGGTGGCGACGTCCAGCCACGGACGTACCGGGCCACTGGGCGACCCGGACGCGATGCGGGCGAGACTCGGGCTGCCCGTGGACGCCTCGCACACGGACGTCCCCCTGCAGGAGCTGTCCGAGCTCATGCCGCCAGGCTGCATCTGGTACGCACAGGCCTGCTGCTCGGCCGGGGCCAGCGGCGACAGCCTCTACACCGGGCTGCTGCCCGAAGGGAGCAACGCACTGGGCACGGTGACCGCCGTGGCCGGACTGGGAACGATGGTGGCCCCCGCCGCCCTGGAACTCCTCGGCCGCCCCCACCCCGTACGGGCGGTACTGGGGCACGTCGAACCCACCTTCAGCTGGACCCTCCAGGTGGAGGAGACCGGCCAGAAACTGGGCAGGCGGATCGCCGCCGCCCTGTCCTCGCACCTGTACGACGGCCAGCCGCTGGGCCTCACCCTCTCCGAATACCGGGCGGACGTGGGCGAACTCCACAGCCAGTGGGCCGGCCTGCACGGTCAGCTGGCCGAGGGCCGCACGGAGGTCCGCCCGGCGCTGACCCGGCTGCGGCTGTCGGCGCTGGACCGGCAGAGCCTGGTCCTGCTGGGCGACCCGACGGTGACGTTCCCCGCACTCGTATGAGGCGGCACGAGGAGAGGCCTCATACCTCCCTCACCAGCACAAACGCATTTGCGGCCGACCGCGCCCCCAGGTCATACTCCCGTGTCCCCCCACCTTTTCGACCACTCCTGCCCCGGGGGCTCCCACCGTGGAAATCGCACGCATCGTCGTCATCGGCCTCGCCATCACCGTGGCGGTCGTCTTCTACCGCCGCACCACCGGCGATCTCCCGCGCGGCACTTCGTCCCGTACCGCCCGCACATCGGGACTCCTCCCGCAGTCCAGGCAGCACACCGGCCGCGCGGCGCCCGCCCCCGAGCTGGAATCCGCGGCCGCCGCGGCCGCCCGGGGCAGCTGGGAGCCAGCCGCGCGGCTGATGGCCCGGACCAGGGAACACGGCGACTGGGCACGCCGCTCCTCCTACGCCGCCACCCTCGGCTCCCACCGCGCCGCCCGCCCCGACGGCTGGCTGCACACGTGGGAGGCCGCGGTCGGGCCCGACGACGCCGACCTCGCCCTGGTACGGGCGAAGGCGATGGTCAACCTGGCCTGGCACCAGCGCGGCAGCGGCCGGGCCAAGCACACCAGCGCCGAGCAGTTCGCCGGATTCCACGCCACCCTGGCCCTGGTACCGCAGCACAACGCACGCGCGGCCGAGCTGAACCCGGACGACCCCACGCCCTACGCCAACGAGATATGGGCGGCACTGGGCCTCGGCTACGCCGAAGAGCACATGCACCGGATCTGGAAGGAGATCACCACCCGCGACCCGCACCACTACACCGCGCACTACGCAGCGCTCCAGTACTGGTGCGCGAAGTGGCGCGGCTCGGAAGAGCACGCCACGTCCTTCGCCCGGCGGGCGGCAGCCGACGCACCCCCCGGCAGCCTGCTCACCGTGCTGCCCCTGATCGCCTGGTACGAACACCGCGACACGGACGCGAGCACCGCCGACTTCCGCTCACCCCACCTGATCTCCCTGGTCGACGCCGCCCTCGCCGACGTGGCCGCAGCCCCCTCGGACCACCCGAACACCGCCGAAGTGCGCCACCTGCTGGCCTACTTCCTGACCCGCCAGAAGCGGTACGACGCGGCACTGGCGCAGTTCCGCCTGGTCGACGGCTACGTGGACGCCCTCCCGTGGAGGTACTGGAGCGACCCGGCGGCGGCCTACTGCCACTGGCGCGACCGCGCGGCCCGCCGGGCCCGCCGGCGCTGAGCCGGGGGAAGTCGGGTCATCCCGCCGGGGAACGGGTGACCAGGCGCCCGTCGAACACGACCTCCAGCCAGGTGTGGCAGTCGCCGATCCACACCCCGACCTTCGCCCCGCACCCCGCACAGGCCAGGTTCGGCCCGTCGTGCCCGCCCGGCCCGCAGCAGCCGCCCCAGCGGCTCGGTATCTTCTCCGTGCCCACCACGTCGGCCGGGCACAACACCGGGTCCACCCCGGGCCCGTGCCCCGCCCGGGACCTTCCGAAGCCCTTGGGCGGGGAGCCCCAGGCGATCCGGCCCGGCTCCGGATCGCGGGCGAAGGTGCCGGCCGCCATCCTGGGCGGACAGGGATCCACGGGGGAGTCGAGCGGGGTCCAGGCCTCACCCTCCCCGGGCGCAGGCACCTCGCGCACCGGAGCGGAAAGCCGGGCGCCGCACACGGCGCAATGGAAGGCGGTCATGGACCGATGATCCCCGGCGCCGCACACCATGTGGCCCGGCCGAAGCCCCGCCCTCGTCATCGGCACGACTGGACGTGACCGAACCACCCCTTCAAGAAGGGGCGCTGAGTGATCGTCACCTCGTGCATCCGCCCTCCCACCCCACGGTTACCTTCCTCGTATGGAACGAATCGATCTCCTCAGCAGCCTTCTCACGAGCGGCACCGACACCGCCCCCCAGGCGCTCGCCGAACTCGCCGCCGAACTCGACGTACCGACCGCCGACCTGCTCGTCTTAGCGGGCCACCCGGTGCCGGCGGAACTCCTTCCCCCGCAGCGCGACGCCAAGATCACCGAGCAGTTCACCTACCGCGTCAGCCACTGCGACCACGCGCAACTGGCCGCGCTGGAGGACTTCGTCCGCTCGCTGCCGCACCTCGACGCCCCGGGTCCCTTCGTGCAGCCGGCCCCGCGGTACTACACGCCCGCCGAGAGCGGTCTCGGCGCCGTGTTCTACGGGCTGCTCCGCAACCGCGGCTTCGGCGTCAAGGAGCTCCCTTTCGCGGGACTGTCCCGCAGCACGCTGTTCCGCATGGTGTCGGAGTGGGGGCCGAGTCCGCACCGGCAATACCAGCTCTGCGCGGTGGCCGGCCCGCTGGGCTGGCGACTGCCCGACCTGTTCGCCGCCATCGGCGAACCGTACTCACCGGACCTCCGCCCCGCGCATCTGTGCCGCCACGTCGGGCGGGTGTTCACGGCCGCCGTCCCCCTGACCACCACTCAGCTGATCGAGTGCGCCCAAGAGGCGGACCGCCTGAGCGCACGTGAGGACCAAGGCGTGTGGCAGCCCGTCTCGCAGGGCTCCGTCGCCACCTGCCCGGACTTTGCCTGACGGTCGGGGGCGCGAGGGCGCGGCGGCCCGGCGGGCGGCGCCGGATCCGCGTGCTGAGCTGAGCACCGATCACGTGGGCCCGGCCGCCGAGGCTCTCGGCGTGTCGTTGCGGACGGTGCGGAACCGGGGGAGCGGTGGTCCCGGCCGCCCGGCCGCCCCGAACGCTCCGCCGGCGCCGTGCCCGTCCCCCACCCGGCGGCGTCACCGGCGCTGCGCCAACCCGGCACCGTGTCGCAGACCTGTGCCCGTGGACACCGGGGGAAGGGCCGGGTCCGGCGTACGGTCGAGCAACCGGCCGGGCCCTGCCGCCAGCACCGCACACCTCCGGCCGGGCCGGCCCGCCTCGACGCCATGACCGGAACGGGAGCAGCCGTTGCTTCTCTACGCCCAGACCCCCGCACGGCGCAACCGCCAGATCCTCGCGGACCTGATCGCCGTGCTCCTGATCGCCGCCGCGGTGAAGTTCGCCCTGGCCGTGCACGACGCGATCATGCTGCTGGCCGAGCCGGGACGCATGGTGGAGAGCTCCGGCCAAAGCCTCGCCACCGCCCTCGGCGACGCCGGCGACACGGCCTCGGACGTGCCGTTCGTCGGCGACCTCCTGAAGAAACCGTTCCAGTCCGCGGCCGACGCCGGCACCGGGATCGCCGAAGCAGGACAGTCGCTCCAGGACACCGTCAGCCAGGTGGCCACCCTGGCCGCCGTCGCCCTGATCGTCCTCCCCGTGGCCTTCGTCCTGCTGCTGTGGCTCCCCCTGCGCCTGCGCTGGATCCGCCGCAGCGCCACCATCCGGCGTCTCTTCGACGCACCCGGGGGCGCCGACCTCCTCGCCCTGCGCGCCCTCACCGGACCGCCGGGCGACCTCTCCGCGATCCCCGCCCCTCCGGGCGGTCTGGCGGACGCCTGGCGCCGCGGCGACCAGCACGTCGTCGCCGCCTTGTCCGAGGTCGCACTCAGGCGTGCGGGCCTGCGCCCCTGACGGGCGGGTGGACGGGTGCGGACAGGACTGGACAGCCATCGCCTCCGCCGGGCATGGAAGGTGGACACCGCCCGGCACGAGGCTGTGCGCCACGGACCCCGGACGCGGGCAGCCCCAAGCCCCCCCCCAGGGGCTGGCGCGGGCCGGGCCGCCCCCGCCCCCCCAAACCCC
>NZ_JBIVFA010000025.1:0-81096 GCF_044747975.1 Streptomyces sp. NPDC090045
CCCGCGGAGCGGGATACCCGGCGGCAAGCCGCCGGGAAGTGAACGCCTCCGCTTCGCTCCGGCGCATTCCCCCGCAAGCGGGGGAATGGAATTCCGCAAGCGGAATTCAAAAGGCAGGGTAATTCGCGCAAGCGCGAATTGGGGGGCAGCCGCGCAAGCGCGGTTGCCTGGGCTGGGAGCAAGGGAAGGTGCATCGCGCGCGGGCCTGTGTAGGGCTTGGGAACCCTAGGTACCACCCCAGCAACGAGAGTGACGGATCGCCAGCCTGACGGGGTGTCGGCCCCACCGTAGTGACGGGTTCCGCTGCGCTCCACCCGAACCCCTCCCCCAACTCGAAACCGCCTCAACATGTTCACTAATGCCCCGTCAGCATACCGTATGAACCGTGCTTGTGGGTGGATATCAGCCAAGTGTCAGCCTCCATGGCGAACCTGTCGCGCGGGTGATGCATCACGGCTGTTGGCTGTGTAGAGTCTGGGTACAGACACCACAACCTCCGGCCCCGTCCCACCGCGCCGGATTTTCATTTCTGATTGCGCGACACATTCCGCGAAAAGGAGAGCACGGGAATGGCCGTGAAGCTGCGTGACCACCAGATCGAGGCTGTTGCTGCCATTGTGCGCGGTCTCGATATCCCGCCGGGCGGCATTCCCTTCAACGGCCTGCGCGGGCAGGTGAACGCCGCGTGCGGGACGGGAAAGACCATCATTGCGGCGGCGTCGGCAAAGCGCATTGTGCCCAAGGGCCGCGTTCTCGTCCTGGTGCCGACGCTGGACCTTCTGACCCAGACCGTCCAGGCGTGGCGCGCGGCCGGGCACACGGGGCCGGCAGTCGCCGTGTGCTCTCTCCAGGACGACCCGGAGCTGTGGAGCCTCCAGGTGCGCTGCACAACGAACCCCGTGCAGCTGGCGTTGTGGCACGGCGAGGGGCCGGTGACCATCTACGCCACGTACGCGTCCCTGGGCGTGCTCGCGGAGGCTTTCGAGGGCGTCTACGGGCAACAGTTGGCCCCGGTAGACCTCGCGGTGGTCGATGAGGCCCACAGGACTTCGGGCTCGATGGGTAAGGCGTGGGCCGACATCCACAACCAGAACGTCATCCCGGCGCACCGCCGGCTGTACCTGACGGCCACGCCGCGGATCTGGGAGGAGCGGCTGAGCCGGGAGGTTGCCGAGGGAGCGCGCGACCCGCTGCCTCGGGAGATGGCGGCGAGCATGGACGACGAGAAGGTCTTCGGGCCCGTCCTCTACAAGCTCAGCCTGGCCTCTGCCGTCTCGCGCGGGTTGCTTGCCCGGTACCAGATCATCGTCCTGGAGCTCCAGGACCCGGTCGTCACGCCCGAGCGGCTGATGGGCGAGGACCGGCGCAGCGAGGAGGTGCGCGGGCAGCGGCTCGGGGCGCTCCAGGCCGCACTGCTGCACACCATGACGGAGCACCAGCTCCAGACGTGCATCACCTTCCACCACCGGACGATAGAGGCGCAGGCGTACGCGGAGGGCCTGGAGCGCGTGGCCGCGAAGCTGCACGCCGACCAGCCCGAGAAGTACCCGGCGAAGATCTGGGCGGACTGGCTGTGCGGCGAACACGTCCCCGAGCGCCGGCGAGAGGTCCTGGGCGGCTTCGGCTCCACCGCGCGGCGCGCCGTGCTCTCCAACTGCCGTGTCCTGGGTGAGGGCGTGGACATCCGGGCCGTGGACTCCGTTGCCCTGCTGGACCCCAAGGGCGCTCCGCACGACATCGTCCAGGCCATCGGCCGGGCGCTACGTCAGACGCCGGGACAAGGCAAGCTCGCCTCTCTGATCGTGCCGGTATTTCTCCAGCCCGGAGAAAAGCCGGAGGACATGTTCACCTCGGGATCGTACCGGCCTTTGGTGAAGATTCTTGAGGGATTGCGCGCTCACGACGAAGAGGCAATCGAATTGCTCGCGATCCCGCAGGAGCCTCAGAAGGACGTCGCGCAGCCGTCCGAGTACATCGGTCCGCCGCCCGAGGAAGGCGAGGCCGAATCCCGTCTGCTACTCCGTTTTGCCGCTCCGCGTGACCCAGTGATGGTCGCAGACTGGGTCAGCTTCAACGTGATCGACACGGAGAAGCAGGACTGGGCTCGCGGCTGGGCGTCGCTCAAGAAGTTCACCGAACGCGAGCTTCACGCCCGGGTCCCGTACGGACACAAGGAGGGCGCCTACCCCCTTGGACAGTGGATCGCCGAGCAGCGACGGGCGTACGGGGCGGGGCAGATGACCGGCCTGCGCGCGAAGCGGCTGGAGAAGCTCGGCATGGTCTGGTCGCTGGCCGACGAGCGGTTCCAGGAGAACCTGGAGGCCGCCAAGGCGTACTTCGAGGAGCACTGGACGCTGTGCGCGCCCCGGTCCGCGACGGCGCTGGACCGCCCGGTGGGGCAGTGGCTGTCCAACATGCGCAGGCCCGGCGCCCTGGACGACCACCCCGAGTGGGAGGAGGCATTGAAGGCGGTCGACGAGGACTGGAACCCGTCGTGGACGCCGGAGTGGCAACGGCACTTCGCCGCGCTGCGCGAGCTGCTGACCGACGAAGAGGGCCAGGCGGAGGTCCTGCCCGGCTTCACCGTCCACGGGATGGACGTCGGCAAGTGGCTGGCCAAGCAGCGCAAGCCGGAAGTCTGGCAGGCCCTGACGAGTGGGCAGCGCGATCGTCTGGAGCGGCTCGGCATCGCGCCGTCGGCCACGGAGACGCAGACACCCGAGCAGCCGCCCACGGCGGCCGTGAGTGCCTTCGAGAGGGGCGTTGCGGCCCTGGCGCAGTATAAAGCCCGGGAGGGCTCTCTGACGGTCCCCCGGGCCCACCTGGAGCGGCTGGAGGACGGCACCGAGGTCAAGCTCGGCGTGTTCCTGTCGAACACCAAGACCCGCCGCGCCAAGCTCACGGAGGACAAGCTCGCGCAGTTGGCTGGCCTCGGTCTGGCGTGGGCGGCGGTCTGACGTCACCGTGCGGGGGCGGCCCCGGCCGCCCCCGACACCCGTCAGGAACTGCCAGACACACTCCGCGTACTCAGACGGCCCTGCGAAAACCAGGAAAGCAAAGGAGATACGGCGACCGCGACACTGGCCGATACGTCTCCATGTCACTGCAAAGTTCGGAGAACTGTCACCATGATCGACCGGGTCCAACCGCTCTTGAGCAACAACAATGCACCTACACATCAGTGACATACAAGGCGGAACATCCCAGTAACATCACGGCCGAACCTCACACCCGCCACCTCCACCTCCCTGTAGGCCGCCAAACCGACGTAGCCCGCTGTCCACTCCGTTGAAGTCCTCAACGCGGTGCCGCCAACGGCGTAGAGCAGGAACACGCACCCACAGCACGTCAATGACAGCGCGCGACGCCCCGCGCGCGAAATGGCAGGGTTTCGCACTGGGGTGCACCCTGGCAGGAGGGCAGGACAGCCGAGGGAGCGCGCATGGAACTGTTGACAGCAGCGATCGTGGCTGCGGTCGCGGCGGGGGTGACTCGCGGGGCTGGCAGCGTCGGCGAGAGCCTCGTCATGGATGCTTACAAGGGTTTGAAGGATCTGCTGCGCCGCAAGCATGGTGAGGACAGCGGTGTGGCCCAGGCGGTGGAGGAGCTTGAGGCCCGGCCGGATTCGGAGGCCCGTCAGCAGGTCCTGGCCGAGGAAGTCGCAGTCAGTGGAGCGGGGAAAGACCCCGAGCTGTTGAGGGCCGCCGAGAACCTGATTGAGCGGCTTCAGGCCGAGCCTGGCGGCGAGAGCCACGTACAGCAGGCGGTCGGCAACTACATCGCTCAGGCGGACCGTTCGGGGCATGCGGAGGTCCACGTCGATCGGCCGGCGGACAACTCTCGGGACTAAGGACCCGGGGTCGACGATGTCCGCGCAAGACGAGGTCCGGCAGGAGGCCAGCGGTAGGTACATCGCGCAGGCCGCGCCCGGCGGCACGGCGATGGTCGTCAGCTACCAGTATGTGCCGCCGCAGCCGGTCGCTGAGGAGACTCTGGTGGCCGCGGCCTGGAAATTGGCCGAGTTGCCATTGGGAAAAGTGCCGCCAAGAGGGGCGCTGCCTGCCGGATCCCGTGTGGCCCTAGGGCCCAATCCGCTATTCGTGGGCCGTATGGATGATCTACGGACACTGGCCGCTGGCTTCGCGGGCTCCAGCAGGGTGCTGGCCGTGGCGGGACTCGCCGGGGTCGGTAAGACCCAGCTCGCCGCTGAGTTCGTGCACCGCTACGGCCCCTATTTCGCGGGCGGAGTCTTCTGGCTGACCTTCGCAGATCCGGATGCAGTCCCGGGTGAGATCGCCGCATGCGGCGGGCCGGGCGGACTCGAGCTACGCCCGGACTACAGCACGCTGAACTTTGAAGACCAGGTACGGCTGGTACTCGCGGCTTGGCAGAGCGGCCTGCCGCGCTTGCTCATCTTCGACAACTGCGAGGACGAGGCACTGCTGGCCCGGTGGCGGCCGCCGACCGGTGGCTGCCGGGTCTTGGTCACGACACGACGGGAGGTATGGGACCCACATCTCGGCGTGGACGTCCTCAACGTGGACGTGTTGCAGCGCCCCGAAAGCGTCGAATTGCTGCGCCGCTATCGAGCCGATTTGCTGGCGAACGATGACACCCTTGACGCCGTGGCCGCCGAGCTGGGTGATCTACCACTCGCTCTTCATATGGCGGGGAGCTTCCTGGCCCGCTATAGCGAGGTCCTCACCCCAACCGCATACCTTACGCAACTGCGCAGGACCGGGCCGCTTTCGCATGGCTCGCTACAGAAGGCAGGTATCTCGCCGACCGGCCACGCGCAGAATGTAAGCCGAACCTTCGCCCTAAGCTATGACCGACTCGATCCGGCAACAGCCGTCGACGCGCTGGCGCTGGCCCTGCTCGAGCGCATCGCCTGCCTCGTGCCAGGCGAGAATACGCCGCGCCTCCTCCTCTACCGATCCGCCGGAGTCGACCTCGGCGACACCGACGCGCTACTGATGGCAGAGGACGCTTTGCACCGCCTCGTTGAGCTTGGCTTGCTGCAAACCCAGTCGGCCGGGGCGCGCCTGCACCGCCTAGTCGCGTCGTTCGTCGCTGACCGGCAAGCCGACGGGGACGGACGGGCGGCGGTGGAGGGTTCTCTCCAAGAACTCTTCGACGAATGCAACGACACCGGCGACAATCTCACCGCCAGAGGCCTGGAGTCCCACATGCGAGCGGTCACGGAGGCGGCACTAGAGCGCGGTGGCCAGACCGCCGTGCGCCTCGCCCGCAGTCTGGGTAACCATCTGCGTCAGGACGGCCTCTCGGAGAGCCACGATTTTGTGTACTACCTCGAACGTGCCCTACAGATCGACGAACAGTTGCACGGCCAGGGTCATCCGTTGACCGCGGTGAGCGTCAACGACTTGGGATTTGCGTACCAGATCGCTGGTCGCTTCGGCGACGCCCGGGCGTTTCTGGTTAGAGCCCTGCCCATGTGGGAGGCGCTCAGCGACGAGGCGAACCGCGCTGCCACGCTCAATAACCTCGGATCGCTTGCCCGTGCCGAGGGTTCTCTGGCCTTGGCCCGCCGCTACTACGAGGAGGCGCTTGACATCCTTGAGCGCATCCTAGGACCTTCGGATCCGCGCACCACCAGCTCCCTCAGCGCCCTCGGAATCTTGCTGATTCAGCAGGGGGAGCTCGAGAAGGCCCGCGAGATCTTGGAGCGGACGCTGCGCATCCGCCTCGAGGCACTGGGACCGGACGATGTGCGCACCGCCGGCGCGCAGGTCGCCCTGTCACAACTGCATGCCACTCTGGGTGACTTCCGTGCAGCCCGCGATCTGTACGTACAAGCGCTGCCAGTCCTCGAAAGAAGGCGGGGCGGATCGATGTATGCAATGAGGAGGATCAACTTCCTGATGAGCATTGCTGAGGAAGGAGGCTCTCCCTCAGAGGTCAAACAGCTAAGCGCACAGTGGAATCGTATGCGGGATGCATTGCTCGCAGAGGCTCGCCCTGGCTCCAGCACCTTCCTCAACAACATCGGCTTCGAGCAGTGGCTTCGCGGCGCCTATGGCTGGGCGTTGCGCACATATCTGGATGCTCTGGCTTTGGAGGAGCAGGCACAAGGCCCGTTCAGCCCGGGACTCGCTACGATTCTAAACAACCTGGGCATGGTTCGTGAGCGCACGGGGGCACACGCCGAAGCAGCAGCCTTCTACGAACGTGCCCTCAATATCCAGCAACGTGCCGGGCTGTCCAACCACCCTCTCACCGCCAAGATCATCAACAACTACGGAATGACCCTAAGCTCCCTCGGCAGGCTGCCCGAGGCCCAGGAACGGCTTGAGGAAGCGCTCGCCCTGCGAATGCAGCTGCACGGGAAGGAGCAGCGAGACACCGCTATTACCCTTGCCAACCTGGCGATCGTCCGCCATGCACAGGGCGATCGGGTAAAGGCCCTGGCCGATGTGGAGCACGCGGTCGAGGTCTGCCGCCGATGCGTCGGCGAAGCCGCCCCAGACTACGCCCGGTGCCTCCACTCTCTGGGCGTAGTCAACCTGGCGGAGGGCCGGGCCCTCGCAGGTCGGGAGTGCCTGGAGCAGGCCCTGACCATCCGTCAAAGCAGCCTCGCCCCCGACCATGCCGAGACAGCGGACACGCTCAGAGTGCTGGGTAGCTTGGCTCGCAACGAAGGCGACCGAACCGGCGCGACGTCCTTCCTCGCCGAGTCGTTGCGGATCTACGAGCGCCGACTCGGTCGAGATAACCCGACATGCCGCGCTGTGCGCGACGAACTGGCAGCGTTTTAGACCGCCTATGTGGTGAGGCGGACGAGTCGCTTGTAGTAGCAGATGGCTGCGGCGAGGCCGAGAAGGACCCGGATCGTCGACGTCCAGCGCGATCGCGATCGCGTCAGCCCCTTCGACGACGACCGCCTCGGCGAATAGCTCGACCGGGGGAGGACGTCGGTGTCGTCCCGCTGGCCCCGGAGCCGGAGCCCGTAAAGGCGCCTGCAACGGCCGTGAGCGTCTTCGAGCCGCAGTACAAGGCCCGCACGGGCTCGCTGACGGTCCGCAGGGCCCACCTAGAGCGGCTGGAGGACGGCACCGAGGTCACGCTCGGGGTGTTTCTGTCGAACACCAAGACCCGCCGCGCCAAGCTCACCGCCGACAAGCTCCAGACGCTGGCCGCCCTCGGCTTGGAGTGGGCGGCGGCGTGACGCTGTCGGACGAGACCCCGGGTGCGCTGTGCGTCCCGGGGTCCTTCTCTGTCTCCGGGGCGGCGGCATCGCACTGGAGTGTGTGTAAAGCCCTGGAATCTTGGGCCTTTCCCTCTTCGAGCACAGGTAGCCACGGCCTTCTCCTGGGCCTTGGCCGCGCTTTGACTCCTACCGTTCCGAGCCGTCCTCGTCTTCCCCCACGCCGTCGTCGCTGTCTCCGAAGAGGGGACGAAGTACCTCCCGCAGGTCGAGGTCGAGACGCTGAGCGGGGATGGACAGAGACCGCTGGACCTTACTGCTGACGTTGGTCGCCGTCGCTCGCCACTCCGAGACGAAGGGGTCGGCTTCCTGGCTGCTGTAAACCGTGATCGGATCCAGCGTCACGGTCTCATGGGGGCGAAGGTCCACCGGAGCGAAGCGGACGATGGTGCGGCCATCCTGCCGCTCGATGTCCGGGGAATGTAGGGACGGCAGGTGGTAGGCCGGTGGCTGCACCCCGAGCACCCCTGGGTAGCCGCCGATGACGGGGATGGTGCCCTCCCCATATTTGGCCGGCTGGGAAGGCCAGTCGACCTCTTCCTCTGCGTCGGCCGTGACATGCGCCGAGACGGTGTCGGGGAGGCTCAGCACGACCTGGACCTTCGTGAGGTTGTCTTCGCCGGGGTTGGTCAGCGTGAGGGTCAGAGGCGTGCCGGCGTCGCCGACCGCCTGTGCCAGTGCATGCTGCATCGCGAGGTCGAAGTCGCTCAGGTACTCGTCCACCTCCTGCCGGAATTCCTCCGGGGAGCGGGAGTCAGGCCACAGGACTTGGAGTGACCCGAAGCCACCGAACGGATTGGAGGCCGCCGCCTTCTTCCTCTGGTCCGCGGCCTCCAGCTGGCCCAGCAGCTCGTCGCGGAGGAAGTCGGTGATCGTTCGTCGGGCGGCCTCGGTCGGTGCGAGCACGGCGACGGCGCCGGTGGTCATGGTTACCTCGACGTTCACACGATTCGTTGCCCTACGGGCCCGCTCGGTGAGTGCGTAAATCTCTGCGGGGTGAGCGGGTTCGGTCCTCCCGGCGTACCGATGGAAGACGACACCCGGGCGGAAGCTCGCGAATTCCTTGTGCAGGGGATGGATGAGATCGCCCCATCGTGGGGGAAAGACGTCGACGAGCATGACATGGCGTCGGCCCTCGTCGATGTCCATGGGCACGTACGTGAACTGGTAGCGGCTGAAGTCGCCCAGGAAGCGCCTCAGCCAGACATCAACCTTCTCGACATCGTGTGTCGGAACTCCATAGATCCCGTCCTCATCAACCCCTACCAGGAGGTAGGCGTGGCCCCCAACCCACTGCTCCGCCACGTCGGGTATCCGGTTGGCGAAGCCGAGGATCGCTTTCGATACAGCGAAGGCTCCTTCCGCCTTCGACACGTCGTGTTGGGACTTCCACTCCAGCCAGCGCGTCTCGTCCGCACTGCTGGCGCTCAAAACGGCCCGGATCAGCTCTCGCTGCCGTGCCAGACCGACTACCGGTTCGTCCGCGTTGAAGTCCAAAGTCATGGTTGTCCTTCGTGCCAGGTGAACTCCAAGCATGCGGGACCGCACCGACAGACCCGGGCCACGAGCGCTGAGCGGAGCGCGAGGCCCAGGACCGCGCGCCCTCGGGCAGGGTGTGGCGTTGTACCCCTGCCAGAACCAGAAGAGGCACATGTCTTGCGGTCAGCGCCATCGGGGTGGAAGTGCCATCGTCACCTCGCCAGCGGTGGTCTTGAGGGTGAGGGTGGTCTCGCCGCGGCCGATGGCGCGATCGATCTTCTTGATTTCCGTCCAGGTGAACCCGAGGCGGCGGTACTTGTTCCGCTGCTTCGGGCGCATGTGCTGGATGTCTTCCTTCGAGGCCGTGGTCATCCCCGGATGCCATGACCTCGCCGAGCCACTAGTCATCTTGGGCACGGGAGCCTCCCCTCACCCACACCGGCGGTGCGTTGTCCGCGTACTGCTCCCGGTCCCGAGGCACTAAGCGGCTTTGGTGAAGTTGGCTGCTGATCCTTTGATTCGTGCCCGCTGACGTTCCAGGGCCTGATCGACTGCGGTGCCGACCGCTTCGGCGGTGGTGTGGACGCGCTCGGGGTAGATGCCCTGGTGCGCGTCCAGCCGTAAAGCCGTAAATCCTCCAGCTGGGCCCGGGCGGCCTGCTGGAGGACGGGGTCGGCCTTGTGCCGCAGCGTGTCCCGGGTCCGTTTCCACCGGAACCCGTCCCGGTGGAGCAACTCGGTCAGCCAGGCCGGCGAGACCCGCGCCCCCCGTTCCGCGGCCAGCCAGTCACACAACGCGGCGGCAGTCCAGGTACGGCCCTGCCGGGCGGACTCGTCCAGCAAGGCGGCCAGCGCCTCGCGGTCCTCACGGGTGACCGATGCCGGGCGGCCCGGGCGCGGGGCATCCGCCAACGCGTCGAACCCGCCCGCCGTGAAACGGTGGACCGCACCACGCACGGTGACCTCGTTGCATTCGAGCAGGTCAGCCACCTCGGGCACGGTCAGGCCCCGCCCCATCAGCCGTATGCACTCCAGACGCAGTCTGGTACCCGGCGCGAGATCACGCGCCCGCAGACGCTCGCGCACCTCGCGTTCCTGATCAAACGTCAACTCCACACGCAGGATCTTCGGCATAAGGCAGCCCCTCCCTGCCCCGTCTCATACCCGAACAACAGCCCGCATCACCGAGACCGCTTAGTACCAAAACGCTTTGACGACGGCCTTTCCGGCCGTGGCGGCGCGGTCGTAGAAGGCCTGGAGGGCGGCGTGGCGGTGGAGATAGCTGCTCTTGACGTCCTCCTCGGCCCAGCCCGGACCGAACGCAGCGCACATCCGGGGGCCGTTCGCCTGCCAAACGGCGTCGAACGAGACGTCCGTGAGGAAGGCCGACGCCCGCTGCGTCGCGGCCGGGGTCAAGTGGACGAAGGGCGGATGCTCGTTGGCAGGGTGGTGGATGATGTGTCCGCCGAAGACGGGCAGTTCCCACGCCCCGTCCTGCCCCTCCGGGAGCCGACCGGCTGCCTCGTAGAGTTCGTGAACCGAGCCGAAGTCCTTCTCGATCGACTCCGCGATCCCCGCCTCACGCTCGGCCTGGCGGACGTCCCAGTCCCAGGCAGCCCCCATGAACTCCGCCAGCCAGCCGTAGTCACGCCGGACCTCGGATTCCCGGACGGCCCGCAGATGCATGTGGAAGCTCACGTCCCCACCCTTCGCCACGAGCGGCCCGGCATGCCCGGGCCGCTGGAGCGGGAAGGGTATCCCCGGGCGCTGACAGCGGGCGGCGCCCGCGTCCACGCTAAGCGGGCTTGGGGAAGTGAGGCACGCCCCCACGCCGCCCGGCACGCACTCTCGTCGCACCGGCCGAAGACCCACGTACATCCAGTACGAGGGCCTTCAGCTGGCACGCCGAGAGCACGCACCGAACGACGCGGAAACGCACGCCACTTCCCCAAGACCGCTTAGCGGGGTACTCCTGGGAGGGATGAGCGCTCTGGTGGGCTGCTCGGACGGGGCCTGGACCACCTTGTGCTTAGGCGTGAGCGGTCGAGGCTCCCGTCTGCCCGTGCTCGGCTGCCGTAAGTAGTCGGGGATTTCGCCTGCGACGATCCGGGCGGCGCGAGCGCGCGCAGCGGCCTTGAGCGCAGCCTTCCGAGCCCGCTTCGCCGCGGGAGATTCCTTCGGCATTCGCCCAGCCTATGGGGGCCCGGTCCCGTACGACATGGTGATGACGGACATCTACGCCTCAGGAATCGGCAGGTCCAGTTCCATTCTCATGAGCACGCGCCTCGCCATGTTCGACCGCTCTGTCTGAATCATCGTGCCGGAGCACTCCGACACCCGATCCGCGTTCACTCGAGCGAACCTGTTGGCGAGGGCGCGCCCCTCGGCTTGTCTACGCGGCCGGGTGAGGGGGAAATCGGACGGATCGGCGTTCGGTGATCGCTATGGCGTGGTCGTGGATGAACGTGCCATTGATCGTGATGCCCATTTCACGGCACGCCTCCTTGAGCAGGCCGCAGATCACGTCGACAGGCTCGTTGCGGTGGCTGACCGCCAGACGGTCGAAGGTGTGCTTGTAGCTCTGGAGGAGGTGGGCCTGGAGAGGCAGCGGCGCATAGGCATCGGGGTCATCGCCGATTGGCTTCGTGGGGAACATCGCGCGGATGGCGTCGAGATCGAGTTCCAGCGTGGCGCACGGCTCTTCCTTGGCGGTGTCCAGTTCTTCTCGTAGAGCAGCAGCAAGACGGCCTCCTTCACCACCCTGGCCGGCGATGTCGTCCAGCACAGCGAGAAAGATCCGCTGATGGATCATGTCCATCGTCCCGGTCCTCCCGCGCTCGTACGCGACGGGAGGCTCGTCCGGCTTCTCGTCACGTACCGGCAGATAGCCAAGGTCCCGGCACTCATTGAGGAGCCGGGTCACGTTGGCCTTCGAGGAGGGCGCGAACCCGAAGAAGCGACGGACAGCCTCGTTGGGCGACGGGGCTTGGGGGTCTTCCGCTTGCGCAGCCTCAGCCTCCTGCGCGATCCACGCCGCGACAAGATGGCGTTCGGGCGATGCCTGCCGCCGGCGGGTGGGAAGCTCCGCGATCTCCTCCTTCATCAACGCGATATGCGACCTGCCGGACCACGGCGATCCCATGACGGTGTTCACATGCTGGCGGATCTGCTCCATCGGGATGCTCTTCAAGCCGCTGATCCCGGCGGCCTCCACCCCCTTCTTGGGCTCGATGGCGAGGGCGGTGATGATGACGGCCTTCTTGGCGTCGCTCCACTGAGCGTGGACGTGGTAGCGGTACGGGCCGTCGAGGTGTGTGAGGTCGAACGAGGAGTGTCCGTTGCTGTCCCAGGTCCCCAGGCCGCCGCTGATCAGCGCGGCGGGCGGCTGCGGCACCGGCTCGTCGGGGAGTCCTACGGCGCAGTTCGACGGGGTGGGGTCGCTGTTGTGCTTCATGGACCAACGATCAGGCTAATGACCAACTTGCCCGATCTGGTTCTCGCAGAGCTGACTCGCGAGGCTGGAAGCCGGTGGATCCGTCGCCTCTCGGCGCCGGGCGACGGCTCTCACCTTGATCACTCGCAATACGACCAGGAGAAGACGATGAGCGAGAACGACCAGGATGGCGGTCAGCTGCCCGTGCGCTGGGGGGTCATCCTGAGCACTTCTGTCAGCGCGGCAGGCGCCTGCGGCGTGGCCAGTGCAGTCGGCACGATCGCCGTCACGGGGGATTACCTTGCCGGTGCCTCAGCTGGTGTCGTTGCGGCGACCGGCACGTTCTTCGGTGTGATGACCAAGATGAACCAGGCCCTCGCCCGACGGTAGGCGGCAGCGTGGGGCACCCCTAACACCCGTGGTGCCCCACCCACCCCGCGCTGACGGACACGCCCCTGAGGGGCGCTCCCCCGCTGGCTCCTTGAACAAGTCGGGGCAAGCAGGTGTCGGCGCGCTCTACTTGTTCGGCTCCTCGCCTGTGCCCGCGTCGGTGCGCAGCTTCAGGACCGGCATGTCGGCCGTCTTGGCCCGCATGGCTTGGCCCGTGTCGTAGGTGACGAGCCGGACCGGGCCAGCCGCGATGGCACGGGCGGAGAGCGCCCGGTCGATGATCTCGTCGTCGGGGAGGGGCAGGCGGGTGTGCCCAGGTGGGTCGAGCAGGACCTCGACCTCGTGCGGCGCGCCCGCGTCGTCGTCGAGGAGTTTGTCGAGGACGGCGAGGGTGTAGCCGGCGCGCCATCGCGCGTGCCGGTCCTTCGTCTCCTTCAGTCGGTCCAGTTCGTCCACGACGACCATGGGGAACAGCACGCGGACCGGGCCGGTGATCCCGGCGAGCGCCGCGAAGTCGACGTCCAGGAGCTTCGCGTCGTGCTGGATGTAGAAGCTGGTGTCCGGCACGAGGAGCGAGATCCCGCTCGGCCACTTCGCCATCTGGTCCTGGAGGGCGTCGATGGCGTCGCCGAGGGCGGCGATACGCTGCTCAATCTCAAGGCTGACGAGCCCGTTCACCAGCTTCTGCTGATCGCTGCCAGCCAGGTGGCCGACCCCGTCCAGGAGCGTCTGATGCGTCCGCGTGCGGACCAGGCGATCGATGTCACGGCCGCTGATCTGGGAGGTGAGCAGCCGTACTGAGTCGTTCGCCCACACCAGGTAGGAGAGCAGCCTCCCGTAGGCGGACTCCGGCGCTCCCCCGTTGATGTTCCCCGCGGCCATGTGTACGGACTGCAGGGTCTTCAGCACGTTGTCCCGGTGCGCGCCGGGTACGGGTGTGACAAGCATCCGTCGATGATGTCAACGCGCCAGATCGTGGAACACGGGTTTTCCGCAGACCGGGTTCGAAGCCATAGCCGAACCCCGGGGGCGACGCCCCGGGGCCCGTAGCGGTTGTACGGCGCGGCTACATGAGCGAGCCCAGAGCCTGCTCAGCCATCTGGACGCCCATCGTGGCCGCGATGGTGGTACCGGCCTCCACGAGTTGGTCCTTCACCTGGGTCGCGAACTGCCGCAGGCGTCCCGGCTCGGGATTCGGCGAAGTCGCTTCGGCGTGAAGGTCCTGGGCGACGCGCTCCAGTTCCACACGGTCCGACTCGTGCATGTTCAGCGTGCCGCTGACCTGGCCGACGTACCCGGCGAGCTGGACGAACAGCGTGGGGTCGACCCCGTCGGAGTTGTTCTGGGTGAAGTTCTGCTGCTCGCCGATGATGACGCCCTTGGCGTTCGGCAGGTAGGTGTTGTACGTGGTGCCGGGTCGGGGCTGGTTGACGTGGTCCTGCACATTTCCTCCTGCCAGGGCGCAGCTGACGCCCTGAGGTGTGATGGCGACGGTGGCGGGTTCGGTGTCGATGTGCTCGATCAGCTTGTGCTGAGTCAGGTGGGCGAGCGCTTCGTGCAGCTCGGTCCCGGTGATCTCGGATCCGGCGAAGTAGGCGGCGGGCGTGGCGAGGAACAGCACCGGGTTGATGGGCTTCTGGTCGCCGGCGGTGTCGAACAGCCACCGGTGAAAGGCATCCATGGTGTATCGGAGCCGGGCGGCGCGGTCCAAGCGCAGCTTCTTCAGGCGGTGGATCGCGGCGCGGCCCGCGTCGGTGAGATGGACGTCGGGGGTCCCGCCCGCGGTGCGCGCGACGCGGACCAAGTCGCGCTGTTCCAGCTCGAAGGCGAGCACGGAGGCGTCCTCGTCGTGCAGCTGCTGTTCTTCGACGAACCGGGTCACGTCGATGTAGTGCGAGGGGTTCTGCTGGGCCTGCTCGTCGAGCCACATCAGGAGTCGGGCCAGGACCGGGTCGTCTTCGGCGGTGTCACGGCCGGGCATGGTTCCTCCTGTGCCAGTCGCCTCGGTCTGGATCGGTACCCGGATGGGGTTCCGATTGGCTGCGCGCTCGTAGCTCTTGGCGATGTCCTTGACGTGCTTGTCGATCGCGCGCTGATTGATGCGGGCCACGTTGCCCTCCTGTCTCAGGTACCTCAGCCAAGGGTACGGAGCGGGTCCGACAACGGGCCTTCCGTTTCCGGGACGTCCCAAGGGGGGTGCCCGCCGTGCAGGCGGACACCCCCCTCTTCGGTCAGGCGGGGTCAGGACGTCTCGGTCTCCTCACCGTTGGCCTGCGCGGCGGCTTCGGCGTCGCTCATGGAGTAGCGCCTGCGTGGGGTGGGCGGTCAAGCCCTGCACGACGTGGACGCGGCCCGGGTTGGTGCTGGGCTTCGGAACGGGAACACCGAGCTTGAGCTCGTGCCACTACGTGCGGCGCGGGCCCCGGGTTGTCATGGCTGATCCCCCCGGGGCCCATGGGGTTTCTGGCTCGGCGTCAGCTCTCGCTGTCCGTCGGCTCGGTGAGCCAGTTGACGACGTCGGCGTCGGACATCAGGATCGCCTGCGTCTCGTGGGTGCCACCCTGCTGGACGACGTGGAAGCGGCCCGGGTGCGTGCTCTGCTTCGGGGCGGGGCCGGCCATCGGGGCGAGGCGCCGCCAGGTGTCGGCCGTGAACCGCGACAGGATCACCGTGGCGAACAGCTCGTGGGCCTGCGCTCCGAGGGCACCGGCGCTGGGCCGCCCGTCGAAGATGACGTGGACGCGGGCCGCGCGTCCCGCCCAGAGGGCTTCCTCGATCGCGGTGATGGCCGGGGACGTCTTGGGGTCGTCCTTCTGCCGGAACGTCTCCCAGTATCGGGCGAGCTGCCGCAGGGTGGTGTCGGCCTCGTCGATCGCGACGATCAGGCGCGGCACGTTGCCGAGGTCGCCTTCGGTGTCGAGGCGGCGCTTGAGCTCGGAGGCGAGGGCGACCAGGGCGTCGTGGATGCCGGCGACGTTGCCGCGGTGGGTCACCGTCGGCAGGGTCTTGGCCCACAGGTGGGAGATCCGCTTGGGGTCGAGGACCAGGGCGTGGGCGCCCTGGTGCAGGAACTGGGCGGTGAGCGAGCGCAGGACCGTGGTGCTGCCGCCGCCGGAGCCGGTGCAGACCAGGACGTGCGGGCATTCGGCGTCCAGGTCGACGGCGATGGCCCGTCCGGTGGTGCTGATGCCGATGAGCGCGGTCCCGGCGGGGAGCGCCTCTATCTGCTCGCGGAGGTCGGGGGCGGCGAAGCTCAGCATCTTCGGGAGCGCGGTCTTCTTCATGGTGCGGTGTTCCTCTTCTGTGCTGGTCCTGGTGAACCGGGTGTTCTCCGGGACGAGGGGGATCGTGTCGGCTGAACCGGACAGGGCTGGTTCGCCGCTGTCGGCGGACTGGCGGGTCAGTCCAGGTCGGTGGTGCCGGTGGCGGCGCGGGGCCGGTTGCGGGCCCACTTCTTGAGGTCGCCGACGCGGTAGAGGAGTTCGGCGCCGCGCTTGTCGGCCGAGGCGGGGAAGGTCTGGTCGTTGGCGCGGGCGTAGCGCAGGGCGGCGATGGTGATGTCCGGCAGGTGGTGCTGGTGGGCCTCGCGCAGCCCGACCGCCTGGTCGTCGTTGTCGGCCGGTGCCGTGTTCGCCGGCGACGTCGCCGTGGTGGTGCTGGCCGCGCCGCCCGGGTTGGCGGCCGGGGGCGTGAGGTTCCAGGCGTCGGCGAGGAAGTCGCCGTCGTAGGGCGACGCCGTTGCCGGGTCGGCTGTGGGGGTGGTGGCCGGGGCGCTGTTGCTCCAGGCGTCGGCGAGGGAGTCGGCGGGCGGCTGGAGCTGCACGGGGCTGGGCTGCGCCGGGACGGGCGCGTGTTTCTTCTCCGTGGCCGCCGAGCCGGTGCTGGCCCAGTCGCGGGCTTCGGTCTCGGTGAAGAAGAGGACCTGTGTCTCGCGGGCGGTGCCGCCGCTGACGACTTGGGCGCGGCCGTGGTGCTTGGTGGACTTCGGCGCTGGGTGGATCTCCGGGGCGAGCATGCGCCAGGCGTTGACGCTGTAGCGGGTCAGGATGCGGGTGGCGAACTGCTCGCGTACCTCCGGGCCGCCGAGGGCGCGGGCGGTCGCGGACTGGGCGACCAGGAGGACGTGCATGCGGACCTGGCGGCCCATGTAGAGGATCTCGTTGAGCGCGTCGACGGCCGGGGAGACCTTCGGGTCGCCGGACTCGCGGATCTTCTCCCAGTAGCGCGCCAGCTGCTTCATCGTCGCGTTGACCTCTTCAAGGAGGATCAGCAGCCGCGGGCCGATGGCGTCCGGGTCGGCGCCGATGCCCAGTTCGTCGGCGACGCGAACCCGGCGCCGGCCTTCCATGCCGAGGGCCACCAGGGCGTCGTGGATGTCGGCGATGTCGCGGCAGTAGGTGACGCCGGGGAGGCCGCTCGCCCACGGGTGGGAGATCCGCTTGGTGTCGAGGACGTACACGAGCGAGCCGTGGTGGAGCATCTGGCAGGCGATGCAGCGCAAGGTCACCGACTTGCCGCCGCCGGTGCTGGCGTTGACCAGGATGTGCGGGGATTCGGCGTCCAGGTCGACGGAGACGATCCGCCCGCCGGCGCCGATCCCGATGATGGGCGCGGACTCCTTGGCCTTGGTCACCAGCTCCCGCATCTTGGGGTCCTTGAAGAGGGCCTTGGCCGGGGGCTTTCGGGTCTTCTTCACCAGCACGTACGGCTTGCGGCCCTCGGGGTGCCAGGAGAACGTCACGCCCTCCAGGGCGAGCTTCTGGGTGATGAGGTCGGCGACGACTTCGCGGGAGAAGCCCAGCCGGGTGGGCAGGTCGATGCGTATCTCCGCGTCGTCGTCGGAGAAGTTCTTCGGGATGTGGAGGTAGCGGCGCGGGTCGGTCTGCTCCGCCAGACCGAGCGGCTGGTGGAGGGCGTCGTGCAACGGGCCGACCCACTCGCGCATCAGCTCCCGGCGCTCGCGGGTCAGCACCATGTAGGCCGCGGTGCCGACGGTGAGGACGGAGGCCGCGCCGATCCCGCCGGGCTCCAGCGCGGCGAGCGCCTGGTCCCGGTTGTCCCACAGTTCCTGGACGCCTCGCCTGGTGGCTTCCAGGTCCTGGGTGGCCAGGTAGCCGGTCTCCCAGACACCGGCCCCCAGCGCGAGGCGGAAGGACAGGCGCTGCCACCCGGGCTTGTAGGAGCGGCGCCGGACGCGGCCCTCCACCTTCGGCAGGACGCGGGTTCCCGAGCGCCAGAACGTGGCGTCGGTGCGCTTCACGCCGTCCAGGTCCCGGCCGGCCAGCACCCGGCCGATCCCGAACACGAGGGACTCGGCGTTCTCCTCCACCTGCTTGTCGAACTTCGTCTGTGCCATGGCCGTGCCCTTTCGGTGTGCGTCCGGGTACTGCACACCCGGATGCGGACACCTCCCTTCTACGGCCGCGGGCCTGTGGATAAGGGACGGCGAAACGAGGCTCTGAGCTGCGGACTGGCCCCGCAATTCGAACACCTGCTTGAATAAATAGGTGACGTCCTTCCGCTTCCCTGCCGACCTGATCAGCCTCAAGCGCCAGCAGATCCGCGCCTACAACCAGCTCGCCCTGCGCCCCACCGTGGGAGCGGCCGAGCTGCGACGGGAGCTGATCCGACTGTCGTGCCTGATCACCTCGCACCCGTACTGGGCGCAGCACGGCTGGAGCACCGCGGGGCGCATCGAGCTGTTCCGGGCGGCCGAGAGCGGGCCGGACGGGGTGCGGGAGCTGAGCGTGCGCTGGAGTGGCGAGGAGTTCGTCGTCACCGAGCCCGGGACGCGGTCCTCATGAGCGACCTGGAGGCCCGGCTTGAGAGCTGGCGGGCCGTACGGGCGTGGCTGGGCTGGCAGCAGAAGCTGGCCGAGCGGACGATCAGCGAGCTGGAGACGGAGCTGGCCGCCGCGGCGGCCCGCCGGCCCCCGCCTCCGCCGCCGGACTGGAAACTCGAATCCATCCGGACCGGGGCCGGGCCGAAGGCGCTGCGCGTCCACGTTGGGGACTGCGCGATGAGCGGCGGCAAGCCCCTCGGCCGTGAGGAGGCCCGCCGGATGCTCGCCGAGGGCGTCGAGCCCTGCCCCTACTGCAGTCCCGAGAACGCGCTCGGCATGACCGGCTGAAGGCGGCCTCCGGGCGGCGGGTACGTTCGGAGGCAAGGGGTGCGGCCTTGGCCACCAGAAGGCCGCGACGGGGGCCGCGCCCCGACCTTCGGACAACCGACGCCCTCGATCGCCGCGCCGGCCATCGAACCTGAATCCTCTTCCCCTCGGCTATCGCGTGGGAAAGAGGTGTCCTCGTCGCGGGGAGGCTTGCCCACCGGGCCTGACCAGGGACGACGAGGGGTGTCCGATTTGCCAGGCTCCCACTCCCGGTCACACCTCCGGTCCCCCACTGAAAGCAACCGTCCAGACAACGGTTCAGCCCCCTTCCGGTGCAACCCTGCCCGCGGCTCCTACCGGCTGCTGCGGTGCTCGTACACCGTGACCCGCAGATCGCTCATCGCCTCTGCCGCCCGCGCTTCGTCCTTCCCCTGGTCTATGGCTTCCAGGGCTACGGCCGCCGATACCTGGATCTGGCTCGGCAGGCCCTCGTACGCGGAGAGCCGGTAGGCCACCGTCCGGCGGGCGGTACGCTCTGCGGCACTCACCCCGCCTCGCGCCAGGGGGAACATCGCGGCTTGGTACATGCACAGGCCCGCAACCACGTTGTCAGCGAGAGCTTCCGCGTCCCCGTCGACCGGCCGGGGGATCTCCCACGCGGGCCGGAGCTGTTCCCTGAAGAAGTCGGCGATCTGGCGGGAGCAGCGCCCAGGCGGCCGCGCCAATGCCGCCGGCTCCGGCACAGAGCAGGGACAGCAGGCGGCCGAACAGTGCCAGGCCGAGCGCGGCTCCCGCGAACGTCCCGGTCACCGCCATCACGAAAGTGATCATCAGATGCAGGCGAACCGGCAGCGGCATGGCCAGCAGTATGCCCAACGCCTCCGACACGGTGAGGGCTGCGGACAGCCCCAATAGCTCGGCTGGGCAAGCCTCCGTTCGGGGCGGCTTGCCCAGGGCTCCTCCTAGTAACGCGGGAAGTACACGTCGTCGGATGCTCTGGGGCCGCGCACTGCCGACCCGGGGACCAAGCGGCCGTCAGTCAGGCCGGGCAAGCCTGCTCTCCAGTGAGCTTGCCCAGGTAAGCCTTGGGCTTGCCCGACCGCGTGACCGGTCACGACGGTCACCGCCACCGGCGTGACCGATCGGTGCCCCGCCGTCGGTCAAACCGCACGTCAGTGGCGTGACCGACCCATGCAACTCTGCAGAATCGGTCACCGGTCACCGCTGACCTGTGACAGCGAACCTGGACCGATTGCCACTGAACCTGCACCACTGCGTGGTTTGTGACAGCGAAGACGGATCGCCGCAGGTCAGCGCGCAGAACGAAAAATCGAACATATGATTGAGTCGGTGTCCCAAGTCGTAAGACGGGCCGGTCTTGTTCGCACAGGATGTGGCGGCGGAGGTTTCCGCGTGCCGGGTGGACTCGCCTGCCGCGCAGCGGCTCGTGTGACACGAGCGACTTCCGCTTCCAAGCCGTCGCGCACAGGAGGTGTTGTAATCTTCAACAGGTATAGACCTGGACCATCAACCTCGACAAGACCCCCGAAATGATCCGTTCCGCAGCTTTGCCCGTCGCCTCGCCGACGTCCGTCAGCGCGATCTCCCACGGCCTGCGCCGAGAGCTCCCGCCAGCGCCCCCGCACCAGGCCGGGGAACCCGTGGACATCGAGCCGAGCGCGGTGCTCCGGATCGGCTTCCTCCAGTTCGCTCCTCAGCTGCGCTCGGAATCGGAGAACGTGGACTTCGTCCGCTCGGCCGTTCGCGAGATCACCGACGCCGTTGTGGTCCTCCCCGAGTTCTTCCTCGGCAGCTACCGCACGCTGCCCGCGGCCTTCCCGACCGAGGCGGAACTGGCCGTGCTGCTCGAACCACTGATCGCGGTGGGCGCGAGACAGCGGCTGCGCTTCGTCGGCAGCCTGCCCGTGCACTGCTCCGGCCGGAGCTTCAACCGAGCGCTGGTCATCGGAGCGAACGGGCTCACCGCGGTCCACGACAAGGTGCGGCTCTTCGGCGCCGAGCACGATGTGTTCAGCCCGGGCACTGCCGAACACCGGATGGTCGACATCGCGGGTTGGCAGAGCACCGTGCAGATCTGCATGGACATCGCCGACCCTGGTCCGGCCCGGGCGGCAGCGGTTGTCGGCGCCCAGCTGGTGCTCAGCCCGTCAACCGTGTCGGTCGACTTCCTCCGGAAGATCCACCAGGCGAGGGCCCTGGAGAACCAGGTCATCAGCGTCTTCTGCAACCGCCACGGGGTGGAGCAGGACGGCACCGAGTACCTGGGCCGAAGCGCCGTCTTTCTGCCGGACGGCACCGAGATCTCCGCGGGGCCCGCCGAGGACCAATTGGTCCTGCACACCGTCGGCGCCGAGCAACTGGCCGAATGGTCGGCCACCCAGCGCACCCTGATCGGCCACGTGCTGGCCTAGGCCGGTCTAGGCCCCCCAATCGAGCGCTTAGCCAGCAAGTAATTCTCCAGCACCAGCGCGTCGAGGTTCATCGCTAGGAAGGCCTGGCAGGCATCGGTCGGCGTCTCGACCAGCGGCTCCTCGCGCCGATTGAAAGAGGTGTTCAGCAGGACCGGGATACCGGTGCGCTCGCCGAAGCGTCGCAGCAGCCGATGGCAGCGCTCGTCCTGATCGCGCCGGATGGTCTGCACCCGGGCCGTGCCGTCGACATGGGTGACGGCCGGGATCAAGTGCCGACTGCTCGGCCGGACCTTGACCGCGAGCGCCATGAAGGGGCTCGGCTGGTCCAGCTCGAAGAACTCTGCTGCCCGCTCCTCGGGCACCATCGGAGCCAACGGACGGAACCACTCGCGTTCCTTGACCTCCGAGTTGATGCGCTCTCGCATCCCGTCCAACCTGGGGTCCGCCAAGATACTGCGGTGCCCCAACGCCCGCGGCCCAAGCTCGGAGCGCCCCTGCCACCAACCGATCACCTGGCCGCCCGCCAGCCGGGCGGCCGTCTGTTCCACCACCTCGTGTTCGCTCAGTCGGACGCATTCGGCCCGATCGCCGAGCTCTCGCACCGCCTCCTCCACCGCCTCCGGCGGATACCGCGGTCCGTAGTAGGCGGTGCGCATCGTGGTGTCGACCGTCAGACCTTGACTGCGCACCTCGTGGAGCAGCTTGCCGATTGCCTGCCCGTCATCGCCCGGGGCGGGCACCACAAACACCTCGCGGAACGGACCCTCGTCGAGGATCCGCCCATTCGCCACGCAGTTGAGCGCCACCCCGCCCGCGAGGCAGAGCCTGCTGCTGCCGGTCAGCCGATGGGCACGGCGTGACAGACCGAGCAGGATCTCCTCCAGGATCACCTGACCGGCATAGGCGATGTCCATATCGTCCTGATCGAAGCGGGCGACTTCTGGCGGCCGCTTCCGCGCCGCGACCAGCTCGTCCCACAGGATCTGGTCCTGCGGCGCGGGTGCCGCCCAGCCGAAGAGCTCACGCCCCAGCGTGTTGGCGAGCACGGTCGAAACGAACCGCCGGTCGACCCAGTACGTGCCGTCCTGGTTCGCCTTGGCGTATGCCCGGAGCCGGTCGAGGAACGGGGACGGCCGGCCGTAAGCCGCCAGAGCCATCGTCTTGCCCTCGTCATGCAGGCTCCCCATGCCCGCCAAGGCGCCGACCGCGGTGTAGAAGTGCCCGATCGAGTCGGCCGCGAAGACCCCTTCCAAGCTAGCCCGCTCCTCCACCAGCCGCAGCCCGGCGTCGGTTCCCGACCAGAGGGAGGTGGTGACCAGCCGGTCCCTGCAGTAGCCCTGGCCGTCCACCACGAGGACTGCGGCATCCGCGAAGCCTGAGCCGTAGAAGGTGCTCGCCGCGTGGAACAGATGGTGCTCGTCCGGGTACAGGCCGACGGAGTTGTCGATGAAACGGTCACCCGGACCGCCAAACAGCGGCCGGTACTCCGGGAACGACTTCAGGTACTCGTAGGCCAGCCGGGAGTCCCAGCTGTGCTTGCGCCGGTCGCCGACCCGCTCCGAGGCGAGCGCCAAGATCTCACCGTCCGGAGAGAGCACCGCGACCCCGCCGTCGTGCCAGCTCGTGGCATGGCTGTGCACCACGGCGGACAGCTGCGCCAGACCCACCGTCGGCCGGCCGTGCTCAGGCGGTGAAGCCCAGCGACGCCACGAACACGTAGCCTGACGACTTGTTGAGCAGCTTGGTGACGACGAAGTCGTCGTACAGCCCGGGCGGTACCTCAGTGTCCACGCGGATCCGCACACTGACCCGGAGCGGACTCGGCCGGTTGGTCAGGTCGAGAAGGACATCCTTGTGGCCGCCGTCGGCACTGGTCAGCCGGGCGGTCGCCAGCACGACCTCCCGGGAGTGGAATGATGCGGCCGGGTCCGGTTCGTAGAGCACCACGGTGATCAGATGCCCCGGGTACCCGGTGAAGGTCTCGACATCCTGCGTCACCACCCGGAGCGTGGTGCTGTCCTGCCCAGCCGGATCGGTCTTCTGCAGAGTCAGCGGGATCTCGGTGGTAAGCCCCGCATAACTCGCATCACCGTAGACGCCCGGCTCGTCACCGAGGTGAATACGGCCCTGCCAGATCAACTCCGGCTTGCTACTGAGCATTTGCTTGCCCCCTGCGGGAGAACCTGCTGACATGTGATTACGCACCGTAGTTGAATCAGGACTTCATGTCACTACTCCGCTAGGTCGTGTCGCCAAGGGCTACGTCATTCAGTGGTCTTGCCGTCGGCGCCGTGCCCTCAGACCGGGCGGTTGAGCATTGCAGGGGAGCTCTCGCGGCTTCCCGGGAAGACCCCGGCCAGCTTGACGACGTAGAGTGACATGCCTTCGGGCCAAGCGGGCCGGAAACTCAGATCACCCGATTACAGACTTCTACCAGTACTGGACCCCATCTTCGTTGTCACGAATTGCGTTCGGTCCAACTTCGATGGCAATCGGTCCAGGTTCGCTGTCACAGGTCAACCGCGCCGCCCGCCGACTCGGTCAGTCCTTCTCGGCGCTGGGATGCATGGAGTTGAGGCCGATGAGCAGGACCAGGGCCGGATCCACCTGTCCGCCGGCGGACGTGTACGGGAGGGCGGCTTCGGCCGCCGCCTGGAGCAGCACCTCGAAGTCGCCGTCGGTGAGGACGCCGGTGGTGACCGCGCCGATCCGGATGGCTGTGTCGTCGTCCAGGTCTGCGATGGCCTTGCGCAGGTCTCCTACGGTCAGAGCCCGGTGTAGCGCGCCCTGCCCGTCCCGCCGGATCTTGTAGTCGAACTCGTAGGTGTGGGGACCGTCGTGGTCGGCGTACAGCAGGCACGGCTCCGGGTCGGACGGGATGTTCTCGGTGTCGCGCGCGGTGCAGCCTGGCAGGGTGATCAGCTCGCGGGCTCCGGTCCGCCAGCGCAGCCACCATTCGTCTTCGCCTGCCATCTGCGCCAAGGCGTAGTGCCATTCACCGTCGTGCCCGGCTTGCAGGTCGCACCAGGTGAAGTCGTCCAGCATGTTCGCGCCGTACTCCAGATCGGCCAGGTGCCGGTGCTCCTCCACCGTGAACGAGGTGCCCACCGCACAGCTCTTGCGCGCCAGTCCCATGACGTCTCCCCCTTCGCAGCGTCGTTCGCGGCTCCCATCCTCGCGTCCGGCCGGGCCGCCTGTCCGGCCGGACGACAAAGATCTGCTGCGGCTATCGGCGGCGGCCGAACAGGCCACGGCTCTTCTTCCGCTCCGCTTCGGCCGCCTCGCGGTCCGCGGCTTCCTCCGCCTCGCGCCGCGCGTCCTTCTCCGCCTGCACCTGTTCGTAGTGTTCGTGCAGGCACGACCCGCATAGGTCGTCTCCCTCGCTGCGCCACGAGGACTGCCGGATCGACTGCCAGCGGTCGTCGGTGAGCTTGTTCCCGCAGCGGGTGCACACGGGCCGCTGCGCCTCGCGGGCCGCGGCCTTGCGTTCCGCCTGCCGTCGGCGGGCCTGCTCCCACTGCACGGCGTACAGCCGGTCGCCGTCGGGGTTGTCCAGGGCCTGCGTCAGCGTCTGCCACTCGTCTCGCCCGAGCCTGCGCCACACCGTGCCGGCGGCCCCGGCCGGGTCGGCGGTTATCCGCTCCAGCTCGGTGACGACCACGGGTACCGCCTGGTGGTAGTTGACGGCCGTGATGCCCGAGCCCTGACCCGGATACGGCTCGCCGGCGAAGTAGCGGCGGGCGGCCTGCTCCAGGCGCCGCATCCGGCTGGCGCGCTGCGCGACCGTCTTCCCGGTGAACACGAACGCCACCGGGACGTAGCCCTCGCGGTCGGTCGCCGGGTAGAGGCGTGACCACAGCCGGAAGGCGTGCACCGCCGCTCCCTCGTGACGGGCTGCTCGCTCGTGGTTCGGGTCGGCCTTCGGCGCCAGGAGCTCGAACCACTCGGCGTAGCGCCGAACCTTCTGCACCAGGTCGTCGACGGGCTCGGTGACGCGGTCGACCTCCAGGAGCATCGCGGGCACCCCGGCGTCCGGGGCGCGCATCGTCAGGTCGGCGTACTGGGTGTATCCGTACGGGAGCCTGTGCCCGATCTCGGTCTGCCACGACAGCGGCGTGCCGTACCCGGCCCCGGTGAGCACAGCGGCGGTCGAGGTGACGGCGGCAGCGTGCTCGTCGTAGCCGTCGGCTTGTTGCGGCCGGCCTTCGTCGTCGTACTCGAGCTTGCGCAGCGCGGAGATCCGTACGTTCTTCGGCAGCAGCGGCTTGGCTTCCTTGTGGCCCTTCTCGGTGAGCACCCACAGCTGATGTCCCGACTCCAGCCGCGTCTCCACCCGGACCAGGCCCGAGTCCTTGAGCGCGTTGAGGGTGTCCCTCGTGATCCTGTCGTGCCGGTCGCCGGGGCGCATCATCCGCCACAGCTGATCGGCGGTAGCCCTCTGGAAGATCCCGAGAGCCTTCAGCACTTCCTTCCTTCGGGTGTGGGTGGGCTTCCATGTCTGGTTCGAAGACTTAGAAGGGTTGTCGAACGCGTCGCAGGGCCTTGACCGCCGGGGCTGACCTGCACGAACCGTCCGCGCGGGCGCGGCGGCCGTGGAAGGGGCGATGGAGGGGCCCGTGGAGGGGCCCTGCGGGGCTTGGTCCAGGTCTGCGACGGGCGTCTGGTCGGCGGCAGCGTGCGGTTCGTAGGCGGGGATGGGCGTGAGGTCGGCGGGCACGGTGTCCTCGGATCCTCCGGCCTGCAGGCCGGGTCGGCGGTCGTCCGGCTCGCGCGCGGTCTGCGCACGGGCCGGAGCCACCGTGAGGTGCCACCCCTTGGCCGCGGTCTGACGATCGCCGTCGACGGATGTCCGTTTTCGCCTTGACTACCCCTGGACCGGGCCGTTTTGTCCGTGGCCGACGCCACACCGCCCGGCCGTCCGCTCAGCGGGCCGGACGGGAGCTGGACGGTGAGGAGCCGAGCCGCCAGTCCGAAGGCTTCTGGGCACGGTAGGTCTCGCCGCTCTCGATCCGGGCCTTGTTCCTGGCGAACTCCCGCTCGGCCGCCGACAGCCGGCGCGGCGCGCAGGCGGGGTGTCCCCAGCCGTCGGCCACCTTCGTGATGACGTCGCTCTTGCCGTAGTCCTTCAGGCAGGCCGGGCAGGTGCCCGGGTACGCGGCCCGCAGCGAGCCGCGCGGCAGCGGCACCGCCTTCTTCGCTGCGGCCTTCTTCGCGGTCGGCTTCCCGCCGCCGGCCTTCTTGGCCGCCTGCGCCCGCTTGATCGCCTCGCGCTGCGCCTTGCCGGGCCGCTTCCTCTTCGGCTGCTGCCCGCTCGCCGCCTGCGCGGCCTTCTGTGCCGGGGTCTGTCCCACGGCCGGATCGTAGGGACAGCCGGGCACTCGACAACCGCGCCACGCCACCCGGGTGACGATGCCGACGGCGCACCGGTGCGCACCCCGCGCGCACCGGTGGAATGAGTGGTGCGCGATGTACCGCACTCCCCCACCGGATGGTGCGCACCGAGTGGACTCCACTGCGCACCTGATGCGCACCACAGTGGCGTCCACTCCCGGGCCGGTGCGCAAGATGTCGTCCACTCCCACCCGGTGGTGCGCACCCAAATACGAGAGTGCACGGCACTCAGCGCACCACTCACCGGTGCTACGTACGGTGACGGTGCACGGTGCGGCGGGACAGAGAAGTCTCCCCTCTGTAGGCGCGCATCGTTGGCCGAGCTCGGCATCGCCGGGGCGTTGGCGAGCGAGGTCAAGGAGAAACGCGGAAAACTCGTGCCTGGACAAGGGTTGATTTCTGCCCGATGGAAGGGTCCGTGGAGGGTGGAGCACCTGGTCAAGGGGTGCGCATCGAGTGCACGGCATCCGATGCACCATCACTGTCCGTGTACGTACCGGGTGGAGTGGAACGGGAGTGGAGGCCACCGTCGCGCGCATCGTGGTGCGCACCGCACCGAGTGGGGAGTGCACGACATCGTCGGCGCGCACCAGGTGCGCACGGTGCGGTGCATCGTGCGCACCGCGAGAGTGCACGACATCGTCGGCACGGCAGGCGATGCGGTGGCGGAGTGCACCGCATCGTCAGTGGGCGCACCCGATGCCGGGATGTCCCGCACTCACCGCCGACGGCGTCGGCGCAGGCGCGCGGTGCGCCGCCGGTTCGGCCGGCCGCACGGATCCTGCTGGGAGCGGCGCCGGGGCGACGGCTTCGGAGCCGGGTAGAGCGCCGCGCGCAGTCGGGACGCGTCGGCGAGTCGGGATCGGGTCGACCATCGGGGCCTCCGTGGTTGGGCGGGTCAATCCCCGCACCCTCCTCGGTCCCCGTCGCGTGCAGCGCGCACGGTACGGCCGTGTCCCGACAGCTGGCACGGAGACTTCGCCGTTCGTCCCGCGAGGCGAAGCGGCGGGGAGGTCCAGCGGACACAAGGACGCCCACGGACAAGCCGTCCGTGGGCGTCGTGGGGGGCGTCGGTCAGCTCCGCTGCATGGCCTTGAGGTCGCCCAGGCTCAGCTCGTTCGTGCCTCGCTCGGCCGCACCGCTCTGGGTCCAGGCGAGGATCGCAGGGTGCGCTTCCTCGTACGAAGCGCCGGCGGCCGTGCTCTGGCCGTCGCTGTCGGCGAGCTGGGTGAGGTAGGCAGCCAGGGCGCCCGGGCCCCCGCCGTTGTAACCGACGCTGTACCCGCGCCCCTCGCGCTGCGGGAGGAGCGACAACACCCCTTTCTCCGTTCGGGCCCAGAACAGGCTGCGGCCGATGTAGAAGCGGCTGAAGACGTCGTCAGGGCGCAGGGCGAGCGGAGCGAACGTCTGGTAGCTCCACTGATCGGTGCCGCCTTCGCCTCGGTGCTTGAAGTGCTCGCCGACGACGGGCAGCCCGAACTCGGGGTCGTAGAAGGTGCGGCGGCACAGGCAGCCCGAACCGTTCATGGCCGAAGGGCTGCTGGGGTCCTCGGTGACGCACGGGTGGAACAGGGCCGGGATCTTCGTGCGCTCCACCAGCATGCAGTGCATCGCGTTCGGCTCGCACCGCACCAGCCTGCTCAGCCACTCCTGGAAGTGCGGTGTCACGGTCTGCTGCGCCTCGATCTTCACCTCCGCATTCAGCGACGACGTAGCAACACTGAAGCGCGGCTCGGCGTAGAGGACGAAGTGCATGAAGCCCTTCGTCGGGTCGGTCAGGTTCAGGTCGCGGGCCTCATAGGTCAACGTGACGCTCCAATGCGGAAGTGCTGGGGCAGCGGGGTCAGAAGACGCGGTGTTCGGGGCGCAGGATGAGGCCGCGGTGCAGGAACTGCTTGGTGTCGTCCGGCCCCAGGCCGAGGGCGCGGGAGACGGCCGCTCCTTCGTCCTGGTGGACGAAGGCGAGGAGGATCCTGCGGCTGGTGGGGTCGGCCATGGTCCGGCGGGCGGCTTCGACGGTGTGGGCGATGCAGCCGGTGGTGCCGTCTTCGACGATGTCCCTTCGGGTGTGGTCGTCCCAGACGTTGAGCTGGAGGTTGGCGCCCTCGGTGGAGCAGTCTTCCTTGGAGTCCGCGCCGAGCACGCAGCGCCCGAGCATGGCGGCGTGGGCGTGGCGCTGGAGGTAGACGGCTTTCCCTAGGAGGCGGTCGACTTCCCGCGCGGTGTTCTCGCGTGCCTTCTCCGGGCTGACGAGCGAGGTCTTCGGGTCGTGGGGCTGCACCCTGATCTTCAGCGCCGCCAGGCTGCGGGCGAGGTCGTCGGCGATGCTGAGCAGGCCCACCAGGTTCACGTCGCCGCGCTGGCGGGGCGGGGGCAGCTCGTCGGGGTAGTTGTCGAGCGGTTCCAGCGGTTCGTGCAGGTCGGTCAAGGTTCCTCCCGTGCCGGGTGCCAACGTCCCCGATTGTCAGTCCGGTCCGCCGGGGCTCGCGGGTGAAGTCGCAGATCGGCCATGCGCTGGCCGGTTGGCATCCCTCACCGGTCGCGGCCGGGTCCCCTGCCCTGGTCGGGCCGGGTGGTGTGGTGCTGCTGCTGATCGGCGGGGCGGACCGCATCCGTGGCCGGCTGCCCGGTCTGCTGGAGATGGTCGGCGACGGCGCGGCGGCGGGCGGCGGCGTCCTGGGTGAGCGCGGCGAGGCGGGCGATGTTCTCCGGGGTCCGCAGCCATGTCGCCGGGTCGGTCGTGCGGCCCTCCAGGTATTCCTCGGGCATCGCGGCCTGCTGGTGGGCGTGGACGGCGGCGGCCCGCTGCGCCGGGGTGAGGGCGGTGTCCTGGTCCGGGTGGTCGACGGCGTGCGGCGCCGCCTGGTCGTGGTTGTGGTCGTCACCGCGCGCGGCGGCCGACGTGGTCGCGGCCGGCCCTTCGTCCCGCGCGGTGGAAAGGATGCGGGCGTCGCGGATCGCGTTCTGCAGGACGAGGCTGGCGACCCGGGCCCGCTCGTACCTGCTGGATTCCCGGGGCGGCTTGCCCCCTGCGTCGGCGATCCACCACCGGTGTGGCCAGGCGAAGTCCGCGGTGTAGGTGAGCTGGTCGGGCACCGGGGTGCGGCGGCCGGGCTGGGCAACGGTGAGCTGGCGGGCGTGGCGGGTCAGGGCGCGGTCGGCGATGTAGTCGTCCAGGCCGGGCGCAAAGCCGCGGCCGCGCAGGGTCTCCAGCAGGTGCCGGCGGGCTTCGGCCAGGACGTGGCGGCGGGCGAAGGTGCGGCGCACGGTGAAGACGATCGCGGCGACGTCGACGGCGGCGAGGGCGGTGTCCACTCGCGGGCCCACGCGGGCCCGGATCGCCTTCCCCGCTGCCTGGCAGCGCTCCAGGAGCCCGTCGACCATCTGCTTGCCGAAGCGCAGGATCGCGGACGCACGCCACCACGCGCGCAGCTGCTCCAGCGGCTTCGGGGTCTTCTTCTCCCGGCGGGTGTCCTGCGCCGCCCACCAGCCGAGTCCGTTGCGGCCGCGCTCGCCGGGCAGCCGGCCGTGCTTCTTGACGTACGTGTCGGTGATGCCCTCCAGGGCCGCGTCGATCTGCTCGCGGCGGGTGGCCGACCAGTCGATGAGGTCCTGGTCCACCCCGGCTATCTCCATGACCGGACGCAGGCCGGGCGTCACCTCCCGCGGCACGGTCGCAAGGCCCAGCTCCTCACACACCTCGGTCGTCATCGTGAGGGTGTAGAGCGTCCCGGCCGCCACGATGTGCTGGTAGAGGCGAACGGTGTCCAGCGCATACCAGGAGCCGTCCGGGCGCTGCACCCGGTTGAGGATCAGAACGTGCTCGTGAAGGAGGGGGAAGCCGTCCCTGTTGTCGAAGTGCCGGAACGCGGCGGCGACCAAGGCCGGCGCCTTTGCGCGATTGCGGCCAGAAGACCACCGGGTCTCCGCGACCTCATCCTCAAGCCAACCCAGCACGGTGGCGACCGCGCGCTCGTGCGCCTGCTCGATGACGCGCCGGGTGTGGTCGTCTCCCAGCGCCCACAGCACGACCAGGGACGCCTGCGGCCGGAACACGAAGTCCAGCGCGAACAGCGGCGTCTGCTTCCGCCTCTCGACCTCTTCGACCGGCTGCCCCAGGACGGTCGCCAGCCGGGCCTCGGCTGGGGTGTCCCCGTCGGCCAGGCGCTCGCGCTCGATCCGGTCGGCGTCCGGGTGCCGACCCATCCCGTACATCAGCTCCATCTGCCGCTGCGTCACCGTCTCCCCGGCGGTGAGCCCGAGCGCGGTCAGGCCGCGCCCCATCCACACTCCGGGCGGGAGACCGGCCTTCTCCTGGGCGTCCTTCAACGGCTGGCGGGCAGGACGGCGCCCGTCGCCGAAGGCCACCCCGCGCACGTAGTACCGCCAGGCGTTAAGCCTCTGCACCTTCGCCACACTGATCATCCCCACAGGTGACATCGGCTCTGACCTGCGGAAAAGCACGATCCCGTAGGGCGGGAGAGTTCACCGGAACTTCACGGCCGATCCCGCACGGCGGGCGCGGGCGGTGACGTCGCGCCCGCCAGGCGAACACGGTCTTTCGCACTCACGGCCCCTACAGAGGGCCATGCAAATGCTGCGCGGCGACCAGTCACCCCCACCTCACACACCCCGACAACCGACAACCGACGACTCCACCGTCAAGACGCACACACCTACGTACCGCTCCCCCACCTGACGGCCAAAGACTCCGCCTCCTCCACCACGTCAGCGACTCCCTTCAACCGAGCGAGACACACACCGCCCTCGGCGCAGCCGGGGGCTTCCGGCTTCCCGGAGAAACGACGTGCCCACCTACGAGGCCACGCCCCGCTTCACCACCGACCTGGACCGCCTCACCACCGAACAGCGCCGCCACTTCCGCCAGAGCTTCCGGCAGTCGAGGGCTGGCCCGGTTGGGCTGCGGATGGCCTGAGCTCGTTCGGATGATTGAACCGCTGCTGGCGAACCGGTAGCCAGGGGCGGTTCGTGAGGGAAGGCATGGAGCAGATCGACGAGCAGCACATCGCGGAGCCGGGTCTGGTGGTGCTGGATATCACCGGCCCGGACGAGGACACCGTTACGGCGGTGATGAAGTGCTTGGAGCGGGTGTGGGCCACGTCCGGCGTCACCCCTCTCCGCCGTATTCCAGGCGAGCCGGGCGTACGGGCCCGGGTCTACGCGGACGTCCTACGCCCGGGCGCCGACCAGCGGTAGCGAGGTCGCGGCACTGAACTGCGCGAGAGCCCCTGAACGGCCGCAGCGCCACGGGGCCCGGCTTCCGCTGTTCGGGAAGCCGGGCCCCATGAAGGACCGACCAGTTGACCCCTGAGTGGGGGCACGGGTCAGCCGGCCGAGACGGCCTGCCTTTCCCTGTGCCTGTTGAGCACGTCCAGCATCTTGTTGAACTCGTCAGGCGGCATCTTGAGGATCAGGAAGCGCGCCGCGTCGACACCGTCTTCGTAGGGGAACAGCTTGCGTGGCTGAACCTCTCCCCCAGCCGTGGCTTCGCCTGGGTTGGCCTGTCCGGGAACGGATGGCACGCCCTCCCCTGCTTCGCTGGCAGGCAGGTTTTGCTGCGTTACATCCGGTTCCGCCGATGCGGGGTCGGCCGGATCCGTTTTACGGCCGTAAAACGGATCGGCCTTTTGCTGCTCAGCCCCAGCAGGCAGCCCACCAGTCAGCGGCTTGGGAACGGCAGGCGCCCCAGCGGCCTTCTTGGCAGCCTTCTTGGCGACGGATCGCTCGGCAGACGCTGCCGTCCGCTGCTTCTGCTCGTCTTGCCACCATGCCATCTGTTCCGTGCCGCCCCACTCGTTGTCCCGGGCCAGCTTCCCCAGCGACCGGGCGGCATCGAGCGGCATGGCCTTCTTCCGCACCAGGTCCTGGGCCTCAGGGGCCAGGTGCGTGAGCAGGATGCGTTGGGTGACCCATCCGTCGACCCGCTCGAAGTGCTGGGCTACGGCGCGGTTGGAGCCGAACTCGGCAACAAGGGACTGGACGGCGTATGCCTCTTCGATGGGGTTGAAGTTCTGCCGGTCGACGTTCTCGGAGACCACGGCTTCCATGAACGTCCTGCGGTCTTTGGCCAACCCGTCGTCGACAACACAGTTCAGGGTGGGGCCGCCGGCAGCCGTGGCGCCACGGTATCGACGCTCACCGGTGACGAGGACGTAGTCGACGTCACCGATCTGCTCCACGTGGTCGGGCCACAGTTTCAGGTAGGCGCCGCGGCTGACGGCGGGGCATGCCTGGATCTGGCGGCGCAGCAGGCTCTTCCCGAGGTCGATCAGCTCGTCTTCGGTGCCGAAGTCGGTACGCGGGTTGACCAGGTTGGGGGCAAGCCGGCTGAGCGGGACACGGAGCAGGCGGCCGTCGGCTCGGGTGTCGACGACTGGGGTGTCGTCTTCATCGCCGAAGAAGTCGTCGAACTCGTCGTGCTTGGCCATCTATCGGCCTCCTGCGTACTTCTGGCGGCGGAGCTGGTGCTCCAAGGCGAGGGACACGAAGTCCTGCTTGGCCTTGGTGGCGATGTGGTTGGACTCGTACTGGGTGCAGAATCGCCCGTTGGTGATGCCGCGGGTGTGCGGCTTGTAGTGCCGGACGGTGGCGTTGTACAGCTCCCAGCCTCTGCGTTGAACGAGGCTGATGGTGCGGTCGCGGTCTGCAGTGCCGTCGCGGGGGTCCCAGTTGTTGACGACGACCCCGTAGGGGATCTGGCGGGGGATGAGGACGCGCTCGACGGTGACCTTGGTCGGGGTGAAGGCCGATCCCTCTGCTTCGAGGGGGACGATGACGTCGTCGGCAACATCGAGGACCGCTCGGAGGGCGTCTCCGGTGGTGCCGTCACCGAGAGGGTCGATGGACTCGTCTTCGTCGTCGTCTGCCTTCAGCGGCATGAAGCCGGGGGTGTCGACGATGATGATGTCGGCCTTGGCGCTGCGCAGACGGCGCAGCTTGTCGAGGCTCTGGCTGGCGTCGATGACGCGGAAGGGGACTGGCCTGCCAGCCTTCTTTACCTTCTCAGCGTGTTCGATGCTGGTGCCTTGGGGGTCTATTGAGACAACCGCTACGGACGGGCCGTCGCCTGCGGTCTCGGCGCCGCCATCGCAGCCGAGGATTTCTGCGTAGACCGCAGCGAGGTTGACCGACAAGAGTGACTTGCCGACCCCGCCCTTACGGTTCAAGAGCACGGTGATGTAGGGCATGTACTGCTCTCCGACTACTTCCCGGGAACCCGGTACTTCGGATGGACGGGAAGCATCCTCTCAGATGATCAGAAAGCGTCCGGCAGGGCGTGCGGAGCGCCGTGGTTTTACGGCCGTAAAACGGGTGAGGCAGGCGACGAGCTGGCTGCCGCATCGAGCAGTCCCCGCACAGCGAGTTTTACGGCCGTAAAACCAACCAAGAGCTGACCCGCTCCAGAAACGCAAAAAGCGGCCCCCGCCGCCCGGATCGAGGTCCGGATGGCGGGGGCCGCTTCGTGTGCTCAGGCGCTGAGGTCGATGCCGTGTGGGAGGTCGCGCCCGGCGACGGCGGCGGCCAGGAGCGCGGCGGCGTCGCTCTCGTACGGGTCGCTGTAGCTCTCGTGAGCGCTGACGTCGAACGGCACAGCCGATGCTGTAAGCACCTGCCTACCGGGGGCGGCCTGTGCCAGCTGTGCGTTGAGTTGGGCGACATCGCGGTCGGCGTGGCCGCACTGGGTGTACGGGCCGAGGCAGAACAGGACGTGCCGGGTGCCGTCGGGGCGCCGGGCTTCGACATGGACGGCGTAGTGCGCTGGCCTCATGCCGATGTCGTCGGGGAAGTCCAGAGCCGCCGCGGCGTGGGTGAGCATGCGGTAGGCGGGGTGCCAGGTTCCGAGGATGGCGGTCGTTTCGCAGCGGACCCAGCCAGTGTTGTAGCGGCGGTCGTAGGGCGTGTGCGGGGTGTCCGGGTGGACCAGGGCGACCGCGATAACGGGGCCGTGGTCGTCGCCGGGCCGGGGGTGGGCCCGCTCGACGAACGGTCCGATGCGAACCGCGACATCAACGCCGCTGCCGGGTGTCCAAGGCTGCGGGTTTTTGCGGGCCGCGAGCATCGCTCGGTATTCGTCCACGACGGCCTGGTCTTCGGAGCTGAGGGCGCCAGACGTGCCGCAGCGGTGGAAGAGGCGCTTCATCGGGCGTTCTCCGTCTCGGGGAAGGGGCGGGTTCGGGGCAGTCGCCGGAGGCGCTGCTTGTAGCGGTCCCAGAGGGTGGGGTGGGTGTGGCGCCAGGCGGCGCGGTCCATGCCGACCGGATCCGTGAAGCGCCGGGTCAGGCCGCAGGTGCACTGCAGGCCGTAGGGGAGGTCCTGCTCGTCGTTCCGTGTGGTGGTGACGACGACGCGTTGTCCGTCGTGAGCGCCGTGGTAAGTGCCGACCCAGAGCTGTGTGAGCATCGCGTTCCGATCTTCGTGGTGGGAGGGCTCCGGGGCGGCCGGGCTCGTAGCCGGCGGTCGCCCCGGGCCGAACAGGGGTGGTGCTGCGTGCCGCCGTTCGAGGGCGGGCGGGTGCGGTGGTCAGCGGTTGGCGAGGGCCGTCTGGTGCTGCCCGCGGTGCTTGGTCTGCTCGGGCTCGGCCAGGACGCGTAGGCCGTGCGGCGTGCCGACGGTGCCGCAGGCGCTGCACTGGACCCGGTAGGAGCGGCGGCCGGTGCAGCCGGAGTTCGGGTCGCGGGGCTTGCCGGAGGGGCTGACGGCGTGGAGGCAGACGGTGCCGTTTTCGTGGAGCGGTTCGACCTTGATGGAGATGCGGGCCATGAGCTGGTGCTCCTTCACGGGGTGAGGGCGGGGCGGGTCAGGGCTTGCGGGTGGACTTCTCGAAGGCGGTGATCAGGGCCTGAATGGAGGCGGGGTCGGTGACGATGCCGATCCAGGTGCCGGCCTCGGTCCACAGCTGGACGGCCGGGGTGGCACTGCTGCTGACCGCGACGTAGGCGCCGTAGCGGTCGAAGGTGAGCTCGTCGGCGACTTCGTCCTCACCAGCGGTCTCCGCGAGTGCGAGCGGTACCTCTTGGAGGACTTCGAGGGCTTCGACTTGGAGCTGGACAGCGCCGTTGGAGTGGGCCGGGAGGGTCAGGAATCCGGCGACGTGCAGGTAGTCGCCGGGCCGGAGCTCGGTGAGGACCAGGTGGACGATGAACGGGTCACCGGTGACGCAGGCCAGCACGCTTTCCTCACTGACGTCCTCGGAGGGGGAGGAGATCAGGCGGAAGCGGGCCGTGTCGCGGGGGCCGGGGACGGGCTCGGTGTCGAGGTAGCCGTCTATGCCGATCGGGATGGTGTCCATCAGCTCGCCTCCGCGAGGTTGCGGTGGGTGTGGGGGCGGTGCGTGCGCAGGGCCAGCAGGAGCAGTTCCTGGTTGCGGCGCTGGCGGTCCGGTGTGAGCGGCGCGGGGGCCGGCCGCCCGTGCCGGTGCCAGTTCGGGTGGGCGGCCGGCTCGGGGTAGGCGAGGGCCTGGTCGTCGACGGCCTGCGGGCTGCTGCTCATGAGGTGGCCTCCGGTCGGAGGTGGGGGAGCTGAGCGAGGACCTGGTCCACGAGGTCGCGGGACGGCTTCCAGGCCGGGAGCGCGCCCTTGGCGGGCACGGGCAGGGCGAGTTCGTGGACGTCGGTGAGGACCAGGTGGTGGGCCTCGCGCTGCGCCCAAGGGCTGGTGCAGCGCTCGGGTCCCTGGTCGGGGTGGCAGTCGGTGAGGCGGGCGACGCCGATGACCGCGCCGAGGGGGAGCTCGCGGCCGCGGATCGCGGTGGCGACCAGCGGGTCGCCCAGGGCGGTGCGCTCCAGCTTCTGTCCGGCGTGCAGGAGTACCCAGCCACGCCAGGGCCAGGGCCGGGGCCTGTTCTCGGTGGTCTTCCCGGCGAGGATGCAGGTGGCCCAGGGCTGGCGGATCGTGATGCCGCGGCAGCGGAGGTTCGCGGTGCTCATGCTGCCCGCCCCCACACGGCCGTGCCCGGTCGGCCTGCCCGGCGGCCGTTGATGGACGGCACCGTGGTGTGCGCGGCGGCAGCCAAGACCGCGCGGCCGGTGTGCTTGCCGTCGTACAGGGCGGCATCGGCTGCCCGCTGGAGCTTGGACAGGTCGCGGGCGCCGATCCCGTCCGGAGATGCGGCGCCTACCGAGGCGGCGACGTCGATCGTGCGGCCGTCGTCCAGGACAACCGGCTTGCGCAGCAGCCGGACCAGCTGGTCCAGGCGCCGCTCGCGCCGGTCGGCGGGCAGCCTCAGGACGACGGCGAACTCGTCGCCCCCGAGGCGGCCGACGGCTGCGCGCGGGCCCGCCCAGGTGCTGAGCCGGGCACCGAACGCGGCGAGGACGGCGTCCCCGGCCGCGTGCCCGAATCCGTCATTGATCTGCTTGAAGTGGTCGGCGTCGACCATGACCACGGCCACGTCGTCGCCGTGGCGGGCTACCAGGCTCCGGGCGCGGGCGGTGTAGGCGTCGCGGCGCAGGAGACCGGTCAGCGGGTCGCGGCGGGTGGCGGCGAGCTGCTTGTGCAGCGCGACCGCGTGGAGGGCCCAGCCGGTCAACGGCACGGCGGCGGTCGTCAGAAGGAGGGTGCGCTGGCCGATCCGGGCCGGAACGCGGGGTAAGGGCGACATACTTGGGGTCTCCGTCTCGTCTCGTACGGGATGGATGGGCCCGGGGCAGCCGTCGAAGCCGGCAAGCAGAGCGGCTGTCCCGGGGCAGAGCTACAGCTCCATCGGGCTGGAGTTGAGCCAGCTGTACGGGTTCCTCCAGGGGCCGGCCTTCGCGGCGGGCCAGTCGAGCTCCCAGCCGGGCCGGTACCCGCAGGCACCCCAGCCGTCCGGGCGCCCGTGGGGCATCTCGAGTCCGGCCTGGGCCGCGGTGCGGGCCGCGTCGTAGACCTCGTGCGCGGCCTTGAGGGCGGCGCTGTCGCTGTCGGCCCGGCCGGTGAAGACGTGCACGCCGCACAGGCCCGTGTCGGTGCTCCGTATCGGGACGTCCACCTCGAAATAGCGCTCGGTCATGACGTCCAACTCCTCTCGTGCTCGCGGTGGTGAGGGACCACCGCGACCGCCCCGGCCCCGGCCGGATCGGCAGGGGTCGGGGCGGCACGGAGGACCATCACCCGCTGAGCACGTCCGGGTTCTCGGCGGGGACCTCGTAGACGTCGATGACGTCCTCGCCGCCGGACCAGGTGCCGGGAGCGTGGCGGATGTAGACGATGCGCAGCGGGGAGCCGTCGCGGGCGGTGACGTCGTACTCGTGGACGGTGTGCTTCTTGAGGGCGGAGCGGACGGTCGGGGCCACGGACCGGACGGGCATCCGGGACGGGAACGGCAGGAAGCGGGCGCCGTTGACGGTCGTGTACTGCAGGGCCTGGCGCGGCCACAGCCGGGCGGCGTTCATGGCGCCGTGCTCGCGCAGGGCCTGGGTGTGGGCGGCGTAGTACGCCTTCGCGGCGGCGGACATGGGCATGGGCGGATCTCCTTCGGCGTGCCGGTCGGGTCAGAAGTCGAGCTGGATCGTGATGCGGGTACGGCGGTCGCCGTAGTCACGGCGGGGGTCATGGACGGTGCGGCGGTGCGCGGCCAGGCCAGCCGCACCGCCCTGGACCGGGGTGGTGCACTCCCCGCAGCCGCTCCACCAGTCGTCCCCGGCCGGGAGTTCGGCGGGGGTGAGCGGGTGCGGGTGCGGACCGTCAGCGGCGCGGCTCACGGCCGGGATCCGCGGACGTAGTCGATGGCGCTGGCGACATGGGTGTTGGCCATGAGGCTGCCGCCGTCGTCGATACGGTCCCGCAGCTCGTCCAGCCGCGCCCACGCCGTGGTGAGCTGCTGCGCGAGCCATGCCTCCTCGCTGGTGGCGTCCTTGCCGAGTCGGGCTTCGATCGCGGCGAGGCGGTCGGTGTCCTGGCGGCCGGCCTCCAGGAAGGCGTCGGCCCGACGGACTTCGTCTGCCGTGAACGCGTCCCCAAGGCGCCGGGCAGCGTCGGCCTGCGGGTCATCGGCGTACTTGGCGTAGCCGCGCAGGTGCACCACCAGGCGGGCCAGCTCCCAGTCGCTCCAGCCGGGCTTGCTGCTTTCCTGGAGGAAGGTCATCGCGCGCTCCCGGCGGTCTCGCGGAGCGCTACGGCGGCGTGGTCGTCGGGCTCCTGGTCCGCGTTGTCGAAACCGCCGTGGAGGGTGCAGACGCTGTCCTCGTCGTCGTCCAGGTCGCCGTTCAGCGCCCGGAAGAGGCAGGTGACGCTGTAGGCGGGGGCCCAGGCGTGAGCGGTGCACTGGTCGTCGTGCGGGCAGGGCACCAGGACGTCGAAGCCGATGTCGCCCTCGCCGTCCACGTCGGTGCGCAGGGCGAGAGTGAGGCGCTGCTGGCCGAGGCGGATCTCGGCGACGCGGTCGCCGTCGGCGATGTCGGAGCCGTCGCGCCAGCGCCACATCGGCAGGATCTCGGGGCCGAAGTAACGGCGCACCAGGAGCAGGTCGCCCAGGCCCCCGCCGCCGTCCCAGCCGAGATCCGCGCGCCTGGCGTCGCTGAGCCGCTGCAGCAGCGGCTCCAGGCGGTAGATGTTCTCCGCGACGACGACGTGGTCGAAGCCCTCGCCGGGCAGGCCGGGCCACGCGTCGACCATGGCGGCGTGCTGCGCGAGGACGGCCTGCTCGGGCACGCGCCGGTTCGCGGGTCGGCCTTCCTGGCGTTCGACGCACACGGAGGCCGGGGTGGGGACGACCAGCGCGACCGTGGGCACGCCGTGGCGGCGGGCGGTCTCGATCAGGTTGGCGCGCACGGCCTGCTCGCAGTTCGTGGCGTCGATGACCGTCATCTTGCGGCGGGCGAGGCGGGCCTCCAGGACGGCTTGGAGCGCGAGCACGGCGTCGCCGGTCGCCTCCTGGCAACCTGCGTCGTCGCTGACCAGGGCCCGGAACTTGTCGAGCTCCAGGACCTGCGTGTCGGGCCAGGTCCTCGCCCACGTCGACTTGCCCGACCCGGCCGCGCCGATCAGGCAGACCAGCGACGGGTCGGGGATGGTCGTGTCGACGGGCAGCGCGTTTTCCAGGCGGAAGGTCTTCATGCGGATTCTCCCTGCGGGTCAAGGGCACGGGTGGCGTAGTAGGTCTGGAGGCCGGCGTTCTCGGTGATGAGCGCGGCGGCCTCGTGCAGCGGGCACGACATCTCGCCGTCGCGGTCCGGCTCAATCCGCGCGGCGGCCTGCGCGGCGACGGTGAGCGGCTGCGCGAGGGAGCCGAAGACGCCGTCCTGGCGGTGGTCCTCGTGGTGGAGCTCGCGCAGGACCTCCGCGAGCTCCTGGGCGCCGACCTCGCCGCGCAGTTCGTCCTCGATCTGCTGAAGGGCGAGCTGGGCGATGCCGGCGGAAGCGCGAACGCGGTCGATGCGGGTGCGAGGTGTGGGCACCGCGGCCGCCGTCACAGCGCGGTACCGGCGGCGGCTAGCGCGAGCAGAGCCAGAGCGGTGAGGCTGAGGTCGACCGCGCGGCGCAGGTAGAGGAACTTGCGGACTGCGAGCGCGGACAGGACCCGGATGCGGGCGGGGCGGGGGTCGCCCTGCATGCAGTCGCGGATCGCGTCCTCGTCGAGCTGCGCCCAGTACGGGAAGGACGCCCGGTCGTCCCCGCGGAGCCGGGGCCGGACGACCAGGAGCAGCAGCACGGCGGCCGCGCCCAGGGCGAGGACGGCCGCCGTACCGAACACCTTGGTCGCCAGGGGCAGGTCCTTGTCGGCGACGGACGCAAGTCCGGCGAGGACGGCGCCGTTGAAGGCGAGCAGTAAGGACGACTTGCCGTCCGTGCGGCTGATCTCGTTGGTGACAGCGGCGCAGGCGGCGTCCATGTTCTTGTCGATGCCGGGAGCGGGGACCGTGGAGGTCATGGGCATTGCTTCTCCTTGTCGTTGCCGGGCGGGCCGCGCGCGGCGGCCCGCCCGGGATAGGGGTCAGAACGGTGGTTCGTCGACGGTCGCGGGCAGCGGCAGCAGCCGGATGCGCAGCTCGCGCCGGGTGGCCCAGCAGTCGCACGCCTCCATCTCCGGGAACGGGCCGCCGACCCACCAGCCGCCCGCGCCCCGGCAGTTGGGGCAGGAGCGGCGGGCGACGGGGGTGAGGTGGATCCGGTGCCGGTCGGCGTGCAGCTGCCAGCGGCTGGCCTTGAGGGTGACGGCGGCCGCGGCGGCCATGACAGAGATGGAAGCCGCGACCAGCGCGGCGGTTCGGATGCGCACCGTGTCAGGGCCGGTCGAAGGGCTGGACGGCGAAGCGGGTGCCCTGACCGGAGCTGGTGGGCGTCGCGGTGAGGAAGCCGGGCTCGGTCCGTGCGAGGGAGGCCAGCAGCGCCTTGATCCAGTCGGTGGAGCGCTGGAGGTCGACGCGGAGGGCGTTGAAGTCGGCGAGGTGCACCGGGCGCGGGATGGTGCCGTAGCGGTGGTGCCACAGCCGGGTGCGGATCAGTTCGGCGGCCTCGGTGTCGTCGGGCCGGGTGGGCACGCCGCGCGGCATCGACCGGCAGGCCGCGGCGTGCGCGTTGGCGGCCTTGGCTGCCTCCGCCTCCGACATCGGGTTGTGCGAGGCGTTTTGGTCCGCGCGGTAGGTGCAGCCCAGGCAGGCGGCGGCGTAGTGCGCGGTGCCCCGGTCGGCATCGGCGGTGTAGACGAGGACGGTCGCGCCCTCCAGCGCGCGGTAGCGCTGGGAGACGAGCGTGCCCTCCGGCGTCCAGGTCTCGGGCGCGGGGGCAGGGCGGGTGAACAGAGCCACGGTGACTCTCCTTCGAGGGGTTCGTTGATCAGGCGGCGAGCCGGTGGCTGACCGGGGCCGTGGAGGCGAAGTAGGTGTCGGGGCTGGGCTCGTAGCCCCGGGCGCAGGGGTCGCAGCAGCCCTGGGTGCGCAGCGGGAGGCAGTAGTAGTACCGGCGCTTGCACTGGGGGCACGTGGACCTCGCGGCCATCGCCCGGTCCAGCGCCCACTCCTGTGCGAGGGTCGGCGTCCGCTTCGGCCGGGCAAGTTCCACGTCGTAGAGCCAGCCCCTCGTGGGGTGGTTGCACGACTGGTCGGGCCGGTACGAGCAGCCCTTGCAGCGCAGGACCGCGACCGGGCCGTGCCCGCCGGGGCTCAGCCCCTTCTCCCGTAACTGCCTCCGGGTGAGAAGGCCCTCGGGAATGGCCCCGCGATCATGCTCCGGCAGCGTCGCGTCGGTGCGGGGCACGCGTTTGATCTCGCGGCGCCGCTTCCTGCGCCTCCTGGGCATCAACGGCTCCAGCCGCCGGGCAGCTGGTCGGGGCGCTGCGGGTAGCGGGGGCCGGGACGCTGCGGGCGGGGCCGGCCGATCCGGCGGCGCGGGCGGGGGATGAGCACGAGTGATCTCCTCCAGTCGTGTCGGTGAGCAGCGCTGCGCCCCGCCGACGTCGTGCGGGTGTCGGCGGGGCGAGTGGCGGGTTGGTGCGTTCGGCCAGGCGGCCTGTCCGGTCCTCGTCCGGCCCCGGGGTGCGGGGCGGGGCGAGGGCCAGGCAGAGCGTCAGGTCTCAGCGGGTGCTGCGGGTCCGGAGCAGTCGGGCGGCCCGCTGCCGCAGCTGGTCCCAGAGGGTCGGGTGCGTGTGCCGCCAGGCGGTGCGGTCCATGCCGTCCTGCGTGGGGAAGCTGCGGGAGGCCCCGCAGGTGCACGCCCAGGCGTAGGGCTCGGGGCGGGTGTCGTCGCAGGTGGCGGTGACCGTGGCCTGGGCGCCGTCGTGGCGACCGTGGTAGGTGCCGACCCAGAACTCGTTCGTCTGCTTCATGGGGTTCCGTTCGGGTCCGGGCGCCGCGCCTTGGTCGGCGCGGCGCCAGCAGGAGGGCGGGCAGGGGCGGTGCGGTGGGTCAGCGCAGCGGGTGGAGGTTGTCCGGCTCGTCCAGGTCGTCGTGGACGGGCGCGGACTGCGGCGGGATATGGACCTCGGGGCGGATGTCGATCCGGGGCTGGAAGACCGTGTGGATGACCGGGCGCAGGCTCAGGCCGCGCAGGGCGAAGACAGAGGCGATGGTCCAGGCGAGGACGGCGATCCCGGTGGCGACGGCGCGGCCGTCGGCGGGGGAGGCGGACCACACCATGCCGATGCTGGCCGCGCCCCAGAGGGTGTAGGTGATGCGGGCGCCGGAGCTGTGGAAGAAGCCGCCGACCAGGCCGAACAGGCCCACCGCCTGCCAGAAGGCGTAGACGGCGGATCCGCTGACGGCGAGGTGGCTGGTGTGCTGGGCGATGTAGGAGCGGATCGGGGTGTCGATCACTGCCCAGAAGCTGTTGGAGGTCTCGGACGCCAGCTGGGTGTCGGGGGTGGCGGTGGCGATCCGGTGGGCCACGGCGGAGACGATGTCGCTGGCGGTGTCCAGCAGGATGATGACGGCGCACACTCCGGCCAGGCTGAGTACGGCCTTGATCCAGGTGGCCATCTCGTGCCAGTCGGCGTGCCGGGCCTGGAACACCTCTTCCCACCGCTCGTACAGGAAGCCGCCCTGCTCCCAGGAGGCGTCCCATCCGGCGCGCAGCTGGGCGAAGCGCTTCGTACGGGGCACGTTCTTCACGTCGGGCAGCGGCGGCGGGGGTGTCTGGTCGATCAGGTCGAAGAAGTTCGGGCTGGTCGGGTGCTGCTGGCCGTTGATGGGCTTGTTGTCGGACTGCATGGCGGGGCGTCTCCCTCGCTGGGGGTTGGTGTGGTGGGCGGTGGTGCGCAGGCCGGACGGCCTGGCCCGCACCCGACCGCGTGGGTTCGGGTGCGAGGCAGGTGGTCCGGAGCAGGGGGTCAGAGGCCGCGGGTGTCGGCGAGGCCGGCGGCCTGGTCAAGCATTCGCATCGGGATGCGGCTGGAGCTGTGGGCGTCGTTGAAGGACGGCACGGAGTGGACGTCGTCGCCGAACTTGCGGCGGATCGCGTCCAGGAGCACGGCGGCCGCGCTGTCTTCCAGGCCGCTGTCGCCGCGGGCCTCGATCCGGATGGCCCCGAGCATGCAGCGGGCGCCGTCCTCGTCGACCAGGGCGCCGGAGCACCAGCCGCCGGTGAGCAGCCGGTGGTGGGCGCGCTGCAGAAGGGCTGCGACCGGTGTCGGGTACAGCTCGGGCAACGGGGCGGGCCCGGTGTCGAGGGGGCCGACGATGATGTCGGCCAGGTCGACGGGCTCGGTGGGGATGTGGGCGGTGTTGACCTCGTAGGCGATGGCCGCTTCGTCCAGGCGCACGGTCATCGCCGCGTTGATGAACGCCAGGCGTTCCTCGAGGGACAGTTCCGTCGGCGGCGCGGGCGCTGCGGTGGTCGGGGCGGTCTGGTCTATGGCGGGGTGGGTCTGGGGCATCGGGGCTCCCTGGGGCGTCGAAGGTGCGGGGCTAGGGGTGGCGGCCTTCGACGTCGGCGGCCGGGGCGGGTCAGATGCTGGAGATCCAGCCGGTGACGGCGCCGATCGCGTCGTTGATGGTGGGTGCGGCGCCGGTGGAGGCGAGGAAGAAGCCGAATCCGGCGCAGGCCAGGGCATGCCAGAGGCGTACGGAGCCGCCCCGGATGAGGACGAAGGCGACGATGCCGAGCAGGACGACGGCGGAGATCGATACGGCCACGAGCGGTGTGTCCTTCCAGGTGGAAGCAGGGCCCGGCCAGGTACGGCCGGGCCCTGCGGGATGTGTGTGGGTGGGTCAGACGCCGGAGAGGTTCTTAATGGCCTCCAGCGCCTGGCGGGGCGAGGTGACAGCGTCGCGGCGGGCTGCGGACTTCCCGCCCCCGCTGCGGCGCTTGCCGCCGCCCTTCTTTGGCGCGTCCTCGTCCCCGTACTCGTCGTCCGTGGGTTCGGGGCCGAACTCGCCGGGCCGGGGCGGCTCGGTCCAGTCGAACCACAGGTCCCGCGCTTCGAGCTCGCGGATCTCGTGGTCGGTCAGGGTGGCGATGGTGTCGGGGAAGTAGCCGTCGATGCCGGCCTTGAAGTCCATGAACAACGTGCGCAGGACATCGGGCTGCTTGGCTTCGACGATCCATCCGGCGCCGCCGGTGTTGGAGTCCGACGGCGGCTCGGGCTCCCCGCGCATCACCCGCTCGATCCGGCCCGCTTCGGCGGGAGAGAAGGAACGGGGGAGGGGGGCCGGGGTGTTCTCGGACGAGATGCCAAGGGCCTTGAACATCTCGCCGACCTTCTTCGGCGCGACCTTCAGCACGACCGGGATGCAGTTCTCCCGCAGGTTCTCGCACAGCAGCTGCGTGAACCCGTCCTGCACGTAGATGGACTGGCCGGCCACCTTGATGCCGATGCCGTACTTGCGGCCCTTGACCGACACCCCCTCAGCTAGGTCCATGATCTCCGCGCCGTATTCGCCGTCGCGGGCGGCGGAGAGGAACTCGTCCAGGTAGGCGGACAGCATCCGGTAGGGACAGCCGGGCTGGCCCGGGTCCCAGTCGTGCACCCGCCCGTCTTCCCAGACCATCTCGCCACGGATCTCCATCAGCGCGTCCAGGACGCGCAGGAGGCGGATCATGTAGAGCGCGCCGATGCCGTAGCGGGCGGTGTGTTTGCCCAGTGCGGCGGTCTTCTCGTCCGGCGCCTCGGTGGCCAGCATGACCACGGCTCCGAACAGGGCGTCGGCCGCGACATGCAGGGCCATCAGCTGAGTCTTGCCGCCGCCGGACGGGGCGACGAACAGGCCGTGGGCCGCGCCCCGGTCGGTGTAGACCCGGTTGCGGGCGGGCTGGCCGTTGCCGAGGTAGCCGGTCACCCACCGTCCGTCCTTGTCCGGGGTCAGCAGCTCCCTCGTTGCGGGGAAGACCTGCGCGAGCGGCGAGGTGTCCCACAGCGAGACCAGGACCTGGCTGCCGTCGACGGTCACGAACAGCCGACCCTCGTCGTACTTGGTCTTCAGCGCGGCCGCCAGCGTGTGCTGGTTGACGCGCGGCTCGCCCATGTCGTCGGGGACCTGGGCGATGTAGTGGGTGACCTTGCGTCCCGGGTCTCGGACCTTCTTGACGAACTCTGAGCCAGGGACGGGGCCGCCCGCCTGCCCGATCCGGTCGGCCCACCACTCGTGGTCGGTGGGGGCCTTGCGGCGCCTCTCGTTCAGGTCGGGGGTGACGTGGACTTCCTTCCAGCCGGGTCCTCCCTCGCGCCCGTACTGCCGTGCCACCTCCTCGATCCGCACATCGCTGGCGTCAACACCGAACGCGGCGGCGACAGCGTCGTCGGTGAGTCCGGAGATCGGCCGCCCGGCCTCGGTGGCGCGCAGCAGCAGCGACAGGTCGTTGGGCATGCCGGGGTGCGGGGTGGCCTTCACGACGATGGTGCGGCCGGGCAGGCCACGGTTCTCCCACAGCTGACGGACCTGGCGGGTGAAGGTGTCCGCGCCGTCGTCCGGCTGGGCCGGGGACGGTTCGGGGGCGGGCTGCAGCTGCGGCGCGAAGGCCGGGGCGGCGAGGGCGGGACGGTGCCGGCGGCGGGTGTGCCGGGAGAAGGGCATCACCAGCAGGCCGGCTGCCGCCCATCCGGCAGCGAGCAGGGCGTCCAGGCAGTAGGGACCCCAGCCGATCGTGTTCCGGGCGGCGACATCGATGGCGGCGGCGGCCACGAGCGGGGACCAGCGCAGGATCTTGCGTCCCGTGCCGGGCTCGTTGCTCTTGTAGGCCAGGACCCAGCCGCCGACGCCGGCCGCGCCCGCCAGCTGCACGACCGTGTTGACGGGGCTGTCGGCGAAGAGGTTCGGGGCCGCGGCGAGGACCGGGGCGGTCAGGGTGTAGAGGGTGCGCTCCAGGGCGACGCTGCGCGGCACGGACACGGGGGTTTCTCCTTCGGGAGTGACGATGGGCGGCCCGCCGTCGGTGGCGGGCCGCCCATCAGGGGATTCGGTGAATCGGGTCAGTGAGCGAAGAAGCCCGGCTTGGGGGTGCGCTCCGGGCGACCGGAGCGGACGGTGTCCAGGCCCTCGTACAGCCGCGCGTGCGTACGCCGCGTGTCGTGGGCGAGGCCGGAGACCTCCTGGGCCGTCTCGTAGAGCTTCTTCACTTCGACGGCGGCGCCGCCCAGGGCGACGGACACCTGGTTCGTCATCTCGATGAACTTGCGGTCCAGCTCCGCGTTGGCGATGTCCACCGCCAGGCCCTCCGCGCGCTGGGCGTTCATGCGCATCCCGCGCAGCAGCGCTTCGAGCTCGTTACTGGCCATGGTCATGGCCGTGCCCAGCGTCTTGAGCTTGTGCTGGACGGCCTTGTAGCGGTTGTCGCCGTCCGTCCGGGCGGCGGCGCCGCTGGTGTGGGGCGCGAGGTCGCTCATCAGCGGATCCCCTTTCCTAGTCGTGGTGGGCGGCGGAGGAGGCGTGGGCCAGGCCCGCGTCGTCCATGGCCTGGATGTCCTCGCCGTAGGTCCGGCCGACCGAGACGGCGGCGATCCGGGCGGCCTCGGAGGCGATCTCGCACTCGGTGGCGCACCGTTCGGCCAGCTGCTTCATGCGGGCCGCGGCGTCGGCCAGGTCCGTGATCTGGTCGACGACCTCGGTGGCGATGTTGTGGTCACCGACCAGGTCGGCCGCCATGTCCCGCAGGGCGTCGGCGACCTTGCCGAGCGCGACGGCCAGGCCCTCGGCGCGGTCCTTGTCGAGTCCGGCGGCGACCGCGATGTTCACGATCTCCATCAGGTACTCGCTGAAGGTGATGTCAGTTCGGTGCTTGGCCGCCATACCGGCCTGGCCCGACGCGGGCTTCCTGACCTCCGATGCCACGGGGTCCTCCTGTGCAGTGGGGCGGCTGGTGCCGGGACGCTGGGCGGGGGGTTCCGGGGCGCGGGGGAGGCTCGCCGGGCTGCTGACGTGCGCCCCGAAGGGATCGCTCGGGTCCTCGACGATGACCGCGTCCGGGATGTCCTCCTCAGCCGATTCGGACTTCGGAGACCGGGTCGGGCCGCCAGGGCGGTCCATCGTGACCCCGAGATCCTCCGGCCGAAGCGTCGAGGACTCCTCCGGCTCGGGTGGGGCGGTGTCCTCGCCGGACTTGGCGAAGAAGTCCTTGAGCCGCTGCTTGTAGGAGCGCCCGTCGCCGCTGTCGCCAGCGTCCGGCGGGTCCTTGACATCGTCGGGCTTCGAGCCGGCGTCCGGCGGGTCCTGGACGTCGTCCTGCTTGGAGTTGTCGTCCGTCCCGGTGCCGTCCTTCGGGTCCTTGTCGCTGGAGTCGTCAGACAGCTTCTCGTCGTCCTTCTTCGTGTCCTCCGATTCCTTAGTCGCGGACCCATCGTCCGGGCCGTCTGAGGGCGTCTCAGGGTCGGCCTTGGGCATCTTCTTGGTCGTGGCCTCGGAGTCCTTGTCGCCGGTGGCGGCCTTGCCATCACCAGTGCTGTCCTTGGCCTTGCCGTCCTTCGCGGCCTTGTCCTTCTCCGCCGCCGCGCGGCGCTCATCCCAGCGCCGCTGCGCCTCAGCCGCCACGGCCGCGCCCAAGGTGGTGCGGCCGTCGGCGGCCTTGGCGGCCTCCCGCTTCGCCTTCCTCGCGGCCTTCCGTTCGGCTTTCGCCACTCGGCGTTCTTCCCGCGCTGCCTGGTTGGCGGCACGGTCCTGGTCGCGGTCCTTGCTGCGGTCGGCGAGGTTGGCGGCCTGGTTGGCGCTGCGCCGCTGCTGGCGTGCCGCCTGGCGGGCGGCGGCGCGCTCCTGGCGGCCGCGGGCCCGTTCGGCCGCCGGGCTGGCCGGCGAGTTCTGCGACTTGCCGCCGTCTCCCTTCGAGCCGCCCTTGCCGGACCCGGAGCTGCTCGAGCCGTTCTTGCCGGAGCCGCCCGAACTGCCCTTGCCGGTACCGGCCTTGCCCGCCCCGGCCCCGCCAGAGCCGTTCTGGCGGCCTTTGGAGCCGCCGGACGACTCATTGCCCTTCGAACCGCCGCTACGGCCGCCAGCGGAGCGATCAGAGCCCTTCCCGGCGCCCTTGGGGGAGTTGCCGCCCCCGGAGCCGCGCCCAGGACCTCCGCCAGAGCCGTTCGTTCCCGAACCTCGGCCGCCGCTGGCACCGCGGCTTGATCCGCCGGAGCTGCCGCGTGAGCCGCCCCCGCCGCCGGCCTTCGAGCGGCCTTTGTCGGCGCCCATGCCGGAGCCGGAGGACCGCGAGTCGGCCTTGCCGCGGGCTGCCGTCTTGTCCGCCTTCGCTTTCATCATCGCGGTGTGGAGCTGGCCGTTCTGCTCCATCATCGCGACTTCCTGCGCGGTACGGGCCTCCAAAAGCGCGGTCTTGCGCGCTATTTCCGCCTCACGGAACGGCGCTTCTCCGGCGTGCTGTTCGCGCACCACTTCCAGCCGGTATTCCAGCCAGTCACCGAGTCGATCGGCGAGAGAACGAGCCTGAACATATTCACCTCCCCCTGATTCTCCGCCGCCAGAATCCGGAGGGCCGGGAATTCCAGTCTCCCGCAAAGCCGTTTCCGGGGAAATAGGCCCGCGAATCGGCGGGAGTTCCCGTGCCGTCCCCGCCGGGGACTCCGGAGGAGCACCACCGCCCGCACTTTCGGACGGTTCGGAATAGAAGAGATCCCCGCCGTCGGGAGCGTCCGGCATTCCGCCGGAATCACTGCCCCGAGCGGGGAGGTGAACAACGTTGCTGTCGGTGTCGTCGGACACGCGACTCCCTCCTCCTGGGCTTGACAGTCGGCACCGGCCTCGCGTACACGCGCGCACGCCACGCGCGGCACGCGACACGCGCGGCACGCGTTGGGACCGCCGAAGGGCCGCCCCCGGGATCGGAGGCGGCCCTTCGTACGGGGCGCGGGAAGCTAGCCGGCGTGGCGGCGGTAGACGTTCTCCAGGGCGAGCGCGACGTCACGGATGAACGCCGTGTCTCCGTCGCGATAAGCCTGGGTGCCCCGGATATTCATAATCCGGAGCCAGTAGTAGAAGGTGCCGAGGTCGTTACCGTGCTGGGCGATCAGATCCTGTCTGATTTTCCGCTCGTGTTCCGCACGGTTCATTCTCTTCCGCTCGACCTTCGTGAGCGGGCGACCTGCACTCACGCCGACTCCCTGCGGTCCAGGTTGTAAATCGACGTGGGGCCACCATAGCCCATATTCGGGCTCTGCGCACCCCACTGTCCCGGGTTTTCCGGGGCGGCCTGGAGCGGCGGGTTGTTCTTCCGCTCCTTGAGCTGCGCCTTTTCCTTGCGCTGTTTCTTTACCTCCCTCACCTTTTCATCGTGGGCGTGGCGCTTATGGGCGCTCTTTTCCAGTCCCGCAGTGGCGCTCTTGAGGTTCTTGAGAACGTCGTTCAGGGACTTTTCCACCGGGAAAGAGCGCAGGAAAGCCTGGCCCATCTTGTCGCCCTCCACGCGGGTCCCGCGGCAGTGCACGCGGGTCTCGCGCTGGAGGACCTCCAGCTTGGCCGCCATGTCCAGCACGACCCGGTTGAAGTCCGCGAGGTAGTGCGCGTAGGCGGCGGGGTTCTGCGCGATCTCGCGCAGCGCCGCGTTCGGGTCGTCGAAGAAGGGCTTGTCGTCGGTGCTCACGGGGTCCTCCGTGGGGATCGGATCTGCTGTACTCGGGGGGCTGTGGACTGCTTCCGGCAGTCGCGGCGAGGGCCAGCCCGAATCCCGCGGGCTGGCCCTCACTGATGTGTGCCGGATGATGCGGGCACGCCGGCTTTCCGGCGGGTCCGCTGAGTGGTGCCGTGCCGTCAGGGCTGAGCGCCCGTCGGCGGTCGGTGCGAGCCGTGCGGTCTCACGAGACGTTCTTGAAGCGGGACCGTGCGATCTCAAGGCGGCGTCCGGCGGTGGCCCGTGAGACGCCGAGGATGTCCTTCGCCTCGTCGACTGAGACGGTGTCCTTGCCCTGGCGCCGGTACATCAGCGTCAGGAGCGAGGTGACCTGTCCTTCGATCTCAGCGTCCCGGGCGAGCGCGGGGCGGTTCGTCTCAGCGGGGCGCAGCGGAATGGCGACCGCGCCCGTGCCGCCTTCGTTCGTCTCACGGTCTGACCTGGGAGTCTCAACCGTGTAGGTCGCCGTCTCACCGGTGCTCACCCAGTGGCCCGTCTCACTTGTGGCCGTCTCAAAGGTCCACCCCGTCTCGCCCTCGCCCGTCTCGGCATCGGGTGCCGGGGCGCTGCGCGGGTGGGGGACCGTCTCACCTGGCGGGGTGAGATCGGCGGTTCGGGCGGGCCCAGTCTCACCGGCGGCGGTGCTCCGCTCGGTCTCACCCGGCCCGGACTGCTTGGTCGGGCCCGTCTCACCGGAGTCCGTCTCACCGGGCTCCTTGGTGATCTGGTGGATGCGCCACATCACCCACGGGGCGATCGCGGCGACCGCGACGATCAGCCACCACAGCGGCTTGTTGCCGTCGGCCTTGTCGACGCCGACCAGCCCGGCCGCTGCCAGGTGGTAGGCGGCATTCGCGGCGACCATGAGGATCAGCGCGGCGGCGACGTCGCGGTGCCGGCGGAACGCCTGCACGACGTACACGTCGATCGCCAGCGGCAGCGCCCAGGCGACCTCGGCGGGCCAGCCGGTCAGCTTGGCCAGCGCGAACTCGCCGGAGGCGGTGAGGACGATCGTCGCGCCCAGGGCCACGCGCGGGCCCCAGGTGTTGACGAAGTTCTTCCTCTTCACCTGGCGGGCGATGAGCGCTTCGGCCTTGGCGACCTCCTCGCGGGTGGCCTCCAGCTCCGCCCACGCCTCCTGCTGCTCGGAGCGGGAGCGAGAGCGCACCGACTCGGCTTCCTTCTCGGCGTCGACGACCAGGCGGGCCGCTTCCAGCTCGGCCGCAGCGATCCGCTCGGCGGCCGCGGCCTCCGCGCTGGAGATGGCGCCGGCAGCCTTGGCCTCGGCGATCGAGCGGACCTTGAGGACGCTGTCCTCGGCCTGCTCCTGCGCCGCCTGGAGCGTCTGCTGCGCCTCGGAGCGCCGCTCGTCGGCGTCCTCCTCGGCTTCACGCAGCAGCTCGCGCGCCTGGCCACGGGCGGTGTCCAGGATCCTGGCCGCGTCTTCCTCGGCGGCCGCGACCTCCCCGCGGGCCTGGGTCCGCAGCTGCTCGGAGTCCTTCTCCGCCTGCTCGCGCATCTCGGCAGCGGCCTCGCGCCGGGCGCGGGCGTCGTCCTCAGCGGCTGCGATGAGGTCGGCGGCCCGCTGCTTGGCCTCCTCCACCAGGTGCGCGGCGTGCGCGGCGGTGGCCTCGGCCTCACCCTGGACCCGCGCCTTGTCCTCGTCGGCCTCGGCGCGGATCTGTTCGGCACGCGTACGGGCCGCTTCCACGATCCGTCCGGCCTCCGCCTCCGCCTCCACCTGGAGCTTCTCGGCGGCCTGCCGACGGCGGGCCAGGGTCTGCTCGGCGGCGGCCAGGTCGCCGTCGGCGATCGTACGGGCGCGCTGCACGGTCTCCTCGGCCGCCGAGATCTGCTCGCCGGTGAGCTTGCGCATCCGCTCGGCCTGCGCGGTCGCGGCGGCGACGACTTCGTCCGCCTCCGCCTGCGCCTTGGTGGTGGCGGCTTCGGCTTCTGCCTGCGCCTTCGCGGTGATCGCGTCGGCGTCGGCCTGCTGCTGCCGGGCCGTCTCCAGCAGTGCGGCGGCCTCGCTGCGGGCGGCGGCGAGCAGCTGGTCGGCCTCTGCGCGCGCGGCGGTCACCGCGGCCCCGGTGTCGACCTCCGGCCCGGGCGCGGGCGCGGTGGCCACGGCCCCGTTGGTGGTCTCGGGGGTCTTGTCGGCCGGGCTGGTCGTGGTGGTCTTCGTCGTCTTCGTGGCGGGCCGGCGGGTCTGGCGTCGGGCGGTCACAGCGGCGGGTCCTTTCTCGATGTACGCCTGGCTGCGGCCGCCGCCTGTATAGAGGGGAGGCGGCGGCCGCAGCCTGGTGCGGGGGGTGTGCGGGTCAGGCGTGCTTCGGCGGCAGTTCCGGCCGCCGGGAGGCGGTGGCGGCCTGCTGGGTGAGCCAGGCGACGGCGGCCGGGGTCATGTCGTCGGCGACCGCGTCGGTGCTGAGCGGCGCGGTGTCGATGTCGCGCATCGCGTCGGCCGACGGCAGCAGCCGCATGTAGGCGGGCTGGGCGTTGTAGATCCGGCCGTTGTCGCTCAGGCGGGTGAGGGTGTAGCAGACCTGGCCGCGGGACGCGGGGAAGGATGCCTCCACCCGGCAGACGAACGTGTGGTTCGGCTCGCCCTTCCAGAACTTCTCCGGGTTGCGGTAGAGCACGTAGTCGTCGGGCTTGAACGTCGTGGCCGTGGTGGCTGCGGCTCCGGTGTAGGCGTGCATCCGGTTTCTCCTCGCGGATCGTGGTCCGGGCTGTCCGGCTCCCTGTCACCGCCCGACCCGGCCGCCAGGGGTTCGGCGGTCGGTGCGGGCGGATCGGGCAGCCGTCAGGCCGTGGCCGCGAGGGGGCGGTGCGGGGCGATGATCTGGCCGTCGGGGAGAAGCTCGCCGGTGTCCTCGAAGATCACGACGGAGTTGCAGAGCAGGCTCCAGCCCTGTTCGGGGTGGCTGGCGATGGTGTGCGCGGCCTCGCGGTCCGGGCTGTCGGCGGTCGGGCACGTCGGCCGGTGCGTGCACAGCGACTCCGGCAGCTGCCGGGCCGTGTCGGTGATGGTGGTCGCGGTGTCGAGCTGGGTGCTGCGGTGCATGAGCTCTCCTGGCGAGGGGAAGCGGGCCCGAGACTCTCCCGGACCGAAGGCGTGCGGAAGGCCGGCCGCCCGTAGTGCGGGCGGCCGGCCTGGTTGAGGAGCGGGGCGCGGGCAGGAAGTTGGGCTTCCGTCCCGCAGGGCGGGTCAGCGCCGCTTCTGCTTCTGCTGGGCGAGGTAGGAGTCCTGGAGCCGGGCGAACGACTCGTACAAGCGCTGGCCGGTGTCGCACCGCGCGTCCGGCGAGCACCCTTCGCAGGTCTCGCCGTGCGCGCGGTTGGCGGCCGCGGCCTTCATGTAGCGGTCGTACAGGCCCTCAGCCATGAGCGCGGCGGCCGAAGTCGTGCTCCTTCTCGGTCCGGCGGCGCCAGTCCTCCAGGCGCTTCAGGTCGGCGTCGCTCATGCCGACGCCTCCTTCCTCGTCTGGGCCCGGTTGCGGGCGGCGCGGCGCTTCATCGCGCGCCGTTCGTCCTCGGACAGGCCGCCCCAGACGCCGGTGTCCTCGCCGGACTCCAGCGCCCACTGGAGGCAGTGCTCCATGACGGGGCAGCGGCGGCAGACGGCCTTGGCCTCCTCGATCTGCAGGAGCGCCGGGCCGGTGTTGCCGATGGGGAAGAACAGCTCGGGGTCCGCCTCTTCGCGGCAGATCGCGTTGTGGCGCCAGTCCATGCCGGTCACCGCCCCTCGCGGACTCGGCGCAGGGCCTCGTCCATGATCGGGTCGGAGTCGCCGTCGTTCCGTGCGATGCTGGGCTGCATCAGGTCCTCCACGTAGGTCCTGGACAGCCCCGGAGGGTCTCAAGTCACCGGGGCTGTCGTGCTGTTCAGGCTGTTCGTACGAGCAGCCACGGCCCCGGCCGCCCCCGGTCGTGCGGGGCGGCCGGGGCCGTGGTCGATCGTGCGGTTGGTCAGCAGGTCGGGCGCTGAGGGTGAAGCGTGGTCAGCGGAACCGTCGGGCCGTCCAGCGGCGCGTCGCCGGCGGGCACCTGCCGACGGGCAACGTCGACGTCAGCGACCTGGGGCAGTACCGCGTTCCAGTCGGCTTCGCGTCCGGCCGGCGTGCGCTGCGCGCGGGCCCGGAGCGTTTGGTCGGTCCGGGGGCTGAACGCCTTCGGCAGCACGGTGGTCGGGCGCCGGGCGGCGGTCTCGGCGCCGCCGTCCTGGAGGCGCTGCTGCCACTTCTCGAACGCGACGTCGACGGTGACGAGGCGGTTGCTGCCCTGGCAGCGGACGGCCGGGTCCTTCCCCGCACGGCCGGTGTCGTGCGGGACGAGCTTCTGCTGCCGGGCCTGGATGCCGGTGATCGGCACCCACGTTTTGCAGTCAGGGCAGATCAGCGACGCGCAGGCGGGGCGTAGGTCGTACTGGTGGGGGCGGAGGGTGGAGATGACGAGCGCCGGGCGGCCGTTGATGTTCCGGGAGCGGGTCCGGCTCTTACGGGGACGGGCGGTGCGCTCAATCGTCGAAGCAGACATGCGGACTCCTCGTGAATGGAGTGGCAGGGGGCGCGTCGCCGATGCTCTCTCTGCCACTCCAGGTCGCTCGGCAAGCCGGGCGTCCCGCAGGACAGACAGCGCACTGCGCTGCGACGGTGCACGCAGTCGTCGTGCTGTCAGGCCCGGGGGAGTTTGGTGGAGCTCTCGACCCCGGCCGCCCGAAGGCGGACGACTACTGCGGTCTTGCTGGTGCGGTTGCGCGGTGTTCCCGGAGGATCACCGCGCCGCCGCCTTACATACATCAGGTTGCATCAGGTAACCTCAAGTGTCAAGCGGTATAGTGAGGCACCCAGACGAAAAAGAAGGAGGCGAGGCGACATGCCAGGGCAACCCCGAGCGGACAACCGACCGCCGTACGCGCGAATCGCGGCTTTCTACCGCGACCTCATCAGCTCCGGGGAGCTCTCGCCGGGTGACCTGCTGCCGAGCATCCGCGGGCTGGCCGACCATTGGGAGGTCAGCACGGCCACGGCTGACCGGGCCATGAAGCTGCTGCGGGACGAGAAGTTGGTCCAGGGCATCCCGGGTGTCGGCACCGAGGTAATGGCGCGTCCTGTGTCGCTCGCCTCCGGTGCAGAGCGCCACGACCGCAGCAGCAGGACGCAGTCGTCGTGGGGAGTAGGCGAGAAGTCGAGCGGTCACACCGCCGGCATAGTGGCGGCCCCTGATGACGTCGCTTACGCCTTCGGCATCGATCCTGGTGACGATGTGATTCGCCGAAGCCGCGTCTACCGGGATGTTCACGGCATCGTCTCCCACTCCACGTCCTGGATCCCTGCGGAGTTCGCCGGAGTACTACCCGAGTTGGCTAAGAGCGAGCGCCTCAAGGGCGGGCTGTCGCTGGACCTCATCGCCCGGACTACCGGACGCAAGGTCGTACAGCGCGTGGACGAGGAGACCGCCCGCATCGCCAATGCGAGCGACCTCGAGCTCCTGGAACTGGAGGCCGGCACCGTCGCAGCGATCCTGGTGCTGACAGCACGCTTCCTGGACGCCGACGGGGAACTGCTGGAGTACGGCGTAGACCTGGGTGCTCCCGGACGCACTCGGCGCACTACGTCGGAGGTCGTACGGTGACCAGTCACGACACCCTGATCCTGGACGACACTCTCGTGAACTGCCTCGGTGCGCGTCTCGAAGAACTCCTTCGAGCTGCGCACGCGGACATCCTGACTCTGGAAGGACGATTCGAGATCAGCCGTATCTCCGCCGCTCTGTCCGGCCGGCCGGGGCCTGCGCCCTGCGGGATCCTCATGGCCGGGATGCCGGGAGCGGGCAAGACGACTCTGGCCCGTGCCCTTGAGCAGGCGGGTTTCCGGCGTCTCTGCCCCGATGAGGAGATGTTCCGCCGCTACGGCCACTACGGGCGTGACTTCCCCCGCGGTGAGTTCCGCGTTCGAGAGGCGCCCGTCCTTCAGGACATCGCACTGGAGCTCCAGCAGCTCCTGAAAGCTGGCCAGGACGTCGTGGTGGACCACGGGTTCTGGACCCCCGAAGAGCGCGGATTGTGGGCGGCGTCGGTGATGGAGGCCGGCGGCACGCCTGTACTGGTCTACCTGCCCGTCCCGCATGAAGTGCGCTGGGAAAGGATCCAGGATCGCAATGCCCACGCACTCGTCGACGCCAACAGCATTGAGTTCAGCGAGGAAGACCTGCTGCGGTTCGCAGGCCGCTTCCATGCGCCCACTGCCGATGAACCGCACATCGTTTACGACGGAAAGCCAGCCAACGTGCTGTCCGCGATTGAAGCCAAGATCGGCAAGAACGAAACCCACTGAAACACACCTCCCACGTCTAGGCCGACCTGCACTCTTCGGTTCTAGCTCTGGGGGAGTCGCAACTTCCAGATCTGACATGTGGCCTGGTGAACTGGCCACATAAACCACGGGATTGGGGGGCGAGATGGCGCAGAAGGCGAACGAGCTGACGCCTTGGGTGTCGCCTCTGCACAACTGGGGCTACGAGCTCCGGGAGCTCCGTATGGGCCGAGGGCTCAGCCTTCGCACACTGGCGAAGCGGGCCCTGCTCGACCACAGCCACCTGGGGCGATTCGAGCGGGCCGAGCGGATGGCCGACCGGGACCAGGCCGCCCGGCTGGACGGGGCACTGGGCGCGGGCGGCATCCTGTTCCGGCTGTGGGAGCGCATCGGGGACGGCCGTGGCCATGTGGCCAATCCGCCCGTTCATGTGGCCAAGTCGTCGGCGGCACTGGCTTTATCCCTGCCGGAGCAGGCAGCGTCGGACGAAGAGGGGATCTCTGTCCCCTGTCGTCTACGAGATGGGTCGGTGGTGTGGGTGGCTCTCGATCGACGCGCTCTCCTGCGGAGCGGGGTGGGACTCGGAGCCGTGGCTGCGCTGGGTGTGGGATCACCCGCAGCTGCGGACTCGGGGGCGATCCCGGGTCTGGTGAGTAAGGCGCGGACCGCATCCGCGTATGGGTCGACGCCGGTGGAGCACCTGCGCCGCACGCGCAGGCTGCTGATCGACAGCGACAACCTGCTGGGACCCCGCCAGGCCATCACGGCCGCGCGCGAGTACATCGACGTCATCAAGCAGCTGCGCCAGGACGCCAAGGGCAGTGACCGGCAGGACCTGATGGAGCTCCAGACGCAGTACGGCGAGTTCCTGTCCTGGCTCTACCAGGACCTGGGGGACAACACGAAGGCCCAGTTCTGGCTGGACCGCGCCTTCCAGTGGTCGCACACCGTCGGCGACGTCGACCTCACCTCCTACGTGATGGCGCGCAAGGCGCAGCTCGCCGGGGACATGGCCGATCTCGTGGACGTCGTGGACCTGGCCGAGGCTGCGCAGCGGATGGCGCGGCCGCGCAGCCGGCTGGCCGCCGTGGCCCGCACCTACGAGGCGTACGGCCACGCGCTGCGGGGGGAGTCCTCTGAGAGCGAGCGGGCCATCGACCACGTGCGGAACGCCCTCGATGGCGTCGCCGCCGACCCCTCTCCTTGGGGCGTCTGGCTGAACGCCTCGTACGTTGAGGTTCACCGCGCCCAGGGCCTGGAGGTCCTCGGCAAACACGACCAGGCCGCCGACGCGTTCGGCGGCGCCATCCGGCTGCTCCCCGACGGCTACCACCGCGACCGCGGCGTCTACATGGCGCGGCAGGCGGTGTCCCTCGCCGGCGCCCGGGTGCCCGAGCAGGCCGCCGCGATCGGGATGCACGCGCTGACCGTGGCGCAGGGCACCGGCTCCGGCCGGATCGTGAACGAGCTCGCCCGTCTGGACAAGGCACTTGTGCCCTGGCAGCGCCTGTCGGAGGTCGCGGAATTCCGCGGCGCTTTCGACGGAACTCTTCTCCACGAATCAGAAATGGATGCCTGATCAGATGACCGCCCGCCCGTATGTATTGCTGTCCGCCGCCACGAGCGTTGACGGATACCTGGACGACATGAGCTCCGATCGGCTGCTGCTCTCCAATGCCGACGATTTCGACCGCGTGGACGAGGTGCGCGCCTCGGTCGACGCGATCCTGATCGGCGCGACAACGATGAGGAAGGACAACCCGCGTCTGCTGGTGAACTCCGAGGAGCGTCGCGCAAAGCGGGTCGCGGAGGGCAAGTCCGAGTATCCGTTGAAGGTGACGGTCACCGCGAGCGGCGACTTGGACGCCGACCTCAAGTTCTGGCACCACGGGGGCGAGAAGTTGGTGTTCACCGTGGACGCGGCCATCGACAAGGTGAAGGTCACGCTCGGCGACCTGGCCGATGTCGTCAGCGTCGGGGCGGAGCTGGACTGGGGCCTGGTCCTCGACGAGCTCGGCCGCCGTGGAGTCGGCCGGCTCATGGTGGAGGGCGGCGGCACGATCCACACCCAGCTCATGGCCCAGGACCTCGCCGATGAGGTTCACCTCGTCGTTGCCCCGCTCCTGGTCGGCCAGGCCGACGCCCCAAAGTTCCTGGGCACCGCCGCCTACCCGGGCGGATCAACCGCCCGGATGCAGTTGCTGGAGGCCCGCGCGATCGGTGACGTCGTGCTCCTCCGCTACGCCCCGAAGGGACGCGCCTAATGAACGGCCCCTCCGCCGCGCACGAGCGTGACCTGTACTGGATGCGCAGGGCGATTGACCTGTCGAAGCTGTGCCCCCCGTCCGAAGGCGCCTACTCGGTCGGCGCGGTCATCGTCGGCGACGACGGCACCGAGCTGGCGACCGGGTACAGCCGGGAGACCGACGCGCACGTGCACGCGGAGGGAGCCGCGCTCGCCAAACTGCCCTCGGGCGACCCGAGGCTGGGCACCGCGACGATCTACAGCACGCTCGAACCCTGCTCCCAGCGGCGCCACGCGGTCACGCCGTGCGCGCAGCTCATCCTGAACGCCGGCCTGGCGCGCGTCGTCATCGCCTGGCGCGAGCCGTCCCTGTTCGTCGCCGACTGCATTGGTGTCGAACAGCTGGCGGAGGCCGGGGTGGTCGTGGACGAGCTCCCCGAGCTCGCCGACGCGGCGAAGGCAAGCAACTCCCATCTGGAGGGACTCTCGTGACCGGGGCTTACCTCTCCGCAATCAGTTGCCCGTACGCGGGCAACCCCTTGACGAAATCGCGCGGCACTCCGGGCGGCTCGGACGTTGCGCGAATTCATCCCACGGTTGTGTCCGGTTGTAGGGCTAGGCTGTGCGGAGATGTGATCGATAACGGCGAAAGCCCCCAGGACCGGGCATGGTCCACGGGGGCTATCGAACGGGGCAAGGCCCTGTTCGGGCGACACCTGATGGGAGGTGATCGCGGGATGAAGGCTACCCGCCCGCACGGAACTTCACGCGGCACGACGCCGTTTCACCATCGCGGTCACACCGTCAGGAACGCATTCAGGTACGCCGACTCCGCCTTCGCTTTCGAGGGGGTCGGGGTGACGTAACTGCCACCGGCCGCGCGCGCCATCAAGCGGACTAACCACCTGCTCGGCCTCGCGCGGCCCTTCGCTCCGACCCGACTAACCATCCAGGTCGGTCGCTCAGTCCCGGTCTTCACCCGGTCCTGAGCTTCGGCTCATCGAGCCAGTTCATCTGCATCGCTACACCCGGCCACTCACCACGGCCACCACAGCCGCAGCAGTGCCAGCTGCGCGCGCTTCACCACGGGGCCCCCACCACAGGGGCTCTGCGATTCAGCTCCACCAAAACGAGAGGAGAAATTTTCCCCCTGCCGTTCGGTGTCTGCCCGCTCCTCACGGAGGGGGCGAACACATCCGCTCATTCACTCGTCGGCTGTCCCGCTTTCGCGGGGCGGTCCGGCTCGCATATGAGAGATGGTGTCCCCGCCATAGTGCACGAGATCGGTGTCTTCTGTCAGCTCGACCGTGTCCGTTTCGGGCAGGTTCGGGCCTCCCGCGCTTCCCGCGTGACGGGACGCGCGCACCCTGTTTGCGCAGTTCACGCCATTAATCACGAAGATTCCCGGGGCCTGAGTGTCACACGGATCCCTGTCCTCCTGGCGGCGCCGGTCGCCGTGACGATGCACGGTTCCGTCCCGTGGGGCGGGACGGGATCGAAGATTCTTGCCCGCCGGGCGGGAGCGAACGGGGTTCTCCGCGCCTCTCGGCCCTTGTCCACAGGGGCTCTGCGCAAGGCTGCCGAGATGATCTCCATCTCGTACTTCCGGGCGGGCCGGTGAGCCCGGTCGCGGCGTCAGCCGCCCTGCTCGTGCACCCGCGCTCGGAGCTCGTCGACAACTCCGTCGACGAGGCCCCGGTCGGGCGCTCGCGTCGTCGGCTGCGGTCGGTGCCGGCGCAGGCCGGTCCGGTCGGTCAGCTGGAGCTGGGCAACCCGCTCCAGCTGACCGAGACGATGCGCGCCCGGCTGCTCGGCGCGGTGCGTGCCCTGGTGTCGGCCCCTGCCCTGGACGGGGTGGGCGACCCCGCGCGCCTCGCGGCGGTGGTGCTGATGGCGAAGGCGAAGGTCGCGACGAACTACCGGACCACGATCACCGCCAAGGAGCTTGGCCGGTGGGTGGGCCTCAAGCCGTCCCGGATCGCCCATCAGGTGCTGCCGGAGCTGCGCGAGCGCGGCGTGCTGGGCTCGAACGAGACGACCAGCGCGGCCGGGCGGGTGACGGGCCTGGAGTGCTGGGTGATCCCGATGTACCGGGCGCAGCACGGCGGGGACCGGCGGCACGTCCTGGCGCTGTCGCGGGTGGAGCTGATCGTGCTGCTGAAGCTGATCGAGGTGCTGTTCGCGCCGGGCTGGTCGACCAAGGACGGGGCGACCCCTGCCGGGATGCTCGCGGACCGTACGGGGCGCGGGGCGGCGACCGACCGGCTCGGGCTGCTGCTGATGGTGCTGTCCTCGAACTCGCGTGGCTGGCTGCAGCTGTGCTCCGGCAGCGTGGACACCGAGCGGGGACGTCCGGCGGCGACGGCCGGGCGGCTGCTGGGCTGCTCGCCGGCGGCCGGTGCGAAGGTCTTGTCGCGGCTCCAGGAGCGGGGCGTGCTGACGGTGGACCGCCGGGAGACGGCGTCCGGGCTGAACGCCCGCAGCCGGGTGCGGCTGCTGCCGGTCGCCCAGGCCCACGGCATACTCGTCCCGGAGGCCCGCGAGGCCGCCGACTCGGTGTTTTCAGACCTCGCCGATAGTGCATCCGGGGATCATGAGGCGGCCGGAGAGGCTGTGACCCCTGTGGTTGCTGGGATGGAGGGCGCTGGGCAGGGGGAGGAGGCCGGTTCGGCAGACCTCGCCGTTGCTGCACACCTTCACGCCTCTCACGCTTCTGTGGTTACTCCCGTCTCTCCCCTCTCGCTCTCTGGTGGTTTTTCCGGCGAAGGCCGTGGTGGGACCGGTGGTCTGCCGGACCGCGCGTGCGTGCGCGAGGACGGCGGCCCGCTGCGCGGGGAACAGCAGCAGAAGTCCCCGTCGATGAGCAGCAAGAAGCCCGGCCGCGGGCCGGTGGCCGGCTCTCCGGTGCGGGTTGTGGAGGGTTCGGGTCAGGGCAGGCAGCAACGGGGGAGGGTGCCTCTGCCGCCGGAGGACCTGCGGGCCGTCCTGGCTCCGGTCGACCTGGTCTGGGCGCGTCTGGACCGTCCGGCCGCCCGTCGCTTGGTGGAGGCCGCCGCCCGCAGCGAGCTCGCTCGGCTGGCCGGGTTCGCCGGTCGCGCCGATGCTCCGCAGGTCCTCGCCGACCGGATCGCCCGGCGCCTGGAGGATCAGATGCGGCTGGGCGGCCCGATCGCGGACCCGGTGGGCTGGCTGATCGGTCGGGCCCTGCCCCAGCGTCAGCAGTGCTCCGACGTGAGGTGCGACGACCGGGTGCTGCTGGACTCGGGCCAGGACTGCCCGCGCTGCGAGGACCGGCAGGCCGACCGCCGAGCCACCCGCCATGCGGTCGCGGCCGCCGTCGACGCCTCGATGCCCGGTGCTTCCGAGGCGGAGCGCCGTGCGGCCACCGACCGGCAGCTGCACGAGACGGTGACCGCCGAGGCGTGGATGCGTGAGCACCGGTGGGCGCAGGTCCGTGAGCAGCAGGCCGCGGCCGCCCAGGCCCGTGTCGAAGCCGCGGCCGCGCAGCCGGACTTCGATGTCCCGGCCGCGCCGCTGGCCCCAGTCGTGGTGCCTGCGCCGCGCCCGGCCGCCGACATCCCGGCCCCGGCCTCGGCCCCGGTGCGTGCCGACGTCGACGAGGACCAGGAGCTGGTCCTCGAGGACCTCACCCGGGAGCAGGTCCTGGACTGGCGCGACCGCGCGGCCGCCGATCACCAGGTCGTTCACGACCACATCGCCCGGTACGGCGAGACGTCGGCGCAGCGCCTGTTCACCCGGGCGTTCGTCGCGACCGTGCAGCGCCTGTCCGGCCTGGGGCACCTGGAGCTCGGCTACACGCCGTGGGGGCAGGCATGAGCGGCAGCGAGGTGTCCGGCGTCGACCTGGCGCGGGTCGCGCTGCGGGCCGCGATGGAGGCGGCGCGGAAGAACGGCAGCGGCCAGAAGGCGAAGGCGAAGCCGCGGCTGGTCCGTACGGTGCGGCGGGACGGGCGCGAGCCGATGGGCCTCGGTGCCGCGCTCGGCTCGCTGGTCACCGAGCGGGCCTGGACGCTCCCGGCCGCCGGCGCTTCCCTGTGCGAGCGGTGGGCGGCCATCGCCCCCGACCTCGCCGGGCATGTCGCCGCCGTGGGCTTCGATCCGGAGTCCGGCCAGCTCACCGTGTGCCCGGAGTCGTCCGCCTGGGCGACGAAGGCGCGCCTGGAGCAGGCCCGGGTCATCGCGGCCGCTAACACTGCGGCGGGCCGTACGGTCGTACACGCCCTGCGGATCCTGCCGCCCGGCGCCGTACCCGCGCCTGGCCGGGCCGACGCCGCCCCGCTACCGGCCGCGCCGCCCGCCGCTCCAATGCAGCGACGGACCCCGCCGGAGGGTTACCGCCGTGCCATCGAGGCGCACCGCGCGGCCGCGCCGCCTCGACAGGTGGACTCGGGCATTGCGGAGGCGGTGAAGCGGCAGAGCCAGGCGATGCGCGAGCTCAGCCGCCGGGCGTTTCCCGAACTCGACGCCGTTCCGGACGGTGCGCCGGCCCCGATTGAGCAGCCCCGCGTCCAGCGACGCCGTCAGGCTGCGGCGACCGAGGCCGCCGCCCTGCGCCGGGCCCGTGCCGAGCGAGCGGCCCGGGAAGCCGGGACGGCGGCCATCGTCCCTCAGCCGGCTGCACTGCGGACCACGGCCTGAGCCGAACGCTGTAGATCAGCACTTCCCTGTTACTGGCGGTTGTCCCGGCGTAGCGTGACGGGTACACGCCTGGTACACCGTGCGTCGCGGTGAGCGCCGAAGGGGGGAGTCGTGCAAGCAGGAGCTGTGTTGGACGGGCGCTACCGGCTGATCGAGCCCATTGGCGCGGGCGGCTTCGGCCAGGTCTGGAAGGCACACGACCCCCGCGTCGACCGCCTGGTCGCGGTCAAGGTCCTCACCGGTGACGCGGGCAGCAGTCGACAGGTGGCCCGGTTCGCCCGCGAGGCAGCAGTAGCCGGCGGCCTCGCCCACCCGAACATCGTCACCGTCCACGACTTCGGCTCCGCGATGCACAACGGGCAGACGTGCGCCTACCTGGTGATGGAGCTCCTGGCTGGCCAACCGCTCAGCGCTGCGCTGCAAGCGGGGAGACTGCCCCTGCCGAAGGCCATGTACGTCGCGGCCTGCATCGCCGACGCCTTGGAGGCCGCGCACGACGCGGGCCTGACACACCGGGACATCAAGCCGTCCAACATCATGATCAGGTCCAACGGCAAGGCGACGGTCGTCGACTTCGGCATCACCAAGGGCAGCGACGGCCGACACGACGTGACCACCACCGGCGTACTGATCGGCACCCCGGCCTACATGGCACCCGAAGCACTGTCCGGCACCTTCGACCACCGCTCCGACCTGTACTCGCTCGGATGCGTGCTCTACGAGATGGTCACCGGCCGCCGGCCCTTCAACGGCACTTCCTGGCACCTCGTCAACCAGCACATCAAGGAGCAGCCCGCCCCGCTGCGTACCCTGCGCCCGGACGTGCCCATGGAGCTGGAGCGGTTCGTCGACCGCCTCTTGGCCAAGGATCCGGCTCAGCGACCAGCCAGCGCCGGAGCAGTCTGGGACGTACTCAAAGAGATCAACGACCGCCACTTCGGGGCAACACCGCCCAGCCGCGGCCCGAACGTCGCCACCGAGGTCGTCGTCAGCCAGGCGGAAGCCACGGACGGCGGGATCATCCCTCTGCGCGTCACCGCCCACCGGGCGTGCCTCGTCTGTGCCACCAGAGAAGACGAGAACGCGGCACGCACCTGCACCACGTGCAACGGGACCGGCCAGGTCATCCACGAGCGGCACACTTACAAGATCCGCCTTCCCGCCGGCCTCCGCGACGGACAGAAGATTCGACTCAGGGAGCTGGGCGGGCCGGGGAAGCACGGTGGCGCGCCGGGGGACCTGTACGTCACTGTGCACATCGACCGCTGAACTTCTACGTGGTTACTCGGCCACGCCAGCAGCTCCGTTCCTCTCCCCCTGTCGAGGGGCTTGTAGGACCTGGGCCGGACGGGGCGCGAGCGCGTTATCGTGGACCCTCCGACATTTGCTGTTCGTTTTGGCAGGAGCGCCCGCGTGCCCGAGGACCCCATCGCCCACAGCGAGCTCGCTGCCCTGACCCGGCGCTTCGAAGAGGTCGCGGAGAAGCACGACCGCGAGTTCGGGATCATCAAGTCCGACCTCACCGCGGTACGCCTCCAGATCGGCAACCTCGACCAGAAGGTCGAAGCCCTGGACGAGAAGATCGACCGGAACCAGGCCCAAATCATCGAGCTGCTCACCCAGCTCGTGGGGCAGCGCCCCGACGCCGGCTGATTTATCCGGGCCCGGCGCCCGGCCCGTACATGGCGACGGCCCCGACCAGACACTTCTGGTCGGGGCCGTCGCGCGTCCAGGGTCAGTTTCCGGCGAGCAGGTGTTCCTGCCGGGCCTGGACGAGGCCGCGCCACGCGGAGCGGACGTCGTCTTCGCTCGTGGTCCAGCGGGTGGTCGACGGCCCCGGCAGGGGCAGGGCGGCCATGAAGTGGGCGATGTCGGTGAAGTAGGCGAAGTCGCCGGTGGCGGTCAGCGTGCGCAGCCGGTCGATGGTGGCGGCCAGGGCCTGGTCTTCGCCGCGGACGGCGTGGTGGAAGGCGAGGGCGAGCTCCACGAACCGGTGGAGGAAGGGAAGTCCTGCGGCCTCGATCTCGGCGTTCAGGCTCTGGGCGCGGTCGGTGACGTCGCTGGTTCCGGCGTCCTTGATCAGGGCGACGACCTGGGCAAGGAGGGTGTTGGAGCGCTGGTCGAGGCCGTCGAGGAGCTGGTGGGCGAGGGCGAGCTCGTCGTCGGCGCGGTCGGGGTCGGTGAAGGAGACGGCGAGGGCGAGGCGGACCTGCATCATGGCCCGCTCGCCGGCGGCACCGTGTTGCTCGGCTTCCGCGCGGCCGGCTTCGAAGGCGGCGACGGCCTGGGCGGTGTCGGCTTGGGACCAGTGGATGTCGCCGAGGACGCGATGGTGGCGGCCGGTCCAGCCCAGGGTGGGGACGGCGGCCAGGGCGGTGGGGAAGTCGCCGGCGAGGCGGGCCAGGTTGGCCAGGCCGCGGCGGGCTTTGGGGGCGAGGCGGCCGTCGGCGTCGGCGACCTGCTGCATGCCGGTGCGGGCGGCGGCGTTGTGGCTGAGGTCCTTGTGGGCCTTGGCCCGGTAGTACAGGGCCATCTCGGTGAGCTCGGCGGGCAGTAGGCCGGTGTCGAGGACGGCGGTGAGGCGGTCGGCGGTGCGCTGGCGGTGTTCGTGCTGGCGGCGGGCGATCGCGGTGAGGAGCTCGGCCACGGCGTCGGCGGGAGTGTCCGGTGCCGGGTCCGCCGGGGTGGGCAGGGCGAGGGGTTCCCAGACGGAGTCGTCGGTGTAGACGTAGGCGGCCTCGATGAGCCAGCCCAGGCCGGTCAGGCCGTGGTCGCGGGCGAGGCGCAGGCCCTGGCGCAGGCACGCCACCAGCAGCATGCGGCTGGGGGCGAGAGCGGTGGTCTTCGCCCACTGGTCGCCGAGGGCGGCCAGGGCGCGGGTGGCGGCCTGGTGCCAGTCGGCGTTCGTCCAGCGGTCGTCGCTGTGCTCGTCATCTTGTACGGCGCTGCGGATCGCGCGGTGCAGGTGGTAGGGCCACAGGGCGTAGGGGTTCTCGCTGATCAGGGGCCGTTCGGCCAGCCGCCGGGCGGCGGCCTGGTGAGTGAAGCCCGCTGTTTGGGTCGCCAAGTCGAGGTCGAAGGCGTCCAGCAACGCGACGGAGCGCAGCAGGTGCCGTTCCTCGGGGGTGAGGTCGGAGAGGGTGCGGGCGAGGAGGGCGGGGAAGGTGCAGTCGAAGTCGGCTGTGGTGGGGGTGCGGCCGGTTCGGCGGATCTCCAGGAAGCGGCTGACGGCGAGGTCGAGGTGGAGGGGCAGGCCGTGGGAGCGTGCGGTGATCGCGGCCCGGATGTCGGCGCCGATGAGGGGCTGGCCGTCTTGGACGAGGCGGCGGGTGAGGTGGGTCTCGCAGTCCTCGGGGGAGAGGTCGCCGATCAGATACTGCCGGGCGCCGGAGCCGGCTGCCCGCGGCTGCGGGACCGTCAGGGAGGCGGAGGAGGCGGCGAGGCCGGGCCAGGCGGCGGGGCCGGTCCAGTCGAGCTGGCCGTGCAGCGCGGGGTCCGCCCAAGGCAGGCGGCTGCGGCCGCCGATGACGAAGAAGGTGCCGGGCATGAGCCAGACCAGGCGCTGCAGCAGCCGCTCGAAGTCCCGGTGGCGGTCTGCTGTGTCCTCGAAGGTGTCCAGCAGGACCACCGGGACGATGCGCTTCTTCGCGGGCAGCCGGCTCAGGTCCCAGGCCAGCAGGTGCGGGTAGTAGGACAGCGCCTCCAGGTCGGGGGTGGCTTCCAGCAGGGCTGCTGTCCGCGTGGCGCCGGCCAGGGCCTGGGCGCGTTCGTGGCGTTCGCGCAGCGCGTTCACCAGCGCCGAGGTGAGCTGTCCGGCGACCGAGCCGACCAGGCCGGGCAGCGCCAGGGCGGCGGCGACCTCCCCGACCCCGGCCTGAAGCTGCTGGGGCAGCATGTCCGCGAACTTCCCGGCCAGCCCGGACCGCCGGATGTACTCGTCCAGCGGCTCCCCTGGGTGCACGTGCTCCCAGTAGTTCCGCAGCGCCACGTCGAAGGACGGCATCGGCCTGCCCAGGGCCTCGGCGAGCGCGAGGCGGATCGTCAGGATGACGCGCTCGAAGTCCGAGCCGGTCGACGCGGCCCTCGACAGGTCGATCCGGATGGGCAGCACCCGGTCCGTCCACGTGGGAGCGCCCCACTGCTCGGGGCGGTGCTCGGCGGCGGTGAGCGCGGCCTCGATTTTGCGGAGCAGGGTCGACTTCCCGACACCGCCCACACCGTGGAAGACGATCACGTTGCTGCGGGGGGCTTCGAGGTCCTCCACGTCGAAGGAGGGGCCGGCGATGCGGCGCAGGTGTTCCTCCAGCGCGGCGGCCACCAGGACCCACTGGCTGTGCCGGTCGGTGAACGCCTCCGCGACATCGAACGACGACGGGTCATTGGAGCTGAACAGCGCACGAAGGTCGGCCACGGTCGGTCCCCCCAGAATGATCATCGACGGTATCAACCGTAGGGCCTGGGGCGTGCGGTGTGGCCACCTTCCGCAACGTAGGCGCCGTTCCCGCATCGTCTCGGCCAGAGACAATGTCGCCCCACCGCATCCCGAGACGTGAAGGAACCCCCTTGTCAGAGCACCCGAATCCCGATGTCGTCAAGCAACTCGTGCAGGACGTGAGCAACTGGTACACCGAACAGATCATGAAGGAGCGGGCCGCCGGCCCTGACTCCGAGCGCCTGAAGGAACTGAAGGAGCAGTGGACGGCGTGCGCCACCGATCTCCAGGCGCTCCAGGACGCAGACGCGGACGAGGTGGCCGAGATCGCGGCCCGCTACGCTGCCCGTTCCCAGGAGCTGGGCGGCCAGTAGCCGGGCGTGTGCTGCAGGGCGGGCAGCAGCGCCGTGGTGACCGTGAAGGGGAGGGTGCGCGGCTGCAGGCGGGCGGGCATCAGAGGCCAGGCCAGCGCGGCGATCTCGACCAGATCCGACCGGTACTGCGGCAGCTCCCCCTCCAACCGCCTGAGGGTGGCGAGGAGCTGGGCCGCCTCGGCCGACGTGTACGGGCGGCGCTGCTCGGCCTCGACCACCTGCCCGGCCCGGGGCCGCCCGCTCAAGGCGCCGTCCGCAGTGCGCTCGTTGAGATAGACCGGGGTCAGGTCCCTGCGGACCACCGAGATGCGGTGAACGAACGGGGACCGTTCGGCGGCGTCGGCCACGGTGGCGATGATGCTGAACGTCGCGTTATGGGCGGCGGCCGCGGTGAACCGCGGCCGGCCGCCCAGGCGGGCGATCTCGGCACACCGGGTCGCGGTCCCCAGCCTGCTGTCCGCGGCACGCCCCCCGATCACGACCAGCTCCACGCGCCGGCCCGCCCGGTGGTCGCGCCGCGCACTGTTCAGGAAGTGGCTGACGCTGTCCGGGGCGATCTCGATCAGCATGTCCCCGCGGCGCGCCCGTACGTACGCCTCGGCCATCTCCTGCCACGCCCGGTAGTCCGGCCTGATCCGCGCGGAGGCCGTCCGCGGCTCCTCCTCGAGGAGCCGACGGTAGTCGGGGTGCAGCGCCTTGAATGTGCCGCCCTCGATCCCGATGGGTCTGCGCTGGCGTAACGCCCGGCGCAGCATGCGCGCCATGTAGGACTTCCCCGCTCCCTGCGGGCCCATCACGTACAGGGTGACGGGGTCGTCCTGCGGGGTGATGGAGCTCAGATACCCCGGGATGACCAGCTCGTCGAAGATCCACCGGTGCTCGCTGGCCGACAGCCGGTGGTAGTCGACTCCAGGCGGAACCGTGAGCGGCTGGGCAATGCGGCGCACCGGCTCGGCCAGTGCGAAGGCGCGCTCCAGCCCTCCGGCCACCGCCAGACGGCGCTCTGGCGCAAGCACCGCCGGGTGCAGCCGCTGCTCCGTACTGTTCAGACGGCGCCGAAACTGCCAGGTCTCCGGCGCGGTCCACGGCCGACCCCACTCCGCCGTCAGCGCCTCGGAGGCGCCCGCGGCTTCCCGCCAGGACGTTCCATCCGCGGTGAGCTCGTTGCGGTACAGCACGTGAAGGCCACGGCGCACCACCATGACCTGGTCCGCGAGCCGTTCGGCCTCGACGGCCTCCAGGAACAGGGGCAGGTTGCGCGTGCACTGTTCGAGGTTGCCCCAGGACACGGACCGGCCCACGCCCTGCTCGTCGACCTGCGTCAGGTACCGGTCTAACCCGCTGAGCTGCGCCTCGGCTTCCGACGTGGCCAGCGCCACCACCTCGACCCGGTAGCCCGCCGCGCGCCAGACGCGGGCCGTCGCGATGGCCTCCGCCAGGTCGGCGATGGGGGCTTCCAAGACCGCGTCGAAGCGTTCGAGGCGTACGTACGCCTCGACCTCGGCCTGCCATCGCAGGACGTCCGGGCGCACTCGCACACCGGCCGTGAGGTCATCGCTGCGCATGAGGGCGTCGTACTGGGGGTGGGCCTTCTTGTAGAGGTCGCGGCCGATCAGTACCGCCCCGCCCCGTCGGCTGAGGACCGCGAGCAGGAGGTCGCACAGGTAGGACTTCCCGCTGCCTGCCGGCCCGGCGACGACCAGGACGACCGGCTGGTCCTGAGGGACGGCGTGCTTGGTCCAGGTCGGCAGGATCTCCGTAACCAGGATCTCCTCGTGCTGACGCTCGGCCAGGGTGACCGGGACGACGTCCTCGTCTCTCAACGCAACTCCCTGCTCGGTTTCGGCCGCCATCCCTGGCGACGCCACGCAGCATACACCGATCGGGTTAAACGCGAGGGATAAATAGAATCTTCCATCAGGGTTAAAGCGTGCTAGTGTTCAGGGTGGAGGTAGACAGATATGGCATCTGAGGAAGAGCTGTTCGCGAACATCGAGGCCCTGCTGGCAGAGGAGCCGCAGCTCCCGCCCCCGGCGGAGCGCGCACGGCTCCGCGAGGCCGCCGGCATCACGCAGGCTCGTCTCGCTCAGGCCCTGAAGTCGACGACCCAGACGGTGAAGAACTGGGAGAACGGCCGGAGCGAGCCGAAGCCGCCGCGCCTCGAGGCGTACAAGAGGCTTCTGGAGGGCTGGGCAGCGAAGTACCCCGCGCACGGATCTCCCGCCCCCGCGCCCACCCCGGCGGCCGAGCCGCAGTCGGTGCCGGAGACGTTCACCGCCCCGGCCGTGCCCGCTCCGCAGGCGACGGTGGCACCGCAGGTCCCCGCCGCCCCGGCCGCGCACGAGCGTCCTGTCCGTCCGGTCGCGACGTCGCGGCGCCCCGCGGCGAAGAAGGCGGCGGCGCCCGCGCTGGACCCGCGCTTTCCGCACGGCCCGCTCGCCGTGCTGGACGCCGATGGCTCCGCGTACGGCGTGGGCGGCATCGTGCTCGACTGCCCGGCGACCACGATCCCGGAGCTGGTGGAGTGGACGCTGCGCGAGTCCGGACTCGGCGCCCCGAAGCTCAACCGCCACGGCAAGGACTCCGATCCGCTGATTGCGCTCACGGCCGCGGCCGCCGTGAAGCTCGGCCTGCCGGAGCGCCTGGAGGGCCACGAGGAGCGCCGCTCCCTGCGCCTGCCCGAGGACCACCCGGTCGTCAAGCAGGTGGCGAAGGCGAAGTGGCAGCTCACCCAGCGCGGCTTCGGCCCGTGGGCGCGGATCTACCGCAAGGCCCAGGGGCGCGAGCGGCAGTGCGTGCAGCTCGCGATCCTCTCCTGGGACGCCCTCGATGCACGGTCCTGGCCCGGCGTCGCGGACATGGAGCCGGCCGACATCGCCCGCGTCCTCGGCGTCTACGCCCAGCGCGTCATCACCCCGCGCGGCTCCACGGCCGTCTCCGGTCTGGAGCTGATGACGGCGCTGCGCCCGCCCACGAAGGCCGTGCAGGACCCGGAGACCGGCAACTGGGTGTCCGGCTACAACCCTGGCAGCCTCGGGACCGAGCCGATGGACCCGGCGCCGCCGGAGGCCACCCCTGAGCACCCCGTCGTCGTCGGCAGCGGCTGGAAGGGCGGCTTCCTCAACGAGGAGGCATACCAGTGGGTGCGGTCGGTGGACCTACTCAGCGATGAGGAGTGCCTGCTGCCCTTCGCGGTCGGCCTGGACCTCAACACCGCCTTCCTCGCGGCCGCGGCCCGCCTGGTCGTCGGCCTGTCCGCCCCCGACCACTTCAACGCCCCGAAGTTCAACCCGAAGATCCCCGGCTCCTGGCTGGTCGACCTCAGCCACATCGAGCTGGACCCGCGCCTGCCCAGCCCGTTCACCCCGGACGGCACCCGCCCGACCGGCCCGGCCTGGTACCAGACGCACACCGTCGCCTACGCCCAGGAGCTCGGCCACGACGTCCACCCGATCGAGGCGTACCTGCGGCGCGAGACGGGCGCGTACTTGGACCCGTGGCACGACCGGCTCAAGAACGCGTACGTCGACACCCTCGCCGACCTCGGCGTCACCAAGGACCTGGACGACCGCCAGTTCCTCGCGGCGATGGAGCGGCACAAGCAGACCGACCCGGCCCTCGCAGCCGTCCTCTCCGCCATCAAGGCCACGGTCAAGGGCGGCGTCGGCAAGCTCCGCGAGCGCCCCCAGGGCCGCAAGTACAAGGACGGCGAGCGGTGGCCGGCCCTGGAGCGCCCGACCTGGCGCCCCGACATCCGGGCCGCCGTCATCAGCAAGGCCCGGGTCAACATGCACCGCAAGCTGGGCAACATGGCGAAGATGACGGGCCTGTACCCGCTCGCCGTGCTGTCCGACTGCGTCGTCTACCCGAGCCCCGGCAGCAGCCCGCTCGACTTCCTCCCGTACGCGGCCTCTGGCAAGCCCCAGCCTGGCGGCTTCCGGCTCGGTCCCACGCCGGGCCTGGCGAAGGTGGAGGGCGTCCAGGAGATGGCGTGGGCGGTCGACCTGATGGAGAAGGGCCTCAACCCGGCCCGCCACATCAAGGGCGGCGACGCCGTCCTGGACGAAGGGGAGTAACCCGTGGGGGAGATCGAGGACGCGATCGAGCGGGCCGACCGGGAGGCGTTCACCCGGGAGCCGCCCAAGACCCTCCGGGGCCGCATCAACTTCCTGATGAAGCAGCTCAAGACGACCAAGGCCGTCGCCCAGGAGCTCGGCGTCAGTCAGCGGTCGGTGGAGCGCTACCGCAAGGGCGAGCGCAAGCACCCGCCGAAGGACATCGCGGCGAAGATCGACGCGGCCGTACGGTCCCGGTGGCAGCCGCAGGTGCGCAAGCGCCGGCGGAAGCAAGCCGCCGCCGCAACCGGGATCACGGTGGAGACCCGCGCCCGGTTCGGCTACACCGCGCCGGTCGGCACCACCGACGACGGACGCTTCCGGCGACTCACCGTGCACCTCCCCCCGGCGTACGCGCAGCGCCTGTTCGACGCCCGCGACACCGGAGCCAGCGACCAGGAGATGCGCGGGATCATCGCCGAAGGGTTCAAGGACGTCTATTTCCAGGACAGCGGCGGCCGCGCCATGGGACTCTCGGACGTCGAAATCAACGAAATCGACTACATGGATTTCGACTACTGAATTCGGAGCCCTTGGGTAAACAGGGCCCTGCACCGCCTGACCGTCCTGAACATCGTCTGGCTCGGATAGCCACCCGGTGGCAACGCCCCGACCCATCGCAACTGCCGGGGTCGGGGCGTTCCGCATCGTAGCCACGGCTGCTTCCGCCGATAGCCACCCGCCCGCCCGCACGTCAGCTGTGTTCGGCGGCCATGGAGTCGAAGGTCTCCCGCATCATCCGGTCGATGGCTCCGGGCTGTTCGATCAGGGAATCGAAGAGGTCGGCGAGCAGCCACAACACGAAGCCGTGCACCAGAGCCTCCTCCGGCGGAATCTGTCCGAACCGGTCGCGCCACGCCACGGTGTCCATGCCCATCGCGGCGGCCATGAGAACGCCGGTGACCATCGGCACCTGAGCCGGGTCGGCCATCTTGAAGCTGGGGAGCCGCCGGATCACGGCGGGGATCAGATCGCTGAGCGGATCGAGCCGGTCCTCGCCGTCGGACTGCTCGGCGATCAGGTACCCGGTCAGCACACCCACCAGGAAGACCGTGCCCCGGGACACCTCCTCACGCCCATACGCGCCCACCGCGGCCTGGACCCGCCGCTGCGCCTCTTGGCGCTCCTTAGCGGAAGTCCGTTTCTCCAAGACCCGGTAGGAGTCCCACGCCGCACGGACCGCCTCATCCACGACTACGCCTTCACTGGTCATGGAGCGACCGTAGGCGAGCCAACGCGCCGGCCGGGATCCTCTTCGAGGAAACCACCGGCCTCGCGGCTGCTCTGACGTTGGCGAGCGTCGGTCCTCCGGCTCATGTGCCTGTCTGTGATGTCAACATGCACACTGACGGTTTCCCGATCGACCGAAGGACTGAGCGGTGCCCGACCGACCTGAGATTGTCTGCATCTGCGGCTCTACCCGGTTCGTGGACCAGATGCGTACGGCGAACCGTGATCTGACTTTCGCAGGTGTCATTGTCGTCGCGCCAGGCGAAGCAGACGAGTTGATCACCAACGAGCAGAAGACCGCGCTGGACGCCCTCCACCTGCGCAAGATCGACCTGGCTGACCGGGTCCTGGTCGTCAACCCAGGCGGGTATATCGGCGAGTCCACGAGCAGGGAGATCGCATACGCCCACGCCACCGGCAAGCCGATCTCGTTCACCGATCCCGTCTGACCAGTAGACGCTTCGCGGTGCGCGCGGGTAACGAGTCTCGGCCCCTGGTGGCCGTATTCGCTGGCTGCCATCCGGGTGGCAGTGCGTATCCACGCGCAGTAGTCACCCGTTGCGGCGGTGCCGGGTAGCGTGCCAGGGACTGATCTGGACCCGGGGTGGGGAGTGGCGATGCGGTTTGCACGGTTCGATGAGCCCGGCTCGCTCACGACGATCGAGGTGGGGGCGCTGCGGTCGCTGAACGCGGCGGTCTTGACCACGCGGTACGAGTTGCAGTCGGCGAGCGCCCTCTGGGACCGGCTCCAGAGCGGCGGTGACGTGGCCGACATACACGAGGCGAACACGACGTTCCCGTTCTACGGGCAGGCCGTCCAGGAGATCGCGCGCGGCGCGGCCGCGTATGAGCGCCAGGTAGCGCTGACCGCCTGGCGGTACACGGCCGCGGCGGTCGTCCTGGGCGTCACCGTTCTGCAGCGCGTCGCGGGGGCGAAGCCGCCCCTGACGGCCACGACGGTGGAGGAACTGTGCCAGGAACCGACGCTGGGCCGCCTGTACGAGGCGCTGTCGGTGCCGGTGGCCGATCTCCTTCCCGAGCGCAAGCCCGAGCACAGCCTCCCGAACGAGCGCGAGGACACGGCACAGCGGTGGGCCCAGGTGCGCGACGGCGTCGACGACGCGATCGAGCTCGTAGTGGAGATTGCCGCGGACGAGGAAGCGGCCCACCCCCGGACCAAGGACGAGGCCGCCGGCTGTCTGCTGACCGAGCACTGCCCGCCCCACACCGACCCGGTGTACCACGGCGTCCTGGAGCCGCTGTTCAAGCTGGCGGAGGACCTCCCGTTCGACATCAGCCGACTCATCAAGAGCAGCTGACTCCGCCGCGGCTCAGTCCTGCGGCGTCGCGCCGGGCAGTTCGCCGGCGAAGTTCCACCACTGCTCGATGGTCCACACGGCGAAGCTGGAGCGGTCGGTGGACATCCGCAGCCACACCTCGTCGCCGCCGGGCATGAGCGCCACCTCCAGGTGCGGCTCCTCCCACGTCCCGAGCGGGTACATCCACTCGATGCCGTCGGGCCAGGTCCGCATCGCCACCGTGCGCACGCTCAGCGCCGCGGCCATGGCGTCCAGGGCCGCACGCGGTATCCGCACCTCACCCTGCTCACGGTCGAACTCGGTCACTGAACCCCCCTTCCGCAGCAAGACACACCAGCTCGCCGCGCGCCACAGCGTGCCAGACGACGGAAGAGCAGAGGTGTCACGCGGGCAGCCGAAAGCTGTGAGGTCTATGAGACTCACAGGCTGTTTCCCCAGGTAGACGCGCTGAGCTATGAGGTTGTGAGGCGAGGGCCTGCAGCCGACCCCGGCATCGCAACTGCCGGGGTCGTGGCGTTCCGCATCGTAGCCACGGCCGTATCCACGCGTTGCCGCCCAGGCGGCAACGCGTATCCACGCCGGTAGTCACCAGCGGCCACGGGAGCGTTCGGCGCCGAGCTGGACCTCACGCAGACACTCCAGGCACTCCGGCAGGCCCTCCATGGCGCGCCCTTCCCACTGCGCCCAGCTGAAGCCGCACAGCGACCTGTCCCGGCGCCTGGAGCCCTCCGCCACGGCGTGGGACGGGTAGCCCGGCACCTTCCACGTCACCGGTGTCCCGCCGTCGTAGGGAGCGCCGTCCGGCCAGGTGTAGGCGGCTTCGGTGGTAGTGCAGCGCATCCGTAGATCAGGCCCGGTCCAGCGTTTGCCCTGCCGGGCCTCGCCGGCGGCATCGACCGCGTCGGCCAGGCGCTCGAAAGACAGGTCGAAGTCGTCCATGTGCTTCCACCGGCCGGGCCGCTGCTCGCGCATCAGCGTGCGGAACATCAACAGAAGCCGGGCCAGGTCGTGCTGACCGACCCGGACAGTGTCCGTCTCCCGGTCGTAGCCGTACGGGTTCTTGGCACTGGTCTCTTCGGGCATCGCCTTCTCCTCGCCGCGCACTGGTGGACCGAGTCTGCCGGGAACGCGCGGCCCGAACGGAACCCCGCCGTATCCGCCCATATCCACCACGTGAGGGCCGGGTGCTGGCAAACCCCGGCAAGTTCGTGGCGCCCGCGCTGCGCCGCCCACCAGGCTGGTCCCCGGATCGGACCACCGAAGAGCAGGGGGCGCGGGCATGACGACGGTTGACGACGTGGCGGCGGGCGACGACGACGTCCAGGCGGTGCGCCGGTGGGTACGCCTCTCGTGCACCGAACCGGGCACCCATCTGCCCGCGCTGGCCGAGATCGCGGGGGACCTGCGGCTGTCGACGGACACGGTCCGCTCCGCGCTGGAGCAGCTCGCCGCCGAAGGGATGGTGACCCTGTTCGAGGGCTACCGGCTCTACAGCGTCGGCACGACGACGCCGACCGAGCGCGCCTACCGGCTGCTGCGCACCGCGATCCACCGCAGCTACGAGCCCGGCGAACGGTTCATGACCCGCTACGACATCGGCCAGCACTTCAACATCGGCGGCAAGGAGGCCGCGGCCGCGGTGCGCCAGCTGATCGCCGAAGGGCTGCTCGTCGGACCGCGCGGGCAGTACGTCAACGCGTTCAGCCCCGAGCAGCAGCGCCGGCGCGTGAAGCAGCTGCGCGAGCGCGCCAGCGACCTGCGCCGCGAGGCCCTGGAGCTGATGAGGACGGCGCGGGAGATCGAGCAGGACCTGCCCACCGGCGGCGACTCCCAGGCGACATAACCGCGCCCGACGCGGGCCCTGGCGGGTGTCACGCACCGGGTGTCACGCCAGCGCCAGCCTGTGAGGTCTATGAGGCTCACAGGCCGTTTCCCCAGGTAGACGGGGTGAGCTGTGAGGGTGTGAGCCTGTGAGGCGCAGCTCGCGGCCGTGCTTCCGTACGCCCTGGCCCCGCCCGCCGGCCCGGAGGACGATGGAGTCATGGGCACCCGCGACCAGGACCAGGACGACGTCGCCGAACCGGCGCGGCCGCCGCTCACCACGGAGCAGGCCCGTGAGGTGACAGCCGGGCTGCGCGAGGCGATGGACGACGTCCGGCGCTCCGTGGCGGTGCTCGCCGCCCGGGTCCGTGACGCCCACGCCGCCCGCGTCTGGCTCCCCCTCGGGCACAGCAGCTGGGAGTCGTACTGCGACGCGGAGTTCGGCATCAGCCGCGCCCAGGCGTACCGGCTCCTCGATGTCGCCCGCGCCCTGGCCGCGATCCACGACGCCGTCACGGCCAGCCCCGCGGCGTCTCTCATGCGAGACACCGATCCGGAGAGCGCGGCCGCACTCGACTACGGGATCTCCCAGCGGTCCCTGATCGCCGTCTCCGGCCGCAGCGGCGACGTCGCGGAGTTGATCACCCGCCGACTCGCCACGCTCGCCCACAGCGGCCTCCAGGCCCTCGATGAGCCCACCGTGCGCGCCGTAGTCCGCCAGGCCGTCCGCGACGTCCGCACCGCCCCGACTCCGCCGCCCGCCGATCCGCCGGCGGATCCCGCGCTCGCCGAACTGCGCCGCGTCGTCGATGACCTCGCCGCCCACACCCACCAGCTCGGGGAGCTGATGCTCGAAGTCGCCCCCGCCTACCTGGCCGACACCGCCGCAGCCGACGTCCTGGCGCCGCTGTGCGAGGAGATCGGCGAGAACCTCCAGTCCGGCCTCGCGGCTCGCCGCTACGCGATGTCCGGAGACCGCCGCGCCCTGTACGGCACCGTCCTGTGACCGCTACTCCTGTGAGCCGCACACCCTGTTTTCCCTGGTGGGCGAGGTCTGTTGTGAGGCTATGAGGTGTGAGGCGAGGGCCTGCAGCAGGGTCCTCGTGCTGCTCCTGGTGGTGGTTGTCGAAGGGCAGCAGCACCGGTGTCGTCGGGTGCAGCACGGGGGTGCAGCACGTGTCCGGTGCGGCCGGAGGTTGCACCCGCCGACGGTCGTGCCCAGCGAGGCGAAGAGTTCGTCTGTACGACCGGCGCCAGTTGCGCAGACTTACCTTGCATCTTCGGCGACGGACCGCGCCGCCGATCGCCGTTCCAGCTCGCGAACCCCAGCCGTATTGTCCTGTCGCGGCGCAGTTTGGTCAGCCTGACCGGAATGTAAGCGAGGGCTGAGTGCCATCGGAGAGTGACGCCGCCTCGGCCGTACCCAGCGCGGCCGAGGCACGTCACGCGACTACAGCTCCCGGACGAACTCGCAAATCCAGCTGTGGTCCCCGTTGGAACTGGACGTCAGCTCCAGGATGGGCGGGAAGATCGGGATCGACCCGGGTCCGATCGTCAGGGACGGTCCGTCACCGGCAGCAACGATGGTGAAGGTTTTCGGCCCCGCACCTTGGGTGATCTTCCACTCGTTGGGAGGGAAGTCACTCACCCGCAGGATCACCCTCGTGCCTTCCCTCGGGTCCCCGTCGTGGCACACGAACGGGACGGGCCAGTAGGGGGTCGGCTTAGCGATGGAGTAGTTGTCCCCGCTGGTGCACCGCACCGCAAACTCCTGCCGTGCATCATCCTGGGCAGGCAGAAGGGTGACGGTCCTCTCGTCCGGCGAGGTGAGGCGTGTCTTGTCGTCGAGGCTCATGCGGTAGATGCCGTCGGGCAGGGCTCCCATGGGTGACTCCTTCGCCTGATGCGTGCCGCAGTTGCGACCGACCCTACTGATCGTCAGCTTCCTGCAGCGGCAGGCGCACCGACAGAGAGCACTTCGGCCAGCGGCTTGAACCGCACTGCGCCGTGGATGCGCGGCCCCGCACCCCTCCGCCGCCCGGCATGACGTTCTTGTCCCTTCCCGTTCGAAGATCCACCGTTGACCGAGTCAGACCCAGACCAGCCACGGTGAGATGTCAACTTGCCTGAGAACGGCAGACCTAACCGATACCGGACACGTAGGCAAGATCCAACTGGAATGTGCGGTGTTGATGCAAGGTGAAGTTGGAATGTGCAAGGTCCACCTGCACAGGACAGCACGGTGGTGGTGGGAGTGCAGCAGGGCGGTGTCGTGGGTGCAGCAGGGTGCAGCGCAGCATTTGTATGGGCCGGGCGGGACAAGGCTGCTGCTCGGGTAGCAGGTCGGCTCCCGGCGGTGCAGCAGGCGGTGCTGCTTCGTTCTGCTGCACGGGAGCGATCCGGTTCACCTGCTGCTACCGGTGCTGCTCCGTCCCGGCCGGGAACGACGACGGCGCCCTCCCAGGGTCGGGGGGCGCCGTGGTGGTGCGCGACGTGCGGCGGCGGTTCAGCCGGCTAGCCGGAGGGTGGGCCGGGCCTCGGGGGCGGGTGCGTCCTCGCCGCCGTCCGGGTCGGGGTCGAAGTCGGTGCCGGTGCGGGCATCTCTGGCCCTGGGAGGCCGGATGTCGCCGGTGGGGAAGTTCAGCGGCCACACGAACGTGTCGGGGGCCTTGAGGTGGTTGACCATGTGGGCCAGCGACTCGTAGCCAGCCAGCAGCGGGTGGATCAGTACCTCGCCCTTGCGCTGCCGCTCGCTGAGGATGCCCTTGTCCCGCAGCTGACCGATCGCACGGGAGACCACGGACTGGGTGAGCCCGAGGCGTTCGGCGATGTCCTGCTGCCGGATGCGGACCACGCCGCCGGGCTCCTGGCGGGCGGTGAGGACGTCGAAGACGTCGCGGGCCGTGGGCGACAGGCAGGCGTTCGGCAGGACTTCGAAGATCTCCGGGTTGTGGAAACCAGGGACAGGGGCGGTGCTCATCGCGTGGCCTCGTTCCTCACAGTCGGGATGACGATCTCGTGGGCCAGCAGCGTCTTCTCCAGCGACCTCACCAGCCGCCGCTGCTTGTCGCTGCCCCACCGGTAAGCGTAGAGCGGGTGGACCCGGTACACGCCCCGCCGTTCCTTCCAGGTGAAGTTGTGACGGCTGAGCTGTCCGATCGCGCGCGACACCTTCGACTGCGAGCACCCGAACTTCACGGCGAGGCTGCTCTGGGTCATCTCCACCAGCGCTTCGTCGTCGTGGTGGGTCTTCAGGTGGTCCAGGACGTTGCGGGACATCGTGGTGAGGTCGAACTTCCACAGGTTGTCCTCGATCACCTGGGCCATGCTCAGGTGCTGGGTGCCGTAGAAGACGTACGGCCTACGCGGAGCGTCCTTCGTGAAGGTCCCGCCGTTGGCGAGCTTCTCGAACCGCTTCAGCAGCTGCTGCGCGGACTCCATGCCGTTGACGGCATCGGCCGGAGGCGGTGCGGGGGCCAGCCGAGACACCTTCGCCGGCGCTTCCGCGCTGCGCCTCAAGGGCTGGGCCACGGGCCTCTCCTTCATGATCGTTGGTGCCGCATAACATAGCAGATCTGCGATGTTATGCAGGCGATCCATGCACGCGGTGGGCGTGTCCCTGGACAGAATCGATCTAGTCACCTACGTGCATGCAACTCGGCGCCCGCGACCACGATCTATGCACCCAGGGTGAATGCATCTTTCGCGTTTTCGCAGGTCACGGCGTTGCGTCTATCTGATCTTTAGAGGCGCGCCCTCCACGGCCAGTGCCGCGCCCTCCAACCTCTGCATGCAACGGCGAGGTCGGCGGCCGGGCGAGGCGCCGCGGATCCATCCGCCGGCGGCCCGCCTGCTGCTGCGCGTCGGCCCCGGACTTGGGCTGAGGCAGCTTCGCGTGCGGCTCCGTGGGACCGGTGCGGACCGTAGGCGGCATCAGCGGTAGCTGCGTCTCGGGTGGTACCGGCCGTGACGCTCAAAAGCATGGAAGCGTGGCCGGTGCCGGTGGAGGGTTCCGCCGCCCGGCCTAGCGGCCCATCGGCTAAGGTACGTCCGCACGTTGAATTCCAGCTCGCGCATATCTGGCTTCCGTTCTGTGGCTGAGGCATTCAAGGCCGCGCAGTTCTGAATTCTGCCGGGAGTATTCGAGCCGGGGCAAGGGTGGCCCTGCCAGGCCCCAAACGCTACACAGCGAGCATCTTTGATGCACCATCCTGACGAACGTTCCCTCTCTCGGGTGACGCATCACCGGATTCCGCCCCACGGTTGCGGGTTGTCCTGTATTCTGACGGGGTATTAGTGAACGCGTTGAGGCGGTTTCGAGTTGGGGGAGAGGGTTCGGGTGGAGCGCAGCGGAACCCGTCACTGCGGTGGGGCCGGCACCCTGTCAGCCCGACGATCCGTCACCCTCGTTGCTGGGGTGGTGCCTAGGATTCCCAAGCCCTACACAGTCCCGCGCGTGATGCACCCCCTCCTGTAGCCAGCCTGGTGATCGCGCTTGCGCGGTCGCCTACAATTCGCGCTTGCGCGAATTGTATTCCCTTCGGGAATTCCGCTCGCGGAATTCCATTCCCGCGCTTGCGCGGGAATGCGCCGGAGCGAAGCGGAGGCGTTCACTTCCCGGCGGCTTGCCGCCGGGTATCCCGCTCCGCGGGG
>NZ_JBIVFA010000026.1:0-77766 GCF_044747975.1 Streptomyces sp. NPDC090045
GCGGGTGGCGCCCGCGTCGAGGGCGGCGGTGATCAGTTCGCCGACGCCGCGGGTGGTGGTGCGGCCGGGGTCGCGGGCGGTGCGGGGAACCAGGGCGAGGCCCGCGACGGCGGCCATCTCCACCACCGCCGAGGAGTCGGGGAGCAGGGCGAGGTGGGTCGGCACCGGGGTGCCCATAGGACCGGTGGCGGTGCGCGGCAGGAGCCGGCCGCCCGCCGCCTCGGCCAGGGCCTCGGCGGTGGCCGCGCCGCCCGCGCCCCGCGGGGTGAGGTGGGCCACGGCGGGGGGGCCCCCCCCGCGGCCCGTCCCGAGCCTGCACGCACATCCGCTCCTCACCCCGGAGATGTCCACCGTGACCAGTACCGCCACCCTCCCGCCGGCCGGCGCCGGCGCCCCTGCGACCCGTAGGCCGGGGGAGGTCGACAACCGTGCGGCCTACGCCGGCTTCGCACTCGCCTACGTCCTGGGCCACGGCGCCGCCGCAGCCTCCCACGGTGACACCCCGCTGCTCGGCCTCCCCGGCTGGCTGCCCGTGACGCTCCTCGGGACCGGGCTCACGACCGGCATCGTCCTGGCCACCCTGGCCGCGGTGCGGGCCCAGCGCGGGGCCACCGCGCCGGAGCTCCTCTCCGGCCGGCTGCTCGCCGCCGCCTGGATCGCGGCCTTCACCGCCCTGGCCCTCGCCATCACCGGCCTGACATCCGTCCTCGGCGCACCGGAACTCCAGTCCGTCCTGTGGCCCGCCGGATCCGGCATCGTCGTCGGCCTGCTCTACCTCGCCGAAGGAGCCGTACGCCGCAACGTGCTGCACTACGGCCTCGGTGTCTGGCTCGCCCTGACCTCCGCCGCGGCGCTCTCGCTCGACGCCCCCGGCCTGTACGGGGTCCTCGCCGTCGCAGGCGGCGGCGCCTACACCCTCGCCACCGCGCTCGAACACCGCCGCCTGCGCTCCCTCGCAGGACCCTCGCAGCACTGACGGCCCCTGCGGCCCCAAGACCGCGTAGCAGGGGCGGGGGTTCATGCGGCCCAGGGACGTCCGGCGCTCAGGGGGAGGACCGCTCCGGTGCGGATGGATTGGATGACCGCGTCGTGCAGGGCGCGGCTCGCCTCCTCGCTGGGGCACGGGACGGGGCTTCCGGCCAGGGGGAGCCAGTCGGACGCCCCGCTGTACTGCACCGTGACGTGCGCCATCCCGTCGACCTCGGTCCAGGTGGTGTGAACGTCGAGCTCACCCGTGAGGACGTGGCCCTTCTCGCCGGTCTCCACCCCGTCCCGGCCGGCGAAGACCCCGCGCGTGGTCCATGATGCCCAGCTCATCCGGCCTCCCTGCGGTACTCGTCGCCCTGCCAGTGTGAACGCGCCGGCCCTCCCGCGCCCCTCAGGCCGCAGGACCGTCCGGCCGCACCCCTCTGACCTGCCCAAACCTGAGGCCGGTCGCGGCCTGTGCCGCATGCCTGCCCGATCCCGACCGGCGTCCATGAAGCCCACAGCCGCCCCCCGGGAGGCCCTGCGGCCCGGCGAAGACCAGCGGCCCGCCGATGCCGCCGGCCCCGGCCAGGCCCCGGCCCCGGCCCGGCGCCGAGGGCGGCGAAGAAGACGCCGGGAGGCGCCGGGAAGGCGTTCGCCCTCCTCCCGCCCGAGCCGGCGCCCCACGGACCACACCACCTGTGACGGCTGGTCATCAGCCGCTCACCGGAGCGCCGTTGTCAGTGCCGACGGATACGTTCGAGGTGTTGCAAGGGCGTTTCCCGACAGGAGGACGATGACCGAGAGCAGTGTTCAGCCCACGCTGAGGGTGGTGCTGACGGACGTGAACGAGCGCGTGGTGGAGGCGTGGCGGGCGGCGTTCGCGGACACCCCCGGCATCGAGATCCGCAGGGGCTCGATCCTCGAAGAGGACGTCGACGCCTGGGTCACCCCGACGAACTCCCGGGGCCGGATGGACGGCGGGGTCGACGCCGCCATCAAGCGCCACCTCGGATCCGGCATCCAGCTGCGCGTGCAGCGCGCGATCCGCGACCGGTTCGCCGGAGCCCTCCCGGTGGGCAGCGCGGTCTGCGTCCCCTCGGGGGCCGCCACCCCCCGGTACCTGATATCGACGCCGACCATGGTGCAGTCCTCGCAGAACGTGAGTGCCACGCTGAACGTGGCGCTGGCCTGCGCCGCCGCCTTCCAGGCCGTTCACCGCCAGAACCGGCGGGTACCGGGCAGCATCCGCTCCGTGGCGCTGGTCGGGATGGGCGCGCAGACCGGCCGGGTCCCGGCCAGGGTGTGCGCCAACCTCATGTGGACCGGCTACACGCTCTTCCACGACCACTGGTTCGAGGACGACGACGAGCTGCGCACCACGATCATCACGCAGCTGAACGGCATCGAGAACGCCCCCGCCGAGGAGCGCGTACGCATCGTGCCGCCGAAGGCCGCCGAACCCGTCCCCGCCGGCCATCCGGCCGGCCACGCCCATCCCGCCACGACGACCGAGAGCCCTTCCCCCATGACCGATGCGATCAACGGCGCGGCGCCGGCCCAGCCCGACGCGCACGACCCCCTGGCCCTGACCGAACTCTTCGACGGCGGCGGCGAGCCCTGGCTTCCGCTCCTGAAGCCGGTCATCGAGGCGCAGCCGGACGCCGCCCACTTCATCGGGAAGGGCCGCAGCCCCGAGGTCGTCCCGGTCCGCGAACTGACCTTCCAGGCCCTCAAGCCCAACCCGCCGCACAAGTGGAAGGTCGTCGCCTTCGGCCAGAACCCCTACCCGCGGCCGGAGAGCGCGACCGGCATAGCCATGTTCGACAACACCTTCAGCGACTGGAAGGACAGCCAGTTCGGCAGGGTCGTCAGCATCCGCTGCATCATCAAGGCGGCGGCCATGTGGAAGTACGGCATCGCCAAGAAGACACCCATCGCCGACGTCCGCGCCCTGCTGAAGGAACGGGACACCGTCCAGCCGCCGGAATGGTTCCAGGCGATGCTCACCCAGGGCGTGCTGCTGCTGAACGCCTCACTCACCGCCAGCGGCGACGCGGCGATGGGCGCCGACCGGCACACGGCGTTCTGGCGGCCCGTCGCCGAACGGATCGTCGAGGAGATCCTCAAGGCCAAGCAGGACGCCGCCGAGGAGGACCGCGGGATCGTGTTCGCCTGGTGGGGGGCGCACGCCCGCAGCCTGAAGCGGATCGTCCTGCGACTCCAGGAGAAGTACCCGGACGTCGAGGTCCGCCACATCGACCACGCCAACCCGGCGGCGCAGGGCGACATCTTCTGCGAGGGCGACCACTTCGCCCTGGTGAACGAGGCTCTCGCGTCACTGGGCGCCGACACCATCGACTGGCTGCCGAGCAAGGGGTGGAACGAGGCCGCGGCCGGCGCGGACGGGGCTGTCGCGGCACGCATGGGCGCCTTCATCGAGTCGACCATGAACCTGCACCAGCTGTACCTGGAGCGCCTCACCAGCGTCAAGGACGAGGGCCTGGTCCTCCCCGCGATCACCGGCGTCTTCGCCACCCCGCTGATGGACTTCCAGGACGCCGTCGCACCGGTCGCCGCGACGCTGTCCGGGCTCGCCGGACACATCGACCGCTCACGCGACTTCGGCAAGCGGCGGGCGGACGAGACGCCCACCGGCCTGTCCGCCGACGAGATCTCCGCACTCCACCTCTACACCTGCGAGTCCGCCTTCTACCGCGAGATCAACGCCGTCCTGCGCTCCCCGGACCGCACCAGGGTCACCCCCTACCTGCCGTACCTGCGGCTGCTGTTCTCGGCGGTCTCAGGACTGCCCGCACACACCAAGCCGCTGTGGCGCGGTGTGTCGCTGGACCTGCGGGCGCAGTACCCGGTGGGCCGGACGGTCACCTGGTGGGGCGTCTCCTCGTGCACCTCCGAGCTGAACGTGGCCCGCTCCTTCCTGGGCAGCCGCGGCAAGCGGACGCTCTTCGAGGTGACGCCCGCCCAGGCGGTCGGGATCAGGAGCTTCTCCGCCTTCACCGGCGAGGAGGAGTACATCCTCACACCCGGCACGCAGCTCAAGGTGACCGACGTGAAGAGCGAGCGCAGCGGGCTGTACACGGTCAAGCTGACCGAAGTCGACGCCGCCCCCGTGGTGTCCTGACCACCACCTCAGGGCGCTCACCGACCCGGCGCAGTGGCCGGCCGCGACCCGGCCGGCTACTCAGGGACAGGCGAGTACCTGCGCCCATGCCGCGGTCACGGCGCCGGGCCTACCGTGGGCGCCATGAACACCGACCAGCCGGCCTTCACCGACCTGCTCGACCATGCGCCAGGCGGACACGAGACCGGCATCGCATCCCTCGCGCTGGGTGCCGGCGCCTTCCTGGCGCTCGGCACCCTGCCGGCCCTGCCGTACTTCGTCCTTCTCGCCCTGCCCCTCGGTATCGCCGCCGTCGCCTGCGGCGTCCGCGCGCTGCGCCGCGGCGCGGCCGCACCGTCCGGGCGGATCGCCTCCGTCACGGGGATCGCACTGGGCTCGCTGGGAGTCCTGGGCTGGGCGGCCCTGATGGTCCTGTGGTACCTGGTGGACCAGGCCGTGAGCCACTGACCGAACGGGGTGCGCTCCCGGGACCTCCGGTCACCTCGCGCCGCGCCGGGCGGCGCCCGCCTCCCACTCGCGGCCGATGGAGCGGATCAGCGCCGGGTACACCCCGAGGTACCGGAAGGGCTTGATGGCGGCCATGTAGAGGGAGCCGAGCAGTCCGTTCGGCTTCACCAGGACGGTCATCTGGCCGCGGTAGCCGCCGGTCCCGTCCGGCACCCAGCCGATGTGCATCACCGCCTGCACGGTCTTGTTGGCCATCTCGGCGGCCCACTCGTCCTCCCGCTGGTAGAGCGAGGTGAACGGGGACGAGCCGAGGTCGGGGCCCCGGGGACCGTCGCGAAGGTCCGCCGGCAACCGGTCAAGCAGGCCGGGCCGCAGGCCACCGGTGCCGGAATCCGGCTTGTCCCAGCCGAGCAGCGCTCCGAGCTTCCAGCGGACGGCGAAGAGCACCCGGGAGACGAAACCGTCTCCCTCCACCCCCTCCTCGAGGCTCTCGGCGAACTGGCGCACCAGCAGCGCGAGGTCGTCGGGGCCGCCGGGGGTGGGCAGCGCCCACACGTCCTCGACCGTGAAGTCGCCGGCGATCTCGTGGATCCGCCACGGGCGGTCGGTGTGGTCGGTTCGGGGAAGTCGCATGGTCGAACCCCTGTCTATACGGTGGCGTATAGATCGAGTGTAGGCACATCTATACGCCCTCGTATACTCGGCAGGACGTGAGGAGGCACACACGATGGGCGTAACCCGCACACCCCGCGAAAAGTGGATCGAGGAAGGCCTGCGGGCACTCGTCGCCGGCGGCCCCGAAGCCGTCCGGATCGAGGCGCTGGCCCAGGCGCTCGGCGTCAGCAAGGGCGGCTTCTACGGCTACTTCCGCAACCGGGACGCACTGCTCACCGAGATGCTCGACACCTGGGAGTACGAGGTCGCCGAAAGCGTCATCGAACAGGTGGAGAGCGGCGGGGGAGAGGGCAGGGCCAGACTGAAGCGGCTGTTCGACATCGTCGACGACAGCACCGACGGGCCGGTACGGGGCGTCACCGCCGACATCGCGATCCGTGACTGGGCCCGCCGCGACACGGCCGTCGCCGAGCGCCTGCGCCGCGTCGACAACCGCCGCATGGACTACCTGCGCTCCCTGTTCTCCTCCTTCTGCCCCGACGAGGAGGAGGTCGAGGTCCGCTGCCTGCTCGCCGTCTCGGTCCGCATCGGCAACCACTTCAACGCCGCCGACAACGGCAGGCGCAGCCGCGCAGAAGTGATGGAGCTGATCGGCCGGCGGCTGCTGGAGTAGCGCGCCGGGCTCCGGGGCGGCGGGCCGGGAGGGGGGCGTGGGGTGCCCGACCGGAGCATCGCACCAGGTCAGAGCGGGTGTGGCAGCCGGGTCGTAAGCGTGGCGCCGTCGGTGTGGGGGGCCTGTCACGCGCCTGTGACAGTCGGCGGACAGTGTCGTGAAGTCCGGGAGTCAGTCTTTTAGCAGAAGGACAAAGCAGACATTTCGGCACTGTTCTTCGAATCCCCCCACCCCCCTTTACTGGAGTAATTCTCATGGCTCGCACTTCTCGGAAGCAGCGTTGTTCGATGTTCGCCGTCTCGGCCGTCTCGGCCGTGATGGTCGGGGGAGGCGTGCTGCTGCCCACCAGTGCCTTCGCTGCGCCGGCCGCGCCGCAGGTCGGTGAGGCGGCCACGCTGGTCGCCGGTCATGTCGACCATGCGAAGAGCGGTCATGAGAGCAAGGGCAAGAAGGACAGCCGGGGCCACAAGGGCAAGAAGCACGGCAAGAAGGACCAGGGCAAGGGCAAGAAGCACGGCAAGATCAAGGACGTCAAGAACATGCCGGGCTGCAAGTTCTACCAGGGCACCGTGTACTGCGAGCACAAGCCCGAAAAGCCCGCCCCGACCACAGAAACCCCGACCACGGAAACCCCCAAGACGGAGACCCCGACCACCGAGACGGAAACCCCCAAGACGGAGACCCCGACCACCGAGACGGAAACCCCCAAGACGGAGACTCCGACCACGGAGACGGAAACCCCCAAGACGGAGACTCCGACCACGGAGACGGAAACCCCGGCTCAGGAGACGGAGACCCCGGCTCAGGAGACGGAGACCCCGGCCATGGAGACCGGTGAGGCCCCTGCGGAAGCAGGCCCGGGCGCTGCCGGCTGAAGCGGGGACCCCGCGACGTAGCCCCCCGTACCGGTACCGGTTCACACGGTGAAGCCGTGAGGCAGTCGATCAGCCCCTGGGACCCTTCGGTCCCAGGGGCTTCGGCATGCCGTCGGGCCGGCCCGTGCGTCAGAAGGAGACGTCGATGTAGTCGATGTCGGTGAGTTCGACTTCGAGCTGGTCGGCGCGCGTGCCACCGTCCTTGAAGTAGATCTCCTGGAGGCCTTCGGCGACGATCGCGCGCAGTTCCCGGTCGGCGGCGCCCTGCTGCCGGGCGTCGAACAGGCGCTGTGCGTAGGCGGGTGGGAGATGGACGGTGAGGCGGCGCATGCGGCCGTCGTCGGTGGTGCCGATGGGTGCGGTGTACCCGAACCGGGCGCGGGTCTCGACCGTGATCCCGGTGGCGGTGGCTGCCTGCCGGCGCCGGCGTCCGCGGACCCTGGGCTGCCAGCGGGCGCGTACCGCGGCGTCGATCCGGTCGGCGATCGCCTTCGGAGGGCTCTTGCGTTCGCCCGTGCGGTAGCGCTCCACCGACCGCTGGCTGACCCCGAGCTCGGCCGCGACGGCCCTGGTCGTCTTCAGCCTGCCCATCAGGAAGTTGATGCGGGCCTTCAGGCCCTTGGGCGGCTGGCGGGTGAACGCCTCCCGGTCCGCGCGCTCCAGGGCGGCGTCGATGTCCCCCACCGTTCTACTCCCCTTCGTCCAGGACGGCGTCGCCACCCTTGATGTGACGGGCCGGGTTGAGGCCCTTCTCCATCAGGTCCACCGCCCACGCCATCTCCTGTACGCCTTCCACCTTGGCCGCGCCCGGGGTGGGCCCGAGCCGGAAGGAGCCGGGCAGCGGCTTCCCGGAGGTGGTGTAGGGCAGGAAGTCGAGCGGGGAGGGCCCGGGGCTGGCGTAGACGACGCAGTCGGAGAGCACGCCGAGCGGGTACCGGCCCGTCGCCTTCGCGACGTTGGCCATCTTGCGGTGCATGTTGACCCGCGCCTTGGAGATGACCGCGGCCCGGATGTCGGGGCGCCAGGTCGGGCGGTCCAGCGCCGGCCACCGCTCGCCGTCACGGTAGTGCCGCCCCTGCGGGCGCTCGCGGAGCTTGCCGACCCCGCCCTTGACGGTCGCCTTGACCGCGGCGAGCACGGCCGCCAGACCAGGGTCGGCCTGCTTGTGCTGCTCCATCGCGGCGAGGAACTGCCGGTCGTCCAGCTCGGCACTCACACCCAGGTCGGCGAGCGTGTCCACGTAGGCGCTCTTGAGGCGGTCGTGCCACGGGTCCAGGTAGGCGCCGGTCTCCCTGCGCAGGTACGCCTCCACCGGCCGCACCTCGTAGCCGAGTTCCTGGGCGTAGGCGAGGGTGTGCGTCTGGTACCAGGCCGGCCCGGTCGGTCGCCGCCCGCTCGGGGTGAACGGCGAAGGCAGCCGCGGGTCCAGCTCGATCCCGGACAGGTCCACCAGCCAGGACCCGGGGATCTTCTTGTTGAACTTCGGCGCGTGGAAGTGGTCGGGGCCGGACAGGCCGACGACCAGGCGCGCGGAGGCGGCGAGGAACGCGGTGTTGATGTCCAGCCCGACCGCGTACGGGAGCAGGCACTCCTCATCCGACAGCAGGTCCACCTCGCGCACCCACTGGTACGCCTCCTCGTCGAGGAAGCCACCGGTCCAGCCGCGGGCGACGGGGTGTTCGGCGGTGGCCTCCGGCGGCGCCGGATCCATCGGCTCGGCGCCGAGACTGCCCGGGTTGTAGCCGGACTCCCATACGCCCCGGTCGTTCTCGACGGCGCGGGTCGGCGGGCGCAGCGCGGTCATCAGCTCCAGCCCGGAGACGGCGGTCGAGCCGCGCGGGGTCAGCACCCGGGCCGCGTACGTACCCAGGACGCGGGCGATGCCGGCCGGCTCCATGGCGGTGACGCCGGGCCAGGACCGCTCGTCGAGGGCGTCCCAGGACAGGACCGCGAGCTGCACGCACTGGCGCTGCCCGGCCGCGGCGGGCCGGTAGATCCGCGGCCACGGCCCGAAGCCGCGCTGCGTCAACTTCCACTTCGCCTTCGCGAGCTGCCTGACGACGGGGTGGTCGTCGGGCAGCCGCAGATTCCGGCGGGCCTCCGGCCCCTCCAGCCGCTCGGGCAGTCCCAGCTTCACGGCGGCCGCCTCGGTCAGGACGACCAGCGGGTCCGAGTCCTTCCCGTTGCGGTTCAGCTGCGCGGCGCCGAGCCCGGACTCCTTCAGCATCCACTCCACCAGCTGCGCAACGGTGGTGGCCGGGCAGTCCAGCACGATGCCGTCCACGCCGTACGCGGTGCCGTCGCCGTCCAGGACCGCGAGCGGGCCGTGCGGGAACCTCGGGTCGACGGGCGCCTGCGGGGCGGCTTTCCGCACCGGGCGGCGCGACGTCGCCGCGGGCCTGGCCGCGGGCGTCGGCTCCGGCTCAGGCTCCGGCTCCGCGACGGTGGCCGCGACGGCCCGGGCCGGGGCCGGCCGGGTGGTGCCGGTGAAGGTCTGCGGCGCCGGTACCGGCGCCGCCACGGTCGCCGGGTACCGCTCGGCCCAGCCCTCCAGCAGCCGCAGGTACGCCTGCAGGCGCGGCGGCCTCGGCTCGGAGCGGCCGTTCTCCCAGTTCTTCACCGTCTGAGGCGTCGACTTCAGCGCCTGGGCCAGCTTCGCCTGTGAGACGCCGGCGGCCTCCCGCAGCCGGGCCCGCTCCGCCGGCGCCGGCAACGCCGGCTCGCCCTCCAGCAGCGCGTCCACCGCCTCGAACAGCTCTTCCTGACTCGGCATCACTGCACCTCCACCCCCCGACGCTAGCAGAATTTAGCCTTGAATTTGCCTCCGAATTTAACCTCTACGGATGAATCTGATGCGATGCGATGCGGGGCGCTGGGCCGCGGCGTGACCCCGTAGGCCGGCCCGCGGGGATCAGGCGGGCCGGGCTGCGCCCGCCCACACGGTAGGCCTGCGCTCCGCCCAGGGCGCGGCCTTCTCCAGTTGCGCGGCGAGCCGGAACAGCACGTCCTCGCGGCCGTAGCCCGCGGCGAACTGGACACCGATCGGCAGGCCGGTGGCCGGGTCGGACGCGAGCGGCACCGACATCGCGGGCGTGCCGGCCACGTTGAAGGCGGCGGTGAACGGCGAGCGGTGGAACAGGTGCTCCAGCCAGCCCAGCCCGTCCACGTGCTCCGCGCCCCGCCCGTAGGTGCCCAGGGGCACCGGCACCTCGGGCAGGGTGGGCGTCAGGAGCAGGTCCTGGGCCTCGAAATGGGCGCCGATCGAGCGGGCGACCCGGTTGCGTACGTCGAGGGCGTGCACGAACTCCGCGCCGCTCACCTTGAGCCCCCACGCGTAGCTCGCGAGCATCTCGGGCTCGACGGTGGACTCGTCCACGGGGCGGCCGGACGCCCCGGCGAGGCCGTCGATCCACCTCACCAGGTTCGCGGACCACAGGCGGGCGTTGGCGAGGACGAACTCCTCCCAGCTCACGCCGAGATCCACGACGGTGACGTCGACCCGGTGGCCGAGTGATTCCAGCAGCCGGCCGGCAGCCAGGGTGGCCTCGCGCACGGCCGGTTCCACCACGCGCCCGCTCCAGGGGGTGGTGAGCAGGCCGATGCGCAGGCGGCCGGGTTCCCTGGTGATCTCTTCGCCGTACGGGCGGCGGGGGCGCTCGGCGAAGTAGGGGTCGCCGGTCTCCGGGCCCTGGATCAGGTCGAGAAGGGCGGCGCTGTCCCGCACGGTCCGGCTGAGCCCGCCGTGCACCGCGAGGCCGTTGAAGACCTCGTCGGCGTCCGGCCCCAGGGAGATGCGGCCGCGGGTGGGCTTGAGCCCGAACAGCCCGGTGCTCGCGGCCGGCACCCGGATCGATCCGGCCGCATCGGTGGCGTGCGCGAGGGGGGTGATGCCGGCGGCGACGGCCGCGGCCGACCCGCCGCTGGAGCCACCCGCCGTCCGGGTGGGATCCCAGGGGTTGCGGGTGGCTCCGTACAGGACCGGCTCCGTGGTGGTGCTGTAGGCGAATTCGGGCGTGGCCGTGCGGCCCAGCGTCACCAGACCGGCCCGGCGCAGCCGCCGCATCAGGAAGGAGTCCTGCGCTGCCACGTTGCCGGCGGCGAGGCGACTGCCCCACTCGACGCGCTTGCCGGCCATGGACACGGCCAGGTCCTTGATGAGGAACGGCACGCCCGCGAGCGGGGTGCTGCCCGGGACCGGGTCGTCCTCGGCGGGCCAGCTCTCCACGACGGCGTTGATCCGCGGATTCACGGCCGCCATCGCGGCCCGGGCCGCGCTGGCGAGCTCCGCCGCGCTCACCTCGCCCCGCGCCACGAGCCCGGCCAGTCCCACGGCGTCGTACTGGGTGTATTCGTGCAGCTCCACGACGTTCCACCTGTGTTTCCGATCGGTCCCATGTGATACCGAGCGGTATCGTTTGGGGGTGGTCGGTAACGTAACATGGCCCGAAAGACCCCGGCCAACACGAGACCCCGGCCAACGCGAGACAGCGGCCCACACGACCGAAGCGAGGCACACCATGACGAGCAGCCCCCCGAGGCCGGGCCGGGACTCGCGGGTCGCCCGCCTCCCCCCGCGCGAGCGCATCCTCGACGCGGCCGAGGAACTCTTCCTCCGCGAGGGCGTCAGGGCCGTCGGAGTCCAGGCCATCGCCGAGCAGGCGAAGACCACGAAGATGGCCCTCTACCGCCACTTCGCCACCAAGGACGCGCTGATCGAGGAGTGGCTGAGGATCGTCGCGGCGGGGTACGCGACCGCCTTCGACCACGTGGAAGCCGAGCATCCGCACGACGGCCGGGCCCAAGTCCTCGGTGTGGCACGCTTCATCGCCGAAGGGCTGCCGGACATCGCCCGAAGGGGCTGTCCCTTCGTCAACTCCATCGCCGGCCTGCCCGACCCCGGCCACCCGGCCCGTCGCCTGATCGAGAACCACAAGGCCGATCAGCGGCGCCGCCTCACGGCCATGTGCGAGCGGGCCGGCGCGCACGTGCCCGATGACGTCTCCGCGGAGATCACCTTCCTCCTGGAAGGCGCCCAGATCAGCGCGCAGAACGGCAGCGTCGACCGCGCGGGAGACAGGCTCGTGGCCGCGGTCTCGGCAACCCTGGACAGAGGGACGGCGGTCCGGGAGCGATAAGCCGCACAGGCGCGGGGGAGACGCGGGATCCCGGGGGCGGGGGCGGTGGCGGTCTGGTCAGAAGCGGAACACGCCGAGGTCCCGCACCGTGTCGGCCAGCGCTCGGACGAGGTCGTTCTCGGCTTCGGCCCGCCAGACCAGAGCGAAGCGCATGGTCGCCATGTCGGGCAGGGGAAGCCACCGGATGTTCGACATGCCCCAGTACCTGGTGACATGGCCGGGGAAAGCGTGGATGATCTCGCCCATGCCGACGTGGCTGATCAGCTCATCGGCGTTGTCCGCTGCCGCCGACGCGATGCGCTCGATCGGCCGGCCCCGCGGGGTGTGGAAGGGCAGGTAGCTGTCCTCCCAGTAGTCCGGCAGGCCGTGGGCCGTGCCGTGCGGGAAGTCGGCCAGCAGCTCCAGTGGCACCGAGTCCCGTTCCGCGAGCCGGTGGTCGGAGGCCACGGCGAGGATCCGCGAGTCGGTGCACAGGACCGGCCCGACGGTGAAGTCCGGTTCCTCCACCGGCAGCCAGGCGACGATGACGTCCATGGCACCGCTGCGGAGTTGGCCGAACACATCGGTGAAGGTCGCCTGGCGGATCTGGAGCCCCCACTGCGGGTACCGTGCGCGGAACGCCTTCCAATAAGGGTGCAGATCGGCGACGTTGAAGGGCATCAGGCTGACGCGCAGCTGCGCGGTGATGCCGCGGGCCGCCAACTGGGCCCGCTCCAGGGATTCGTGCAGACCCGCGTAGACCGGCTGCAGATCGTCGCGGAACTGGCGGCCGACCTCCGTCAGGCGCACCGAACGGCTGGTGCGGGTGAACAGCTCGGCGCCGATGCGCCGTTCCTGCTTCTTGATGGCCTGGCTGACCCGCGCCTGGGAGACGTGCAGCCGCTGTGCGGCCCGGCCGAAGTGCAACTCCTCGGCCAGCACCAGGAAGATCTCGATGTCCCGCAGCTCCACCGGCCCCCCGGCCCTTCGTCGATAACCCAGCGGTTATCGAACCGCGCACAAGTGTTCCTTGATCTTACGCACGAACCACAAGATCGTTTAAGGCATGCAGTCACGTGCACGAAACCCCCACTCCCGGCCGGCCGCCGGGCACCCCGGAACGTCTCCGAACCGCCCATGAGCGACGCCGTCGACCTGGCCGTGACGTACGCGATGCATGACGCCCTGCGCCGCGAACTGGCCCATCTGGACCGGATCTCCACCGCCGCGGACCGTGACCCGCGGCAGGTGCTGGCCACCGCTGCCGGCTGGACCCTGTTCAAGAAGGCCCTCCACGCCCACCACACGGCCGAGGACGACGCACTGTGGCCGCCGCTGCGTCAGAACCTGGCCGGCCGCCCGAAGGACCTGGCGCTGCTGGAGGTCATGGAGGTCGAACACGCCGCCATCACCCCGGTGATCCGGGCCATCGACGCCGCGCTCACCGACCCCGACCCCGGCTCGCTGCGGCTGGGCCAGCTCACCGACGCACTCACCCGCGGCCTGGCCGGCCACCTCAAGCACGAGGAGGACGCGGCGCACCCCCTCGTCCGGCGGGCGCTGACGGCCGAACAGTGGGACCACTTCAGCCGGATCCAGGACCAGTACATCCACCGGGACGCACCGCTGCTGCTGCCCTGGCTGCTGGACGGCGCCGACGAACCGACCGCGCACAGGCTCCTCGCCCGGCTGCCCGCACCCGCCTACGCCGCCTGCACCGCCCACTGGATCCCGGCATACGCCGCCCTCGACCGCTGGAGCCCGGCCACCCCGGCCTGACGTACCCTCACCAGCCTCCGCCCCGACGGCCCGCCGCCCCCTCGACCGACGCGAGCACCCCTCACGACCACCCCGCACACGACCGCCCCGACCACGAAAGCCACCACCTTGCCCACACCCGTCGACATCACTGCGCTCCAGCGCGTCTCGACCGCCGAGGCCGCCGCCTGGCATCGGATCGTCGCGGCCTCGATGGCCCACGACCTGCCCGCAGTACCCACCCCCGACCCCGCCCAGATCCACGCCCAGCTCACCCAGCCCCCTCTGGGCAGCCGCCGCCTGACCTGGCTGGCCACCACAGCGGACGGAGTCCCCCTCGGCGTCGCCGCCCTGCGGCTGTTCACCTCCCCGGGCCAGGACCACCTGTCCGAACTGGAACTGCACGTCGACCCCGCACACCGGCGCCTGGGAGCCGGCTCCCTCCTCCTGTCCGCGGCCGTGGCGGCCTGCCGCACCGAGAACCGGCGCAGCCTCATCGCAGCCGCCGCCCCCGGCAGCCCCGGCGAAGCCTTCAGCCAACAGCGGGGCTTCCGACCGGCACTCACCCTCGATCACCTCCTCCTGCGCCTCGACGAACCATCCGGGCCCGACCTGCCACGGATCACCGGCACCGCGCCCAGCGGCTACCGGCCGGCCCACTGGACCGGCACCGTTCCCGACGCACTCGCCGACGCCTTCGCCTCGGCCAAGAACGCGATGAACGACATGCCCGTCGGCGACCTCGACTACGGCAGCATCACCTGGAACGCCGACCGCGTCCGCGCCATGGCCAAGGTGATCGCCGACCGCGGCGACACCCTGCTCACCACCGCGGCAGTCCACGACGACGGCACCATGGCCGGCTACACCGAGATCCTGCTTCCCCAGGGCCGCGGGCCGCGCGCCCAGCAGTACGACACGGCCGTCGTGCCCGCGCACCGCGGCCACGGCCTCGGCCTGTGGATCAAGGCCGCCATGGTGCGGCGCCTGCGTACCGGGCACCCCGACGTCGTCGAGATCGAAACGGACAACGCCGACGACAACGTCCACATGCTGGCCGTCAACCACCAACTGGGATTCCGCTCCTACCGGCGCACCCGCGAGTTCCAGCTCGACCTGCCCACGACCTGACCCCAACCACGGAAACGAGAAACGACATGCGTGTGCTGCTGATGGCGTACGGATCGCGCGGTGACATCGCGCCGCTGGCCGGACTGGCCGCCCAGTTGCGCAAACTCGGCGCGGAGGTACGCGTATGCGCACCACCGGACGAGGAGTTCGCGCAACTGCTGGCCGGAGTCGGCGCCGAACTGGTGCCCTTCGGCCGGGACGTACGCGCCCTGCGGACGGGCGCGCCCCCCTCGGACGCGGCCGCGTTCGCGGCCGAGCTGGTCGCCGCCCACTTCGACACGGTCGGCAAGGCGGCCGAGGACTGCGACGTGCTCGTGGCCAGCGGACTGATGCCGGCCGGAGCCCGCTCGGTCGCCGAGAAGCTGGGCATCCGCTACGTGTACGCGGCCTTCCACCCGTTCGAGATGCCCTCCGCCCACTACCGGCCCTCCCCGCGGCCCGGCCCGCCGGCTCCCCCCGAAACGACCGACCACCAGGCCCTGTGGGACCTGGACGCCCAGAAGGTCAACGCCCTCTACCTCCAGCCCCTCAACACCCACCGCGCGGCGATCGGCCTCGCACCGGTGGACAACGTCCGCGACCACGTCCTCACCGAACGGCCCTGGCTCGCAGTGGACCCGGTCCTCGGCCCGTGGCAGCAACTGACGGACCTCGACCCCGTACAGACCGGCGCATGGATCCTCCCCGACGAACGCCCCCTGCCCGCCGACCTGGAAGCGTTCCTGAACGCCGGCACCCCACCGGTCTACGTCGGGTTCGGCAGCATGCCCATGAACACGGCCACCGACATCGCCCGGACGACCCTCGAAGCCGCCCGCGCGCAGGGCCGCCGCGTGCTCGTCTCCCGCGGCTGGGCAGACCTGGCCCTGGCCGACGACCCGGACGACTGCTTCGCCGTCGGCGACGTCAACCACCAGGCCCTGTTCCGCCGCGTCGCCGCCGTCGTACACCACGGCGGCGCCGGCACCACGACCACCGCCGCCCTGGCCGGCGCACCCCAGGTGGTGGTACCCCAGTTCGTGGACCAGCCGCACTGGGCCGCCCGCGTCGCCGACCTGGGCATCGGCGCGGCACACGACGGCCCGACCCCCACCCTCGAGTCCCTGTCGGCCGCACTCAGGACCGCCCTGACCCCCGAGACCGCAGCACGGGCGAAGGCCGTCGCCGCCACGATCCGCACCGACGGCACGGAGGTGGCCGCCCGGCTGCTCCTCGAGACGGGAAATGCCGCGCCGTTGAGCCGCGACCAGATCTCCATGATCGCCCACGCCGGCCACCCGATAAAGTCTCCGCTCGACGACGACTCGGTCAGCCGGCTGCTCGAACACGGCCTCCCGCGCGGCGACGAGCGCGTGCTCGACCTCGGATGCGGCACGGCGGAATGGCTCCTGCGCGCCCTGGCGACCCGCCCGCACCTGCACACCGAGGGCGTCGACGTCTCCGAAGCCGCCCTGACGCAGGCCCGCCGGGCAGCGGGCGAACGCGGAGTCGGCGACCGCCTGGTCCTCCACCGGCAGGAAGCCGCGGACTTCGACTCCGCCCAGCCGTTCGACCTGGTCATCAGCATCGGCGCCACGCACGCCTTCGGCGGTCTCCTCCCCACCCTCGCGGCGGCCCGCAAGCACCTGGCTCCCGGTGGCCGCGTACTGATCGGCGAGTCCTTCTGGGACCGCACCCCTTCACCGGAGGCCGTCGAGATGTTCGGCGACCTCGCCGACCTGGCGACCACGGTGGACCACGTCGTCGCCGACGGATGGACCCCGGTCCACGGCCACGTCAGCACCCGCGGTGAACTGGACGCCTACGAGTGGGCCTGCTGGGGCTCACTGGCCTCCTGGGCACTGGACCACCCAGACGATCCGGCCGGCGCACAGGCACTGGAGACGGCCACCACCGCGCGTTCGGAGTGGCTGCGCGGGTACCGGGACAGCTTCGGCTTCCTCTGCCTGGTCCTGCGCCGGACAGAGCGGGCCGGAAAGTGAGTACACAGATGGAACAGATGCAGCAGATGCAACCGACGTTCGTCCTGGTGCACGGAGCCTTCGCGAACTCCTTCTCCTTCGCACCCCTCCAAGCCGAACTCGGCCTCCTCGGCCACCGATCGGTCGCCGTCGACCTGCCCGGCCACGGCTTCCAGGCGACCTTCACCCGCGCCTACCAGACGCCGCAGGACCCCGAAGGCCTCGCCACCGCGCCAGGCTCGATCAAGGGCGTCACCCTCGCCGACAACGCCGCGCACCTGATCGGGATCCTGGAACGGGCCAAGCGCAACGGCCCCGTGGTCCTCGTCTCCCACAGCCGCGGCGGCATCACGGCCACGGCCGCGGCCAACGCACGCCCGGACCTGATCGACCGCATCGTCTACGTCTCGGCCTGGTGCCCGGTCCGTCTCGACGTCGGCGACTACTACGCCGAGCCGGAGATGGCCGGGGTCGACCCCGCAGCCTTCGCCTCGGCGCTGGCCGCGAACCCCGCCGACCTCGGCCTGCTCCGCGTCAACTTCCGCACCGCGAACCCGGACTCGCTCACGGCGTTCAAGACGGCGTTCTTCGCCGACGGCACCGACGAGCAGTTCCTCACCTTCCTGAACACCTTCCAGCCCGACGAGAACCTGGACGTCGGCACCTCCGCCGACCGGGCCCAGGCCGCCACCTGGGGCCGTATCCCGAAGACCTACATCCGCCTCGCCGACGACGCGAGCCTGCCCCTCGCCCTGCAGGACCGGCTGATCCGCGAGGGCAACGAGCTGACCCCGGACAACCCGTACGACGTCCGTACGCTGGCGGGCAGCCACCTGAAGTGGCTGGTCGACCCGGCCCCGGCGGCCCGCACCTTGAGCGAACTCGCAATCGACTGACCGTCGTGCTGTGCGCTGCCGTCAGGGGGTGAGGAAGGAGCGGAGGGCGTTCGCGAAGTCCTCGGGTGCGTCGTGGTGGACGACGTGCCCGGCCGCGAGTTCAACACGGTGGACGGGGCCCCGATGGCGGGCGTGCATCTCGCGGGCGTGGCCGGGGGTGATCTCGTCGCTGCGGGTTCCGTGGACGAGGAGGGTCGGACAGGCCACCGCGGTCCAGTCGGCCCAGTGGTCGCCGGTGAGGGCCTGTTGGGAGGCGATGGTGTCGTCGATGCCGAACGAGAACCCCCACCCGTCGTCCTTCTCGCGGAAGGAGCACTCCAGGTAGGGCGCGGCGGTTCCCAGTGCCTGGGCCAGGGCTTCACGGGTGGGCTGTGGTCCGGGCAGGCGGCGGGTGAACGTGGTGTCGACGTCGACGACGGCGCCGATGTCCTCGACGACCAGGGCGGCGACGTGCCCGGGGTGGCGGGCGGCGTACTGGTAGGCGTTGACCCCGCCGAGGGAGTGCCCCACCACCGCCAGCGGGCCGAGCCCGAGGTGGCCGTGGAAGGCGGCCACGTCCTCGACGTAGTCCTCCCGGCCGTAGGAGTCGGCGCGATCGGACTCCCCGTGCCCGCGCTGATCCAGCGCCAGCACCCGCCACTCCGGAGAGAGCGCGGCGGCCAACGGGGCGAACGCGGCGGCCTCGTTGTAGTGCCCGTGCAGAGCCATCACGGGCCGGCCGGGCCCACCGAAATCGAGGTAGGACAAACGACGGCCGTGACGAAGGAAGGAATGACGCACACCCGCGATCATAGAAACCCACGCCACCTCGCCCAGCACCACCCCGCACGCGGCACCGCCTCTGACGTCACCAGCGCGAGCCGCCGGCACCTGCTGGCGGCCCGCGCTGTCGTGAAATGGTCAGGGCCGCGCCCGCGATGTAAGCCGCTGTGCTCCAAGCCGGGCTTGCAGCCGCCCGGCCGCTTCGCTGACCGTCAGCAACCGTCCCCGGCATTGAACTTGGGGGTGCGCATCGTGTGGGAAACACCGTTGACCCGCAGCGTCACCGTGCCCTGCAGGTAGTTGCAGTTGAGTTCGGTGGTCCGGGCATAACACGCGGTGCTCTTCCTCGCGCTGAGAGAGGTGTTGGGGCAGGTGTCGTGCGAACCGTCCATGGTGGTGATCTCGCCGCCGATCGAGACAGCTCGGCCTCCGCTGTTGCCGACGATCATCACGACCTGGGTCTTTGAGTTGGGTACCAGGACGTAGCAGGCGTACATCACCACCGTAGAGGTCCCACGGTGGGACTGCTTCGCGCTGCACGCCCGGCTGCCCGAGAGATTGGGGCTGCCCCAAGACGCGGCCGAGGCAGGACCCGCCGCAACGAAGGCGAGCGTCAGAGCGGACATCAGGACGACAAGGCTTCTCAGGACCTTGGGCATGGAACTCCCCCGTATCTTCACCCCATTTGGGGCGACAGTCGAAAAGAAGGGAAGGTAGCGGCCGGCGACGAGATCGTCAAAGCGGCAGCCACCGCAAGGCAGACGCTGCGCCCGGCCGCCGGGCCACGGCTACCCGCACGCGTGAACCAGGCGCCGGTCCGGGGCGGCATGTCGGCAGGGGCCCGGCCGACGCCCTCGGCGGGGGAGCAGAGAGTGATGCGGCCCCATTCGCGTTCCACTTCCTGCTCGAGACCCGTCACCGCTTCCCTCGGAGCACGGTGACTTTGCGAACGGAACCAAGTCGGTGAGCCCCTGGCGGTGGGCGGCCACACGCACGGAACCCTCACCCAGGATGAACGTATCCGATGGAGTGCGGGGCCCTCTCGGCTGCCGTCACCGTACCCGGCTGGTCGTCAACTCCCCAGCGTTCACGTAAGATCATTTGCTGAATCACGGCGAACCTGTCGCGCTTCTGACCTCCTTCACCCTCTTCCCCTCGGCGTATCGCTACGGGGCGAAGGTAGGTTTCCGCGAACGAGTTCGGTCCGACGGCATCAGGAGGAACTTGCACATGAACATGCTTACTCGCCGCCTTGCGACCGTGGCGACCGCCGGCGCGCTGCTGCTGGGCGGTTCGGTCGCCACCGCCTCTGCTGCCAGTGCCGCCACCATCGGCAGCGGAGCCTGTACCCACCAGATCAAGATCAACACTGACGTGTACACGGCGGTGAACTTCCGCACCGGTCCGGGCACCGGCTACACGGCCACCGGCCTGCTCGCCAAGGGCACCGATGTGTACTGGCAGTGCAACAAGGGCCGCAATGACAAGCCGGGCGCCTGGGGCTACGTCACGGTGAAGTCCGGCGCCCACAAGGGCAAGAAGGGGTGGGTCGCCGCGCAGTACATCAACGTGCCCATGCAGCTCGACTGACAACCACCAGCACTGGACGCTGCCTACCGAGGCCCTCCGGACCTGACCGCCACCGCCAAAGGCGGTGGCGGTGGCGGTGGTTCAGCACCGCTTCTGGCTCGGGCCGCCACCGGTGTCCTTGCCGGGGGTTGCTCCCTGTCGTAACCGTCATCACGTTGTCGATCTCGGCGGTCGAGCACGAGCGGAAGACGTTGCGCGGGCCGGCACGGAGGGGCACCGCGGCCGGCCCCGGTGCTCAGGCTCGGCTGCGCTTCCTGGCCCGTACGTCGGCGGCGGCGTACGGCACCCCGGGCAGCAGCAGGAGCGGTGCCGCCCACAGCGGCAGTTCGAACAGCACCGCGTCGCCGGCCAGCCGGGTGAGGAGCGCCGCGGGCAGGGCGGCGGCGAGGGCGACGGCCCAGCTGCGGCGTATGCCGAGGCTGCCGCGCCGCAGCTTCCAGACGACGGTGGCCGTGCCGAGTACCGCCCAGAAGGCGATGTAGCCGGGGGTCATTTCCAGGCTGGTGGTCCACCGGGTCAGGTACGAGAGCAGCAGGACGCCGCCGGTGACGAAGCACCCCAGGGACGCGGCGCGCAGCACCCGGCGCGGGAGCGGGGCGCGTGCCCGCGCCCATGCGGCGGCGAAAGCACGGACGTCGCCCCCGACGACGTCCTGCCCCGTGCGGCCGGCTGTCTGCGCGTCCTCCAGGTGCGCGGAGAGCTCGTCGAGCATCTCCCTCACGGACGCCTCGTCGATCCCCCGGTACTCCCAGTTGGTGCGGCAGGCGGAGAGGATCTGCGCGTTGGTCATGGTGTGGTTCCCCCCGTGGGTTCCGTGGCGGTCAGGATGCGGCCCACCGGCCCGGCGAAGGCGTGCCAGCCGGCGCGGCCGCTGCTCAGTTCGGCGTGCCCCGCCTCGGTCAGGCGGTAGTACTTGCGCGGGGCGCCGCCGCTGGGGGACGGGGCGCGGTACGAGGAGATGAGCCCGGCCCGCTCCATGCGGGCGAGCAGCGGGTAGATGCTGCCGTCGCTGACCAGCTCCAGCCCGCCGGCGCCGAGCGCCTCGGCGAACTCGAAGCCGTACCTGGGCCGTTCGGCGATCAGCGAGAGAAGACACAGGTCGAGCACGCCGCGCAGGAGCTGACTGCGCCGCTGGTCACCGGCCGCGGACAGTTCCTTTGTCATGCGGTACAAGATAATCAGCAAGTACCTTGCACCACAAGAGAATCGGGAACGCCAGGAACTCCGGGCAGGACCCGCCGCATCAGCCGCAGTCCCGGAAATGACGACTCGTACTGAGAGAGTTCAGGCGGGACGTAAACGGCAGGTTCAGGCGGTGTGGTGTACCTCCCACCTGGAGATGCCGCCGTGCTCTTCTGCGACGTACAGCGTGCCGTCCGGGCCGAAGGCGAGTCCGTGGGGTTCGCTGTCTCGGTGCGTGAGGGGGTGCTCGGTGATCGTCCCGTTCGGGGTGACGGAGCCGATCCGGCCGGTGGCCCACTCGGTGAACCAGCAGGTCCCGTCCGGGGCGACCGCGACGGCGTGGGGGCGGCAGTCGGCTTCGGGCAGCGTGAACCCGGTGATCTCCACGCCTGTCCTGCTGGTCGTGAGCCGTCCGATCCGTCCGGCGCCGATCTCGGCGAACCACAGGCTCCCGTCCGGGCCGGCCGCGATCCCGACCGGGGCGGCGCCGGGTGTGGGCAGGGGGTGGAGGCGGACCTCGCCGGAGACGGTGATCCGGCCGATCGCGTTCGCCTGGTTGAGGGTGAACCACAGGGCTCCGTCGGGTCCCGCCGTGAGGGAGGACGGGAATCCCCCCTCGCACGGCAGAGGGAACTCGCGGACCTCGCCGTCCGGGCCGATCCGGCCGATGCGGTCGGTGTTCGTCAGGGTGAACCACACGGCGCCGTCGGGCCCGGCCGCGATCCCGTAGGGCCCGCCCGCGCCGCCGGGAAGCGCGTACGAGCGGGTCTCGCCGTCGACTGTGATCCGGCCGATCCGGTGGTCGCGGTACCGGGTGAACCACAGCGCGCCGTCCGGTCCGGAGGCGACCAGGGTGGGGCCGCAGTCGGGGGAGTCCAGTGCGAACTCCTCGACGCGGCCGGCCGACGGGGTGAGGCGGGCAATGCGCCCGGCGTGGACGAGGGTGCACCACAGATGGCCGTCCGGCCCGACGGTGAGCGCGTACGGGCCGGAGCCGGCGGTGGGCGGGGTGAGGGTGCCGAGCGGGCTTACGGAGGTGGTCAAGCGGGGCGTCCCTTCGAGGGAGAGGAGGGGTGGGGTGGGGAGGAGCGGCCTGCCGGCTGTCACGGGCGGGCTCCGGCTGCGGCGGGCGCCGGGGCGCGCAGGGTGAGCCGGTCGCCCGGCCAGCGGGCGCACAGCCGCCGGTCGTGGCTGACGACGGCCACGGCGCCGGCGAACCGGGCCAGCGCCTCCTCCAGTTCCTCCGCCAGCGCGGGGGAGAGGTGGTTCGTGGGCTCGTCCAGCAGCAGGATGTCGGCCGGTTCGGTGACCAGGCGGGCCAGGGCCAGCCGCTGCCGCTGCCCGACGGACAGGGAGGCGACCGGAGCGGACAGCCGGTCGCGGGCGAACAGGCCCAGCGACAGGAGCCGTTCGGCGTGCTCCTCGGGAGTCCCGGGGCGGCCCTCGGCGTAGGCGGCGAGCAGCGTCCCGCGGCCTGTGCCGGCGTCTGTGTGCTGGGCCAGCAGCCCGGTTCGGCCGTGGCGGACGATCTGCCCGAGGTCAGGGTCCAGGGCGCCGGCCAGAACGTGCAGCAGGGTGCTCTTGCCTACCCCGTTCGGGCCCGTGACCAGCAGCCGGCCATCGGCCGGCACGGTCACGTCCACCGGCGCGAGCCGCCCCTGGACCGCGACGCCCGCCGCGGCCAGTAGCACCCGTCGCGCGTCGCCGACCCCGGCAGGCCCGGCAGGCCCGGCGGGCGCCCCGGGCCCGGCCGCGGTGGTGGCGGTGGCGGTGCGCGGCACGGCGGTGAACCGCAGGGGGTCCGCGGGTGCGGGCACCGGCCGGGCCAGCAGCCGGGCGAGCCGTTCCTCGGCGTTGCGGACCCGGCTCGCGAGGGACTGCTGGACCCGGCCGGCAGCGCGGTCGTACGCCATCTTGTTGCCGTCCTTCATGGCCCGGCCGGGCGCCACCCGGCGGGCGGTGACGGCGGCGGCCTCGCGCAGCCGGGCCGCCTCGGCCCGCCAGGCGGTGTGGGCCTCGGCGCGGCGCCGCCGCTCGGCGGTGCGCTCCGCGAGGTAGCCGGCGTAGCCGTTGCCGTACCGCACGGTCCTGTGCAGGTCACCGTCGACCTCCAATAGGGAGGTGGCGACGCGTTCCAGGAACGCCCGGTCGTGGGAGACGGCGACCGTGATGCCGCGCCGGGCCCGCAGGTGGTCCTCCAGCCAGGTCAGGGCGGCGCCGTCGAGGTGGTTGGTGGGCTCGTCGAGGAGCAGCACCTCCGGGGCGGCGGCGAGCAGTACGGCCAGGCGCAGGCGTACGGCCTCGCCGCCGGACAGGCTGCCGACGGTGCGCTCGCGGGGCAGGCCCGGCAGACCGAGGCCGTACAGGGAACGCTCCACGCGGGCGTCCGCGTCGTACCCGCCGCGCAGTTCGAAGGCGGTGAGGGTTTCGGCGTACGCCGTGAGGGTCGCGGCGGTGGCGTCGCCGCCGGCCATGCGGGCCTCCAGCCGGCGCAGCTCCCGCTCCAGGGCCCGCAGCTCGGCGAGGGCGCGGTCGACCACCTGCTGGACGGTCAGGTGCGGGGGGAGGCTTTCCTCTTGCGCGAGGTAGCCGACGCCGCCTTCGGCGTGCAGGACGACCTCGCCGCGGTCGGGGCGCTCGGCTCCGGCCAGCAGCCGGAGCAGGGTGGACTTGCCCGAGCCGTTCTCGCCGACGATGCCGAGGCGTTCACCGGCGGGGACGGAGCAGTCGACGGAGTCGAGGACCAGGCGGCCTTCGTAGGACTTGGTGAGGTCAGAGGCGGTGAGCTGTGCGGTCACAGGGCGGCTCCAGGGGTTCGGGGGCGGGGGTCACGGCGGCGGTGTGGTGGGCGGCAACGCGGTGGATGACCACGGGACTTCTCCTTTAAGGCGACGAATGTTGCGTTAAAATGCTGACATGGATTCCCCCACGCAGGCAAGCGAAGATTCCGGCCGACAGGAAACGGCCACGAAGCGGCGCCGGACGGGCGGCCGGAGCGCCCGCGTCCGCACCCAGGTGCTCGAGTCGGTGAGCGCCCTGCTCCTGGAGGCCGGGTACGACGGGCTGACGGTCGACGCGGTCGCCGCACGCGCCGGCGTCCACCGCACGACCGTCTACCGGCGCTGGCGCGACGTCGGACACCTGCTGGCCGACGTACTCGACACCGCCTCCGACGACACGTGGACCCCACCGGACACCGGGTCGTTGGAAGGCGACCTGACCGTCCTCAACCAGGAGGTGTACGAGGCACTGGCGGGTGGCGGGCCGAACCTGACCACGGCTCTGATCGCCGCCGGATTCCGCTCGCCGGAGGCGGCGGCGGCGCTGTCACGCTTCTGGGAGGACCGCTACGCACGGTGCGCGGTGGTCGTCACCCGGGCAGCCGACCGGGGCGAACTGCCCGGCCCCGCCGACAGCCGGGCCCTGCTCGTCGCGGCGACCGCCCCGCTCTATCACGAGCTGCTGCTGATCCGGGCCGCCCCCGACCCGACCCTCCCGCACCGCGCCGCCCGGGCCACCACCGCGGCGGCTCGCGCCGGCACCTTCGGCACGCCGCCATGACCCTGGACACGGCGCCCGCAGCCGGCCGCCCCGGCGACGAGGCGGTCGCCACCGCGATCGGCCCACGGCTGCCGGACCTGCACCGCCGCGCCACCGCCTTCTTCGGGGTGTCGCGGCCCTGCCAGATCCGAGCGTGGAGGTAGCTGTTGAGGCAGGTGCGGGCCGCGGCAATAGGATGATCTTCTGCTGCTGGAGGATCCGGTCGGAGGCACCATGATCGATATGAAGGTCTCCGAGGGCGGCCCCGATGAGGTTCGGGACTTCCTCGCGATGTTGCACGAGCACAGCTCCTGGTTGGTCCCGAAGCGAGACCACTACCTGTGGGAAGAAACGGACCGGGAGGACCCTCCGCCGATCGTCGAGCAGGTGCTGCGCCACGCCCGGGCCGGACAGATGAGAATCTGCTGGGACGTGCTGACCCGCGTCACGGGCGGCTCCGTGCTCACCGAGACGGCTCCGGAGTTCGCTCCGGAAGCCGAAGAGCCCGAGCTCTACCTGCATTTCCTTGTCACCCGGGTGAGGTATCGACCCTTCACCATGGCGGCCCTGGTCGCGGACGCCCGCGCCGAGGCCGCCCAGCGGGGCGCACGGCTGCTGCGGACGCACTGCTGGACCAGTGAGGACGGCCGCCGCGTGCGCGAATACGAAGAGTTGGGCTTCACCGCGACCGTTGAGTTCGAGCAACTGCGGTCGGACGGCTCGCTCTGGCCGGGGCAGCTGCTCCAGACCTGGGTGTGAACGGTCTCAGCCCCGCCAACCGGATGAGGCCTCGGCGTGGACGAGGTGGAGCGGGACCGGCTGTGGGGCATGGCGGCCAGCTGCGGCGGCCGGCGTGGAGTCCACCCCCGACCACCCCGCAGCGGCATGTGGAGGCGTGGCTTCTCTGCACCCACTCGAAAAGGCACTGAGCGTCTGCGCGAGAGGTTAGGCCGGGGTGCGCAGTCCCGCCAGGAGCCGGTCGAGTGCCTGCTCCGTGGCCTGCGGGTCTCCGCCTCGCGCGATCCAGAGCGCGGCCTCGTTCATCGCCCCCGAGAGCAGCCGGGCCAGGGGCTCCACCGGCTGATCGGCGATGATCCCGGCTGCGGCGAGTGCCGTCAGGGCCTCCGCGAGGTGCCGGGCGGAGGACTCCTCGTCCAGTTCCCGCCACTCGTCCCAGCCCAGCACGGTCGGCGCGTCGACCAGCAGGATCTGTCGCACCGCCGGGTCGGTCCCCGCGGCCAGGAAGGTCCGGCAGCCGGCCCGGAGCTGCTCCCAGGGGTCCTCGTACCGCTCGGCTGCGGACGCGACCCGCTCGCCCAGTTCCTGCTGGACCTTGGCGACGACGGCCCTGAAGAGCCCCGCTTTGCTGTCGAAGTGGTGGTAGGCGGCCCCCTTGGTCACCCCGGCAGCCCGCGCCACCTCGGCCAGCACCACCTGGTGGTACCCGTCGGCGGCGAACCGGCGCCGCCCTTCGGCCAGCAGCGCCTGCCGCGTGGCCGCCCGCTGCTCCGCCCGGTTCACCGCCATCGCGCGCACCGCCCTTTCCATTTCGCATACCGGGGGTATGCTAACGCCACGGTTCACATACCCTGGGTATGGGAAATGGAGCTGAAGGACCTCTGTCATGACGGACGAACCCACGACCACGCCCACGACCAAGCTCGGCGGCTTCTACCCGGTGCTCGCCACCCGGGACGTGGCAGCCTCCCGCGACTTCTACACCCACCACCTCGGGTTCGAGGTGACCTTCGAGGCGGACTGGTACGTCAGTCTGCGCCGCCCCGACGCCCCGCAGTACGAGCTGGCGCTCCTCGACCACGCCCACCCGACCGTCCCCGAGGGCCACCGGGTCGCGCTCCGGGGCGGCCTGCTGCTGAACTTCGAGGTCGACGACGTGGATTCCGAGCACCAGCGGCTCGTGGCGGAGGCCGGCCTTCCCGAGGTACTGCCACTGCGTACGGAGGAGTTCGGCCAGCGCCACTTCATCATCGCCGCCCCCGACGGTGTCCTGATCGACGTCATCACCGTCGTCCCGCCCAGCGAGGAGTACGCCGCCCGGTACACCGACGCCTCATTCCCCGTGTCGACCTGATCCATCAGTCAGTGCGGTCAACAGACCACCGGGCGCAGCGTGATCAGGTCCTCGGGGAAGCGGAACGGCGGTCTCGCACCCCCAATGAAACGCATGCTCGATTTCCTTTGCGAGCGCCACGCTCCGGTCATCGGCCGTAGGTGCTGTGACTGAGCACGACAGTTGGCCCCTGAGCACCGTAGTCGGCCCGGCGTGTGCACGCTTGTTGGCACGTACGGCTCAGGGGCGTGGCTGTCCCCCCGGCGTGTGGGCTCCGGTGCCTCCTGATGTCAGCGGGCCCGCGTACGGTCTGCGCATGCTTGATCAGAGACCCCCCTTGTCATCGGTATCCAACTTCGCCACCTGGGAGCCTGTTCTCCGGCTCATGCTGGACGACGACACGGATCGGCGTGCCGCCCGGCCGGCGCGTGTCGCAGGGCGCATCAGCCAATACGGCACGAGCCTTGCGTACCGGGGATCCATGTCGCCGACATCGCGGACCGCGGTGGAGGACATTCAGCGGGCGCTCGCGCGCGGCGGAGTTCAGGAGATCGCGTTCAGCGCGGAAGCCCAGCCGGATGGTCAGACCACGCTCGGCCTGGTCTGGCCGAGCCCGGTCGTGGAGCCGGCTCTCGGTTACCCGGACCTGGGGGTGCTGGTCCTGGTAGAAGGCTCTTTTGCCGAGCCGTGGCTTCGCCATCCCGATCCGACGCCCGGAGCGGTGCCGGCGCCATCGGCGGATCCGGAATTGCTGGAGCGGACGCTGCGCGAGCGTTTGCCCAGCGCGGTCGGAGCGACGGAGGAGGAGATCGCCGCGGCGGAGACGCGCCTTGGCGTCACGTTGTCCGATGAGCTCAAGGTGCTGTACCGGGTGACACAGGTGTACGGCGACGACGACGAGTTCGATTTCGAGGAGGCGGAGCGTGCTGGCGAGGCGGTCGGCTGCGAGCTCTCCGGCCTGGGGCACCTGTACAGCGTCGACGCAGCAGTGCGTCACCCCGGCTGGGATCACGGCGCTACGCGTACGGTCGGCATCGCGCCCGACGTCGCGGTGCAGGGCCTGGCCGGATCGCCTGGCTGGATCGGCTTCGGGAGCAACGGCGGCGACGAATTCGCCGTCGACCTGACCCCCGGCCCCGCCGGCTACTTCGGGCAGGTCATTCTGGTCGACCACGAGCAGAGCCTCGGTGCCTGCCTGGTGGCCGATTCCCTCACCGATTTCGTCCTGGGCCGGATGCGGGAAGAACCCCGTGGCCGCCGCGGAGACAAGCTTCCCGCCGAGGCCGAAGTCGGCATCGGATGCCTTGAGACCATCCAAGCTGCCGCCCATCCCGCCTTGGAAGTCCTGTCCATCCGAGCCTGGGACGGCATACCCTTCAGCCTTGCGCCCGTCGTCGGACTGCCCCGCCTACGCACCCTGACTGCCATGCCCGGCACACTGGCCGACCCCCTGGAGATCGCTCAGCTCACCGGACTGGAGTTCCTGGAAATCGGCGCCCAGGAATGGCGCGTCCTCCTGGACGCCGGAGCCGTCCCGCGCACTCTGAAGGCGGCAGCCATCAAGGTGCGGGACCAGAACCACCTGCCCGTTGCAGCCCTCGCGAACGAGATCCTGGCCCTCTGGGACCGACCCAAGATCACACAAACGCTCCTCGCGGGAGACCTCGGACCTCCGATCTAGCCAGCGGGGACGCACGCCCTAGGAGAGCTGAACGCTGTAGTTGGCCAGAGGAGCCAACTACAGCGCCAAGTCACAGATGCGGTCGGCACTGAGCGTGACAGGTCTGCCGTGCGATGGTCACCGCACGGCAGCGCTGCGAACCCGTCGGCTTCGCGTACGGAATGTTCAGCGGCTCATTCCGCCGGGGGGCCCTCCGGCTCCTCGTAAGGGTTCGGCGGGGCCTTGTCCGGAACGTCCAGCGGCTCCGCCGGAGGGGTGTACCCCCAGGTCACGGGGGCCTCCGGCTCCTCGTAAGGGTTCGGCGGGGCCTTCTCCGGGATGTCCAGCGGCTCCGCCGGAGGGGTGTATCCCCAGGTCACCACCGGGTCCGCTGGGGGGTCCGGCTCGAACGAGACGGTGATCTCCTCGGTCGTCGGGTCCGCCATCGCCGTCGTGGCGGGAAGGACGACGCCTCCCGTGACCGCCACGGCCGCCGCCGCGATCGTCGCGACCTTCAGGCGCACGGAGTTCTTCCGGATCTTGCGAGCCATGGATTTCTCCCGCTGGTAGTGAAGGGCTCCCATACGACGCCCTTGGCCTCGGTTCCAGTAGGCCGGAGCCACCCCCGCGGGGTCATGCACCGGGATTTCGGGACTTGACACCGCCGGGGACGGCCGATCCCCGTTGTCCATGCGTGGACCGGCGTGTTCCCTCCCACGATGCCCTCCACCCCAGACACATCCGTCCGGGCCTGAAGCCATTCCCGCGCCTTGGCCAGGTCGGTGGTCGGTGGTCATCGGGCAGAGCGTCCAGGTGGCAGCTGCTCCAGGAGAGCGCGCCGCTCCGTGTACGGGCGCGATGGCAGCGAAAGGACCATGAGAGATGACTACGGCCTTTTTTCGGTGTCCGCGACGACGGCCAATCGGCAGGCAAGTCGGTGGCATGCCTGTGCGAGTTCGGGCGGGTGGAGGTCGGTGAGTTCGGTATCGAAGGTGGCGAGGATCCCGGCGATGCCGGCCCAGGACCAGGCGCCGAGGGTGAGCCGGCAGTGCTCGGTGTCGAGGTGTTCAACGACGGAGCCGCTCGGTGCCCAGCGGGCGACGACGCCGGCCGGCAAGTTGAGCCGGGCACTGCCGGTGCACTCCCAGGCGGCGGGGGCATCGCCGCGCTCGTGACTGCTCATGACGAAGTGAGCGAGGTCGTCATGGGGGAGCCGGCGCGGACCGAAGCGGTGTGTCGTGGGGCGGGTGCGGAGCCGGTCGACACGGTGTACTCGCCACTGGTGGTCTCCAAGGTCGTAGGCGACCAGGTACCACCGGCCGGCCCAGACGACCAGATGGTGGGGCTCGATGCGGCGGGCGGGCAGGAAGTCGTCGTCGCCGGTTTCGGGGCGTGAGCCGTCGGCGCGCAGCGTCTCGGTCACGAGTGCGTGGCGGTGGCGCACCGCGGCCCCCACGGCGGTGAGCACGGTCGAGTCGATGGGGGGCGCCGGGAACTCCCAGTAGTTCCGCAACTTGGTCAGGCGTAGGGATTTCATCGATTCCCGCAGCGCAGCGGGCATGGCCTGTTCCAGGGTGACCAGCGCCCGCGCCGCGTCGTCCCTCAGGCCGAACACCGTACTGGGCGCGGTTTGCAGGGCCACCGCGACCGCAAGGGCCTGATCGTGGTCGAACACCAGCGGAGGGAGGGTGTGCCCTGCGCCGAGCCGGTAACCGCCATCGGGCCCGTGGACGGTGGTGATCGGATATCCGAGCTGGCGCAGGGTCTCGATGTCACGCCGGACGGTGCGCTCACTGACCCCGAGCGCGGTGGCGAGCTCGCGCAGGGGCCACAGGCGGCGCGATCCGAACAGGGACAGGAGCCGCAATGCCCGTCGTGAGGTGCTCGCCATCGTCCCATCATGCCCGGTAGTGGCCACTCGGTGTCCACTACCGGTGTCACCGTGGAGTGCCCGTGCAGGCAAAGCAGTGGTGGAAAAGGACGGTCAGGTATGCGTGTTGTCGTGGTCGGTGGCGGGATCGGTGGACTCGCACTGGGGGCGGGGTTGCGCCGCAGGGGGTTCGAGGTGGCGGTGTTCGACCGCGACACCGACGTGGCGGCGACAGGCGGTTACCACATCACCCTGGACGAGCGGGCCCAGTCGGCACTGCGGGAGCTGGTGGCGCCGGAGACCATGCGGCGGCTGCTGGCATCGGCCTCGGCGCTGCGGCTGCGCGACCGCGACGCGTTCTGGGACCGTCGCGGCCGACTCCTCGGCCACGGGCCGGATCTCAGCGGCGATCCCAGCATCGACGTCGACCGCATCACCCTGCGCACACTGCTGGCCGAGGAGGTCGGCGACGACCTGCACCTGGGGCGGGCGGTGTCCGACGTCGGCCAGGGCGACGACGGCGCACCCCGCGTACTGTTCACCGACGCCGCACCTGTCCCGGCGGATCTGGTGGTGGGCGCGGACGGCACCCACTCCTTGGTTGCCCAACACCTGGCGGGAGGCCGGACCAACAGCCCGGCAGGCATCATCGGATTTTCCGGCCGTACCCTCCGCACTGACCTGAGTCCCGGTGAACAGCAACGGCTCGGACCACGATCAGGGCTGGCGATCGGCCCACGGGGTGCAGCGCTGTACGTCGGCTTCCTCGACCCGGTCGGCAACGCGGTACTCGACGCCCCCGAGCTGCGGATGTCCGTCACCACCGGTCCCACCTATATCTGGGGCGCCATGTTCCCCGAATCCCACGCGACCGACTCCCTGCGCGCATTACGCGACGGCGAGCTGCAGGCCGCGCTGCTGGGACGGTTCCGGCAGCAGGGCTGGGCCGAGCACACCCTTGAAGTCATCGCCCGCGCCGACCCGCACAGCGTGGCCGCGTACCGCTTCAATGCCGCCTCGACCCGTGCCACCGAGCTCGCGCCATGGCCTACGGGCCGTATCACCGCGCTCGGCGACGCCGTCCACGCGACACCGCCCACCGCCGGAATGGGAGCCGGCGCGGCCATACGCGATGCCGCCGCCCTGCTCCAGCACCTGGGCCGCGTCACTGACGGCGATACGACGACGGCCGAGGCCGTGAACCAATTCGAGGCGGGCATGCGCCGGCGCGGCAGCGAGATCCTCACCCTCGCCATGAGAACGGTCCGTTTGATCCTGGCCACCGACACCACACTCGGCGCCGCCGCCACCACCGTGACCACCCCGATCCTGGCCGCTGCAGCCCGGCTGCGTCATCGATGATCCATATCGGCGCAAGCCGCGCGGCTCAGCCCTCGCGTCCGCCGTCATCGCCGTCCGGCTCCACCGCGCCGGGCCACGTCCCCGCTTCCAGCGGCTGCGCCTGGACGACGGCAGGGCTCACGGCGCTGGCGACCCCTTCGGCTCCTGGTCGCGGAGCGGACTCTGACAGGTCACGTCCCTCGCGGGGAGCCGGCCCGTGGTGAGGTAGGTGTTGACGGGGCCGTTGGCGCAGGAGGTGGGGTCGATGAGGTACACGCCGTGGCCCTGCCCGCCCTTCGCCAACACCATCCGCGAGCCCTTCAGGGCACGGTGCAGGCCCTGACCGCTGCTGAGCGGGGTCATCGGATCCCACTCGTTCTGCACGGTCAGCACCTTCGCCTGGTGCGTCATGGGCGTCGCGGCCTCCAACGGCCGCTGCCAGAAGGCGCAGGGCTTGATGTTCGACGCGAAGTCCCCGTACAGCGGGTACTTCACCTTGTCCTGGACCGCGTCCCGCGCGTACTGCTCGGGGTCGCGCGGCCAGTTCTCCGTGTCCCCGCACACCACGGACCAGTAGACGGCGGTGGCGTTGTCACCGGGGGCGTCCGCCGGGGCGGGCCCGTCGCCCGGCGCCGGGGCGGCCGCCGTGTCGGTATCCGGCCCGGTGGCCCCCCGGCCGCCGGCGAGGAGCCTCTTCACGTCCGGCACCCCGGCGTCCGCCGGCAGGGGTGTCCGCTCGGCCGCGGCCTTGAGGGACCTCGTGATGACCGAGGCCTCAACCGGGGAGTAGAACACTCCCGGGTCCCGGATGTCGTCACCCGTGATCTTCTGCCCGAAGTAGTCGATCGGTTCCCGGTCGGCGCGCGCCACCAGTGCCCAGAACGTGTCGGACACCGCCTCGGGGGTCGCGCCGAGGCCGTATTCGGCCGAACGCTCCGCCGCCCAGCGCGTCCACCGCTCGAAGGCCGGCCCGGAGCTGGTCGCCCACACCTGGAACATGCCGCGCCAGACGCGGTGCGGGTCCACTGCGCTGTCCAGCACGAAGCGGTCCGTCCGCTGCGGGAACATCTGGGAATACACCGCGCCGAGGTAGGTCCCGTACGAGTAGCCCAGGTACGAGATCCTGCGCTCGCCCAGCGCGGCGCGGATCACGTCCATGTCGCGGGCCGTGTTGCGGGTGGTGATGTACGGGAGCACGTCACCGGCCTTCTCACGGCACTTGTCCGCGACGCTGCGCGCCCACGCCACGTCCGAGGCGAAGCGCTCGGGCCGGTACGCCCCGCCGATGCCCTTCTCGGTCTGGCCCAGCCCGCAGGTGATCGGGCTGCTGGCCCCGACACCGCGCGGGTCGAAGCCGATGAGGTCGTAGCGATCCCGTACGTCCTTGGGCATCTCCGTGCTCATCCGCATCGACCGGTGGAGTCCGGTGGTGCCGGGTCCGCCCGGGTTGAGGAGCATGACGCCGTGCCGCTTGGCCGGGTTCTCGCTCTTCACCCGGGATATCGCGAGGTCGATCGTGGGGCCTTGGGGGCGCTCGTAGTCGAGCGGGACCTTGAGGACCGCGCACTCGTAGGCCGCCGGTTTGTCTGCGCTGCAGCGGTGCCAGGCGGGCTTCTGGCTCATGTACTCGGGGGTGGACTGGGCAGCGGATGCCTGGGGAACGGCCAGCTGGGACAGGGTGGTTGCGATAAGTCCGGCGGTCGCCAACAGCGGTGCGAGGCGCTTCATACGTGCGGTGCCCCCTCTTTCGGAGATTGCGTGCCTGCCCCACCGTGTTGCATCGGCGGGCGGGACGAATCCCCCGTAAGGGCCACTCCTTGTACAACTCACGTACCACGCGATATCCGGCCAGCTGGCCGACACGCGGCAGTGGGCCTGACGACGCGTCGGCCGGACCGCGCCAGCCCGACAGAGGACCGGCCTGCCCGGCTGGCCCACCGACGAAGACGCCGACACCCTCGCCGCCCTGTCCGCCGGCACGTTCGGACTGACCGTCAAGCCCCTGGCCGCACCCGGGACGCCGCCCCTCGAGAGGCCTGCGCCTGACGCTCGCCTGGCCGGCCGGCCAGCGCGGCACCGCCGCCGCAGGTGCACGAGGCGAGCCGGTGCGCCACGGCGTCGCTTATGCCGGGTCGGGCGAAGGGCGCGTGCGCAGGCGCCACGACTGCGGCGGCGTGGTCCCCGTCTCCTGGTGCCAGGAGCACGGCGACGCCGTGGAACCGTACTGGAGCGGCACCCCGAAGGCGGGATCCGCTGCACCGACCTCGGACCCCGTCCCGGGCGCATCACCCGGGACCGTGCGGCACCGGCCTGATCTACGACCGGAGTTCGGGAGTCACTCCGTCGGGTGGCTGGAGGGCTGACCTGTTCCCGTTGTCGTACGTCCTCCGCGTCTCCGAAGGGGGATCATGCCGCTATGGCCAACGAAAACGGTACGAACGTGCAGCCGACGTCTTTGACGATCTCGGCGGAGAGCCTGGCCGATGCCGGCCTGGAGTCAACCCTCACCGTCAAGTACCTCTGAGCGACCTGGCAGCCCGGCGGAACCGGTGGCGTGCTTGGTCGTTGAAGGTCCTGGGGCGCATGCCGTCCCGGGCGCGCCCTGCCGTTCTGCACAAGGAGGGGACGGGCCGGCTGAGGCTGCCGGGTGAGCGGTCGGCGGGGGCTGGCCGGTGTTTGAGACCTTGCCAGGGCCCTGGTGCGCGGGTGGCGGCCGGGCAGGCTAGTTTGCTCGGATGAGTCTCCTTGATGATGTGGCCGAGCGTGACGGCTGGCGGTGCTGGGTGTGTGACGAATCGGTCGACCCCGACGAGTCGGTGAACGACCCGCGGGGGCCCAGTGTCGACAGCCGGACCGCCGACCGGAAGGCCAAGGTGGCCGAGCGGCTCGCGCACCGCGGGTGCAACTCCCGCAAGGGTGCGGTCAAGGTGGTCGTCGCCTGGCCGGAGCGCCTGTACGTAGTCGAACCCGCACCGCTGATCGCCGTCGCCGAGAGGCTGGAGCGCAAGGGCGGCCGCGAGATGGTGGGCCGTTGTCCGACCAGGAAGGACGCCCAAGAGGCGGCGGATTGGCTGGTGGACCGGTTCTCCCGACTGGTACCGGGGATGCCGGTGACCGCCGACATCCAGGCGGGCGGCGGCCAGTTCCTCGTCATCCTGGCCACCGGCCGCCGCTGATCGGGGATCACCCCCACACACTCGCATCGAGATGGTGGTCATCCGACCGCCACCGCACCCCGCCGCTTCCTCTCCCGCCGGCCTCGCCCCGGCCGCCGCAGCCCCCGCTGCTGCGCCGTGGGTGCGGGAGGCCGCCGGTCCGTGGGCTGCGCGCGCGACCCTGGACGCGAAGCGCGTGGGGTCCGTCGACCGAGGGCCTGGACGTTCCCCGTGACCTCGACGTCGGCAACCAGCCTCGCGCGTCGAAGCAGTTGAAGGTGCAGCCGGCCGCGCATTCCCGGATGGTGCCGATGGTGCGGGAGGTCCTGCCGGAGCGGAAAGCGGGTCCTGGGCGGCTCGCGCCGGTGGCCGCTGCTGGCCGCGCGCATGCAGCAGGTCGGGAGACCCGCGTGTGAGACGGCTCTCTGCACGGTCATGGAGAGGGGTGACGGCGACACTCTTGTTGGGGACTGCGCCATGGCCGACGAATGCGGATAGTGGCTGTCGTGAGCACTATCCGAATGCGGGCCGCCTTGCTGGCCCTGACCGGTGCCGGAGCAGCCGCCCTCGTGGCCTGCGGCTCCTCCCAGACAGGCACCGGCCCGGCCCGGTCAAGCGGCCCGTCGGCCGAGCAGACACTGGGAACGATCGTGCGGCTCGCCGCTGAGCGTGTGATGACCGCGGATACGGTAGCCGCGGCGAAATGGGGCACCAGCCGACCCATCGACGACCCGTCCCGTGAGAAGACCGTCCTGGCCAGTGCGGCTTCCCAGGCCGCGAAACTCCGGATCGACCGGGCCACCGTCCAGCGGATCTTCAAGGACCAGATCGCCGCGAACAAGGACGTCCAACGCGCTCCACGCACAGTGGCAGGAACACCCCGCAGACCAACCGACCCGTCGCCCCGACCTCGCTACCCAGGTCCGCCCGGTCCTGGACCGCGTCGACAACCAGCTGCTCACGGCCATCCAACAGGCCCAGCCCCTGTTGTCCCGCCCCGACTGCGATGCTCTGATCGAGCGGGGGAAGGCGACGACCGTCCAGGCCATGAGTCTGGACGCCATCCACCGCAGCGGCCTCGACCAAGCCCTCGCCCACACCTGCCCGGCCCGATGACAGCCGCTGGCGGAGCTGCCGGAGTTCGAGCGGATCGTGCTCTACGGCGTCGCCGAGCTGCCGGACCGGGAGTACCCGCCGCCGGGTCACGGCTACCCGCGCCCGATCCGCCCCGTACCCGGCAGAACCGCGCAACGGTACGGAATTTTTGTCCAAGACAAGGGCCTGCGGTTTCAGCGAGCCTGGAGGCATGCCCAGAGACGACGTGGGGGACACGCCCCCGGAGCGCACTGCTCACGACCGCTGGGAGGTCGCCCGCCCCCTGGGCGGAACCTCTCTCGACGGCGTACGGATGGCCGGGTTCCGGGACCGTATGGGCAGCGGGCTGGACATGCGGGTGCTGCCGCAGCCCGCCGTGATCCTCGTCATCGGGCTCGGGGCCGGGCCGGTCATGGTGGAGAGCGCCTCCGGGCACCGGCCACTGAGGGGGCTCGTCGCCTCCCTGTCGCCAGGTCCGGCCCGCATCCGCGGCGAGGGCGTCGAATGCGTCGAGGTGGCGCTGTCCCCCCGGGCCGCCTACGCCCTGCTGGGCGTTTCCCCGCTCGAACTGGACGGCTCCATCACCGGCCTCGAGGACCTCTGGGGGCGGCACGCCCGGCTGCTGCGCGAGCAGTTGGCCGACACCGCATCCTGGCAGGAACGCCTCGCGCTCACGGACGGATTCCTCAGACGGAGGGCCGCCGGGGCCCAGCCCATGGCGGCCGAGGTCGCCGCCGCCTGGGAGGCCATCGTGGCCGGCCGCGGCCGCGTGCGGGTCGGTGACCTTGCCGCGGCCTGCGGATGGAGCCGCAAGCGGCTCTGGGCCAGGTTCAGCTCCCAGGTCGGCCTGACCCCCAAGCGCGCCGCCATGCTGGTCCGCTTCGACCACGCCGCCCGGGCGCTCCTCGCCGGCGAGCGCGCCGGCGACGTCGCCGTGGCGTGCGGATACGCCGACCAGCCCCATCTTCACCGCGACGTCCAGGCCCTCGCCGGCTGCACACCCGGTGCACTGGCCGGCCTGACCGCGTCCACCGAGCCCTGACTCGCCCGTATCCAGACCGATCGGCGATCGGTCGACTCGAAGGAAGGAAGCAAGGCCTGTGATGAACACCGAGGTCCGAGCAGCACAGACGGCGGCAGGCCGGGAGCTCGTCGTCCGGCTCGCGTTCGGGAGCATGGCCGCGCACACCCTGCGCGCGGCGGTCCGCCTGGAGGTCGTGGAACTGATCGGCGACGGGCCGCGCACAGCTGCCGAGGTGGCCGTCTCAGCCGGGACCGCGCACCAGCCCATGACACGCCTGCTGCGTGCCCTGACCGCCCTCGGCCTGCTCGCGGAACACGCCCCCGACACGTTCTCGGTGACCCCGGCGGGCGCGCTCCTCGGCCCCGGTCACCCCGACTCCCTCGCGTCGTTCGTCCGCATGTTCACCGATCCGGCGATCGTGCGCGCCTGGGAACACCTGGAGAGCAGTGTCCGTACGGGAGAGATCGCATTCGATTCCGTCTTCGGTACGGACTTCTTCAGCCATCTCGCCCGACACCCCGAGCTCTCCACGGACTTCAACGCGGCCATGAGCCAGGCCACCTCCGAGACTGCCGCCGTCCTGCCGCACTCCTTCGACTTCAGCCGGTTCGCCTCGGTCACGGACGTCGGTGGAGGCAGTGGCACCCTCCTGGCCGCCGTCCTCGAAGCGCACCCGGCTCTCGCCGGCGTGGTCTTCGATACCGCCGACGGACTCGCAGACGCTGCGAAGACACTGGCGCGGCACGGGCTGGAGGAGCGCTGCTCCCTCATGGCCGGGGACTTCTTCCAGTCGGTCCCGCAGGGCTCGGACGTGTACCTCGTGAAGAGCATCCTGCACGACTGGACGGACGCCCAGGCGGTCACGATCCTGCGCCACTGCCGCCAGGTGCTGCCGCCTGGTGGCGTGGTTCTGATCGTGGAGCCCGTGCTTCCCGAGGTCGTCGGTGCCGAGGACGAGGGCACCTACCTGAGCGACCTCAACATGATGGTGAACGTCGGCGGCAGGGAACGCACCCGCGCGGACTTCGAGGAGGTATGCCGCCAGGCGGCCCTGCGCGTCACATCGGTCACCCCGCTCGCGGACGCCGCCCCGTACTCCCTGATCGAGGCCGTGGCCGACTGACCACAGACCGCACGCCGAGCACTTTCAGCCCCCCGCTCGGCTGGTCCGGCGACCGGTACGGTCGCTTCGTACCGGACGGCCGGCTTGTCGTATCCCGCCGTCACCACGCTGCGGGCCCTACCCGCAGCCGCGAGCACGGCGTCCTCAACGATGACGTCGGCCGGCTCCCCGCACTGCGCTACGCCAACCTCAACGTGCTCGACCGCCGCAGCTTCCGCGCCTCCACACCGGCCAGTGGCGTCCTACGATCCCTGCGCGACCCGACTGCGGCCGACGCGGCCGAGGACGACGAGCAGCGGCAAGGGCTGCGCGGCCCGGTCGCGCGGGCGCTGCTGCTGGATCGCCGCGGCCGCGCTCGCCGACGGCGACACGGATTTCCTGGAGCGGCTCCGTGACGCCGGGGTGCGCGTACGTGAGCGCCTGGGTGACGACGGCGTGCTCGGCGGGTATGCGGTCGCGTTGCCCGGTGCCCGTGAGGACGGCGGCTTGTGCCCGGTGGTTCGCGGGTTCGACGCTCGAACGGGCCCATCCAGGATGGCCCCGACGCCGTGATCACACCAGTCGCAGTGCATGGGACCATAGCGATCATGTCAGGTCAGGTCTGGGTATCCCTCATATCCGTGGGCGGAGTTGTCCTCGGTGGCATGCTGTCCTACCTCGTCCAGCACAGGACTCAGTCGTCAGCGGAACGCGCTGAACAGCAGCGGCAGCAGAGCGCGTTGTCAGAGTCTCGGCGCGCGGAACGGCTGGCGCTGCTGGAGCGGTTCATAGAAGTGGCGGCCGAGGCCGAACGCTCCGCGTTCAGCCGGCCTTCCGAGTGGGACGATTCCCATGCCTGGTACCTCACGACGCAGGGCGTCATGAACAGGCTGTGGGTCGCAGAGCGGCTCATCCGCATTCAGTTCCCCCTGCCCGTACATGACGCGGCCCGGGCGTACTTCCTGGACCTCAACCGGACGGTGTGGGAAGGCTTGCCCGACGGCGAGAGCGTGCGGGACTACCTGGAGGACAACCGGCTGGCGTTCCTCGACGCGGCCCGAGCGGTCATGGGATAGCCCAGCCGCTGGGCCCCGTGGAACGGCTGGGCGAGCGCGGCTTTGTCCGGATGCGTGCCATGCCGCACGCCGTGCTCGGGGGCAGCGCGTTGCAGCATCGACACCAGAACGTCGGTCGGTCATCCCGGGAGATGCGGTGGGCGGGTCGTTGGCATGAGCCGAGCCGGGTGTCATGCCGCAGGGTCTGTCCGGCGCCGGGTGAGGGACCTGCTGCGAAGGTTCCTCACCCGCCTGCTGGACACCACCGACATCGGATGAGGGGACCGCTCCCGCCACCGAAGCACGGTGAACGGCGAGCACACGCCCGAGGAGCCCGCCCCGCCCCCTCGGGGCTGCAGGGCGCCGAGCAGTATGTGTGAGACTCCCTCTGAATGATCACTCGGGGGGAGTTTCGCGTTGAACGCGCTGTTGAAGAGGGTGTGGATCGGGCTGGCCGCGACCTTGATCGTGAGTCTGGCCGCCGTGGCCCTGCCGGACCACATCCAGATAAACGACGACGGGCGCATTCACCTGGGCGCGCCCGCACCCACGCCGTCCCCATACACGGCGGCGCCCACACCGGAGCCCACGTCACCACCCCTCACACGGGACGCCGTGGACGAGACGATCCGGACCGCGCTCAGCGCCGCGGGCCTCGACCCGGCGCAGGGCCGCCCGATCGGCGCGGCCGGCGCCAACTCGGACAGGACGGGCTGGACGGCCGTCCGCGAGAAGACCGCCGCACAGTCGGAGATGAACGCGATCTGCGCCGACCTGGAGCGCCAGGGCTGGACGCTGAACCCGAACGGCGACCGCCCCGACGCCTCCCGCAGCTACAAGCGCGGGGGCTGGCACCTCCTGGTGAGCACGCGCGGGAAGACCCAGGCGCCGTCCACCACCTCCGCCTTGACCGACTCGCAGACCTACCTGACCCTGGCCGGGCTCCAGCTGAACCTTTCCGGCATACCCCTCCCCGAGAGCACCGTCCGCATCGGCTGACCCCTCACCGGGGGAGTGGTCAGAGTTCGAGCGGATCGTCCTCCATGGGGTGGCCGGACTCCCGGGCCGCCAGTACCCGCCGCCGGGCCACGGCCACCCGCGCGCGTGAACCAGGCGCCGGTCCGGGGCGGCTTGTCGGCAGGGGCCCGGCCGCGGCTGCGGGGTGACCGATGACGGCGCCAGGGCTGCCGGGGGAGTGGAGGCGACCCTGCCTCCGGGCGACGGAGCTTGGCGGTCTCGCGCGGGCCGCCCCGGAAGATGGGCCGGGGGTCCACGCCGTACCGCTCAACGCCTGCGTCCGGCTCCGGGTCACGGGTCGGGGCGCGGCCGCCCGCTCATTGGGGAGGCGGAGAAGGCGGCCCCCTGCGGCCTCGATGAGACCGCCCGGGAGTCCCTGCAGCGCACCCTCCGCACCGCGGCCGCTCTCGGCGATCTCCTGGCGGTGGCCGCCGCTCTATCCGCCAGGGCGGGGACTGCGTATGCGTGCGGCACGACTGCGGCGGCGTGGTCCTCGTCTCCCGGTACCAAGCACGGCGACACGGTAGAGCCGGTTCTGGAGTGCACCCCGGCGGCCCGGTCCGATGCACCGACCTGTCCCGCCGCACGGTTGGCCGCGGTCGGGCCGACCTGCAGTGCGATGAGGAGACGGCTGACCGGGGGTCTCCGGCGGAGCGTTATGCTCCGCGCCTGTGGAAGACATCAACATACGACAGTCGCAGCAGGCCCAGGTAACGGGCGACGTCGTCCTGCGGTTCACGGGCAGTGTCGAGAAGAGCGAACTCCGTGAGGGGCTGAAGGCTGCGGGAACGTTTCGGCCACTGCGTTGGCTCGCTGCCGCAGGCGCGTTGTTCATCGCGCTCCTGGGAGTGCGCGTCGACGCCGAGGGCGGCTCGGTCAACATCGGCTTTGTGGCCGCGGCCGCCGTCTACGCGACCGTGTTCGCCCTGCTCGCCCCCCGGCAGATCGTCACACATGCCCTCCGGGCCCAGCAGGCCCACGAGGGCGCGGACTGCGTCGTCGACGGCACGGGCATCGCGGCCGTCCGCGACGGCGCGGACATCAAGCGCCTGGGCTGGGATGCGATGACGCGGTATCACGAGACCGCGAGCCTCTACGTCGTTGTGGGCAGGACCGGCCTCAGGACCTGGGTGATGGTCCTGCCCAAACGACTGCTGACCGCACCCGACGCCGAACTCCTCGGCGCGGTCCTCGATTCCCGGCTGCGCCGCGGCTAGGCAAGAGCCATTTTGATCGGGGAGCCCGTCCAGCGCGTCCTGGTGGGGGAGCCCAAGTTCGGGTTCAGGAAGCACAGGCATCGACCACTGGATACCGTCGGTGTTCTGCAGATTCCACGCCGGCCGTCCTGCGCCTGGACCATCAAACCCCTAATCGTGTTGCCGACTGCCAGGTACCACGATCCGGGCTGTAGCTCGATGCCTGGCGGTCCGCAACCGCCCAGACGACCCGGTCCTGTTCGACGGCCAGTGGGCGGAGGTCGCCGCCGCGATGGTGCACGCCGCTGGGATCGCCGAGCGCGGTGATGAGCAGGCCTGCCGGTGGATCGCCGTACTGCACGCGGATGACCACATCCACATCCTCATCCTCGCTACGTCGGCCCGGCAGGACGGCCGCCACCCCCGGCTGCGCGGCGACATCCCGGCGATGCACGCCGCCGCCCGTGCCTTCGAGGCCGGCTGGGGCCTCACCCCGATGTCGCCCCTGGACCGCACCGCGCGCCGCCGCAAGAAGGGCCGGCTGTCCCCTCCTGCGGGGGGCAGGAGGAGGACAACGTGGAACACCGCCGGGTGCGGGCCCGGGTCGAGCACGCCTTCGCCCGCATGCAGGACTGGAAGATCCTCCGCGACTGCCGCCAGAGCGGCGACAGCCTCCAGGCCTGCCCGAGACGGAGCTTCTGCAACACCCTGCAGCTTGCTTGGTGGAACAAATTGCGATGCGCACCGGCAGTAAGCCGGTCAGACTCGCGGGCATGACTGCGAAGATCACTCGTATCAACCCCGAGCAGCTGCATGAGACGCCCGGCTATCACCACATCACCGTGGTGGAGGCCGGTCGTACGGCCTACCTGGCGGGGCAGTGCCCTCTCGATCGGAGTGGTTCCCTCGTCGGTTCCGGTTCGCTTGAGGTGCAAGTCGACCAGGTTGTCGTGAACGCACTCGCTGCCTTGGCTGCGGTTGATGCCGAGCCGAAGCATGTGGTGCGCTCGGTGATCTATGTGCGGAGCGACGACAGAGACGTTCTGGGCGTCGCTTGGCGTCGGCTCACCGACTCAGCTCTCGGGCCGGCGTTCACCACCGCCAGCACGCTGTTGGGTGTTGCGCAACTCGGGTTCACGGGGCAGCTCGTTGAAGTGGACCTCACCGTGGCGCTGCCCGACTGAGCCTCTTCGTCTCCAGGTGTCGAACGTCGTCTCGAACGTCGTCTCGAACGGGGTGGCTCGCCTGGGGATTCGCCGGACGTGGGAGTGGCGGGGTGTCGCGTGGGTGTCAGATGGGCTGCGGCGTGCCCGTACCGCGGCCCACGCGGCGGCGGTAGCCATGGTGATTCCCAGGGCGGCCCAGGTCAGAGGGCTGGCCAGGAGGGCGTGCGGGAGCTGCTGGCTCAGGACGAAGATGCCCATGACGACCACGAACCAGCCGAACGCCTTGCGCAGGGTGTCCTGGGGGATGCGGCCGGTGAAGCGGCTTCCGATCAGGCTGCCGGCGACCGCGGCTGCGGTCACCATCAGTGCGAGGCCCCAGTCGATCTGGACGCCGGACAGGTGGCCGGCGAGTCCGGAGAAGGATTTCATGGCGATGACCAGCAGGGAGGTGCCGACGGCGACGCTCATGGGGAGGCCGCCGAGCAGGGCGAGGGCGGGGACGACGAGGAATCCGCCGCCGGAGCCGACCAGGCCGGTGACCGCGCCGACGACGAGTCCCTCGGCTATCACGTACTTGACGGGCCGCTCGGTGTGGGCGGGCCTGGCCGCCTTCGGTTCGCCGGACGTGCGGAGCATGGCGGCGGCGGTGGCCAACATCATCAGCGCGAACGCCACGAGCAGGACGGTGCCCGGCACGTACTCGGCCAGGCGTCCGCCGCCGTAGGCGCCGACCATGCTGACCGTGCCGAAGAGCAGTCCGGTGCGCCAGCGGACCCGGCCCGCGCGGGCGTGCGGGACGAGCCCGACGGCGCTGGTGACGCCGACGACGAACAGCGAGGTGGCGATGGCCGCCTTGGTGTCCATTCCGGCGAGGTAGACCAGGATCGGCACGGTCAGGATGGACCCGCCGCCGCCGAGGATGCCCAGGCTGATGCCGATCAGGACCGAGGCCGCCAGGACGAGGGCAATCACGCCTGTTCCCGCAGGGAGGCGAGGACGGTGCGGATGTCGGTGCGCGGGCCGCGGTTGTAGGGCAGCTTCGACAACAGCATGCCCATCGCGCACGTATTGCTGAGCGCGGCGAAGGTCAGCCCGGCGCCGATGGCGGTGCCGATCAGGTGCGCCCCGGGCACGAACACACCGACGACGCCGGTGACCAGCACGATGGATCCGGCGATCAGGCGGACCTGGCGCTCCAGGTCCCAGCGGGCCTCACCCCGGTCGACCGGGGCCCCGGCGGCCTCCCAGGCCATCATGCCGCCGTCCAGGACCGGCAGGTTGGGCAGGCCGGCCTCGGCAAGGGCCTGCTCGGCCTGGGCGGCGCGGGCGCCGGAGCGGCAGACGAGGACCACGTCCTCGTCGAGGTGGGTCAGCAACTCGGCGCGGTGCTCGCGCAGCGTGTCGAGGGGGACGTTGCAGGAGCCGGGGATGTGGGAGGCGCGGAACTCTCCCGGGGTGCGTACGTCCAGCACGCGCGGTCCGGTGCCCTGCGCCAACAGGCCCGCGAGGGCGGCAGGGGTGAGGGCGGCGGTACGGGTGGGGTTGTCGTGGGCCATGAAGGGGTGCTCCATCAGCAGGAAGGGCGGGCGGGCGCCCGCGCGTTCGGGCAGGGGCCGGCGGCCCCGGCGCCTGGTCAGGCGGACGGGGCGTTCCGGGACGGCCGGCAGTTCGTGGGGGTGGGGCTCAGACGGCGGCGGGCGGGTTCAGCAGCGCCCAGGCGGCGTATCCGCCGAGGACGTCGGAGACGTCGGTGAAGCCGTGGTGGCGCAGCAGGCTGGCGGCGATGGAGGAGCGGTGGCCGCCCGCGCAGTGCAGGACCAGCGGCCGGCCGGCCGGGATCTCGTCCAAGCGGCGCGCCAGCTCGCCCAGGGAGATGTGCAGCGCACCGTCGATGAAGCCGTTCTCGCCGCGTTCACCGCAGTTGCGGACGTCGATGACCAGGGGCGGCCGGTCGCCCGCGAGTGCGGTGCGCAGCTGGGCGGCGGTCAGCCGGCTGGCCGGGGTGACCGCCTCGGCCATCGCGGTCAGGGCGTCGTCGGGGCCGCGCAGGTAGCCGGCGACGCGGTCGAAACCGATGCGCGCCAGACGGGTGACGACCTCCTCCTCACGGTTCTGCGGGGCGACGACCAGCAGCTCCCTCCCGGGGCCCAGCACGGTGCCGGCCTGCTCGGCGAACCGGCCGTCGGCGGGCACGTTCACCGAGCCGCGCAGATGTCCGGCCGCGAACTCCTGGGGGTCGCGGGCGTCGACGACGATCGCGCCGGCCTCGCGGCGCTCGGCGAACTCGGCCGCGGTCAGCGGGCGGGGTGCTACGGCCGGGTCGTACAGGCCGCGCTCACGCCGGTTGAGGTCGGCATCGTAGGCGAAGTAGCCGGGAGCCGCGGACTGCCCGGTGGTGACCAGGGCGACGAACTCGGCCTCGCTCATCGGCGCACAGGCGTAGTTCGTGGCCCGCTGTTCGCCGATCGTGGACTGCTTGTCCGTGGAGAGGTTCTTGCCGCAGGCAGAACCCGCGCCGTGCGCGGGGAAGACCCTCACCTCATCGGGCAGGCCCATCAACTTGTTCTGCACGCTGTCGTGCAGCATCGCGCCGAGCTCGTCGGCCGTCACACCGACCGAGGCGAGCAGGTCGGGCCGGCCCACATCTCCGATGAACAGCGCGTCCCCGGTCAGCACCCCGTACGGAACGCGGTCCCCGCCGTTCTCGTACACCAGCACGCTGATCGACTCCGGAGTGTGCCCCGGCGTCTCCATGATCTCCAGGGTGGTACCGCCCAGGCTGATCGTCTCGCCGTCGAGGAGCTTGCGGATCGCGTACTCCGTCTCGGCCCGCCGGCCGTAGCCGATCCATGCCCCGGTACGCGCCGCCACCTCCAGGTGGCCCGCGACGAAGTCGGCGTGGAAGTGGGTGTTGATGACGCCGATCACCCGGAACCCGCGGGCCTCGGCGTCGACGAGGTACTCCGAGACGTCCCGGCGCGGGTCCACGACCACAGCCTGGCCCGTCGACTCGTCCGCGATCATGTAGGACGCCTGGGAAAGACAGTCGAGGTAGTACTGGGCGAAGAACACGAGAGACCTCCAGCAGAAGCGAGAACATACCCACCGGGGTATGTGGGACGGCACAGTGCGGCGCAGGCCGGCACGTGCGGAGGGGGAAGCCCGGAACCCCCAGAGGACGGAGGGACGGGCGGGCGAGCCGACCCCGAAGGACACTCGGCACACACCGGGACCGGATACCCCCCTGGGTATTACGTTCTCGACGGTAAAGGCGCTCTCGCGCCCTGTCAAATACCCCCAGGGGTATTCCGTCCCGCAGGGATGAGAGGCAGGCGCAGCCGACGGCGCGGGTCGCCGGCGTTCTTCGTGGCTGCCGACCCCCACCCGGCCGGATACCCCCTGGGGTACCATCGGAAGGCAGCGCACGAATCCAGGAGGCACCGGTGAAAGTCGACGACGACGCAGTCAACGCAGTCCTCAACCGCCTACGCCGCGCCCAGGGGCAGCTCGCGGGCGTCATCGCCATGATCGAAGCCGGACGCGACTGCAAGGACGTCGTCACCCAGCTCGCCGCCGTCTCCAGGGCCCTGGACCGCGCCGGATTCAAGATCGTGGCCAGCGGTATGCGCCAGTGCATGGCCAACGCCGACGACAACCAGGCCCCCATGACCGAGGAAGAACTCGAAAAGCTCTTCCTCGCCCTCGCCTGACATCCCTCAGCCAAGACGGCCCGGCCCCTTTCAAGGGGCCGGGCCGTGGTCGTTCAGTCCGCGCCCCGGGGCCGCAAAGGTCCGTCCATCCCGGCGCCCGGGTCCTCGCCGCCGTCGTCTGGGCGACTCCCTGTTGACCGGCCTGCTGGTGCGGAGCGCGCTCACCTACAACAACCTGGCGCTCGGCCCCGCACAGGCCACCACCCCCGCACCGCCACGCTCGCTGCTGTGCCGTGGTGGGGGACACCGCCGATCCGTGGGCTGCGCCCGCGAGTACGGACGTGAAGCGCGCCTGGGACCCGTTGACCGAGGGCCTTGACGGTTCCCCGCGACCTCGACCTCGGCAACCGGCCGCGCGTCCTGAAGCAGCTGAAAGTGCAGCCGGCCGCGCACTCCCGGATGGTGTCGATGATGCGGGAGGTCCTGCCGGAGCGGGAAGCGGGCCTCCTGATCGGCTCACGCCACTGGCCCCTGCTCGCCGCCCGCAGGCAGCAGGTCGGCGAGAGCGAGGGATTTCCCGCTCGTGGAGTGTGCGGGCCGTGTCAAGACGTCGAGACGCTGGCTTCGTGTCGGCGGCCAATCCGGGATCCTCACGCACGGCCACACCAGCGATCAGCTGCCTGCGGAGAGGTCCCCGTCAAGGAGCCGTGCCGTGAGTTCCATGCACCGCGTCCGGGCCGCGGAGAAGCCATAGGGCATCTTGGTTACCGCTTCGAAAGCACTCATCTGGGCGTCCTCCTCGCCGCTCTCCTCGGCGTCGTAGATCTCGAAGAGCTTCTCCTCGGCCACGTCCAGTCCGGCGGCTTCAATGGCCTGGAGCAGGGCCTTGTGGTGGGCGCAGTGCTGCGCGGCGAGTTCCTCGACCTGCGGGTCGTGGGGGTCGACGGTGTCATCGAGGGCGGCGTCGGCCGCGTCGAGGCGGTCTGCCTCGGCCCGTAGGCCGGGATGGGTCGCCAGGGTGATGAACACGCTGGCCTGAATTGCGGCTCCCAGCGGCCCGAAGATCCGTTCCGTGACCAGCAGGGCGTCCAGGTCGGAGGGGCGCAGTGCGCCAGAAGGCAGGTGGCTGAGCCGGTCCGTGACCAACGGGGAGAGCAAGCCCAGTGGGCTGCCCACGACCCGCAGGCGCTGGACTGCCGCGCGCTGACGCTTGATGTCGGCCTCCTGGGCGGCCAGGGTCTCCTCCAGCCGGCCCAGGACGTCCTCAACGTCCCGGGCCTCGTCGAAGGCGACCCGCATGTCGTCCAGGCTGATGCCGGCCTCGGACATCTTGCGGATCCACAGCAGGCGGATCATGTCGTCGTAGCCGTAGCGGCGGCGTCCGTCTCCGCCTCGCCCGGGCTCCGGCAGCAGACCGATCTGGTGGTAGTGACGAATGGCGCGCGGGGTGGTTCCGGCGAAGGCGGCGGCATCGCCGATCTTGACCTCGCGGGGAGGCGTGGCGGAGGGGTACATCGCAGACAGGGCCTTTCGTGCTGTGGTGCCCTCGACGACACCACATGCCGCTACGGCATGTGCAACTACACGCCCCCGGACCCTGACGGGGTATCGGGCGGTCCCTCGCCATGGGTGTCCCGTCCCAGGACGGGCCCGGAGTGGGTGGGGAGTCCGTCGAGCAGGTCTGCAGCGGTGGTGGTCATGGCTGTCACGGGTTGCCTGAGCTGCTGCCGGCCGGCGTCAATCGCCAGGGTGGCCGGCTGTCTTGGGCGTGCCTGTTCGCACCTTGTTTTTGCGGCCGGGCCGTCCGGTGGCCGTATGGCTGCGCCGATGCGGCCGTCCGTAGCCCGCTCGCCGAGCGCCGGTCGCGCGAGCCCCTGGACGGTGCCGCCCACTGACCGGGCATCGGCTGGAGTGCCTGCGGGAATTGGCTGGCAGGTGCATGACGGGTTGGTGGGGTGCGGGGCTACCTTCTTAGGGCTCCGGAGGGGCGGCTGTCCGAACTCGCCGGCCACAGGCGGGCGGTGGCGGCGTCTCCAGTGCCCCGGCTCCGCCGAGGGGCCGGGTCCCCCCACGCGTGAAGGAAGACGACCATGTCTCTGGGCACCTGGCTGAAAGTCGGCACCTCCGCCGCCGCGCTGGTCCTCGCGGCGGCAACCGCCGCGACCGCGGCACCCGCGCCCATACCGGACGCCACCGCAGCGGTAGTGACACTCCGTTACGACGACAGCAGGGCCGGTGGCTGGGAAGCGGCCATCGCGGCCGGGGTCGCTTCCTGGAACGCGAACGTCAGTAACGTACGGCTGGTGGAGGCCGCGCCCGGGGCCCGGGCCGAGATCGTCATCGTGGCCACCACCGGCTGGCCGCAAGCCACCCTCGGTCCGGTCCGTCCGGGGCGACAGGTCCGAGTTGAACTCGGCGCGCAGGCCGTGAGCCAGGGGTACGACAAGACGCGCATCGCTGCGCACGAGCTGGGCCACAGCCTGGGCCTCCCGGACACCAAGCCGGGGCCGTGCTCCCAGCTGATGTCCGGGTCCAGCGCCGGGACGGCCTGCACCAACGCCGTGCCCAACGCGACGGAGCGGTCCCGCGTGCAGAACGCGTACGCGAACGGGCTCGCGGCAACCGTGCCGACCGACGGCCGGGTACTCATCGACGCCCCCTGACCGGCGGGTCGGCGGGTGGGCCGGTGCGGGCCCTGGCTGGGACGGGATTCCCGGAGGGCGGCCGTGCCGGTCCACTGCCGCGCCTTCATCGGGAAGCGGGCCTGCTGATCGGCTGACGGCACTGGCTGCTGCTGGCCGCGCGCATGCAGCAGATCGGGGAGAGCAGACGGCAGCCACACCGTCGCCCGGCACCTGAACCGCCTGACCGCCGACTCCTCCTGACGGCAGGCCACGGGCACAGCTCTGGCTGGCGCCCTCGTGGACGCGGCCCTCGCCTCCCCGACCACCCCGCCCGGGCGCGCCGGCCGCTTCCCGGCCCCGGGTCTCCCCGACGGCGGCCCGTTCCTGCTCGACCCCCGCCCCGACCCCGCTCCTACGGGGATGGTCCGACCCCTGCCAAGGCGCGGTCTGGCGTCAAGCGGTCGCCCCCGCCCGCACGGGGGATGGTCCGTCCGCGCTGCGCGGGGCTGGAGTATTCGGGCGCTCGTTCGGTCGGCGGCGGGTTCGTTAGGCTCACGGGAATGGAAGCCCGTACCGCCTCTGTCCTTCTCCTGTCCGCCGCCCGCACTTCGACCGCCGAACTCATCGCGCGGGCGGCGGCCTGGCGCGGCTACGACGTGACCGACCGGGCGGACAGCGCCGAAGGCCGCAAGGTGCACTGGTACGGAGGCCCCCGTGCGGCCGCACGCCATGCCGGCCCGCTGGGCCTGGGGCTGCTCGAACCGGCCGACGACTGGTTGACGCACCTACCGCACCCCCTCCTGCGGCGGCGGGTGCGGCTCACCACCCTCGGCCAGGCACGGGAGCTGCGGGAGCGGGCTTTCGTGAAGCCGCCCTCAGCCAAGATCGACCTGCTGCCCGCCGCCGTCCACGAGGACGGGGCCACTCTGCCCGGCGGGCTCGACAACTCCACACCGGTTCTGGTGAGCGGTGTGGTGGAGTTCGCCACGGAGTACCGGCTGTTCGTCCTTGACGGCGAAGCCGTCACCGGCAGTCGCTACGCCGTCCACGGACGCCTCGATCCGGCGCCGCTGGACGCCGAGAGCCGCGCCTTCGCCCGCACGGTCCTCGACGCCACGGCCGCCGGCCTGCCCAGCGCGGTGTGCCTGGACATCGGTCGGCTCGCCGACGGCGACTGGGCGGTGGTCGAGGCCAACATGGCATGGTTCGCCCACTGTTACACCGCTGAACCCGACCGCGTCCTCGATGTAGTGCTCCGTGCCGCCGGCCCGATCGCCGCGGTTGCGGACCGGGACCGACGGTACCTGAGCAGTTCCGCGGATCGTCCGGAAGCGGTCCTCCCGTGATTGGAGAGCGGCGAACAGGCGGTCCACGTCGTTCTCGTGGTTGATCGGCCCCGTCCAGCCGATTGCTGCTGGAGGATCTGCAGAGCCGACCGACCGACCGTCCGGGCCCGGACCGCGTGTCGCGTCGACCGGCCGCCCGCCGCCCGGATCTGCGCCTTCGTGGGGACCGTCCACGAGCCGTGTTGAACGTGTTCAGAAAATCTGACAGCATGGCGTCCGGAAGGGCCCACCAGGCCGGGGGCTGAACGTGGATCCGTCTGCCTTCGGCACGAGTTGGCCATGAGATCCGGAGGTCGGCACGACATGATCATCGCCTTGCTCGCTTTCTTGTTCCTGTTGTCCCTGGGCTTGATAGTGGCCGTCGCGCCGGGTCTGCTCGTCGGGTACGCCTTCGTCGCGGTGAGCGGCAAGCTGTCGCTCACGGCGAGGGTTTTGTTGCTGGTGGCCCTGGCGATGGGTGCGGCGGCGCTGTGGCTGGGACTGGGTGAACCCGCCAGCGTCCTGCTGCCGCTGGCCATGTTGGTGTCGTTCCTCGCGACCCTCGCCTCGGGAGCCGCGTTTCTCGCGCTCGAAGCCCGCAAGCGGCGCGCACCCCGCTACCCCGCCCCGACGCGGCAGAGCTGGTAGCCGCCCGCCCTCCGTTTCCGTACAAGGAGGGGCGGGGCGGCTGCGGCTGCAGGGTGAGGGACCGCCCACGGACGACGCGTACGCTGTCGAGCCATGTGCCACCACGCGTTCAACGGCGCCTTCCGGCACTACGTGTGCGTCGCATGCCGCCTCGCCTTCAAGGGCAGCACGTGGCCGATCCGGAAGCGTATCTGTACCAGCTGTCGTGAGCAGCTCGCCTTCGCCGGCTACGACTTCGCCGCGCCCCGACGACGCGACACTAAGGCATGGTCCGTCGTTGCGGCCGTGCTCGCAGAGGGACTGACCTACGATCATCGCCCGGGCTGCGGCTGCTCGCGGCTCCCCTCGTTCCGGCCCCGGACCCAAGCGCAGGTGCGTGTCCGGCGACGCGCGGCCGAGCGGCTGGGCCTGCCTCTGTCGGTGACCCTCGCCCGCCGCGACGCCTTCACCCCGGAGAGCCGCGACGAGCAACCACCCTCGCCATCGGCCGGGAAACGCGACACAACCTGAGCTCAGTCGAGTCCGGGCGTGGCGAGGACGGCGAGCTTGTCACGCCTGCTCTGACAGGCGCCGGTCCGCCTGCTACTTGCCTGCCCCGTGTCACCCGCCGCTGCACAGCCCGCTGGGACATCCCCAATCCGACGGCTACCCGCCCGGTCGCGCCCTTAGCCGGCACTACTCCCCACGCCCCGACGGCCGGCGCAGGCACAAACGGTGTACCGGTGACATGGGCACCACGATGCGGTGGCGAGAGGCGACCCCGTCCACCTGTCTCATGGCGACCGGGCCCGCGCCGTACAGCCCGGGTCGGCCGGCTCGTGGCTGGGGCCAATCAGCGGAGGTCCTGTCGTGTCCGGGAGATCCTGTTGACCATGTTGCGGGCGTCGTCGGTCGGTGCGTTGATGCTCCTCTCGCCGTGAGTGGCGGCTTCGCTGCCCTGGGAGAACAGGGGGACGGGCCCGCCGGCCCGGGCCGGCCGTGCGGTCCCACGTACTCAGTCCGTTGTGGGATCCACGGCTGCCGTCAGCGCGGCCAGCCCGGCCTCGTCGGCCGCCCACAGGGTGGCGTGCCATTGGCCGCGCCAGCGTTCCAGCAGCACCCGCTGGCGGTCGCCGTCCCGGGAATGGCGCTGGGTGCCATCGACCGTCGGCGGCCCGGGGGTGAAGTCCTGCCGGAGCACCTCCAACAGAGCCGACGGCTCCCCTCCGCCGGCCAGAGTGAGCTGCTTGCCGTGAAGGTGGACCGGCGCGTCCCAGATCCGGGCGTGGACGAAGTCCGAAAAACGGTCGGCCTGCGGCTGCCATACGGCGGACGGCGTCACGTCGTCGAAGGAGATCACCACCGGTGGGTCCTCGGAGCCGTCGAGGCGGACGGCCATCACCCACACGCCCTGGTTCTCGACCATGAACGGCAGCAGACCCAGGGAGCCGACCGGGTCGAAGGACCGTTCTTCCTGTTCTTCCACGTCATCGGGCCAGTCGCCGTTGTCCTCGGGCCAGTAGTAGACCTCTGCCCGGCCCAGCCGTTCGGCGTCGTACACCATGTCGTCGTTGCTGAACTTCCTCAGCACGGCGGCGCCCTGTGCCAGTGCGAACCACTCGCGCACCGACGCGGGCACAACGTGGCCGTGCACGGACCCGAAGTGGTCCAGTACCGCCTCGGCCTCCTTGGACATCTCCAGGTCCAGCCCGGCGAGTTCTGCCGCACGACCATGGAACCGCAACGTGCCCGCACGCATCGTCCCGTACCCCCTGTTGTCACCGGTGGGCCGAATGCCCGGCGGCCAGTGGGGCGACCCTAACCGCTCGTCCCGACAACGTGCACAGCGGCGGTACCGGACACACACCGTCACTCACGGCGCCGTGAGCGGCGGACGTCCCCCCGGCGGGTGAATCTGTCGTCGTCGACCCGCTGGACAGGACCGGCCGCCGTCCGGTCACCGGGGAGGCGGAGAGGGCCGCCGCTGTGGCTTGGCCGAGACGGCCCGTGGGTCGCCGCAGCGCACCGTCCGGACCGCACGATTCGGGAGGTCTGGAAGGGACTGCCCAAGGACATGCTGCCCCTGGATGCCGCCCTGCTCGGCGCCAATGGCAACCCGCGCTTCTTCGGCGGCGGCCGATACCTTGAATGCGACTGGCGCACCGGCCAAGCCCGCGATCCCGGAGTCCGCCGCATCGCCGACGTCTGGCCCGGACTGCACCAATAGCGCGGCCCTTGTGTGGAATCCCGCTCACGACACTCCGACCCTGGAGACTTGTCTGCGCGCACCGAGGATGTCGTGCACTCTCCACTCCCCGCGGTGCGCACCAGGATGCGCACCACGGTGGCCTCCACTCCCGTTCCACTCCACCCGGTGCCCGCACGGAAGATGACGGTGCATCGGATGCGGTGGAGCTGTGTGCGGAGGACGGTGAAGTCATCGAAACGCAATCCCATCGATCACCCGCCGGTGATCCCGCCACCTGCCACAACGCCCAGACTTGGGCACGGAGTAGTCACATGATCGGCCGGACAAGTCCTGGGCACGCCGGTCCGACCCGCGAGGTGTACCCGCCGCCACCCGATTTCCGGCTGGCCTGCGGAGAAGGGAGAATCTGGCGAGCATGTGGCGCACGCTGGAAGGACGTCAATTGACATCGGACATAAGCGCGTTTACCACCCCCTCCGCTGAGCGCCCGTTCTCCTCTGTACCCATCGACTGGGCGGCCGTCGAGGAGCGGCTCGGACTGCGGCTGCCGGCTGACTACAAGCGGCTCGCCGACCGGTACGGGCCGCTGGACTTCGGTGAGTACGTGTGGATCCACGTGCCCTGCGTCCAGCGGGGCCGCTTCGACTACGGCGAGTGGCTGCGCGAGACGCACCGCGAGGCGCGGATCGAGGCGCGGAAGCTGCCCGAGGCCGAGCGGCCTGTGTTCCACCCCGAGCCCGGCGGCCTGCTGGCCTGGGGCTGCACGCGGGGCAGCGACGTACTGTTCTGGGACACCTCGTCCTCCGTCGACCCCGACAAGTGGACCGTGGTGGTGCAGCACTCGGGGGCGGTGCCGGGCAGCGGCCTGCTCCGGTGGCACCGGTACGACCTGACGCTCACCGACTACCTGCGACACACCGTCCGTGACACCTGGGAGCTCCCCTCTCCTCCCGGCCCGCTGCTGGGCCCGCTTCCGGGTACCGTCGCGAGGACCGCCTTCCTTCCCGACGCCGAGGCGTGGACCCCGCCCGCACCGGTCCCGCCTCGACTCACCGGGGCCGAGCGCCGAATCGCGCTCGAGACCGGCACCGGGCTGGACGCGCTGCGGCTGCTGTCGCCGCCACCCGAGCGGCCGTACCTCGGCAACGGCTCCTGGGAGGGGCTGTTCGCCGAGCTGGGCACACGGCTGCCCGGGGAGTACGTGCGGCTGATGGACGGGTACGGCGCCGGCATCTGGAACAGGTGGCTGCGTTTCCACACCCCGCTCCGGACCGGCGAGCGGCGTTTCCTCACGCACGTCCAGGACACCGCGGACGCCTACCGGCAGCTCAAGGACGTCAACGCGGACCGGTTGCCACTGGCCGTCTGGCCCGAGCCCGGCGGCTTCCTCCCCTTCGCCAACTCCATCGACGGCGACCACCTCGGCTGGCTGACCCGGGGAGGGGACCCAGATACATGGCCGCTGATCGTCTGGCCCCGCCACGCGGACCAGGGACCGCCACTCGACCGCGGCCTCATCGACACCCTCCTCGACTGGCAACGCGGCACGCTGGCCACGGATGGGTTCGCCGCCCTGGACGAGGACGACGACCCCATCGAGTTCGCGGACTTCCGGTCCTGGGACGACCGCGCCTACTGGTGAGCACAGCCCAGCCCAGCCCAGCCCAGGACGCAGCCCGCGCGGAGCTCCCCGCGACCCCGCCCCGGTTCGCGACCCGCCTGGAGATGCACCGTTGATCGCCGCCCGCGTGCTCCAGGACGCCGCAGTGGCCCCGAGCTGTTTCGCACCGAGGACCAGTGCACGTGTGCTGTTGGTCGACGCGCGGGGGCCTGGCAGGTGCCAGACGGTCCGGGGAGCGGGCGGGAGACTCCCGGGTATGGATGTGGAGTCGGTGGCGGTGGAGTTGTACGAGCGGGTGCCGTCGGAGTTCACCGCAGCCCGGGACGAGTACGCGGCCAGGGCCCGTAAGGCCGGGGACAGGCAGCTCGCCGCCGCGATCGCGGCATTGCGGAAGCCGACGGTCGCGGCGTGGACGGCCGGTCTCCTGGCGCGCCGCCGGCCGGAGGAGGCGCACAGCCTCATCCAGCTCGGGGAGGCGCTGCGTGCCGCGCACCGGACGCTGGACGCCGGGCAGCTGCGGCGGCTGTCACATGATCAGCATGTGGTGATCGGCGAGCTCGCGCGTACGGCGCGCACTCTGGCAGCCGAGGCCGGCCAGACGGTGAGCGAGCCGGTGCTGCACGAGGTCGAGCAGATCCTCCACACGGTCCTGGCCGATGCTGACGTTGCCGAGCAGTGGATGGGAGGCCGGCTGGTGAAGGCTCCGGATGCGGTGTCGGGGTTCACGGGCCTGGAACCGGAGCCGGGCGCCGCACCGCCACCGGCGAAACAACCTGTCGGTCCCGCCGGATCCCGGTCGGAGAAGACGCCACCGTCAGAGCCGGAACCGGCGCCGGACGCGGACGCCGCTGCCGGACGGGCGCGGCGCGAGCGTGTGGAGGCGGCCCGCACGGTGTTGGCCGAGGCCCAGGGGGAGGCGGAGCGTGTGGAGGAGGAGCACGCCGCCGCGCAGGAGCTGGCAGACCGGGCTGGTGCGGCGGTGGAAGAGGCCGAAGAAGATGTACGGGCCGCGAGGGAGCGGCTGGAGGCTGCGCGTGCGGCGCGTGCGGACGCGGCAACCGCCGTGCGGGCTGCCGGACGGGCGGCCGCGCAGGCGCGGCGCCAGGCGCAGACAGCGGCCCGGCAGGTCGAGAGGCTCACCGGTTCCGAGGGATGAACGTGAACCCGCTGCGTACGGCGAAGCCTGCGAGCCTGAAACGGTCATGGCGGCATCGCATCGCATCGCCGCGTCGGCGTTGGCCGAGGCGCTGTCACCGGGTCGGCGGCCATCGTCCGCACGCACCTCGCCGACGAGCCCTTCCGCGTACGCGGCTGCAGGCTCGCCGAGTTCACTCAGGGTGTGGTGCTGGTGTTGTCGAGCCGTTTGACACGCGCTACGTTTTCGCGGTCCTCGGCGTCCGTGCTCGCCTCGGCGGCGAACCAGGCGTCGAGGATCTCCCTGAGGAGCGGCTCCGAGGTCAGGCGGAGGCTGAGCGCGAGCACGTTGGCGTCATTCCAGCGGCGCGCACCGTCCGCCGTGTAGGCGTCCGTGCACAGGGCTGCGCGTACGCCGGGAACCTTGTTCGCGGCGATGGACGCGCCCGTACCGGTCCAGCAGCACACGACGGCCTGGTCGGCGTTCCCGGCGGCGACCTCGCGGGCCGCCGCCTCCGAGCAGGCTGCCCACTGTGGATCGTCGCCGGGGTTCAGCGCGCCGTACGTCACCACATCGTGTCCGCGGTCGCGCAGTTGCCCGAGGAGTGCGCGAGCCACGGGTTCGTCCATGTCCGAGGAAACGGAGATCCGCATGCCCCGAGACTAACCGGCCTGGAGCGGACGGTCTCCGCGGGTCGAGGAGTGATCATGCGCGTGCCGTTGCCCTGGCGTCGCCCTGGCGTTGCCACTCGCTCGTCACCCGGATCTTCATGATGTGGGCTCGGCGGCACTCCGGACAGGACTCCCAGGCGAGCCGGGCGAAGTCGTGGCCGCTGCGTTCGCAGACCCGGAGCTGCCGGGGACCCGCGCCGTTCCTCGCCGCGTAGGACAACCAGAAGTCCTCGGTGCGAGGCCGCAGGAGCGTTGCGAACGTCCACTGCCGCACGGAGAAGCCGGTCGGCGGCGGCGACCAGTGACGGCCCGGAGCACACCAGGCGAACCCCGGCCCGGCCCGGCCCGGTGCCACCCCGCCTACCTGCTGGCCCGCGCGGACCGGGGCCTGGCCCCGGTTCCTCGGCCATCAGGACAAGAGGCGGGAGAACGCCACCGACGGGGGCGAGGAGCGAAGAACACCGGTCTCGGTTTCGGTCACACGGAACACCCGCTGCTCGGTCACTGGGTCGTACGAAGCGGTGGCGGGGGCCATGTTCGGAGCCGAGGCCGGACGACGACGGGCGCATTCACCTGGGCGTGCCCGCGCCCGCGCCCGCGCCGACGCCGTCCCCGTCCGCGGCGGCGCCCGCACCGGAGTCCACGTCACCGCCCCTCACCCGGGACGCTGTGGACGAGGTGATCCGGACCGCGGTCGGTGCGGCGTGCCTTGACCCGGCGCAGGGCCGCCCGACCGTCGCGGCCGGCGCCGACTCGGACAGGACGGGCTGGACGGCCGTCCGCGAGAAGAGTGCCGCGCAGTCGGAGATGGACGCGGTCTGCGCCGACCTGGAGCGCCATGGCTGGACGCTGAACGCACCCGAAGGACGACCGCCCCGATGCCTCCCGCAGCCACAAGCGCGGGGGCTGGTACCTGCTGGTGAGCACGCGCGGCAAGTCCCAGGCGCCGTCCACCGTCACCGCCTTGACCGACTCACAGAGCTGCCTGACCCTGACCGGGCTCCAGCTGAACCTTTCCGACATCCCCACCCCGAGATCACCGTCCGCATCCGCTGACCCCTCACACAGAAGCCCACACCGTCTTCCCGGGACACCGCGCACGCTGCCGCCGCCGGCGGCCTCGCCGAGAACTCCGCACGGAGAGGGCTTTACCAGCCGTTCTACGGAAGGCGACGGCTTGTGACAGAGCCTGGCCGGCAGTGAGCCGACCGAGGTTCGCAAGGGAGAGTGGCGAAGACCTTGCGGTCCTCCCGGCGGGCAGAGCCGCGTCATACCGGAGTTCCGCACGCGTCGGCCCGAGCTCCCGCGCCCGTATCGCCGCCGGCGCCCGACATTCCCCGGCGCGGCTGACAGCGCCGTCGCAGACCGTTCCTCGGGGCTTTCGAGGCGGCCGGCTCCGCTCGCGCCACGGATCGTGGGGCAGGGGTCAGGAGAACGCTGCCGCTGCATGTACCGGCGCAGGGAAGGTCCGGTCCGCATGACCGAATACCACCCCATTGGGCTGCTGGCCGAATGTGGAGCCGCAGTGTTGTCGAGGAATCCGCACCGGGACATGATCACTTCTCGCACGACCCGACCATCCATTTGGGAACCGGCGCAGGAGCAGTGAAATCCCGGCCGGTGCTGGTTCTTTGCTGCTCCCAGACGTATCGAGGCAAAAGCGGGAGCAGGGGGCATGCCGGCTTCGGCAGCTCTTTTCTGCTGCCGCGCAGACGTTTCGCGTTCTCTCATGTCACTTTTCAATGAAAGGAATTCCAGGATTTCATGTACAAACGTTCAGGGTTCCTCGCCCTCACCACAGTGGGCATCGTTCTGTGCACCGCCGGTCTCACGCCGTCCGTCAGTCAGGCAGTCGGCGGTACCGGCGACGGGAAGGGTTCCTATGCCGACAGCAACGGCCTGACAGCGGATGACGTCAGGCTCATCAACGCGCTGAACGAAGCAGCCCTGGACCTGGGCCGGCCGGGCAAGATCCCCGGCGGGGACCTGCCGAGTGCCACCGAGTCCCTCAGGGCCTCCGCTGCGGCCGGCGACAGGGTGACGCCGCCTGCCGAGCCGCTGGACCGCATGCCCGACGCATACCGGGCCCACGGAGACAGGGCCACTACCGGCATCAGCAACTACATACGCAAGTGGCAGCAGGTCTACAGCCACCGCGACGGACGAGTGCAGCAGATGACCGAACAGCAGCGGGAGCAGCTGTCCTACGGGTGCGTCGGCGTCACCTGGGTCAATTCAGGTCCCTATCCGACGAACAAACTGGCCTTTGCATCCTTCGACGAGGAGAAGCACCGGAACGCTCTGGAGAACACCAGCCCCCGGCCGGGCGAGACGCGGGCTGAGTTCGAGGGGCGCATCGCCAAGCAAAGCTTTGACGAGACAAAGGGATTCAACCGGGCCCGAGATGTGGCATCCGTCATGAACAAGGCCCTGGAAAGCGCCCATGACGAGAGTGGCTACCTGAGCAACCTCAAGGCAGAGCTCGCAAAGAATGACGACGCTCTCGCCGCCGAAGACAGCCGTTCGAACTTCTACTCGGCCCTGAGGAACACCCCGTCCTTCAAGGACAGGAACGGGGGCAACCATGACCCGTCCAAGATGAAGGCGGTCATCTACTCGAAGCACTTCTGGAGCGGGCAGGATCCCCGGAGCTCCTCCGACAAGCGGAAGTACGGGGACCCCGACGCCTTCCGCCCCAACCAGAGCACGGGCCTCGTCGACATGTCGAAGGACCGGAACACCTCACGCAGCCCCGCCAAGCCCGGCGAAAGCTATGTCAACTTCGACTACGGCTGGTTCGGGGACCAAAAAGAAACAAACCCTGACAACACCATATGGACCCACGCCAACCACTACCACTCGCCGGAAGGCGGCATGGGGCCCATGCAGGTGTACGAGAGCAAGTTCCGCAACTGGTCCTCCGGATACACGGACTTCGACCGCGGAACCTACGTCATCACCTTCATACCCAAGAACTGGAACACCGCGCCCGCCAAGGTGAAGCAGGGCTGGCCGTAACAACTCGCCCCCTCGCGAGCGCGATTCTGTGCAACCACCGCTGAACGGTGCGGGGGCCGCTCCCCGGGCACGCCCGGTAGGAGTCCTCGGCGCCGGCCTCGGGGCCCCGGGGCCCGCCTGCAGGCCGGGATCAGGCGGCGTGGCCTGACGAGTCGGCAGGGATCGCGACTCCGTATCCGATTGGAAAGCGGAAGGGAAGAGTCCCTTTTGCGTGTTCAGGAGCGGTAGCGTACGCGCGTTCGATCCTGCATGCGTCCCCAAGGAACCCTCCATGGCCACGCCTCCCGCGCCGCAGACCCCCGAGCAGCCCGCCGCTCCCGGCACGTTCGACGCCCCCGTCGCGCCGTCCGAGCCCGCGAAGAAGAAGGGCGCCCTGGGGAAGAAGATCCTCGGCGTCGTCGTGGCGATCGCGATCGTACTGTTCTGGCGCCTGGGCCTTCCCTACCTGACGGGCGAGGCCCCGGTACACGCAGAGGCCGGTGACTGCGTCGCCGTCACCGGCCCGGAGAACGACCCCAAGGTCGAGAGTAAGGGCTGCACCGAGAAGGTGGCCGACCTTTACAAGGTCGTCAAGGTCGTCGACAACACCTTCGACCTCGACAAGTGCGAGGGCGTGGCCGACGTCGCCCTCGCGCAGCAGCTCGACGCGTACAAGTTCGTCCTCTGCATGGAGCCCGTCGAGAACTGACGCCCCACACATGGCCGCAGGGGCCGGACCCGCCGGGTCCGGCCCCTGCGGCGTCCCGCGGGTTCCGCGGTGGTCGCCCTGCTGCATCCGTACCCGCAGTCACGGCGACGACGGGGCGGGTGCCGTCGCTCTCCCCCCCCCATGAGCCGATCAGGAGGCCCGCTTCCCGCTCCAGCAGGACCTCCCGCACCTGCCGCTACCCGGGAGGCCCGGACGCTCCCCGTGACCTCGACCTCGGTAACCGGCCTCGCGCTCTGAAGGAGCTGAAGGTGCAGCCGGCTGCGCACTCCCGGATGGTGTCGATGGTGCGGGAGGCGGGTCTTCTGGTTGGCTCGCGCCGGTGGTTGCTGCTGGCCGCGCGCGTGCGGCAGGTCGGGGAGGGCGACGGCACCCACACCGCCGCCGCCGTGACTGCGGTGCCGCCAACACCCCCGCGCCCGCCTCGTCGCAGGCTCTGCTCTGCCTCGCCAGACGGCGGGCCGATGTTCTCTTCGCGATGCTCCGTGACGGCACCTTCCACGAGTCCCGGCCGGCGGCCGCGGTCACATGACCAGCGGCTCAGCCAGAAGGGCGATCCGATCGGCCTCGACATCGAAGCCGAGCACCGGATGGCCGTGGTCGCCCTCCGGATCCATCAAGACCGGCTTGCCCAAGCGTCGCCCGATCTCCCGGAGGAAGCCGCAGAACACATCGAGTCGTTCCTGGCCCTGCAACTCCCGCAGGTCGACGTCGAAGTCGATGACCTCGTCGTCTTTGAAACGGAAGATCGCCAGCACGTCGGAAGTCGGCCAGACCCGCAGGTCCGGGCACTCGGCGTCCGCCGCGCGGGACAGCACGGTCTCCGCCCGGGGCGCCGGCATCACCGTCTCGCCTTCGGAGTACTGGCACACCCAGCCCCTGGCCTCGACAAGATCGAGGACCGCCTGCCAATCCTCCACCGAGCAGCCCGGGACACGCACGTCCGGCAGCGACCCCATCAGTTCCGGATCGAAGAAACAGCTCACGTCATCCCACAGAAGATCAGCCACACCGCCATGCTGCCTGGCCGTTCGATCCAACGCAGCCTCGATTCCCTTGACCAAAGAGATAGGGGCGCCCGCCCCGGCCGCGCCCGCCCGGCGGGTCCCCGCCCCGGCCCCCGGCCCGCTCCCGCCGCCGCGGACGTCCGAGCGGGGCCGTCTTCGGAGCAGCCCTACCCGGGGAGTGCGTGCGTCATGTGCGGAGCGCCTTTGCTCGACACGGCCGTTGTGTGGCAGGGATGTTACGCGTCGGCCTGCCTCTTGTGCGGGTGCCGGAGGTGGGCCAACCTTTCGTTAGCGACCGTTCGTTCGGGCCATTGCGATTGTCATGAGCATGGCTATACGCCGCCCTGACGTGTCCTCACAACAGCCCGCCGGACACCGCACCGCACACACCGCCTACGAGGAGGACCCCCCACATGTCCGCGAAGCGTCACACTCGCCGGAGAATTGCCGGTACCAGCGCCATGGCCGTCGCGGCCCTCGCGCTCGGCGCGGCCGCCGCGTTACCCGCCGCGGCAGCCACCCCGGCCGCCCCGCAGGGCGTCATCGAGAATGCCGGCGCCGCCGGCACCGTCTCCGGCAGCTACATCGTGACCCTGAACGACACCGCCGCCCGCTCCACCGCCGACAGCGGCAAGGCAGTCGCCAAGCGCTACGGCGCGAAGATCGACAAGACGTACAGCGCGGCCCTCAACGGCTACTCCGTCGAGGTCTCCGAGGCGCAGGCCAAGAAGCTCGCCGCCGACCCGGCGGTCAAGTCGGTCGTACAGAACCGCGTCTTCACCGTCGACACGACCCAGCCCAACCCGCCCTCCTGGGGCCTGGACCGGATCGACCAGCAGGCGCTCCCGCTGAACCAGAGCTACACCTACCCGGACAAGGCCGGCGAGGGCGTTACGGCTTACATCATCGACACCGGCGTCCGCAAGACGCACCAGGACTTCGGCGGCCGAGCCTCCGACGGCTTCGACGCCATCGACAACGACAACACCGCCCAGGACGGCCACGGCCACGGCACCCACGTCGCGGGCACCGTCGCGGGCACCGCGTACGGCGTGGCCAAGAAGGCCCGGATCGTCGGCGTCCGCGTGCTCGACAACAACGGCTCCGGCACCACCGCGCAGGTCGTCGCCGGCATCGACTGGGTGACCCGCAACGCCGTCAAGCCGGCCGTGGCGAACATGTCGCTGGGCGGCGGCGCGGACTCCGCGCTCGACACCGCCGTGCGCAACTCCATAGCCAGCGGCATCACGTACGGCGTCGCCGCGGGCAACGAGTCCACCAACGCGAGCACCAAGTCCCCGGCCCGCGTGACCGAGGCCATCACCGTCGGCGCCACGACCAGCAGCGATGCCAAGGCGAGCTACTCCAACTACGGCACCGTCCTGGACCTGTTCGCCCCCGGCTCCAGCATCACCTCCTCCTGGGGCACCGGCGACACCGCCACGAACACCATCTCGGGCACCTCGATGGCGACCCCGCACGTCGTCGGCGCCGCCGCACTCCACCTCGCGGCCAACCCGACGGCCACTCCGGCCCAGGTCGCCACGGCCCTGGTCAACGCGGCCACACCGAACGTCGTGACCAGCCCCGGCACCGGATCCCCGAACCGCCTGCTCAACGTCGGGAACTCCACCACCCCGCCGAACCCGGGCACCCGCTTCGAGAACACCGCCGACTACGCGATCAACGACAACGCCACCGTCGAGTCGCCGATCACCGTCAGCGGGATCTCCGGCAACGCCCCGGCCACGCTGAGCGTCCCGGTCGACATCAAGCACACCTACGTCGGTGACCTCCGGGTCGACCTGGTCGCCCCCGACGGCACCGTCTACAACCTGCGCAACCGCACCGGCGGCAGCGCGGACAACATCATCCAGACCTTCACGGTGAACGCCTCCGCCGAGGTCGCCAACGGTGTCTGGAAGCTCCGGGTCGCGGACCTCGCGAACATCGACACCGGAAAGATCGACTCCTGGGCGCTCCAGTTCTGAGGGGCCGGGACTGAAAGCAGCGGCTGAGCCGCGATGATCAGGCGGGGGCGACCGTTTCGGCGGTCGCCCCCGCTGCGCACTCTTCGCGCATTCGTTCACGCTGGCCGCGCACTCCCGGATGGTGTCGATGGTGCGGGAGGCGGGTCTTCTGGCCGGCTCGCGCCGGTGGCTGCTGCTCGCATGCTGCAGGTCGGGGAGAGCGACGCACCCACACCGTCGCCGTCATGACCGCGGCTGCCGCCAACACCCCCGTTCCCGTTCCGGCCCCCGCCGCCCGTTCCCGCCGCCGGGCCCGCGCCGGCCGCCGCCCGCTCCCGCCCTGCGTCGGTTCCGGCTGGGGCCGTGGTCCCTGCCCGCCGGCAACAGGCAGCCCCGGCCAGGGCCACGGGCGCGGCCGGTAGCGCCGGGTGCTGCGCTTCGGGGGCCGGGAAGACGGCACGGCGGCGGCCGGAAGGCCACCGCGGGAGGCCGGGTCCTTTCGCGGGTGCGGACCGTTGTCGGTACGGGTACGCCCCGGTGGAGCGCGCCCCGCGGGCGGATGGGAGAAGCAGTGGTGGACCCGCGGCAGTTCTGCGGCGGCACCGCGCTTGGTATCGCGCTGAGCGCCGCGGGCTGGGCCGTTCCATCACTACGCCCGCTACGCCGGCCCGGGGGCGGTCGTTCGTGTCGCTTCCCGTCCCGCGGCCGCGGCAGCGCGGGGCGACGCAGTTCGAAGCCGCCGCCCTGCTGCCGCCGCGCCGCCGAATACCCGCTGGACCGGGCGACGGTCGGCGACCGGCCTCTGTACGAAGCGGACGTCGACCGCGCGGGCATTCATGCTGCCCCCAGCAGTGGCGTTGTGCCTCTCGTGCGCCTATGGCCATACCAGTAGCGTCCTGTGGGCAGACCGTCTACACGCGGGGAGTGTGCGCCGTGCCATTACGCAAGGACCGGGAAGAGGCCGAGGTCGCGACGAAGGCGAGCCGACGCGCAGCGGATCCAGACTGGGGCCAGTGGGTCACGCCGGATCTCCGAGCGGTCAATCCGGCCATGGCCACGGCCATGCAGCGCTCGGTGGGCAATGCGACGCTCGGGCGGATGATCGCGCAGGGCCCGGCCGGGCCAAGGGTGCCGCACGCCGCTCCCAGTACGCGCAAACGCACCCAGGACGAGGTCGTCGAGCGCGGCGACAGCCCGCCGGCCAGCCAGCAGAAGACCGAGGCAGGAGCGGCCACCCGGGCCACCCGCAGCGGCAAGGCCGGCGCGACGCCCTCGGTGAAGGGCAAGGAAGGGAGGGTCGAGGAAGAGATCGGCAATCCGACCCTTGTCTTCACCTCCAGCTACGACGGAGACGAGGAGCAGTCGCTGAACGGCAACAACAACATTGGCTTCGCACAGACGGCGACGCTGCGCCGCGCGGACGGGATGCAGACGCCCGCGGCAGAGGCGTACGACTTCTGGCAGGAGGTCTCCGACGAAAGCCGCCAAATCGTTCCGACGTCGGTGAATTACCAGCCCAAGAAGGCCCCCCGCCGCGCCTGGGGCGTGGACGGCCCCTTCCGTCCCCCGTACAACGATGAGGACGGGACCATCGTCAAGGCCGCCGACCGGATCACCTTCGTCGACAACCCCGGCTTTTCCACCACCACACGCATGTCGGCCGGCTACTTCCTCGTCGACTACACAGTCCGGTTCCGCTGGAAGGTCCGCAAGAAGCAGGGCGGACGCTTCACCAAGGCCGAGCCGTTCTGGGAGAGCGACGAGATGGTGCACCGCGTCACGTCCGCCTTCGACGCGGAAAACCCGGAGGAGGCCGTGCAAGTCAACCACCACGCGGCGGGCAACCGCACCTGGAACGTACAGCTGCCCAGCTGACCCGCCGACGCGGCAGCGCGCTCACGCCCCAGTGCAGCACGGCGTACTTCAGGTCACGTGCACTGACCCGCTCCTCGTCGTCGGCCAGCGACGCGATGACGCTGAGGAGGCAGTCCAGGCCGTTGTCGATGGGCGGGAAGTCCACCTCGCTGCCGGGCTGCTCCACCGGGCGGAACTGGGCGAGGAGCGCGCCTCCCGGTCCCGACTGCAGCGGCGGTCCCCGCCCACCGGCAACAGGCCGCCCCGGTCAAGGCCGCAGGGCGCGGCCGGTACCGCCCGGCCGCGCCCCGGGGACCGGGAAGACGCACGGCGAGCGCCGCGAAGGACGGGTCCTTTCGCGGGTGCCGGCCGTTGTCGGCACGGGTACGACCCCGGTGCAGCGCGCCCCGCGGCCGCGAAGGGGTGAAGCAGCGGTGGACCCGTGGCAGTTCTGCGGCGGCCTCACGCTGGGCGCCGGGGCTGGGCCGTCCACTGCTACGGCCCCGCTGCGCCGGCCCGGATGCCGGGCTGCGCGGCCCGGCCGCCTGGATGCTGCCGCTGGTCGCGCGGGTGCAGCGGTTCGGGGAGAGCGACGGCACCCGCACTGCCGCGGCCGTCGCCGCGGCTGCCGCCAACACCCCCGTGCCCGTCCCGGCCGCGCCCGCCCAGGTGGTGTCTGCCTCGGCCACGGCGTCTGCCTCGGCGGCCGCGGCCGGTGCTCGGGTACTGGCCGGCGACTCGTGGGCTGCGCTGCGCCCGGCGGGTCTCCGCTCCGGCCCCCGGCCGCGCTCCGGCCGACCTCGCGCGAGCCGTCACCCGGCCGCATGTCTCCCCGGCCGCCGGCCCCGTTCCCGCCGCCGACTCCGCACCGTGTCGGGGGATTTTGACCAACGCGAGGTTTCTGCCGCTCGATCCTGACCAGTGACGGGCCGTCAGCGGCCCTGGGCCGTTGTTTCGGCTGCTTCGGCGCGCACGCGCAGCAGGTGGTGGATGTCGCAGAGGCGGCCCCAGCCTGGGCTGTTCATGTTCTTGGTGCCGGAGCGGATCTTGTCGAGGGCGGGCAGGCCGCGTTCGTCGTCGCGCAGGGCGAGTCCGGCAGCGGCTTCGAGCCTGGCGTCGAAGTAGGGGTCCGCCAGGTGCGCGGCGAAGACGGCGCGCAGTTCCGGGGTGTCGAGGGCGGAGGTGGCGAGTCCGCTGAGCGCGTTCGCTCGGATCGTCGGCGTGGAGTCGTCGGCCAGGCGAGCCAGGGCTGCGAGGGCTTCCTCGTGCTCGGCCGTGTTGGTGTGGAGCATCGTGGAAACGGTCCCCCGGACTCGCGGGTCGGCGTGATCGGCGTGGGCCAGGATCGCCGCGACCGTGTCGGTGTCGGCGGAGGAGTAGGAGGTGAAGGCGCCGATGACGATGGCGAGGGTGCGCGGGTCCTGCTCGCTGTTCAGCAGCGGGCGCAGGAAGTCCTCCGCCTCACGGGCGAAGGGGAGCTCGGTGTCGTGCTCCTGCTCCACGTCGAGGCTGAACGCGATCGACAGGTACTCCATCGTGTCGAGGCCGAAGCGCCTGCGGTCGAGGTTGGATGTGTCCTGGGCGGCTTCGAGGGCCCAGTCGAAGGTCTCCCGGCTGGTTCGGAGTCCCAGGTGGGAGACCGAGGCGAACCAGTCGTCATGGTCGGGGTCGGCGTGCACCAGGGCGCGGGCCATCAGCTCGTCCGGTGAGTGGTGGACGCCCAGTTCGGCTTCCAGATCGGTGATGACCGCCCGGTGCGCGGGCGGCGGCTCGCTCCCGGCCCCCACCCCGGACGCGAGGGCTTCCTGCGCGGTGCGCAGCGCCCGCCGGTGGGGGCTGTCGCTGCTCAGCGGGTCGCGGCTGCGGGACAGCAGGGCTCGCAGCACCCAGTACCGGCCGTTCTCCGCTGCCCATGTCACGGGGTCCACGCCGCCGTACCAGGGACGGGTCACGTCCACGTTCCAGACGACCAGATGGTCGACGAGCTCCTGGCGTCCGGCCCTCGCGGCAGCGGCCAGCAAGGCCACGGCATCATCGCCGGCCAGGTCGTCCGCGGTGGCGTCATACAGGAGTTCGAGCGCCGCGTCGTCGTCTCCGCGTTCGACAGCAGCCAGCAGCCAGCAGCCAGCAGCAAGGGCAGATCCACCGGCCAATTCCGGCAAGCCCCGCACGTCATTCTCACGCCGACCGTCGTTCCCGCGCCCGCGTGTCGGCGTACTTGTGAAAGTGCGCACCTGAGTACGGATGAACGTGCCCAGGCTCAGGCGGTTCAACGGAAGGCGTTGGCGTTCTCCGCAGCCCACTGGCGGAACGGGCGGGCGGGCGTTCCGGTGATCTGTGCGACTGTGTCGCGCACCATCAGCAGCTCGTCGTTCACGTCTCCGCCCGTGACGTCGAGGACCGCGTCCGCGGCCTCCGCGCCGAAGACAGCGGCCATCTGTGCGTGGGCCTGCCGGCGGCTGATTTCGGCGAAGGAGATCTCCCGGCCCAGTACTGCCCCGATGGCCTCGACCTGTTGCCGGGCGGTCACCGGCTCGGGACCGGTCAAGGCGTACGTGCGCCCGCGGTGGCCGGGCTCGGCCAGTGCGACCCGTGCCGCCGCCGCAATGTCCGCGGGGTGGATGGTCGGCAGCGCGGTCTCTGCGTACGGCGCGCAGACAGTCTCGTGGCCACTGATGGAAGCCGCCCACATCAGGGTGTTCGAGGCGAACTGCGTCGGTCGCAGGATCGTCCAGGCCATGCCGCTTGCCTTGAGCAGCCGCTCCACCGCCAGGTTCTCGGCGGCGGGGCCGAGGTGCGGGTGGGTCTGGACGGTGATGGACGACACCAGCACGACGTGCTCCACACCCGCCTGCCGGGCGGCTTCGAGTATGTCGGCGTCCGGGCCCAGACGCGATACGAGGAACAGCGAGCGCACACCCTTCAGCGCGGGCTTCAACGACGCCGGCTCCGCGAAGTCGCCCTCCACGGCCTCGACCCCATCGGGGAAAACGGCCCGTGCGGCATCACGGGTGAGCCCCCTCAGCGGCCCGACACCGTGCGCGTGCAGCTCCTTCAAAAGGGCACTGCCGATGTTTCCGGTGGCTCCGGTCACGAGGATCATGGCGCGTCTTCCCGTCATCAGATGATCAAGTAGTCGGCACACTAGAACCTCAATCGCCCTTCAGGTCAAGGAACGCCCGGCCGCGCCCCCCCGGCTGGGCACGTACACCCGTACGCGACCGGGCACGTTCATGCGTACACCGACACCGCGGGGAGAACCCATGGGGGATCGGACACATCGCACCCGGAGAGGGTCGACATGCAGAGCCGGTGCCCCGCCTCTACGGTGGGAAAGTGAGGGTGAGGCTGCGCACTGCCCCACGTGTCGGGCAGTCCAAGACCGACTGCGCGGGCGCCGTCTACGGTTCCTTGCTTGCCGCGTCCGTACTGGCCACCGCCGGCGCCGTGGGGCACTATTCGCGATTCCAGCTCGTGATGCTGCTGGTCGTCACGGGCCTGGTGTTCTGGGCCGCGCACGTCTACGCGCACCTCGCGGGCGAACGGCTGGTCGGCCAGCCGTGGAGCGGACGCGAGATCCGTCTGGTCGCCGGGCACGAGTGGCCGATCGTCGAGGCCGCCGCCCTGCCTGCTGCGATCGTGGCGGTGAGCCCGCTCCTGGGGCTGGACTCGGGCGGCGGCGTATGGCTCGCTCTCGGCGTGGCCGTGGCGCAGCAGGTCACGTGGGCTTGCCTCAGCGCCGTCCGGGGCGGCGCGACCCGCCGCCAGTTGGTCGCCGAAGTGGCCGTCAACCTCGTGCTCGGGTTGATCATCGTGGCGGCCAAGGCGCTGCTGGGACACTGACGGCGAGTCGCGTGGCGAATCCCGTAGGAACGCAGCTGCGCGTTCGTCGAGCGGGCCGGGACCGTCCGCGCCGCCCCGCCGGAGCCGTCCCCGACAGATGCGAAGCGGGGAACTACGGGCACGGGTCGGGCACCCGAGCCATCGCCGGGCAGCGCGCAGCCCCGTCGGACCCGCGGCACCGCCTGACCTGCGGAGCGGCGTCGTACGGCATGGCGGCGATGTGCCCGGCGAGCTCGGGGGCGATGGCCGCCCACCGCTCGCGCAGCGTCGCGCCGGCGGCGGCCGGGAGCTCTCACGTGCGCTCGGCGACCAGCGCGCCGATCGCCGCCCGAGCCCCATCGGCTCCCGGCCGTCGCGGCGCGGCGTACGGACCATCCGCGGCTTCGCGAGCGGCAGGGTGATGGTGTCGGGCATGAAGGCTCCTCGTCTACGGGGCACCGCGCGGTTCTGGGCTGCCTCGAACCGATGCTCGGGCGCGGGGCCGCGTGACGGACATGACGTCCAAGTGGGTCGCGCCCAACGGAGCGGTGACGTTCGACTGGCAACGCAGCAAGGACTGGAACACCGGCAAGGTGACCGAGACTCGCAGCCCCTGAGCGTCATGTGGTGGAAATGTCCACGTCCCCCGAGGCCGTCTTCGCCGACAGGCAGGAGGGGGCCGCGGGATCCGAGGTGACGGAGTACCGGGCGGTCCTGCCGTACTACGAGAACGGCCGGTCGACGTCCGTTGCCGACCCGGCCCGCGCGTTCGACGTCCGCCGCGCCCTGGACTGCCAGCAGCAGATGGGCCGCCTCGCCTGACGGCGCGCCAGAATCACGAGTCCGCAACTGATCGGGAAGTGGATCTTCAGGGTCCGTTTTGCCTGTTCCGGCGCATGTAGCGTTCGCGTCTGATCAGGTACACGTCCCCCAAGGAAGCCCAGATGACGACTCCTCCCGCCGCCTCCGACCAGCCGCTCGCGCCCGCCGAGCCGGCCGAGCCCGCGAAGAAGAAGGGCGGCTGGGGAAAGAAGATCCTCGGTGTCGTAGTGGCCATCGTGGTCGCCCTCGCCGTGAAGTTCGGCATCGGGTACATCAGCGGTGACATCCCCGTGCACGCCGAGGCCGGCGACTGCGTCACCGTGACTGGGCCCGACAACGACCCCACGGTGGAGACCCAGGACTGCTCCGCCAAGAAGGCCGACCTCTACAAGGTCGTCAAGGTCGTCGACGGCACGTTCGACGTCGAGAAGTGCGGCGACTCGGGCGAGGTCTTCCTCGCGCAGCAGTGGGACCGGGAGAAGTTCGTGCTCTGCATGAACCCCGTCAAGAACTGACACCGTTCACACCGAAAGGACCCGGCTGGGACGCTGTTGGTTCAACCCGGGCCCTGATGCTTCGCCCCGTCGTTATGCGGCGGGGCGAAGTGCTGCCAGGGGCTGGTCCGGGTGCGGGGTCTGTCGGTGAGCCAGGCGTTGATGCGGATGAGGTTGATCGCTGAGCCGGTGAGCGGGTGCGGGCGGCTGCCGATGCCTTCGAGGAGGTCGCCCGGGCCCCGGGCGCCCGTTGTCTGGAGGGCCGCGCCCGCGCCGGCTGGCGGTCGTCGGCGCGGGCGTTGGAGCATGCACCGCGCGCCGGCGGGGGCGGCGTCGCCGCGGTGGTGCTGATGCTGCTGATCGCGCTCGGGAGGCGGTGGAGGCGGCCGCCTGGACCGCGCGCAGGCGAAGGCCGCCGCGGAGGCGGCTGTGCTGCTGCGTGAGGCGGTCGGCCTGACCGGCACTCGCTTGTCGGCGGCGGGCTCGAGGCCGCGTACCGGCCGGGTGACGCGCACTGCGGGCCGTGGCCGGCCGCCCGCGGGCCCCCGTTACCGGTGTACCCGCCCGCCCGCCCGCCCCCGCGCCTGCCCGGCGGGTCCCCGCTCAGGCCCCGGCTCCGTTCCCGCCGCCGGCCGCGCTCCGGCCGCCGCTCGCTCCGGCCGCCGCCCGTTCCCGCTCGACTACCACCCCCGCGGCCGCGGTCCCCGCCGCTCGCTGCCGCCGCCGGCCCCGCGCCGGCCGCCGCTCGCTCCCGCGGCTGCGGTCCTGGTGCGTCGGTTCCGGTTGGGGTTGCGGTGCCTGCCTGCGGGCAGCAGGCCGTGCCTGCCAGGACTGCGGGGCGCGGCCGGTGGGCGGCGGCTCCGGGGCGGGCTGCGGGCTGGGCCTCGTGTTGTGCTCGGTGTCCCGGGCCGTGATGTCCGGGCCCGTCGGGGGTTGGGTTGTGCCGCCCGCGCCCGCGGGGGTGGGAGGGATCGGCCTGGGGTCGGGCTGGTGGTTGGGGGAGGGGGTGTGGGGTGGTGGTTGGCCGGGTGGGTGGTGGTGGGGGTTGCTGGTGTCTGGTGTGTGGCGCACCTCTGGCACTTCGATACGCGGTCGCCGTTTCGTCGGGGTTTTCCCGCCGGGCGGGACGCGGGGGACGGGCCGGTCTGAGGTCTTGGGAGTGCGGCCCGTGTCGAGGGGATCGTCCTGTACGGCGTCGCCGGCCTCCCGGGTCGGGCGCACCGGCCGCGTCCCGGCCCCGGGCGGCTGCCGCCCGTTCCCGCTCCACCACCATTCCCACCGCCGCGGGGAGGAGCCGGTACCGCGCCGCAGGGCCTGGAACCGTCGGCGCTGGGCTGGCTGGGGTGGTGGTGCTGGCACCCCACAGGGAGGGCGCGTCAGCGGGCCGGGCGGCTCAGCCGCCGCCTTGGAAGGCCCAGAGCAGGAGCGCCACTGCGCACAGCACGAAGGTGGCCAGGTGCGCGTAGATCAGGGCGATCAAGGCGCCGATCCCGCCCAGGGCCAGGCCGCGGGTCCTCGTGTCCCGGTGGGCCGAAGGTCGCCAGGAGGCCGCTACCAGGGCCAGCGGAACGACGTACGGAAGGGCCAGCCACGCAGAGCCTTGGACGATCGGGGAGGAGCGGTAGCCCCACGCACCGCCCAGTACGGCCGCCACGGTGAACAGGGCCGGGGCCAGCCACCACGGCGAGTCCAGGGGCCGCTCGGCCGGAGGTACCAGGGTAGGAGTTGCTTTCACGCCCCCATTGCACTCTCCGCCCCGTTGCCTTCGCATGGGCGCGCGTACTTAGTTCGCCTGGTCCGCGTACCCAGCAGCCGCAGCGAGGCCCCGCGAACCGACACGGAGCCGTCCGGACTCGTTGGTGGGGGCTGCCGCCGTGTGGCGCCGGGCGCAGGAGTTTCGGGTGCAGGCGAATGCCGCCGCGGAGGCGGCTGTGCTGCTGCGGGAGGCCGCCGGCCTGACCGATACCCGGCCGCCGCGGACGGGCCCGAAGCCGCACACCGCAGGCATCAAGTGCACGGCGGGCGGTGACCTGCCGCCCGCCACGCCTGTTGCCGGTGTGCCGGCCTGCCCGCGCCCCGCTCCGGCACTGTCGGCCCGCCCCCCCCGCTGGCCTGCACCCACGGACACCTCCACCCCAGGGACCTCCTTGCTGGTGACGTCCGGTTACCCGCCGCTGTTCGAGCCGTTCGCCGATGCGCTGGGGGAGGGGGCGATACCCCAGTCGCCCGGGTTGGCAGCGACGGACCGTACGCCTGGGGCTTTCGCGGCGGCAAGCTGAGCGATCACCGTTTCGAAGGCGTCGCGGGATCCGCCGGGGCTTCCCCCCCCCCGCGACCTGAACGGAACGCTCAGACAGGGTGAGTGCGCGCTCAGCAGGCCCTCTCCCGACCGGGCCTCCACGGAGCGTGGCCGCGGTTGTCGGAGCTCCGTGGAGGCCCGGTCGGCGTGTGAGGGAGGCTGCCCTCGGCCTCAGGACCGTCCTCGCGGGCTCAGACGACCGCCCCCGCCCCCGCCCCCCTCTCCTTCTTCCTCCGCGCCTCCAACGGGCTGTACCCGTCAGGGACTTCCTTCGCGGCGCGGCGGCCCCGTGCCGGTGGTGGTGGCGGGTTGCGGTGTTCCAGGGCGATCGCGATCGGGACCGCGGTGAAGATGGTCGAGGCGATGCCGACCAGGACGCCCGCGATCAGCGCCACGGAGAAGTCCGCCAGAGAGTCGCCGCCCAGTACCGCCAGTGCGGTCAGGATGAACAGGGCTCCCATGCCCGTGTTCACCGTGCGCGGGAGTGTCTGGACCACCGCGTGGTTGGCCGTTTTCTCCAGGTTGCCTCGTGGGTCTCGGCGGCGCGCTTCGCGGACGCGGTCGAAGACGACCACCGTGTCGTTCACGGAGTAGCCGATCACCGTGAGCAGCGCCGCCAGGAAGACGCTGTCCACCGGCCTGCCCAGCCAGGCGAACAGGCCCACCACGAGGAGGACGTCGTGGACCATCGCAGAGACTGCCGCTGCCGCCAGGGTCCAGCGGAACCGCACGCTGAGGTAGGTCAGTTGGGCGGCCACCGCGATGCCCAGGGCCAGGAGCGCCTTCTGGCGCAGTTCGCTGCCGAGGCTCGGGCCGATCTGTTCGTCACGCTCCACCGTGACGGTTCCGCCGGGCTTCTCCAAGGCCGCCTTGACGCGCTGCTGTTCGTCGTCGGTGAGCTTCTCCGTGCGTACGGTGATGTCGCCGTCGCCGGACTCCTGCACCACCGCGCGCGGGAACCCCGCGTCGGACACGGCGTTCCGGGCCGTGTCCGCGTCGACGGACCTGCTGGTGCTGTACTCGACGAGGCGGCCGCCGGTGAACTCCACGCCGAAGTCCAGGCCGCGGATGAAGATTCCTGCGACGGCCACCGCCACCAGGAGTGCGCTCGCGCCGAGCCGGCGGCGACGGTGGCGGACCAGGTTCGGGTTGCGGCGGGACAGCCATGTGCGGACTCGGCCCGTCGAGGCGATGCCCGTCAGACCGGGGCGCTTGCGTACGAAGCTGCGGGCGACGGCGAAGTCCGCGAGCGCGCGGGTGATCACGAGCGCCGTGAGCATCGATGCCAGGACGCCGATGAACAGGGTGACCCCGAAGCCCTTGACCGGGCCCGTGGCGAAGAAGAACAGCAATCCCGCGGCGAGCAGCGTCGTCACGTTCGAGTCGATCACCGCGCTCCATGCCTTGGCGAAGCCGGTCCTCACCGGCTTCGCCAAGTCCTTGGAACGGACGCCCAGGTACTCCTCCCTGGCCCGTTCGAAGACCAGGACGTTCGCGTCCACCGCCATGCCGATCGCCAGGACGAACCCGGCGAGCCCCGGCAGTGTGAGCGTCGCGCCGAGCGCCACCAGAGCGGCGTACGAGATGAGGCCGTACAGCGCGAGGGCCAAGGCGGCGAGCGCGCCAAGGAGCCGGTAGACGACGGTGATGAACAGTGCGGTCAGGGCGATGCCGATGAGCGCAGCCTTGGTGCTCGCCTCGATTGTGTCGGCGCCGAGCGTCGGGCCGACCGTGCGCTGCTCCAGGACGTCGAGGGGAACCGGCAGCGCGCCGCCCTTCACGAGGGCCGCCAGGTCGCGCGCCTCGGCCCGGTCGAAGTCGCCGCTGATCTGCGTGGAGCCGCCGGTGATACCGGTCCCGCACGCCACGTCCGCGTTGACGCCGGGCGCCGAGATGATCTTGTTGTCGAGGGTGATGACGACGCGGCGTTCCGAAGCGCCCGGAGGCGCGCAGGCCGCGTCCGAGGTGATCTTCGCCCAGGTGTCGCCCGCGCCCTTGCGGAAGTCGAGGGAGACCATCCAGCCGCTCAGCGACTGCTGGTCCAGGACCGCCTCGGCGTCCTTGACCCCCTCGCCGGTGAGGGCGGTGGGGCCCAGCTTCAGGTAGGTGCCCGGCCGGTCCGGGTCGGGCAGGGTGCGCGATCCGTCGGCCCCGGGCGTCGCGGAGCCCTTGTCGGCCGTCGTCCCCGTCACCGGGTGGACCGTGAGCTGTGCGGTGCGGCCGATGACCTCGGCGGCCTTGCGCGGGTCCTGCACTCCGGGCAGTTCGACGATGATCCGCTTCTCGCCGGAGCGGGCGATGCCGGGTTCGGAGACACCGAGGGCGTCGACGCGCTGCCTGAGAACCTCCAGAGCGCGGTCGGTGGACGCAGCGTCGGCCTTGACGGTGGGCGAGTCCCGGGTCTCCAGGACGATCTGGGTGCCGCCGCGCAGATCAAGGCCGAGGCGGGCGGACTGGGTGAGGGCGATGTAGAGGGACAGCGCGACGGCCGCCAGCGCGACGATCGCCCTCCACAAGGGTGGGCGGGACAAGGGTGCGCGAGACATGCGTACTCCACGATGAGGGCAGGACGGAGGGACGCGTGACCGGCCCCGCGCGGTGTGCGCCGGGTCAGAAGGGTCAGGCGTCGATGACGGTCTGCGTGCTCATCGGTGGGGCGGGCCGCGCGGGGCGGCGGACTCGGCCGGCCTGCGCGGCGGCGCGAGTGCGGTGGCGGGGCCCGTGTCGGGCCCGCCCAGGGCGCGGCACGGGGCCGTGTCGACGGCCGTACGCGCGGGGCCCGCAGGCTGCGGGCCCGGGATGTGGGCGTCAGGTCGGTGCGTGACCGCGACATGCAGCGCCGGGACGTCGTCCGGTCCTGCCCCTTGTCCGGCGTGCCCCGCCACCGTGTGGTGGGCGAGCGGCCTGTCGGCAGGCATGGGCATGCCCTGCGCCCCGGCCACCGGGACGAACAGCGCGAGGACGGTGACGACGAGGGTCAGCGCGGACGCGGCCAGGCGCGCGGAGCGGCTCTGTTGCGGCACGCGTCCCCCCATCCCTTCGGTGCTCGTCGGGTGCGCACGGCGTGGCCCCGCCCTGCTCAACGTATGGGGCGCCCCGGTCCGTTCCGTGTTCCTCGGCAGTTCATCGGAAGCCGAAGAACTCCAGCAACAGCGCGAAACCCAGCCGGTCCGCCGCCCCCGACGTGCCCCGAAGCCGCTCCTGGTCCTCCTCCAACAGCGTCCAGACCTCGACCGAGCATCTCGGCGAGCCGCTTCTCCAGCTGCCGGATGCGGGCTGCCAGACGAGTGTTTCGTTCGAGCGCATTGGCGAGATCCGTCCGCAAAGATGCTCGACTCACGGCTTTCAAGAGGCAGGTGCCCGGGCCGCTCCCGGCGGGCGCCGCTGTCTGTGTGCGTGCTGCGGTAGGTGCAGGGGCTCTTTCCCGCGGGTTCTGTCATCGGAGGTCTTGTCGGGTGTGACTGATCTTTTCGATCATGCGTCGCGCGTCGTCGTTGGGTGTGGTGAGGTCCCTCTGGCCGTGGTCGGCGGCGTCGTTGCCGGTGGGGACAGCGGCACTGGTGATGTGTAGTCGGCCACGGCCTGGTAAGCGGCGGCGTCTATGCGGCCGTCGAGGACTGCCATGCGCAGGGCGAGGAGGTTGTCGCCGTCGGGGCATCCGGCCCAGCCGGCGCAGACCCGTCGGCTGGCGTTGACCGCCTCGGTCTGGTGGCACTGGAAGATGCGTGGGGGCTGGTCGGGGGTGTCGGCGTAGTAGCGCCGGAGCTTGTCGTACTCCTCGCCCGCCCAGATTCCCGCCGGTACATCGCGCCGGTACGGGCAGCTTCCGCACGAACGTGGTGCCGGAGGGCGGATCGAGGAGGCCATGCGCCCCAGTATCGATGGGGGGCGCGGGCACGTCTCGTTTCGCCGGGGAAGAGCTGTCCGGCGACCCCCGGCCCTGTCCGCTGCCGGGCCGCGGGGGCCCGCGCTCGTGAAGGCGGAGGGCCGGGGGGGAGGGTGCGGTCCAGGGCGTGGAGTTCGCGTTCGGCGGTGAGGTCTTCGAGCTGTTTGGCGGCGGAGTCGCTGAACGCGATCCGGGCGCGTCGTGGGGCCGTCAGGCGACGGCCGGACGCTGGGCGGCGAGCCGGGCGAGATGGGCCTCGCGCAGTTCCTCCCAGGGTGTGCACTCCTCGACCGGGGGGGGGAAAAAAGCCAACCCTGATGCCAGGAGTACACAGGCGGCCCGCCCTGGGACCGACGGGAGAGCTCAGAGGCGGCAGAGTCCGGGCCAGGCGGTGGGCCGGGGTCTGGCCGCTGGGCTGATTGCCGGATTCTGCCTCGGTGCTTCTCTCGGTCTGGCGGCGGGAACCGCACTTGCCGTCAGGGCCGAGTGGCATGAGGCGTTTCCCGAAGGCTCCAATGTGTTCACGTTGCGCCCGGGCATCCACTGCGCGGTCTCCCCGGGTGGCTGGAGCGGTTGCAGGTCACCGGACGGCAAGCCGTTCTTGCGCGCCTCACGTGAGGTTGAGGTTGGGGTCGTCAGTGTCGACGGCTTGGACGGCAGCTGGGCGTTTACGCCGGAGGTGGCCGAGAAGGTGTGCGCGAGAAGGCAAGAGAATCGGTGTACCACCTATCGTGGGCGCATCGAGTTTCACGTCCAACGAGACCGCTTCGGCTTCGACTTGGTGGTCGTAAGACTTCCCGACGACACCTACGCCGACGGTCTGGGCTTCATGAACCGACTACCCCCTCAGACAGCTCAATGGCTCTACAGCCCGGCCCCGAGGCTGCTGTTCAGCAACGCCGTGGCCTTCAGCCTCGCAGGCGGACTGGCCATCGGTCTGGTCAGCGGCATCGTCGCCGCACTGCACAGGTGGCTGTTCTCACCAGTGGACATCGTCTACGCACTGAGCCCGCGAGCGAGTCTGCGCACGGACCGAACGACAGCGATCGCCCTGGGCCTCACCGTGTTCCTCTTCGGTAGCCTCGCCACCGTTTTGCTATTCCAAGCTGTGCAAGAACTGGTGAGTTCCCAGACCGCCCTCTTCTCGGCGTTCATCTGGCCTCTGGTCGGATGCCTCGCAATCGCTCTGAGCGCATGGGGTTGGTTCCTCACCGCATGCCTGTGGCTGTGCGGCACCGGCAAACTGCCCTGGCGTCTGATGACCTTCCTGGAGGAGGCCCATCATCGCGGAGTTCTTCGGCAAGAAGGCGCGATGTACCAGTTCCGGCACGCCAGGGTGCAGACACAACTGGCGGCGGCCTATGAACAGCAGGTCTCCGACACGACCCGACACGGTTGAGCGCCTCATCCGCCGTTGGACAACCGCTGCGTCAGGGACTCCCGACGCGGCTTCCGGCGGTAGACCGCAGCTCCTCGTGCTGCCGACTGCGCAGATGCCAGCGCGAGGAGCACCGGCCTCCCGGTCCTAGTACTGCAACGGTGTTTGGCGTGACTGGTAGCCAGGCTGGTCGTTGGTCAGGTTATGGGTGGGCTCTTTGGTGATGTGAGGGTGTGGGCGG
>NZ_JBIVFA010000027.1:0-56797 GCF_044747975.1 Streptomyces sp. NPDC090045
GCGCGCGGTCTCCTGCGGAGACACGACGCGGAGTGACTGCGTCACTCCCAAGGGGGCTGCGTCGCTGCGCGACGCCGGGCGGAGTGTGGCCCGATGGGCCGTCACCTGCGGTGACGGCGGAGTGGTCCCGGTTGTTCGGGGACTGCGGGTCCGCGGTGGCTGGCTGGCAACGGAGGGAGGGTCTACCGCGGGTTCTTCGGCTTAATTGTAGCAGGTCAGAAGGGGTTTTGATGGGGCGTCAGGTTGTCTGTAACGGTGTCTCAGGGCCGGATATCGGGGTGTGGCCCCTGCGGGGCCGAGGTCGTGTCGGTCGCGCTGCGCGCTCCCTCTCAGTAGCAGTATGCACACGGGCCAGCGGAGTGTCCACCCCGCCGGCCCCTCTCCCGACACGCTACAGAACGTAACAACGACCCCGGACCGACATCAGCGAGTGGTCTACACCAGAAAGATCGCAAACAAAAGGGAAACCACCAATTCCCGACCCACACAAACCGACCCAACGTCAAATACCAAAACCGAAACACCCCCTGACCGAATACCAAAAACACAACCCCACAACCCCCCGCCAAAACCGCCCACATACCAAAAGCTCAAACGGGTGAATTGGGGGCTGCGAACCCCTCGAAGTTATATAACTTCAGCTAGGGTTGTTCTCAACGGGCCGGCCGAACAGGCCGCCCGGTCCGATCCCTTGGAGGTTCGAATGTCTGCTCTGACGTCCGGTACGGCGGCGGTCATCCCCAGCAGTGCCGAGCGGCTGATCCGCACGGCCGAGGAGAACGACTGGCAGGCCTCCGCCGTGTTCGGCGCGGCCGGCTCGAAGGGCCGGACCGCGGACGCGTGGGTCGTGGGGCTGGAGGCGTACACCACCGCAGGGGAGGTGTCCCTGCTCCTGTACTGGGAGCGCGGTCCCAAGGGATTCCGGTACGTGGCCAAGGAGTCCCGGGGCGTGCGGGACGGCGTGCAGCTGGAAGACATGCAGCTCAAGGCCGTGACGACGCTGGTGGCGGAGTCGGAGGTGACGGACCCGTTCGAGTACGGCGAGTGCGGGTGCGAGGACCCTGAGGAGGTCGACAACCCGCGGGTGTGCATCGAACACGCCTACTGCCCGGCCACGTTCGATGTGCGGTGTGGGTGGGGCTCGGAGGTGACCCGGAACTACGAGCTTGCGGGGTGGGGCGAGGACGGCGGTACGGGTGGCCAGTACAGCCTCCGGGTGGAGCCCGTCGAGGGTCAGGTGGAGCTCACGCTGGCGGACGTGATCCCCGCCGCGGTCCGTACGGCGGTCATCCCGGGGATGCCGGAACCTGTCGACGTCGGCGACTGCTGCGTCCCGGTGGCGGACGGCTTCAACGGCTTCTGTGACGCGTACGGGGTCCGCCTGTACCTGGTGGGCACCCGTCGGGACGGCCGGCTCATGTGCGCCGAACACGCCGCGCAGCGCGCCGGAGTCCCCGTCAGCGCACTGCCCGTGCTCGCCATGGATGCCGAGGAGCGGCAGTACGCCGCAGACTGCATCGAGGACAACCGTCAGCACCGGGTGCTGCGCGGTGCCGAGGAGTGGGCGGAGGCGCGCGAGGAGGAGGGCCGTACGATCTCGCACGCGTTCGAGGGGTGGGCGGAGAAGAACTGGACGGGTGACGACTTCTCCGCGGCGTACGTCGCGTGGCTGCACACCACCGGCCACGCCGCGGACCCCGTCCACGCGTGGGCCATCACGGGGCCGGTTGACCGGGTGCAGCAGGCCGAGGTGCGGCTGGAGGCCGCGCGCGGCCAGCTGGCGACCGCGCAGGCCCTGCACGTCTCCGCGCAGCGCTACGGCGGAGAGACCGCGATGCGCGAGGCGTTGGAGCGGCTGCACACCGCGCACGCCATGGTTGCGGCCGCGGCCGCGGACCACGCCGCGGAGGAGGCGGTGCGCGCGGAGGAGGAGGAGGAGTCCGTGCTGGACGCTCCGGCCGCCGTGGCCACGACGTCCGGGGCGAGTGACCGGTACAGCTTCGGTCTGCCCACCGGTGAACTCGGCGGGCGCGTGGTGCACGTCGACGGACACGTGGCCGGACGCGTCCGCGAGTCGGGGCGCCACTGGTACGCGATCACGCCCGGACGGGATGCTCGGCCCACCGAGCATGCGGACCGGGATTCCGCGGCCGCCCACCTCGTACGGTGCGCGGACCAGCGCGCGGCCGAGACTCGTCACCGCGTCCGGGCCGAGCGCGCCGCGGCCGCCGCCCACCGTCCCGACCCGGTACCCGCGGCCCGGTACTCGGTCGGCATCGCGCCCGTGTCGGTTGCGGACCGTCACCACGGTCGGACCGTCGCCGAGTGGAAGGACGTAGCGGACGGACACGCGTTGCGTGCCGTGCGCGCCGGACGGGCCGTTCAGGCCGCGCGAGCCTCGCTTGAGGGGCCGGCCGTCCGGTGGACCGGCACCCCCGAGACCACCACCCCCGGGTGGGCCGCGCCGGTCCTCCCCCGGATGCGGGACCTCGCCCGGACCGCCCTGCGCCGCGGCGCAGTGGCTCAGGAGCTGTGGATGCGCATCGGGTGGGAGGCGAGCGACGCCGCCGAGGCCGGCGCGGCCCTCCCCGCCCGCCGCGCGGCGGAACTCGCCCACCGCGCCGCCCTCCTGGCGGACGCGTGCGAGCACGCCGCCGCCGAGGCCGAGGCCTTGGCCACGCCCCCGCTTCTGTGGCCAGTCCCTAAAAAACCGAGAAGTTATAGAAGTGCGTTCGCCCCGTGTTCGGTTGCGTCGGGTGCCTCGGCAGGGGTGGGGGCGTCGCCGCCCTGGCGCCGTCCCTGGCCACCCGACCTCGCTCCGCATTTCCGAAGGACGTCAAAACCGAGAAGTTATATAAGTTAAGGGGTAGGGTGGGGGCGCGGGCCTGATACGGTCCGCGCCCGAGACGAGAGGCAGCGCCCGCATGGCCACCGCACCCCGCCAGGTCCCCAAGGTCTACCCCGCCGGGACCGGCCGGCCCACCGAACGGAAACTCACCGACGAGAAGGTCGTCCGCACGGTGAACGTGGCCGGCACCGTGTGGGACGCGGGCAAGAAACGCGCCGGTCAGGACGAGGTCTCGATCTCCCACGCCGTCGGCCTGTTCCTCGAGGCCTACACCGCCGGCCTCCTCAACCTCGACACCATCACCGCCCAGCTCGACGCCCTCGCCGCCGGCGAGGACCCCGCAGCCGTACCCGGCGCCGGCGCGTGGACGGAGGAAGCCCCTCCCGCCTTCCCGCACCCCAGTTGGAGCAGCGGGGACGGCGTCCCGCGCGCACTCGACATCCTCGACGCCGAGGAGTAGGCCCTGACCTGCACACTCGTACGCCCCGCCCGGTGATCCGGGCGGGGCGTTTGTCGTTCACGAGGGGGCCCGTTGTAGGGCCGCGGGTCAGCGCCGGCGGACGACGACCGCGACGCCGACCACCGTGGCCAGTGCCCCGGCCACCGTCGCCACCGTCGCGATCGGCCCGGTGAGCGACGGGTGGGCGACACACATGTAGCCGGCCGTTGCGAGGACCAGGGCTCCAACGATGACCAGGCACAGCGTCAGGAGCGGGTCCGTGGCCGGCTGCTGCGGCTGCTGCGGCGGGGTCTGGGGCTGCGGGTCGGTAGCGGTGGACATGAGGTTCCCTCCCGATAGGCGTCCGCAGATGGTCCACGGACATGGCGCTGCCCACCTCTCCGGGAGTTGCAGTCCGCGCACTCCGGTGAGGGGCAGACAGCACAGTGCGGAACGCGGGGGTTAGCCGCGCAACCCCACCTGTGCACGGCCGAGGAGTTCGTTCGATGAGTCGGCGGGCCGGCCGACAGGCAGACCTCCGCGCAGATGTCCCCGCGCTCGGCCGCGCGCGAGGCGGCCCCGGCCACCTGCCCTTGAGCCCTGCGCAGGACACTGTCCTGGTGAACACTCGACGCGCCCTGGGCACAGGCCCCCGCGCCTCCGCTACCTCCGCCGGATCCCGCAGGGCCCGCCTCGCCGCCGAGGGCACCGAGCCGGCTCCCCCGGCAGAGTCCGCCCCCGAGCCCAAGGCCGGACCCGGCCGCCGCACCCTCGGTGAAGGCCCCACGCATCGCTGAGGGGGTGTTTCAGGGGTCCAGCCGTTTGCAACAACTCATGAAACATGATCGCCGCAGATGAGCCGCCGTGCGGCGCGGTGTTTCACACCTATGAAACGGGATGGTGACTAGGCCGAAGCTGATCGGCCCGCGGACATCCCGGCCGGCTGTGGCGGCACGGAGGTGGGGTTCGCCCCCGCCCCGTAGGCCAGGCTCAGCAGGCGCGAGGGCCGCCCGCGAAGGGGGTGGCCGGCCCTCTTGCTCATGATCCGGCGTCAACGGGCCGGGGTCAGGGCCGTGGGGGCCAGTACCCACAGCAGGGCCCTGCCGGTCAGGGGTGTGGTGGCGATCAGGGTCAGGTAGACCTCGATCAGGGATCCGTCACCGGTGAGGACGTTGAGGTCGTCCGCCCATCGGGAGAGCAGGTAGATGACGGCGTCGACGATGAGCCAGGAGGCGAGGTTCGCTCCGATCCACCACTTCCAGCGCGTGGTGACCTTGCGCAGGACCAGTGACTGCGACAGCCCGAGCAGGGGGCCCAGGGCCAGGCTCTGGCTGGCGGCCAGCAGGTAGGCCGTCGAGACCGTCTCGTGGGAATCCTGCGCGCTGATCACGGCTGGCATGATCACCAGCAGCCATGCGAGCAGTGCCGGACCGACGTTGGAAGTGATCCACACCTTGCGCGGGATCGGGACCCGCTCCTTGACGATCAGCCACTGCAGCGCTCCCAGGACGCCGCCGAACAGCGCGGCCCCCAGAGTCGCGATCAGGAGCGCGAGGATCACGTTGTGGCTGGCCAGGTTCATGTGGAGCACGTCGTTGCCCAGCAGGATCAGCAGGAACCCGACGGTCAGAACCGTGATGAACGCGACCGTGTTGTAGCCGATCCACCGCCAGTACAGGCGGACGTCCCACCCGCTGCTCGAGGCGGTTTCGTGGCCGGAGCCGGAAGCGGTCATCACCCACTCCTCGGGACGATGCGGCCGTACATGCCGCTCTCATGATCGAACGCTGATCACCCCGGACCCGGTTGGCGGCGCCGTGCGCCCCGGCGGGTTCCCGGCGGGAGCGGCAGCACGCCGCCCGTCCCCTGAATCGCACTCTCGGACCTGGGCGGTGCGGCCCAGGTCCGACAGGGTCAGGGTCCAGCGGCGGTCTTGCCTACCGACTGCCGGTGTTCAGGTAGTCGTCGATGTGACGGGCGGTGTGGTAGCCGCTCTGGATCGCCCCGTCGATGAAGGAGCGCCATCCGATCGCGGAGTCGGCGCCCGCGAAGAACAGCCGACCCTCGGCGGTGCGCAGGTCGGGCAGGATGCTTGCGAGCTGTCCGGGCCGGTAGATGCACCAGGTGCCCAGCGAGAGCGGGTCGTTGGACCAGTCCCATCCGACGATGGATTCGACCTCGACGCCGGGCAGCAGGGGCTGCAGGGCTTCCTGCATGCCGGCGGTGTCGTCGAAGGCGGACATGGGCAGGCGGTCCGGGTTGCTGGAGAACGCGACCACCCAGGTGCCTTCCGGGCCCCCCTTCGCGTAGGTGACCACCCAGTTGACCGCGTAGGCCTCGGGAGCGAGCACGCTCACGTTCCCGATGTCCCCCTTGACCTTGACGATGCTCTTGCGGCCCGCGCCGGCGTGCCGCTCCTCGGCGGCCCTCCGCTTGATGTCGGACAGGCGGGGCTCGAACTCCACGCTGTTCAGGACGTTCATGGGCAGCGCGATCACGGCCGTGGGCGCGGTGATCGTGTCACCGCCCGCGAGCTCGACGCGGACTTCGCTGTCGCTCTGGACGACGCGCGTGACGTGCGAGTTGAGGCGGAAGTCGGTGAGCGTGGCGTGCCCGGCGATGCCGTCGATCAGCTCGCGCGTCCCCTTCACCAGCTTCGTCGCCGTCAAGGCGGCAGATGCCTGCTCGGCGCTCCACCCCGACAGGGCGTAGGTGCGCAGGTATTCGGTGACGGCGGACTTGTCGAGGGGGCCGAGCGCGACCGCGCAGCACATCGACTCCAGCCAGTCGTACAGCACCGGGTCGGCCTTCACCGTCTCCAGCTGCTCGCGGAACGACCGGTCGCCGATACCTTCCGGGTCCGGGCCCCACGCCTCTGTGTAGGGCTCCGGGAACAGTTCCGCGCCCGGCGAGCAGAACTGGTTGAGCAACTCCATGGCACGTGCGACGTCGTCGTCGGAGAGGTCCACGACACGTCCGCCGGACACGACCGCCTGCCGCAGCCCTTCCACGACCGGCAGCGGCTCGGTTTCGACGCCGTAGCGCTGGATCTCCGCCCACACGTTCGGCTGCAGGGGATGCACCCACGTGCCGCCGAACTCCATGGCGTGCCCGTCGTGGTCCTTCGTGTAGGTCCGCCCGCCCAGCCGGTCACGCGATTCGACCAGCACCGCGCGGCGTCCGCGCATCGTCAGCTCACGCGCCGCCGTCACACCGGCGAACCCGCCACCGATGATCACCACATCCGGACGAGACTCTGCCTTGCTCACTACGGGATCCCTTCGGTCTTCCGGCGCGAGGCGCAAGCGGTCGCCCGTTGTTCGTTGGCGACGGCGGCCGCGCGCTCTCTTCCGGAATGGTGCTCTCGGCCGGAGTGTTCGGCCGTCTGGTTGTGGTGGCGGTTCGGTCGGCGCCGATAGCGCCGGCCGTTGCCACGGCCCGTGGTTAGGCGATGACGAAGAACTTCACGAAGGGCGAGCGGGTGCGCCAGGTCGCGCTGAATCCGTCCGGGAAGGAGTAGATGCCTCCGGCGATGAGGTTGATCTTCTTGCCGTCGGGGGTCTCCAGCTCCGCTTCACCCTGGAGGACGTGGAAGGTGTCGGAACCCGTGACGTTGTAGGGGATTTCTGCGCCGATCTCGGGGTCGGTCCTCCACAGCCCCGCCATCAGGCCGCCTTCCTTCTGCACCAGGAAATGGACCTGCCCCATCTCCCGGCCCTCCTCGATGAACGGCTCCCAGGAATCCGTTGTGATGGACGAGGTCGAAACACCAGGAAAATCTGCCATAACACCCTCCAAAGGGAGACACACTGCCGACCGCAGCAGACCAGACATCACCACCGCTGGCGATGAGGCTGGCGGGGCCATCCCTCCGATGCCGGTACCGCACTGGCCCAGTCACTACCGCTCGTGAACCAGAGGCTCCACGGTGGTGCAGAAACTTGCCGTGCTCCTGGTTCGGTGAGATCCGCGCGGCGGTCGACGTACCGCCGCGCTCGGGCCGCCTTGTCGCTGGCCGTCTGGACGGAGGAACCCTCGAGGCCGCAGGTGCCCGCGTGCGGGGCTGACGAACGATCACGCGGTCGGGAAGGCCTGGCCGGTGGGGTTCGCCGCCGTGCGGGCCATCTGCGGCCGTGCACGGGGTCAAGCGGGGCCAGTGCTGCCCCGGCACCCCGAGGGAAGCCGGGGCAGCGGGCGGGCACGTACGTACGGGTGGTCACAGGCCCTATGCCCGCCCGGCGCCTGAACGGGCACCGGGCGGGTCTTGAACGGGCCTAGGAAGCCAGGGCGGCCTTCGCCGCCTCGTATAGGGCGTTCGGGTGCGACAGCGACCACGGTGCCGGAGCGGCCGCCTGCTGCTCCTGGACGTCGGCGGCGACGTCCGGCACGGGGGCCTCAAGAACGGGTTCGTTCTCGAAGTGGCCGGGAGTAAACGGGTCCTCCTCGGCCGGGAAGGCGTCGGCCTCGGGGTCGGCGGGGTCCTGGTCGTGGGCGGCGTGGAGGGGGGCAGGGACTACCGGCCGGGCCGCGGCGGCGTCCAGTGCGGCGAACTGCTCGGTGAGTTCGGCGCGGAGGCGGGCGGTTTCCTCGGCCTCGGCGGCTGCGGCGGCTTTCCGGGCTGCATGGCGGGCGGCGGCCTCCTCGCGGCGCGCGTTCTCCTCCAGGGCCTCCCCGTGCGCTTGCTCCCGTTCGTCCGCCAACTGCCGGGCCCGCCGCTCCGCCGCGGCCGCAGCGCGAACCTGCTGTTCGGCGAGGAGCTGCGCGGCCTTCGCCTGGGCGATCCGCTTCGCGGCTCGGTACTGGCAGGTGTTGCACTCCTCGCCGGTGTTGAGGAACACGCCGGCCTCACAGTTCGGGTGGTCGCACTCGTGGGTGGTGAGCAGCGCGGCGAGGTAGCCGGCCGGCCGGGCGATCCGATCCCCGTCCTTGTAGCCGGCGCTTGAACGGAGAGGGCCCCCGGCCTGGTGCCACCCGATGCTCAGCCGGAGTGCGGCGTGCTCGGGGCGGCGCGGGTACATCGCGTACGGCCCTGAGCGGGCGTCCGCGTAGTGCCCGAGGAACTCCCGTACCGCGCGGCGCAAGGTGGAGATGCGGGCGGCCGGGGAGGTCAGCACCCCGAGGTCATCGAGCATCGCGTACACCTCATCCTCACCGGCCACCGGCTTCAGCTCCGAGACCTGAAGAGGGCCCTTCGCTGCCCGCTTCTTCGGCTTCGCCGCCGCGGCGCCGGCCTCCTTCCCCTCCGCCGTTGCTGCTGACTCCGAGGAGTCGGCGGCGGAGCCGCCCGCAGCGGTCGGACTTTCAGGCGCCGCGCCGTCACGTGCACCCGCACGCGTAAAACCCCCCGCACTGTGGCCTCCGGCCGACCCCCCCGGTTGTGCAGCAGTAGAAGAAGGAGAAGCACAAGAACAGGACTGCGGCGCCCGTTCCCCCAGGTCATCACCAGAGTCGTGGTCGGAATTCCGACCAGCGTGGTCGGAATTCCGACCAGCGTGGTCGGAATTCCGACCAGCGTTCCCTTGGTCGGAATTCCGACCAGCAGCCTTGGCGGCCGCCCGGGAGGCGTCCCGCTCGGCCGCCTCGATGGCGGCCTGCTCGGCCTTCGGCCGGATGGAAGCGAGCTTCTCCTCGGTGTTGGGCCACCGGGGCTTGAAGCTGTTCGCGGGCTGGTCGTGGATCTTGATTCGCAGTGGGCGGCCCTGGGCCTTGCCGCCGGAGGAGGTGGTGACCGGGCCGCCTTCGGGGGTGGTGATCAGGCCGGCTGCCGACAGGTGCCGGATCAACTCACGGACCCGCGTGAGGCTCGACGGCTTCCCGTTCGGGCCCGGGATGAGCTGACACAGCTCGGAGAGGGTCAGCACACGGACGCGGTTCTTGACGCCCTTTCCCTCGAACACCAGGGAACGCAGGATCAGGTACCCGCGCACATCGGTGTCCCGCAGGTCGTCGCACAGGGCGATCCAGTCGCGGACGTACGTCCCATAGAACGGGTTGTGATCAGGGCCGTGCAGCTCGGCGAGCTGTTCGGCAGCGTGCGCCTCGCTCACCGGGAACCCCCGGTGAGCAGAAGGCCGGCGTGCGCGGCGGCAGGGCGGGGGGGAGGCCAAGCGGTGTGCCGCCGGCGGCCCTTTGCTGGTCCGGTTTGTACAGCGGCGGGGACTGTGGTCCCCGCCACCTGAGCGGGTGTGGCGATGTAGTGACCTCGCAGGTCACGGTGCATACGGGGCGCCTTTCCTGACCCGCTTGCGCCGCCGCTGCACCCAATCGCGGCCGGGTCGCCTAGATCTAGCTCGGCGATACCCGTACGATCAGAAACAGACGGCCCCGCGCAAGCGGGTCTTCCTGGAGTCCGGTCCCCTTCGTCCCGCGAAGAAGTGGGGGGCCGGACTTTCTCTTTGTCTGGGGTGGAGTCTCCCCCACCGGCACTGACTGCTGTCCAGCTAGCCGCGCGGTGGGGGAAGGATCAGTGAGCGCCGCTGAACAGGCGGAGGCCGCGGGCTGCCCGCAACTCATCCACCCGGGCAGGGGACAGCGCCGCCAGGGCCTCGCTGGGGCCGGCTACCAAATGCCAGGGGGCCATCCCCCAGTGATCCGCCAGCCTGCCAAGGTCAGCCATCGACCAGGGCGCCAGACCGCGCTGGCGCCGCCCGATCATCACGTCCGTGACCTTCAGTAGCTCGCCGAGGCTGGTGTACGTCTCGCCGGTCATGTTCAGCAAGGCGGCGATGCAGGCCCTGACCTGCGCCTCCACCGGGTGCGGCGCGTACTTCGGGTGCGGCATGGTCGAACTCCCCGTTAGACGCAATCTCTGGGTGTGGCGCATTCGTACCACAGGTACGGCTGATCTAGTGAGGGGAAGGCCAGGCGCGTTCGGTGATTCACCCGTTCCGCCGCCTCACCCCGCGCTGGTCGCCTCACGAGGCCCGCCCGGCCAGCGGTAGACGCTCATAGACCAGTTCCATACGGTCGGCCGCCCCAGTGATGCGCGCGATCTCCAGGACGCGGCCCTGCTCGTCACGGGTGACCCGCTCGACCACGAGGACGGACACCCGACTGCCGAGCGCCAACTCCGCTGCTTGTTCCGCGGTCGGTACCCACGCGGTCACCCGGTGATCCGCTTCATTCGGCAGGAGGCCAGCCGCGGTCATCGCGGCCAAGATGCCGCCGACGATCTTCCCGGAGGCGTCGAGGCCAGCGGCCCGCGCGATGTCGAGCGGGTACCACGACTCCTGAATCTGGATCACCTCATCCCCGATCATGGCGCGGCGGCGCCGGAGGATGACGGGGGTGCCGGGCTCGACCCCGAGGGCCTGCGCGATGTCGGGCGGCGCGGTGGTCTCCTCCGGCGGCTGGACCGCCATACGCCCGTCGAGGCCTTGTGCGGCGGTCGCCCGCTCCCACGGCCCCTTGTCGCCGGGGGACATGGCTGCCTCATAGACGCTGAATGGGATCCGGACGCGGCCCCGGCTTCGGACGACCGTACCCACGCCCGGCTTGGACGTCGTCAGTCCCTCCTCCTGCAGCAGCCGATAGGCCCGGTTCACCGTCGTGATCGTCGCCCCGAACTGCTCGCACACGGAACGCATCGACGGCAGGGGGTCCCCGGGCCCCAGTTCCTCGCCGCTGATCAGAGCGCGGAAGTGGGCGGCGATCTGCTCGTACCCGCCCTCCCGGCCCTTCCTCCTGCCTGCCATCACGTCCTCCTGATCTCAGGGCTGATGCGTGAAGTGTAGTGCTTGACCTTGCTTAAGTGTAGTGCTCTACTTAAAGGGTAGTTGGGGAGCCACGCACTGCGGCGAACCGGCTACCGAGCGATTTCCGCTGCTCGCAGCGGGGAGTCGAAGGGTCCCGGGACAGATCGGGGCGAGCGGCCCGGCCTTGTCGACCCGGGAGGTACACCCCACCTACAGCCGTCGGCGTTCCGGCGGAACGGGGTGGAGCCCCGCAGGGAGCGGGTCCTGACGCGTTCAATCCGCGCAGGTCTCGGCCGGTTCGATTCCGGCACGGGGCACGCAGCACACCAGCAACACCGGCCCCGGACGGCGCTACCGACGCCGCCGGGGTCTACGCACGTCAGCGCATGCACCAGGAGGTCACTGTGAAGGACTGCGCCCGCCAGAACCCGCCTGCCGCGAAGGCTGCCGACGAACCGCCTCGGATGACGATGCGCGTGAGTCGGGACGGAGGCCGCACGTACGGCCCGCACGTGGAGGTCCGCACCGAGGAGGTGCCGGTGCCCATGTACACGCTGCAGTACCCGCCGTGCCGGTGCCCGCAGCACCGCGGCGCCTGACCCTCTGAACAGCGGACGGCCCCACCGGAGGCGCTACCGACGCCTGTACCCGGAGGGGCCGTCCCAGCACATCCCCTACCGACATCACCGGAAGGAGCGCACGACATGAACGATACCGACGAGGAGTTCGACGCCGCCGCGTGGCGTGAGCAGTACCTGGCGGAGACGACCGCGCCGAGCCTGCACTGGACGGCCCGCCACCTGGACGTCGTGGAGCACGCCGCCGGCCCGGGGATCGTGGCCGAGGCGGGCGCCTACCGGCGCGCGGCCGGCGGCCGCCGGATCGCCGCCGACCGGATCGCGGGCCTGACCGAGGCCGGGTTCCTGACGGCCGCGACGGACGGCAGGGTGCGGGCCACCGCCGACGGTGTGGAGGCGGTCCGCCGGATCCGGTTGGTGCCCGGCGCGCTGATGACGGATGCCGACTTCGCCGCACGGGCCCGCCGCGTGCTCCGTGCGAACCAGTCCCTCTCCCCCACGGCTGCGCGCGGCAGGGTCCTGCCGTGTCTGCCCGGCGGGCTCGAGGACGCCCGCCGGAAGCAGGCGGCGCGGGAGTGGCGCGCGGAGTGGGACCGGCAGGCCGCCGTACGGCGCGCCGAGGTTGAGGCGATCCGGGCGCGCAGCGAGGCCAAGGACCGGGCCGAGGCGGCCCGCCGGGAGGCTGAGTGCGCGGCCGCCCTCGAACTGGAGCTGCGCGGGTGCGGGCGGTGCGCCGACATCTCGCCGGTGGAGGCCCGTTGCAGGCTCTGCCAGGACGCTCCGCTCGCCCCGCCTGTTCCGGCGGCCGCCGAGGAGCTGCACGAGACCGAGCACGCCGCCGCGCCGGTGGAGCCGCGGACCGCCGCCGGGTACGTCACCGTGCGCCCGTTCACGGTCGGCGGCCGGACCGAGGCCCGCTTGATGTTCCCCGCCCGGCGGGCCTGGCGGGCCGCCGAGCACAAGGGCGCGGCCGCCGAGGTGGCGTCTCTGTTCGGCCTGGCCGTTTCGACGCCGCGCCGGATGCTGGCCGACGGCCGCCCCGAGGGACGCGAGGAGACCCGCGTACTGCTGGTGGCCGGTGCGGAGCGGCAGATGACCCGCTTCCTGCGGGCGCTCCCCCAGGTGCTGGCGGGCCTGGAGCGTCTGGCGACCCGCGCCGCCCGGCAGTTCGGGGCGTGGCGCCGGTCCCTGATGACCGTCCTGGGTGGCCACCTGGACGCCGAAACCCCGACCACCCTGCGGGCCAGGGCGCGGGCGTTCCGGTCAGCGGTCCTGGCCCGGCTCGCCGGGTTCATGAGGACCGGTGCCCCGCACCCGTCCGGGACGGACCTGCGGGCGCCCCTGTGGGACCAGGTCGATGCCGTGGCCGCCGAGGTCTGGGCCGCCGCCCCCATCGACCCGTGGGCCCTCGCCGCCGACGTCGCCACCGAGCACCAGGCCGCCGCCGAGGCGCCCGAGCACCCGCACCTGGACGCGGTGGTGACCTACCGGGCCCTGGCGGTGCCAGTGCCGGCCGTCGCGCTCGCCGCCTGACCCTCTGCACAACAGCCGGCCCCACCGGAGGCGCTACCGACGCCGCCGGACGGGGTTGTTCCCGCACGTCTCTACCGACATCACCGGAGGACAACGCCATGCACCAGACCACGCTCGCCCTGGCCCCCACCGACTCCGACGCCGACATGGACGAGGCGCTGCGCCGCGTCCGGTCCGGGAAGTGACCCGACTCCCGCTCCTCCCCTGACCCGACACCCCCGGCCCGGGACCGTCACCGCGACGGTCCCGGGCCGGCTGCACCCGGGAGACACCCAATGAACCTGGACCGCATCCGGACCGGCATTCACACCGCGACCGCCCGCACCGAGGACGCCGTCACCGGCACGCTCACCTCCCCCGTCACCGCCGCGTTCGTCGGCGTGATCGCCGGGTGGGCGTTCCTCGCCGGGGACCCCCTCGACGGGACGGCCGCGCTGCTCACCGCCGTGGGCCTGACCGCCACGTGCGCCGCCGCCCGTCTCGGCGACAAGCCCCCGCAGGACGACACGAAGCCCCGGTGGACGCCGGGCGGCCGGCCGACGGTTCGGCCCGCCCTGACCGGCCCGACCGACACCCCGGAGGAACCGTCCGTGCGCTGGACCATGACGGCCTGCCACATCGACGTCGACGTGTGGGGGTGGGAGCTGGAAGGCGACCACTACGCCACGCACGACGAGTTCCACCCGGACGACTTCGACAGGGACGTGGAGGCGGCGAAGACGTGGGCCGAGGGCATCATCGGCGGCCCTCAGCTGTGGATCCACACCCGCGTGGAGGGATTCGACAGGTGGCACGCCACCGCCCCGGACCCCCGGTGATGACCCCTCACCCGGCCTCGACCGCCCCGGCCGCGGCGCACGCCGTGTTCCGGGCGGTCACCCGGCGGGACGGCCGACTGTGCCGCGCCGCCGGGTGCTGGGACCTCGCGACCGTGCTGACCCCGGCCGACCCGGCCGTGCGGCTGGTCGAGGCGGTGCGCCTGCCCGCCGAGGACCTGGCGGCCGTCTGCGCCGTGCACGCCGCCGACGCGGACCGGGCCGGCCGCCGGATCCGCGAGGCGGCCGCCGCGGCTGCCCTCGCCGCCGACCAACTCGACCTGTTCACCTGACCGAGGAGACCCGCCGTGTTCCGCATCGTCCGTACGACCGCCTTACTCGCCGACCGCACCGAACTCGCGCAGGCCCGCTTCGAGGCCGAGACCGCCAACGATTCCGCGATCCGCGCCGAGAGCACCGCCGAGTGCCTGGCGGAACAGCTCCGCCAGGCGAAGCGCGACGCCGACGCGGAGTTCGAGGGGATGCGCGCTGTCCTGCGGCAGGCGACCGCCGAGCGGGACGACGCCCGCGCCGAGGCAGAGGAGGCCCGAGCCCAGGTGCTCCTCGACGCCGAGGACCGGGTGGCGCTGCGGGCGCTGCTGCGCACCGCGCGCAGGCATGCCGCGGCCGCGGACCGCGTGTATGTCCTGTTCCACCGGGGCCGGTTCCACAGCGTCCACACCACCGCCGACGGGGCCGAGGCCGCCGCCGAGGCCGAGGGCGCACCCCGCGACGGGTGGACCGCTACGGTTCCCGGCGCGGCACTTCCGCCGGCCTGCGAGGTCGTGTGGCGTGTGCAACCGCTCCCCCTGTGCGACGCCCGGTAGACCCGTCAGCGATCCTCACTCACGGGCGACGGCGGCCCGTACCCGCTGCACGAGGACGCGTTCCCGCTCTGCGAGGACGCGTTCCCGGCACGTGGCCCGCCGTCCCTGTCCACCACCGCACACCCCCCGCTCAACACCCGGAGGTCTCCCCGTGGCTATTGCCGCGATGCCACGCACTGACGGCGGCGCACGCCCCGTTCCCGACGCGCGGCCGTCCATTCCCGCCGCGCACGCCCCCGTTCCCGTCGCACACGATCCCGTTCCCGCCGCGCCGGAAGGGATCCTTCCGCCCGCCCGGCTCGGCGAGATCGTCGGGACGCTCAGCCGCCCCCAGCGGATCTCCATTGGGGCGATCGTCTTCGCCTCCGTGCTCCTCGCCGGAACCGGCCTGTACCTCTCCTTCGAACACGTTGCCGCGTTCGCGCACGAGCGGCTGCGCTTCCAGACGCTCGGCAAAGCGCAGTTGTTCACGCTCGGCGTGGACCTCGGGATCCTGGTGCTCATCGCCATCGACCTCGTGATGGCGTGGCTGCGCCGGCCGATTGGCTGGGTCCGCTTCCCCGTGTGGCTGCTGACCGGCGCGACGATCGTCCTCAACGGCGCCTCGGCCGCACCGGCGCCGGGCGAGGCCTGGACCGGCACGGATTACGTGGCCGTGTTCGCGCACACCGTGGTCGCCTTCCTGTTCATCGTCATCGTGGAAGTCGCGAAGACGGCCATCAACCGGGCCGTGCGCCCCGCCGCGGACGACCAGGAGCAGACCGGTGTCCCCGCCTCCCGCTGGGTCCTCTCCCCCGCCCGCACGTTCATGCTGTGGCGCTCCATGAAGCTGTGGGACACGGACTACTTCGAGGCCGTGGAGCGGGCGCAGGCGATCCACGTGTACCGCGTCCACCTGGAACGCCGGTACGGCCGCGGCTGGCGGCGCAAGGCGCCAGCTGACCTGCGGCTGCCTCTGACCATGGCGCCGTACGGGCTGACGATCGAGGAGGCCCTGGACCTGCCCCGGCAGGCCGCGGAGCGCGAGGCGGTCTTGAAGGAGGCGCAGGAGGCCGAGCGGGTCGCCGCGGAGACGCGGGCCGCTGACCGGGAAGCCGACGCCAAGATTGCCCGGCTGCGGACCCATGGCCGGGTCAAGGCCGCGGAGCACGAGGTGGAGGTGGTGACCACACAGGCCGCGATCGCCGCCCGGGCGGAGTTGACGGCCGCGGAGCGGGCCGCCGAGGCCGAGGTGACCGCTCTGGAATCCGTCGCGGCCGCCGAGGCTGACGCCCGCCGCGCGGAGGCCGAGAAGAGCGCGGCGGAAGCCCGTGAGGCCGCAGCGGAAATCGAGGACCGCGCGGCGGGAACGGCCGAGCGCGCGGCGGAAGCGCGGCGCCGCGCGGCGGAAATCGACGCCCAGGCAGCCGCCGCGGAGGCCTCTGCGGAGGCGGCCCGCCGACGGCGCGAGGAGGACGCGGAGCGTGCGGCGGAAGCCGCGGCACGTGCGGCGGAAACGCGGCTGCGCATCGCGGAAATCGAGGGACGCGCAGCGGAAGTCGAGGACGAAGCCCGGCTGAACCAGAAGGACCGCAACGTCCTGCGCCTGGCCCGCATGGCGCTCCTGGAGCATGGCGGCGAGGTCGACGCCATCCCGCTGGAGACCGTTGCCGCCGTCTTCGACGTATCGACCACCACCGCGTCGAACTACCGCAAGTGGGCCGCCGAGAAGATCGCCGAGGGCTACCGGCCCGACGGCATCTGATCCGACCCGGCACACGGAACGGCCGCCCCCGAAGGAAGCGGGGGCGGCCTTCTGCTGACCGTACAGCGCACACGACCCCAGCGGGGGCGGACCGGACATCCCGGACCGCCCCCGCTGCGCGTCTCTGGCGCTCGCCCTGCCGGCCCCGGCACCCCGCCGGGTCCCGCTGCGTGACCACCAGCCCGCCCGACCACTCCCCCCGAGCACGAGGAGCACGCCGTGGACCGTACGCCCGCCCCCGCCAACACCAGCACCAACTCCTCCGTGGAGGCGTACACCCGCCTCCTGACCGTCCCCGCAATGACCGCCTACACCGCCGACCGCGAGGCCACGCACGCCGGAGACGCCCACGAGTACGCGCTGTTCCTCGCCGCGATGGAGGGCGCCCTGGGCGCCGAGGTCGTGCCCGGTGACGGCCGTTGGTCGGCCGCGCTGCGCACCCGCCGGGCCACCAAGCCCCTCAAGCGGGTGATCCGCGGCGCGCAGATGCAGGCGGAAGGGTTCCGCGACCTGCGGAAAGTCTTCGCGGCGCATGTCCACCACGTCACCGCCCTGCCCGGTCAGCGCGAGGCCAAGGCGGCCCGCCGGGCCGATCGGCGCGCCTCGGTCGGCGCGGCCGCCGCCAAGGCCCTGCACAAGTCGGCGACCACCCCGGCCCCGGCCCCGACGCCAGCCTTCGCGGAGCAGCCGCCCCAGCACGGTGCGCAGGTCCGCGGGATCACCGAGCTGTGGGACCGCCGCGGCGCCTGACCCCGCCTCACCCCACCGCCGCGCACCGGGCCGTCCCGGTGCGCGGCCCACCCCCAGGAAGGACGGACATGGAGACCACCACCGAGACGATGACCGCCGCCCAGCGCCGGGCCCACAACCAGGCCGTGCACCGGGAGCAGCGCATGGCGAAGGCCGCCGCGCGGGGGCCGGCCGGGATCGCTTTCGCGTGGGCAGACGAGGCCCGCGCCGTGGCCCGCGAGTGGGAGAGGAACCGGGCCGGGACGGACGACGCGGACGCCGCTTGGAACGACCTCGCGACCACCCTCGCCAACTTCGTCAAGCGCTACGGACGGTGACAGGGCGGCCGGTCCGGGGCGGGGCCAACCACCACAACAACAACGCCCCGGACCGGCCCCCGGCCTCGCGCGTAATGCGGACGCGCGATGCACGGACGCGTGGACGCGCGGACGCCCGCGCGCGTAAGGCACTCCGTGACCCTGTGTCAACTCTCGACAGGAGCCGATCATGAGCAATTCGTCCGGCCCGACCCCGCCGCCCGGCGGTGGAACCGTGGTCCAGTTCCCCGGGCGGCCGGCCTCGCCCGGTCTGCCGCCGCCCAGGAACCGACCCTCGGCAACACCTCCCCCGCCGCCCGCCGAACCGCCGCCGGGGCCGCCTGCCGCGCCCGCTGCGGCACCCCCGGTGGAACTGCCCAGCGGACCCCCGGCGGCGCCCCCGGTGGCGCCTGCGGCCGCCCCTCCGGCAGCACCGCCCGCCCCGGCTCCGGCGCCTGCGGCGGCCGCCCCGACACCCCCGCCCCCGCCCACCCCGGCGGGGGCGCCGTCGTCTCCGGTGGTCGGGCCGTCCCGGCCCCGGCGGTCGGCGGCCGCCTCGCTCGCCGCCGTCAGTCCGGGCCCACCGCCCGCGCCGCCGGTCCCGGCCACCTCCCGCTCGGAAGGCGTCGACAGCAGCGGCGACGGCCTCGGGGTGCTGTCGTTCTCGGCGGTCCTCGCCATCGCGCTCGCCGCGCTCCGCGGCACGGTCACGGTGGTCCACGACTGGCACCAACGGCGCCTGGAACGGACCGCGGAGGAGACCGTCTGGCGGGAAGCACAGATCAAGCGCAAGGCCGCCGAGGAGGACGCCCGGGCCCGCCTCACGAAGGTCCCGACAACGGCCGAGTTCGGGAAGGCAGCAGCCGGTGGAGGATCCGCCAGCGGTGGCGGCCGCTCCCCCTCGGGCGGCGGCTCCGGTGGCGGAGGCGGCTCCCGCAGGAACGGCGGTACGGGCGGCGGGACGTCGTCCGGCGGCGGCCGCAGCGGTACCGGAACGGGCTCGGGGAGCAGCGGCGGGAAGGCCGGCCCCCAGGGTGGCCGTAACGGCAACGGCGGCACCGGAGGCGCCGGGAAGCCGAACGGCGGGAACGGAAAGCCGAACGGCGGGAACGGGAGCACGTCCGGCGGGAACGGGAAGCCGTCCGGCGGAAAGGGCGGCACCGCACCCTCGGGGACGACGGGTGCAGGTACCGGCTCGGGTGGCGGGAAGCCCTCGGCGGGCGTCCAGTCACCGAGCCGGGGCAAGTCACCCGGCGGGGGCGGCGGTACCGGACCGCTCCAGAAGATCCGCGACCGCAAGAACCGGGGCGGCGCGTCGGGCGGAGGCACCGGCGGCGGGACGTCGCCCGGGGCCGGCACGCTACCCGGGAAGGGCAAGGGGAAGGGCGGCGCGCAGCCCTCCGGCGGGGCCGGCCCGAGCGGCACCGGGGCGGGGCCGTCCGGCACGGGCAACGGCAAGACGCCCCGCCGACCCCGCAAGCAGCGCCCCGGGCAGCAGCCGCAACAGCCCGGGCAGGGAGGGCAGCAGCAGCCCGGTACCGGGCCCCAGCAGCCGGCTGGTCCGACGCCGGCGACGCCGAAGAACCGGCGGCGCCGGATGATCCGCCGCAAGCGCCAACAGCAGCCGGGGCAGGGACCGCAGCAGCCGACAGGCAACGGCCCCGGCAACCCGTCCTCGACGGGGCAGACCCCCCAGCCCAAGAAGCGCCGGCGGTGGCGGTGGCGGAAGGGCCGCAGCCACACGGTCCCGCAGCCGCAGCAGCCGACGGTGCCGCCGAAGCCGACCCACCCGCCCCGGCCGCCGTACCCGCCGAGGCCGACCCACCCGCCGACGAACGGGCAGCCGCAGCAACCCCCGACACCCCCGACGGGGACGCCGCAGGGCGGACCGCAACAGCCCCCGCCGGCCGGTGGCCCACAGACGCCTCCCGGGGCCCCGCAGGGCCACCCACAGCCGCCCGGGCAGGGCCCGGGCCAGACCAGGCCTGGCAGCCGCAAGCGGTCGTGGAGGCGCCGCCCCCAGGGCGGACAGACCCAACCGCCCCCGCACACGGGCGGCCCGTGGAACACGTACGGCCACGGACACACCGCCCCGCCCCGGGGCGGCCGCACCCGCCGCTCGGCGGCCGACTCCGCGCAGCAGGTCATGGACGAGCAGGACCGGGTCACCGTCTCGTACGAGTGGCTCGCCCGGCCGGCCCGCCCGCCCCGCATGCCCGCCGGTTCGCTCCCCGCGGCCGGCACCGCCAGCACCGCCACGAAGGAGCCGCCCATGAGCACACCCGCCCCCGCCCGGTCCACCGCCGGGGCGGTGCCCGCCTACACCCGGCCGCCGCAGGCCTCCGCCCAGCACCTGACCGAGGTCACCCTGGACGACGTCCTGACCGGCCTCGGGAAGTCGGTGCGCCGCTGCCTCGCCACCTACGACGAGTGCAGCGTCCTCGCGGGGAACGCACGCAAACTCCGCGATGCGCTCGCGCAGCTGTCCGACGACCTCGCCGAGCACCACAACGTGATCGGCCGCCGGACGGGCGCCGCGATGGGCCGCCTGTCGGAGTTCATGGACACGCTCGCCCGGAGGGCGGACGCCATGCAGACCAAATCCCTGCACGCGGCGGAGTCGATGGAGACCGCCCACGACGAGATGCGCGACGGGTACCGCCCGCTCCAGCAGGCGACCGCCGACGCCGGCCTGTCCATGCCCTCCGCCCGCGCCCACAACGAGGACTGATCACCATGAGCGAACTCGTTCCGTACACCCCGCACCTGCCAGCCGGCCGGGGTGGTCAGACCCCCGGGTTCCTCGCCCTGGCGGGCCGCGTGGCCAAGCTGGCCGCGTCCGCCGCGCACCTCGCCGAGGGGCTGTGGAACCTCAAGAGGCAGATGGAGCGCGACGCCAACCACGCCGACCTCCTCGCCGACCTGTGCACGAAGGCCGAGGTTGACCCCCACTTCACCGGGCTGGTCCGGGAAGGCGCCACCGCGCTGCGGGACGTCGCGAAGGCCGCGACCGACGTCGCGCGCACGGCGTCCGACATGAGCGCGGCCGCCAGCGACCTGAACGGCGAGCACCGGGCCGAGTACGGAGGCGTGTACGAGACCTCCCGCCTCGGCCCCCGCCAGGCGAAGCCCGGGTTCTACCGGATCCGCTGACCCCACATCACCCCCCCCGTACGGCCCGTGAGGGGCCCGGCGCCACGGCCGGGCCCCTCACCCCTTCCCCGACCCGCACAGCACGCCAGGAGGCCCCCCGTGACCACCACCGCGCTCCCGCCCGCCGCCCCGACGATGACCCACACCGGCCTGGCCCCGGCGGCCGTCCGGCGCCTCGCGATCGCCGAGCGCGTCCTGTACGGGGCGGGCGGCATCCTCACCGCGGTGGGACCGCAGACCGACGTCACCGGCCTGCACGTCGCCGCGCTCGCCGCCGGGGCCGGCACCCTCGCCGTGCTGTGGCGGCGCACCCGCGTCGGAGGCGCCGGCCTCCTCCTCGCCTGCGCCCGCGCCCTGCCGGTCCTCGGTCTCTCCGGCACCTACGCGGCCGCGCTCATCGCACCGGGCTGCTCCTGGTGGGAGATCGCCGCCCCCGTCGCCGTCGCGACCGCCGCAGGCCTCGCCGCTCCGCTGACCCGGGCCGCCGGGATCAGCCGGGCCGTGGCGAACCTGCCCGCCGTCGCCGAGGAGACCGACGCCGGTGACTACCTGTCCGGGGTGCGGGCCCTGTGGGCGGTGGCGCCCGCCGCGAAGGGCACCGAGTTGACCGGCCTGCACCAGGGCGACCCGTACAAGCCGGCGTTCACCGCGGTGATCCTTGCCGCACCCGGCGAGGCGGTGTCCTCCCGCCTCGACGAACGGGCGGTCGCCGCGATCTTCGACGTTCCGGAGGCGGCCGTGCTCCTCAACCCGATCCCGGGATCCGGGCCCGGACGGCTGGCGCTCCTCGTGGACCCCGCCCGGGCCGAAGAGCACGCCGCCCGCGAGGCCGACCCGGTACGCGCCCTGTGGACCGAGAAGGTGTCCGGGCCCGGCGGCATCGCCCCGGGGATGAACCTGGCCGACTACCGACTGGAGGACGGCAAGGCCGTGTTCCGCGTCGAGTCCGACGATGACAGGCTCATCTCCATCCCGCGCCTGCCCCTCGCCCGGGCGCTCGGCGTCGAGGACCCCGACCTGCTCATGGTCGAGGCCGGCCGCCTGTCCACCGCCGTCGTCACGATCTACCGCGAGCACCCGCTCATCCACATCCGGGAGGCGACGCGCGAGGACCTGACCATGCGGGCCGACGGCACGTTCGCCCTCGGGCTGCGCCACGACGGCCGGCCCGCCCGCATGAAGCTGTACGACCCCGAGTTGGGCGGCCTCGCCGACATCCTCGTGGGCGCCCCCGGCTCCGGGAAGTCCGTCACCATGCTGACGATCCTCGCCGCCGAGCGGCTGTCCGGGGTTGTCTCGATCGTCGCGGACGCTCAGGACGGCATGAGCCTGCCCGAGGCCAAGGGCCGTACGTACCACTTCGGGGCCGGCAAGGCGGCGCTGGCCGCGACGCTCGCCGGGGCCGACGCCGTCGCCCGGTACCGCGAGAACATCAGCGCCGCGAACGGCTGGGGCTCCTTTACCCGGGGCGAGCCCTGGTCCCTGGTGAACATCTCCTTGGACGAGATCAACCAGGTGCTCGCCGAGGACGCTGAGGTGACCGACGACTTTCGCAAGTGGGTCGTCGCCATGGTCGCCCGAGCCCTGACCACGTACCGGAAGCTCGGCATGGGCCTGCGGATCGCCGGTCAGTCCATTCACCTCGCCGACCTCGGCGACAGCGACAAGATCCGCGCCGGCGCCCGCCGAGGCAGTGTCTGGCTCGGCCGCGTCGACAGCGAGCAGACGCAGCGCATGGCCTCCTCCATGAAGGTGAGCACGGTCGAGGTGACGCCGATCCCGCCGTACTTCGGCGGCGGCGACGGCGCCGAGGTCGAGGCCGCGTGGGCCGGCGAGGAGACCCCCACCGGCCCGGTCACGGCGGGCATGGCCTGGCACATCAGCGGCGGTGCCATCGGCCTGATGCGGGTCTGGCGGGCCGTCAAGGAACAGCGGACGTACCCGGGCCTGATCCGGCTCATGGAGTCCGCACCCCTGCCCGGGCTCACCCCCGAGGAGGACCGGGTGTTCCGCGCCGCGTACGAGCACGCCCTGAGGTACGCCGAGGACATGCTGGAGGGCACCGGCGGCCTCGACCGCGAGGCCCTGAACGCCGAGCTGGAGACCGTGGTCGACGCCCTCGACGCCCACCATGCCGCCGGCACGGACGCGGGTCTGCCTGTCGGCATGCCGCGCCCACCGGCCAAGGCGCAGACCCTCGGCGACCTGATCGTGGACGCCCTCGGCGCCGGGCCGATGCGCACCCGGGACATCCGGGCCGCGGTCGGCGTCGGCACCACCGGAGGTCCCTCCGCCGCATCCGTCGAGACCACGATCAGCCGCCTGTCCGCAGACGGACGGATCGTCAAGGGCTCCACCCACGGCACGTGGGCACTCCCCGGCGGCCCGCAGGACTGACCGCACCGCACACAGCAGCACCCCACCCCGAGGGCGGGCCCGGCACCACGGGCCCGCCCTCGCCCGTGCCCGACCACCAGGAGCAACCCGTGAACCACGACCGCCACAACCTCCACCGCCTCCCTGACGGGGCCGCCCTGCCCTTGCCCGGCGACGCCACCGCCCTCGACGTCGCCGTGGTCATCCCGGTACTCGCCGCCCTCGGCCCCGAGCTGGCCACGCCGGACGCCCCCGCGCAACTGCGTCTCGCCCAGTACGCCCGCACCGCCGAACTCGGCCGCTGGATCGCCGCGGCCGCCGACGACCTCGCGGCCGGCCTGGCCGCTGAGATCGACCGCCAGCAGCTCGGCGGGCAGTCCTGATGACCACCACCGCCCGCACCGAACCGGCAGACGAGGAGCACCCCGTGACCGACGCCGCCCGCTGCACCGCCGCCCACCCCGAGGACCCCACAGCATGCGACGGCGGCCCCGCCGACGCGGTGCTGATCCTCGACCGCCAGGAGCACGGCGCCGACGGGTGCGAGCACCACGGCGCCCGCCTCCTCGCCTCCGTAGACGGCGGCCGCGCTGTGTCGGGCCCGACGTCGCCGGGCGCAGCGATCCGCGTCACGAAGGCCGCCGCCGACCTCGCGCCGTTCTGCTGGCACGAGGCCGCCCCCGGCCTCGAGGCCGCACAGCCCAGCCTCGCCGCCCTCGCACGGTGCGCGACCGTCCCGGACCCGGCCGTGCTGTACCGGCACGCGCCCGACCTCCTCATCGAGGCACACGAACTGCTGACCCTGTCCTCCCGGTTCCTGGGGCAGACCCTCGCCGGTGAGCAGAACGACCCCGAGGAGCTGCGCGCCTACCTCCTGCGCCGCGCCGTCCAGTCGGACCGGGTGGAGGTCGGCGGCATGTTCGGCGAGGCGGCGTCACGGGCGCAGGCCGAGGAGTCGTTCCGGCTCCTCGCCGACCTCGACAGGGCCCACCCCCACCTCACCCCGGCCGGGTTGACAGCCCCCGATGTCGAGGCGCCGTACGAGGAGCTGCGCGCGTACGTCCGCGAGTGCTACGCCGCCGCCCCCTGGACCTGATCCCGCCCCTGAACCCCGGACAGCACGGCGGGGCCGGCACCACCGCCGCCCCGCCGCTGACCCGCCCCGTGGAGGAGCACCCCCGTCATGAACCAGCACCCCGCCCGGCACGCCGAACCCGCCCCGGCCTACGCCACCCCGGCCCAGGCCGCGCCCCTCGTCCACCAGCCGCGCCCGTACGACGTCGCCGAGCACACGGTGCTGCTCCCCGCGCCGGCCGCCGAGCGCCGCGCCCTGGTCCAGCTCGACGACGGCTCATGGGTCGCCGCGTACGTACCGGCCGCGCCGCCCGTCATCGTCCCCGCGGCCCCCGAGGCCGCGCCCACCCGCCGCGGCCTGACCCCCTTCGAGCGGGCGGCCGTCACCGTCGTCGGGAGCATCTGCGCCCTGACCCTCTGCACCGGGGGAGCCCTCGCCATGGCCGGACCCGCCGCTCTCGCCGCCGCCGCCGAACTCGCGATCGGCGCGGCCGCGTTCCTCGGGACCGCCGCCGTCGGCTGGGTCGTCCTCCGGTTCACCGGCGCCCTGTCCCCCGCCTCCGGGGAGAAGGCCCCGGCCTCGCCCGCCCCGGCGCCCGTCACGGTCAACGTCACCGGGACCGGCGGGCAGGGCGGCCGGTGGGGCTCCCGTGGCGGCGCGGGCGTCCACATCGACCGCATCAACATCGGCCAGCGCTGACCGTCCCCGACCACGACCAGGAGCAGCAGATGACCAGCACCGACCAGACCACCGCCCCCGCCGTCACGATCACCTCGTTCGGGTACGGCCACCAGCCCGGCGGGCTCGCCCCAGCCGCGCACCTGACCCTCGACCTGCGGCAGCACTTTCGCGACCCGCACGTGGACCCCGCCATGCGGGAGATGACCGGCCGGGATCAGGAGGTGATCACGGCGGTGCTCAGCACCCCGGGGATCCCGGCCCTGATCGCCGCCACCGTCGCGGCCGCCCGGGCGTTCTGCAGCGGCCCCACGGCCGGCCCGCTGCACATCGCGGCTGGGTGCGTCGGAGGCCGGCACCGCTCGTACGTCGTGGCCTCCGCCCTCGGGACCCTGCTCGCCGACCTTGACCCCGCCGTCGTCCACTTCCACGCCGACCGACCCGTGATCAGCCGCCCCACACCCCAGAGCTGATCACCCACCAGCACGACCAGGCCCCCGGGGCCGCCCTCATCGAAGGGCGGCCCCGGGGGCCTTTTTGTGTTTCTGGAGCCGTCCGGCCTGACCGGCTTCACCCCTGGTCAAGGGCCTACATGAGGGAGCGGCAACGCCATTACGGCCGGCAACCCCGCGAAGTTTCCTGCACTTCGTGAGAGGCGTCGTGAGCCCCTTAGGTGCGGCACAGACCCGGCTCCACGCGGTCGGGCTGCGCTGCCGGGCACACCCGGCAGCAGGACCTCACGAAAGGGACCACGTACGTGAACACCGACCCCGGCGGAGGCGCCGGCCCGCGCCTGTCCGTGCTGCTCCTGGTGGCGGCCGCCGCCCTGGCAGCCGCGCAGAGCGAGGCGTGGGCGAGTGCGGTTGGAACTGCGGTCACCCTGTACTCCGTCCTGACCATCGGCAGCCAGGACCGGAGGAATTGACCATGGCACGCACTCAGCCGTCCGCCGCCCACCTCGCCCTCGTCGGAGCCATCGAGGGGCACGGGGAGACGGCCACTCCGACACAGATCGAACGGTGGCAACAACAGGGCTGGCTGCCCAAAGCTGCGGAGTGGTTCGAACCGGACTCCTCCACCATCCGGCCCGAGTGCCTGACCCGGGCCCTGTGGCTGGCGCACACCGCGCGCGCCGGCCGCAGTATCGGCTGGCTGGGCTGGGTCTTCTGGGCCATTGATGACACTCCGGATAGCGCCCGGAGGCTACGGGCCGTTCTGGTCGCCACTCTCAAACGGCCGTTGGCGCGGGCGGGTGTCGAGCAGCTGCCCATCGGTGATTCCAACCACGCTTTCCAGGCCCGCCAGGATGCGGCGGCCCGGATGATGGCGAACCGTCGCTCCCCGCGGCGCGACTTGGACGGGATCCTGCGCGACGGCGCGGCCGCCGCAGGCATCGAACTCCCCCGCTCGTCCGAGACCGCCGTCCCGAACATGTTCCACCGGGCCCTCATGGAACCCGGTGCCCGGCTGCTGCTCGGTGGAGCCGCCGACGTCGGCATCGAGGATCTGCTGGAGGCCTGGGAACAGGCCTGGCCGGACCACGCCGAGAAGATCGAGTACATCCGTGAGGCCCACCGGCAGGCTGAACTCGCCGGGACAGACCTGATGGCACAGTCACCCATGGCCGAGGGTATGGCCGGGATGGTGCACACCATTGAGTCGGCCGACGACAGGGAGCTGTGCGCGGCGGTACGCCGCTGCACGAAGGCCTCCGGCGTCCTCGGCGTGCTTATGCAGCGCGCGGTGCACGAGCCGGAGATCCTTGCCCGGCTGATGAGCGATGCGATGTGGGACCAGTGGGCACGCGTCGGCGGCATCGCACCGGACGGGGCAGTCGGCGCGGCCGCCGTAGCGATCAGCACGTTCCAGTACCTCGCGATGCCCGACTGGGCCGCAGACCTGGAACGCTACTTGACCCTCATGAACACCATGCTCGCCCCTCACCCAGAGCGGGCGGGCTCCCCCGGAGACGGGGATACGGAGGCCTGAGGCGGGCAACCACGACCAGGCCCCCGGTGCCGCCCCCATCAAGGGCGGCACCGGGGGCCTTTGCGTCTCCGGCGCGTGAGTCCCGCATGCGGGACAGATCGTTCGAATGAAATAGAACGGCGAGTCCCGCATGCGGGACTCGCCGTTCGAGAAGAACCGAGCAGGGCGGGTGCGCCCTATACGTCGGGCAGGTTGTCGACTACGACCGTCAGGTGGTCCCGCAGCCGGACCGCGAGGCGTTTCGCCTCCGTAAGGTCCGCCTCGGCTGCGGCGGCGTAGGCGGCCGCCAACCCGGCTGTCTTGCCCGCGAACGACTCGGCGGTGGCCACGTAGGCCGCAAACGCGGCCACCGGGCCGGTCGGCTTCACCTTGGCGGCCGCCTCGGCGGCGGCCTGCTGTACGGCGAGTTCGTGGATGCGCTTGCGGCGCTGCTCGGCGTCCAGCTCTTCCGCATCCTTGCGGGGGAATTGCTTGACGACGGCGGTGATGGTTTTGCCGCTGAGGGTGTCCCGCCCGGTCGCCTCGGCAACCGTCCGGTACGCGTCGGCGGCGGCGTCCGCCCCGTAGTCCTCGCGGATGGGGGTCAGGCTCTCGGCCGCGCGCTGGCTGATCACGTAGGACCGCACGTTGTCTGAGTCCCGCATGCGGGACAGATCGTTCGATTCCAGTTCGAGGCGCGGCGGCTCGGCCAGGAGTGCCGCGATGGTCGCCCCTGCGATCTGCCGGTACGCGTTGGACGTCGACATGTCCGCCACGTCCCGGATGAAGGCCTCGGCGGTGTCGTAGTCCCGCCTCCACAGCCGGCCCCGCAGCGAGATGTCCAGCGCGCTGGCCGCGACGAACCACGCGTCGCGGTACTGGGCGAAGGAGCGTCGGCACAGCTCCCAGGTCTCTTCTTCCTTGGCGGTGAGCGGTCCCTGGGCGTCGGGCGCGTCCACAGCGGCCGGCAGCTCTTCGAACCGGATCATCGGCTGAGCCCGGCCCTGGGCCACGTCCTCCTCGCGCAGCGCGACTTCGCCGCCGGTTGCCTCCAGCTCCTGCTGCTTGCGCCGCCGCTCCTGTCGCAGCGCCCGCAGCTCCTGGGGGGTGGGTCCCTTGCTCACTTGCTGATCAGCCCCCGCGTCTCCATCTCCGTCACCAGCTCATCGAAGTGCGAGCCGGGCGCCGAGATCGGCAGGCCCTCTCCGGTGCTCGCGTACTTCTGAACCGAGGGGATCATTGTCGTGAACACGTTCCACCCCTCCTCTTCCAGGCCCTTACGGATGTCCTTGGGGGCCGTGACGGTTCCGGGCTGCACACGGACCAGGAGGACCCACCGCTTCGGCTTGGGCGCGTCCGGGTTCCTCAGCTTGGCCCACGCCAAGTCCAGGAACCCGTCCATCGGGAGCTCTTCCATACGCTCGACGTCGCCGTTGGTCGCCGCGCACACGACGATGACCAGGTCCGAGACGCGCAGCACGGAGTACCCGATGCCGGCGTGGTTCTCCAGGTGGCCGCAGTCGACCGCGCCGATGTGTCCGTCCGGCAGCTTGCCCGGCGCCTGCTCGTGGAACCGGGTGTCCGCCAACTGCTGGACCTCGAACGGCTGGTCGGACGCCTCCCACCACCGGTGGAGCTGCTTCGACTCGTCCGCGTCGAACCCCGTGACGTCGTAGCCCCTGGCATGCAGGGCATGAAGCAACCACCAGATGACTGTGGTCTTGCCGGTGGACCGGGGTGAGACAGCACTAATGAACATGCCCGCACCCTACTGCGCGGCCCCTCGGCCCCGGCCGAGTCCCGCCGTGAGGGGTTGCCCACAGCACCGGACCGGCCCCCCACGCGGCGTACGAGGGTCGGCCCGGTGGGACCGGTCCGGCGGCTATCGCCGTGAGGCGGAGTGATGGGTGGAGCCGCCGTGCTCCCCGGTTTCCGGGTCGGCTGCCGTGACGGTCAGGGTGAGCTGGAATTCGCTGGTTCCTTCCCGCGGGCCGGGGACGCGCGCCCACGCCGCGGAGTGGATTTCCAATTCCGGAGCCTGCCGAGCGGCGGCGGCTGCCGCCTCCAGAGCGGCGGCGGGGGTATCACCGGTGCAGACCAGGGCGGCGAACGCGCTGATTGCGACGTCGGCTTGAACGGCATCACCGAGCGCGAAGGAGTGCACGGCCTTCCCGGCGTGGTGAAGCGTGTTGACCAGGTTCATGCCGAAGGAAGGGCCAGCCGGGGCGCGCAGGTCGAGCAGCGCGTCCGTGGTCGGCGTGGTGGCGGGGAGACCCGCGGGTCCCGAATCGCTGGCGGTGCGGGGCGTGGTGTTCGTCATGGCTCGGACGGTAGGGCCGAGGCTGCTCGGGGGTGGCACGCACAGTGCGTGCCTTGTGCGGGGCGGGTGCCGGGCATGGGGAGGCCCTCGGAGCCGGGCGGGGCTCCGAGGGCCGGGGAGTGCGCGGCCCCCAGGAGGGGGGAGGGCCGGCACGGGTCAATGGGCGCGGGCGTGCTCGATCCGGTCGGCCCTGTCGTGGCGTTCCGCGTCGGTGGCGAGGAGAGCGTCCCGCAGGGCCTCGGCGTCAACGTAGCGGGCCGAGCGTGCGGCGGGCCGGCTGAGCCAGGCAGCGGAAAGGGTTCCCGTCTCTCCGGCAGGGGTCAGCAGCCACGAGTGGCGGGGGAGGACGCGGACACCCCGTACGTGGGCGAGGGCCTCGGCGGTGCCGAGCGCCACGTACGTGATCAGCTCCTCGCGGTTGTAGTCCGCGATCACGGCGTAGCCCTCATCTGCGGGGAGCTCCATGGCATCGAGGGCTTCGAGGCCGCGCCGAAGGGGGGCCACGACCACGGCGTCCCACCCCACACCGCAGGGCTCCAGTACGGCGTGCCCGTGCCGCAGCCGTTCGAGATGCTCCAGCGGCGGGTCGAGACGGTCGGTCCATGTCGGGGTGCGGTCCGGGGAGTTGGCCATATCCGGACCGTAAGGGGAGTACAACAGCCGGTAGGCACGCACTGTGCGTGCCTTGTCCCAGGGTGTTGGAGCAGCGGAGATGGACAGCCGGCGGATCGGGCGGAACGTGGCCTACTGGCGCGAGCGACGCCGCCTCACACAGACCGCCTTCGGCGCCCTGATGGGCAAGTCGAAGCGCTGGGTCCAGGACCTGGAGTCCGGTGCGCGGCAGTCCGACCCGCGCCTGTCCGTCCTCGAGGATGCCGCCTGCGTCCTGTCCGTGGGCCTGGCGGAGTTGCTCGCCGAGGCCCCCGCCGCCGAGCTGGACGAGACCGAGATGGATCTCATCCGGGCCACCCTCCAACGGCATGACGTGATCACGGGCATGCCCGCCGACTCGGCGGAGCCCCTCGACGCCGAGACGCTGCGCCGGCGGGTCTTCTACGGCTGGCAGCGGTTCCAGTCCAGCGCGTTCGCGTCCCTCGGCCGCCTCGTCCCCGAGCTGCTGACCGACGCAACCCGAGCAGCCGCCCGTTACGACGGTGACGACCAGCTGACGGCGTACCGGTCGCTGTCGATGGCGCTCCAGCTCACCGAGGCACTCGCGATCAAGGCCGGGGCGCCCGATCTCGCATCCCTGGCCGGGCACCGGGCGGTGATCGCCGCCGAGCGTTCCGGCGATCCGGTCGTCATGGCGAGCGCGGCCCGGCACCTGGCCGACGCGATGACGGCCGACGGTCAGCCGCACGCGGCCGCGGAGTTCGCGGTCACCGCCGCGGACCGCCTTGGCGGCGACCTTGCACGACGGGGGCCGGCCGGCCTGAGCGTGCTCGGGATGCTCTACCTGAAGGCGGCCATGGCGCAGGCGACCGCCGCGGGCCTGGACGACCGCCGGGCCGTCTCCGCGGCCCGCGCCGTTCCCGGGCTCCTGGACGAAGCCGGCGAGCACGCCGTCCGGCTCGACGGGAACGAGACGAACCACGTGTTCACCGCGTTCGGGCCCACGAACGTCGAGCTGTACCGCGTGGCCGCCCACGTGAAGCTGTACGAGGGAGCGGCCGGCGTCGCCGTCGCCCAGGCGGTCACCGCCGAGGCCCGCGCCGCCCTGCCGCGCGAGCGCCGCGCCCACCTGCTGACCGACCTCGCCCACGCCCACATGCAGGCCGGCAGCCGCGAGCAGGCGGTGGACGCCCTCCTGGACGCAGAACGGGAGGCGGAGGAGGAAGTGCGAAGACGGCCCCGCACGCATCAACTGGTCGAGGACCTGCGCCTGCTGGGGGCCGGAACTGCCGAGGGGAGGTTGCGGGCGCTGGCCGAGCGCTGTGGACTGCCCGGGTGACCAAGACCCTGTACGTGATCTCCTGCGCCGCCCCGCCCGCCCGCTTCGTCACCATCGGCATTCGCGCCGCCCAGGACCGGGGCTGGGACGTCGCCCTCGTCCTGACTCCCGCTGCACACCGCTGGTCCGTCGAAGAAGCCGGCGGCGAACGCGAGCTTGAGGAGCTGCACGAGCTGACCGGACACCCGGTCCGCCACACCTACAAGCTGCCCTCGCAGAGCGACGTCCTGCCCCCGCCGGACGCCCTTCTCGTCGCCCCCGTCACCCTCAACACCACGACAAAGTGGGCGGCCGGCCACGCGGACACCCTCGCCCTCGGGCTGATCACCGAAGCTCTCGGGCTCCCGCTTCCCGTGGTCGCCCTGCCGTACATCAACTCCGCCCAAGCCCAGCACCCCGCCCTCGCCCCTGCCGTGGCCACCCTCCGCAAGGCCGGGGTCCGTTACCTCCTCGATGACGGCCAGGACGACGGAGGGTTTACCCCGCACGCCCCGAAGCACGGCCGGGTCGGGGCCTACCCGTGGGGCCTCGCCCTCGATGTCCTGGACGGCTTCACGGACGCTCCAGCACCGGAGCCCCGGGGATAGCCCGCACGCCGCCCGCATACCTCCACGGAGCCCTCCCGCGTCCCACGCAGGAGGGTTTCCGTCTGCCGGGTGCCTCGTTGGTCTGGGTGAGGGCTGGTGTGTCCTGATTCAGGAGTGTGTGGGTTGTACGGGGATCTGTGGGCGTGGGTGGCCGAGGAACCGGGGAAAGCGGCGGCGGCCGCCGTGATGATCGGCATTCCGGCGGCGGGCGCGCTGGCGCAGCAGCGGCAGAAGGACCGGGCCCGCTCTGGACGGCCTGACACATCGGCGCCGCGGCGGGCCGGGGACGCGGTGCTGGTGCGCTTTCTGGCCGGCCGAGACCTCAAGGCCGGTGACCCCTCCTCGTCGGCCAGCTGGTGGTGCGCGGGGGAGGAGGTGGTGCGCGACCGTACGGCCGCCGACCTCGCCGCTGGGGCCCCGGACGCGCCCGGGAAGGAGCAGCACACGGTGCTGCGCACGATCGCGGCCGGCGCCGGGCGGTGGTCCTGCTGGCCGGGCGTTGCCCGTGCATCGGTTCGGCTGGTCGTCCCCGCGGCCGTGGTGGCGGCCTGGAGCGGCTGGTGGTCGGTGGCGGCTGCCGGCACGGGTGTCGTGTCGGCCGCCGGGGTCGCGGCGGCGGTGACGGGCCCGGCGGTTCTGGGGTGGTGGCGCCCGCGGCCGGCCGGCGCGGATCTGGTCCACGGTCCGGGGATGTGGGCGGCCCTGCGTCCCGCGCTGGGGGTGGAGGAGTCGCAGCGCCGGGAGCGGTGGCTGGTGCTGTCCGATGATGTCTCGGTGCCCGGGGCCAGGGTGGTGCTGCGGCTGCCGGCGGGGTGGTCCGGGGGAGAGGCCGGGAAGCGGGCGATCACCGCCGCGGTGACCGATCGGCTGCCCGGTGAATGGTCGGAAAAGTGGCACCGGGCGGACTCCGCGCCTTTCGCTGAGTGGATCCGAAAGGAGCCCCCGCGGAAGACGCCGACGCTCCCGGAATCGGTCGCATGGAGGTCCAGTCGGGACCCGTACCAGGTGTATGTGGGTCAAGCCGTCCGGGGCTATGACCTGGAGGATGTGGTGATCCGTACCAAGTCCGCGACACCGCATTTCGGTGTGGGCGGCTTGACCGGATCGGGTAAATCCACGGTGCTCTACCTCGGAGTGGTACACGCTCGACAAAGTGGCGTTCTGGTCGACATCTTGGACACCAAGCAGAATTCCATGACGGAGGCCGAGGGAAAGAGCGGTGTCCGCGTCCACAAGACTCCCGCCGAATGCGTGGCGGCACTCGGTGAATACATCATGTCTATGATGGCCGCCGAAACCGCCCTCGGAAAGACCGGTGACCCTGCCCTCAGGGAAATGCTCGTGCCGCGGCTCCTTGTGGCGGACGAGTTGCCCACCTTTATGAAAATGGCCCTGATCTGGTGGAAATACCAACTCAGGGGACGAGGAATCCCGCCGTTCGCAGAATGGTTCTCCATCGGACTCCTGCAAGGGCGCTCGGCCGATCACCGGTTCGGAGTCGGAGCGCAGCAGTGGGCGAATGCCTACTTCGGTGGAACGATGGAGCGGGCGCAGATCGGATGGAAAGCGCAGCTCGGATTTTGTGACTCCCCGTCGTGGTCGGTGGCTTTCGGTGCCTCCACGCCCGTGGTGTCCCCGGATACCAAAGTTCCGGGGCGAGGCGTGTTTTCGGACGGTCTCATCAACCCGGAGACGAATGGCCTGTGGGTGCGGGAATTCCAGCCCTCTTACATTGTCCCGGAAGTCTCCGCCCGGCTTGATGCGATCCCGCCCGCGCCGGCGTGGTTCGACGCCGGCGAGCGGGCTCCGTGGATCACTGCCGAGACGCTGAAGACGGCCGAGTCGCTGGCCATCCCGGACTTCCTCGTCGGCGGCCGCTTCGGTCCTGCCCACCCCGTGATGGGAGGGGCTGTTACCCTCCGCCCGAACCTGACGGTGGGAGTGGTTCCTCCCAGGTCAGGGGCGGTAACAGGGGTTCCGGTAACGGCTGGGGTAACAGGCGGGGTAACCGGCGCAGGCGGGGCTGCCCCGCAGCCGGCGGTGGAGCTGTTCAGCCTCGCCGAGGCATGCGGGGCGGGGCTGCTGCCGTGGGACTACGCCACGGCCAAGGTCTACAAGGGGCGCAGCGCGAAAAAGGGTATCCAGTTCCCTTCCGGGATTCCTGACGGGCGCGTCACCTACTACACCCGGGACGAGATTGAGGGCTGGCTGCAACGCTGGCAGGCGGGCGCCCAGAGTCGCCCCTAACTCATTTTCGAAAAACCGTCCCGAGGTCTTATCGAAAGAGTGGAAAACCGTCAATGGTCGCATCTGGAGGGGGTTTAAGTCGTTGCGCGAGCATGTGGAACAGGAAAAAGAAGGAGACTCCGCAGCCACCTCCGACAAACCCGTGGGTATCCGTCGCTGAGTCTCAGAAGGAAACAGCAGCGCATTCGCAGGCAAAGAGCGCTGCGCCGCCGTGGGCCATCGTTCAGGAGCGGCCCGCCGGCCTCGCTCGCCTCGGCCCCCTCGTGTTCTGGGGCGCGGTCGCCCTGGTGGCCGTTGCCGCGGCCCGCAGCATTTTCGCCCCCCACGAGCCGGCCCCGCAGGCCGTACCCGTGCCCGGACTGACCGCGGCCGCCTACCCGGAGGATGCCGCCCGAGCGCTCGCCGTCCGGGCCGCCCGCGCCTATCTGACCTGGGACGAAGCCAAGCCGGCTGACCGGGCGCGGGAACTGTCGGCCGTCCTGGCGTCCGGGGTGGACCCACAGCTGGGGTGGGACAGGCGAGGAGCGCAGACGGCCGGCCTGATCGTCCCGGGCCCGGTTGTCGTGGGCAAGGATGGCCGCGCCCGGGTCCGTATCGACGCCCAGGTATCCCCGGGGGCGGGGCCGGCCCGGTGGGTGGCTCTGGACGTCCCCGTCGTGGCGGGCGGTGCGGGGCGGCTGGCGGTGAGCGGCCCGCCCGCACTCCTCGGCGTCCCCGACGGGCCCGCCTCCGGCCCACAACCCTCGACGCGAGGCGTTGACCTGGCGTTCTCCACGGCCACAAGGGGCGCAGTGGATGGCTTCTTCCGGGCCTGGGCGGCGGGTGGGGCCTCGCAGGCCGCAGCCCCCGGCACTGCCGTGCCGGCCTTGCCGGACGGGGTGGAGCTGCGGGCAGTGCAGGGGTGGGAGGCCGCGCCCGGCTCGGGAGCGGACCGGCACGGGGTGGCCCGGGTGGTGTGGGCGATCGGCGGGGGCGAGATCACGCAGGCGTATCGGGTGCAGCTCACGCGCGTGGAAAGTGCGCGCGCCGGCCGCTGGCAGGTCGCCGGTATCTCCGGCGATGACCTGACCTGACAAGAGAAGAGGAGAGGCGAGTGTCTGAGGAATTCGTGCTGGCAGTGGTGACCGGGGCTGGTCTGAAAAGCACTGTGCTGCCTATCTGTGCAGCAGTCCTGATGTGCAGTCTGGCAGTCAAAGCGGTGCGGCTTTCGTGGGATGACGACTTCAATAAGAAGCTCAGTTTCTTCGGCGGTGCAGCATTCTCCGCATTCTTCGTGATCATCCCGGAGACGTCGATGAAAGTTGTTGCTGATCTCGCCACGGCGGCTATGAGCTGATGCGTCAAGGAATGACGTACACCAGCTACTTCAATCGGCTGGAACCCAAACAGCATGAAATTTTCGGCGTCGACCTCGGGCAGGGAGTTTCCCGCCGGACCCTGCTACTCGGCGTGCTCGTATTCACCTCCTGGGACGGGCTGCTGTTCCTATCCATCGGGTTCCCGTCCGTTCAGTGGCTCACCCTCTACCTGCTCCCGCCCGTGATCGTCACGGTGCTGGGAGCGCAGCCGTCGAAGAGCTGCGACCGCCGCGCCGTGCTGGCGACGTGGGTCATCGGCGCGCACTACCAGGTCCACGGACACCGCCCGGTGATCTGCGGCGGCCGGGTGGTCGCGCACCGGTCGGAGTGGATTGCGCGCTCCGCCCGGTGGGAGCGCCACGCCCCGACCCTGACGCGGGCTTTCGGATCGCGGCTGGCTGGCCGGCTGGCAGGCGGGGCGGACACGGAGGCCGTCCCGCCGGCCGGCCCGGCGGTGGAGCTTGCGCACACGGTCCGCCTGTACGGGCCGGACCACATGGTGAAGATCGCCGCCGGGCGCGGCCGGAGGAAGGGGCGGAGCACGTGAGCGTGCTGGGGAAGATCACGACGTTGCTCGGGGTCGGCGGGGAGCGGTCCGCACCGCCGCCGCGGTACGAGGGGATCACGGACGGCCTGGTCCTCACCGACACCGACGTGTGGGCCTGGTGGACGTGCGAGACGTCCAACTCCGATCTGCTGGGCGAGGACGAGCGCGACGCCGAGCAGTCCCGCGCCGAGACCGCGCTCACGTCCGTGCTGGCCGGGATGGACGTGCACCTGCGGGTGCTGTGGTCGCCGTACTCGGCGGACGACTACCGCGCCGAGGCCGCCGAGATGTACCGGGCCGGGAACTGGGAGGAGTGGGCGGAGGACCGGGCCGCCCGCCTCGACCAGATCGCCCTGCCGATCCGTCACGTCCTGCTCGGTGTCCGCCTCGGCGGCCGCCAGCGCCCGGCCGGCCGCCGCATCACCGAGGCCGCCGGGGTCTCGCCTTCGGGGGTGCCCGCGCGGGAACTGGCGACCTGGCACGCCGCCGCGCGGCGCCTCGGCCGCCGGCTGGAGTCCTCGCCCTGGCGCTGCTCCGCCGCCACGGTGGAACTGCTCGCCTGGATGGTCACCCGGGAGCAGCACCGGGGCGTGCCGGCCCCGGTGGACGGCCGATCTCTGGTCACTGGCGCCGCGCTGGCCGCGCTGACCCGCGGCCGCGCTCTGCCCTACCCCGATCATCTGCGGATGGTCGACGCTGCCGGCGACGTGGCGGCGTGGGTGGCGGTGCTCCCGATGGTGGCTTTCCCGGAGCGGATGCTGAGTCCGGGGCCGGGGGAGTGGCTGCGCATCCTGGCGGAGGTCTCCTACCTGCCCCCCGACGACGAGGACCAGGACGACATGGTCGGCCGGCTGGCCCCGGTGAGCCCGGAGGCGTCCGTACGGCTGCGGGTCCTGCCCAAACGGCAGGCCATCGCGCGGACCGACGAGACCGCGAAGCTGGTGCGTGAACAGACACGTTCCGCCAGCACGCACGCCATCGGTGACCCCGGGCAGGTCATCACCGACGCGGGCGAGGCCATGGCGGAGCTGCGCGCCGATCTGGAGCGCGAGCACCTGTCCCTGGTCGAGGACCACCCCCGGCTGGTCGTCACCTCCACGGTCAGCCTGGAGGACCTGCGGGCCCGGGTGGACGCGGTGTCCGCCCACTATGCGGACCTGGGCATCACGGTGCAGGTCGGGGTGGACGAGCAGCGCGCCCTGTGGCTGGAGACCTGGCCGGGAGACCGGGTGCGGGTGCCCGACCTCGGACACGTTCGCGACACGGCCGCGATGGCGGGGGCCTGGTGGTGGGGCGGGGCCCGGGTCGGCGCCGACCACGGTCCCGTCATCGGCTACTTGACCGGCTCGACCCCGGGCGTGGTGCGCCTGCCACCGCTGGCAGACGGCCGCGACGCGACCACCGTCGCCTACATCGGCCGCTCCGGGAAGGGCAAAACCACCGCCGGCATGATGATGGCGCTGGAGGCCGCCCACGCCGGCGCGTGGGTGCTGGCCCTCGACTTCAAGGGCGACCTCGGCGGCCTTGCGGCCGCGGCTGACCGGTACGGCCTGCCGTCCCGGCTGGTGCAGATGAGCCGCGCGCATGCCGGGGCCGCCGACCTGATCCCGCTCCTGGCCGAGGCCGGCCGCGACGCCGCTCGCGCCGAAGTGCCCGCGCAGCTGTCGCTGGTGACCCCGGCACACCTGCGGGCAGCCGGCGCGGAGGTAGCTCTACAGGCCGCCACCAACGCCGTGATCAGCAGCTCCCCGAACCCCGCGACGTGGCAGGTCGTCCAGCACCTGCGCGACTCGACTGACCCCGTGGCCGTCGCGACAGGCGAAGCACTCTTCGAGCTGTCCCAGACCCCGCACGGGGCCCTGTTCATGGGGCGCCCGGAGCCCGGCGCCGTCCCACCGCTGAACACGCAGCCGGGCGTATGGGTGGTGCAACTCCCCGGCCTGTCCCTGCCCGGCCCCGGTGAGGAGCGGGAACGGTGGACATCCGTACAGGCCCTGTCCGTCGCGGTCATGCACTCGATCCTGGCCTACGGGGTCACCACCGCCGGCCGGCCCGACCTGCGCACCCTCGCAAAAGTGATCATGGTGCCCGAGGTGCACGTGCTCACCGGCACGGTCCAAGGCAGGCACTTCCTCGACTACATCGCCAGGGTCGGCCGCGCCCTCGGCGTCAGGTTCGGCCTCGACACACAGGACGCCACCGGGCTGCTGCTGCTCCCCGGCGTCATCGAGCAGCTAGCCATGGTCATTGGGTTCCAGCTCACCAGCGCGCCGCAACAGGACGCCCTCGCGGAGCTGCTGGGGCTACCGGTCTGCAAGGAGACCCGCGAACGGATCCGGTCCCTCGCCGACGGCGACGGAGACGAGACCCGGCACGGCCACTCGATCACCCGAGATCAGAGATTCGGCGCCGCAACAGTTCAGTGGGATGTGCCCACCGCCGAACTGCTCGACCTGCTCGACACATCCCCCCGCGCCGCCGAGGACACGGACGCCGAGGCTGCCCACGACGGAGTGCGCGTATGACCGCCCGACCCCGAACCGCCGCTCTCGGCCTGGTCCTGCTCGCCGCCCTGGCCGCCGGCTGCTCTGGCACCACCAGCGAGAAGAACACCGACCCGACGCCGGCCGCGGACCCGTCCGCCGTCGCAGCCGACCGCGCCCGCACCTACATGGGGGCGGTGGTCGCCGACGACTGGACCACGGCCTGCGACCTGATGGCGGCCGCCCGCCGCGCGGCATGCCACGACAGGCACCCCACCCCCGAGCCCCCGGACCCGTCCGGCCCGGCGATCGGCCCCGTCCTCCTGGACCGGCCGCCCACCCGCGTCCCGGCGACGTCCGACCACCCGGCGGGGTGGGGCGTGATCACCACCCACACCGTCACCTGGCCCGGCAAGCCGGCCCGGGCCAGCTACACGGCCCTGCGCATGACCGAGGCCGGCGGTACCTGGTGGGTGGAGCAGCGCGAGGACGTGGCCGACTCCGACCTGACGTACTCCGGGGACCCGGCCGCCTCCGCCCTGGGCCGGGTGGCCGGATGAGCCGGCGTATGCCGCGCGGCCGGACCCTCGCCCTCCCCGTCATGGCGGTGCTCACCACCCTCGCCGTCACGGCCGGGGCCGCGCACGCCGAGACCGTCGACCCGGACGGGGTGGGCGGGCTGCTCCCCGCCCCGGCCGCCCCCACGGGCGGCGGGACGATGTACGAGACCTATCCGCACCTGCTGACCTGGCGACTCGACAAGGATTACGGGCAGTTCGACTTCCTGGACCCCGCCCTGCACATGATCGCGGACGTCCTGCTCGTGGTGCTGGTCACCATCGGCTCCGCCGTCTCCACGCTGGCCGGCTGGACCTTCGGGATGACCGACCTGCCCGAGGTGCAGGGCCCGCTGACGCAGGCGATTAGCGGTAGCGCGGGCGCGGTGATGGTCGGACTGTTCCCTTCCGCCCTCGCGGTCGGCGGCTTGGTGGCGTTCCTGCGGGCGCAGCGCGGCGACGGGGGCGGGTTCACGGACTTGTCCTGGGTGCTGGTCTCCGCGGTGGCCGCGGCCACCCTGCTCACGACGCCCCAGGTATGGGTGGACGGGGTGAACTCCGGCCGCATGCTCGGCACCGAGGTGGCCATGTCCGCCACGGACGCCGGGATCGGCTCGGCCGGCGGCGGGATCGAGAAGACCCCGTTCGCCCTCGGGCACACGACGACGTACCCCGGGGACGCCTCGGACCGGGTGTCCCGCCGAGCCACTGACACCGTGTGGCGGGTCTATGTCGGCGTCCCCTGGTGCCTAGCCGAGTTTGGGTCCATGAAGCTCTGCCAGGAGCACGGGCGCAAGGTGCTCGACCTCGGCACGGACCTGGAGAAACGAAAGGAGTACCTGAGGGAGCACCTGGACGACGAGGACGTCGGGGCCGAGTCGCAGTCCTATCGGCAGGGGCACCGTCCCCTGGAGCGGGCCGGAGTCCTGGTCATCGCCGCCCCCGTCGCCCTCCTTTTCGGGCTGCTCTTGATCGTCCTGCTCTTCGGCAGCATCGCGGCGATGATGGCCGCGCTGTTCCTACTGGTCGTGGGGCCGCTGTTCGCGGCGCTGTGGGTGATCCCGGGCCGGCCCCGCCAGTGGGGCGTGCGGTGGGCGGACGCCCTTGTCGGCGTCGTCATGCAGTCCGCGATCACCACCCTGACCGCCGGCTCCGTGATGATCATTCAGATGGTCACCGCCCTCGCGATGCCGACGTACGGGTGGCTGGGATGCTCGGCCCTCTCCATCGCGGGCGCCATCAGCGCGTTCAAGTACCGGAGCATCCTGACCGGCATCGTCGGAGGTGCCGGCCCCGCGGGCGGAAGCGGTGCGGGCGCGCTGCTCGGCGCGCTGGCCACCCGCAGCCTCAGCCGTCAGGCCGGCCGCGTCCTGCGGACCCCGGGCCGCATCTCGCGCCGGCTCGGGGACGCGGTGGAACGCCGCCACCGGCCGCCCGTGCAGCCACGGCCCGGCCTGCCACGCCCGCCAGCTCCTCCGCCCCCGCCCCCGCCGGCAGGCGGCCGCCCGCCTCGCCCCGGCTCGGGTACGGGCCCCGGGCGCGGCACCGGACCGGGCGGCACCGGACCGGGCACCACCCTGGCCGCGGCCGGCCGCCGAACCGCCCGCACCACCGCGGCCGGGGCGCAGCGGGGCCAGGGACAGCAGACCCCGGTGCACTCGTCCACTACGCGGACCGTCCCCCCTCCGTCCGGACAGGGGCAGGGGCAGCAGACCCCCGTGCACTCCCCGACGGCCCGGACCATCCCCGCGCCGACCACCCCCGTCAGCCAGCAGCTGCCCGGCGGGCCCATGCGGATGTCGACCACGGCGAGGAGCACCCCCAATCGCACCCAGGCCGCCCGCAAGGCGACGCAGCCACCGGCACCCAGCAGCCGACGTGCTCAGCCCCCGCCGCCGCGCACCCCACGGCTGCGCACCGGCCGCCGCGTCCCCCCGCCCCCGTCACGCGGATGGACACAGCCGCCCCTGCCTCAACCGCCCCCGCACACCTGAAGGGAGGAGTGACAGCCCATGGCCAAGCGCCAACCCGCCGACGATGAGCCGGCTCCCGACTGGCGGGCGCTCCTCGCCGCCCTGCCCGACCAAGACGACGAACCGCCGCCGGGCACGTCCCGCCGGCGGTGGCGCCGTACCCGCCGCCGAGCCGCCCGCCGACAGCGCGCGGCCACCGTCACGGCCGTACGCGCACGCCCCGTGCACCCGGCCGCGCTGCTCCTGGTCGTGCTCCTGGTCCTGGTCCTCGGCGTCCTCGCCCGGTGCGGGGGCGAGCCCGGTCAAGGCGACGACCGCCCACCCGCCGCCGCGCCTTCGGTCACGCGGACGGCCGCGCCCGCCCCGCCGCCGGCCCCGTCCGTCCCGGCCGACACCGAGCCGGACGACGTCGCCGCGGCATGGACGCGCGCCTACCTCAGCCGTGACCCGTTGACGGATCAGACGCACCGGGCCAGCGTCCGCCGAGCGGCCGCGTGGGCGACGGAGGACCTCACCCGCAACCTCACCGAGCACACCCCGGCCGGGTGGGGGCGACAGGTCAGCCGCGGGGAGGCCACCCGCGTAACCGACGTCGCCGTCCGCCCGGCCGGCACCGACCTGCCCCCCGACAACGCGGCCCAGGTCTGGCGGCTCGCCGCCGCCGAGGTGGACGTGGCTGGGGACGAGACCAGCCGGCGCACGGACACGCTGCGGGTGGAACTCACGCGCACCACCGCCGGGTGGCGGGTATCTCGCGTGCTGGGGGTCTGAGTGGATGTCCGCGACGTCGCCGAGGCCGCCGCCACCCGGGCCTCCGCACCCTTCCTCGCCAAGGCAGGCTGCATCGGCGTGGCCCTTGCGCTGATCGGCATGCTCGGCCTCGGCGCCACCACTCTGATCGCCGGAGCAGCGAAGAAGGCCGCCGACGGAAAGAACAGCGGCAGCGGCGGGTGCGAATCTCCCGGCCTCCCCAACATGAACCCCGGGAAGGTTCCAGCCGCCATCCTCGCCCAGCAGATCTATCACGCGAAAATCATTGACGAAGTGGCGCAGAAAAGGGGCCTTCCCGGCCGGGCCTCGCTGATTGCGCTCATGACTGCTCTACAGGAAAGCGGCCTCCAAAACCTGAATCACGGCGACCGAGATTCGCTCGGCCTGTTCCAGCAACGTCCCTCGCAGGGCTGGGGAACCCCGGCAGAAATCACCAACCCGCCTGTATCCGCGGGTCTGTTCTTCGGCGGGAACAAAGGCCGCCCGCCCGGGTTGGTCGATATCCCGGCGTGGCCGATGCTGGATCCCGGACGCGCGGCACAGCGGGTACAGCTCTCCGCCCATCCCGAGCTGTACGCCACCCGCCGAGGCCAGGCCGAAGGTGTCGCCCGGAACGCCGGCATCAACCTGGAGCGGCTCGGATCCGTGACAGGTCAGCTCCCGGAGTGGGCGCAGCCGACCGCCCCGGGCGAGACGTCACCGGGAGAGTGCACGCCCACCGGCGAGACGCCTGCCGGAGCACCCTTCCATGACGCCGCCTCCGACTGGCCCGAGGAGGTGCGGAACCGCCGCAGCACAGCAGCCGCGATCGCATGGGCGAAAGAGCAACCTGCCCTGAATCAGAAAATCTGGTACCGGCGTTGTCTCGAATTCGCTGCACGAGTCCACGGATGGCGAGCCGCAGGCGTCACCTCGGCGATCACCCACTATCACGTCATGCCTGCCCACATGAAGCACCCGGGATCACGCGATGTTCCACCCGGCGCACTCATGTACTGGGTGACAGGAAATCCCCATGGGCATGTATCGGTATACCTCGGCGACGGAATGATCATCAGTAACGATGTGGCTCGACCCGGATACGTCGACGTAATCCCTGCATCGGATATCGAATCCAAATGGGGCGGCCGCTATGTTGGTTGGGCGCCCCCCTATTTCCCGAAAGGGGCATGAGATGCACAACCCGGGCAACGTCCCTGCGACGCCGGTGTACGCGCTGATGATCCGTTCCGACGAGGAACACGGGCTCGCCCTCACCCTGGATGGGGAGCAGATCGCCACCGGCTCCGACATCACGGCCTTGCGCGCAGGAGGGCTGTCTGAGCTGCGCGTTCGGGCGGCCCTGGCGGGGCGGCCCGTACGCGCCCGCGCCGTCGAGTCGGCTTCCCCCATCCCCTGGAACATGATCGTCTGCCCGGACGGAACCGTGCTCGACGTCGCCGAGCACCCCGCAGCCCCCGCCCCCGTGGAAGGACGCCCCGCACCACCCGCGCCCCCGACCCCCGCCATCGCCACGGCTCCCCCCGCCCTGGCCGTCCTGCCCGCGCTCCTCGAATCCGACGCGTACCGGGAGATGTGGGCGGCAGTGTGGGCCGCGCACGCGGAAGGGGACCTGCCCACCGCGGTCGCCCTCGCCTACAAGCTGGAGACCGCCCTGGCCGGCTGGTTCGGCGAGGACGCCGCCACCGTCACCGTGCTGACCGCCCGGGCCTGGCTCACCCTCTGCCAGCGCACCGACTGGTACGGGACCACGGAGCTGCTCATCACGACCGCCTTGCGCTGCCAGGCGGCCCGCTACCGCCCGGAGGCCGACACGATCCGTACGGCCCGCAACGCTCATGCCTGTTGGCACCGGCTCAGGAGCGAGGATCGGGAGGCCGCCGCTGACCTCGCGGGTCCGTTGGCGGACATGCTCGCCATCCTCGGCGAGGACGACAGGCGCCGGGACGTCTTGCAGGATGCCAGCGCGGTGTCCTCGACCTGACGGTGAGCCCAGGAATCCGGGCCTGGGGCGCGCCCTCGGTAGAGCGACGACGACTTTCAGCCAATCTGACCGTACTCAATCCTTGCCAATCCTTGCCAATCCTTGCGGATCTTAGTCAAAGTTAGTCAATCCTTCGCGTGTATCCCCCGAGTGACCTGGCCTTTTCTATTTTCAGCCGCTGGAGCCAGGCGTAATCTCCGGCCTGTTCGTTCGGCCTGCCATAGTTGGCGAGGAAAGGAATTCAGGCCGCATTGAGACAAGTGATCACCAAACCGGGGGAAGAGTGATGCAAATCACGGCGGTGCATTCTGGCTACGCCAGGATGCGTTATCGCTACGCTCTCGCGCTGTTTGGCTACGTCCAGGTGAACTTCGACGCGCTTCCGGTCGGCTCGTGTCGTTTCAAGTCAGCTGGCACCCGCGGTCGTTGTAGCGCTGCACCGATACACTCCTGACAACGCAAAAGGAGCCCTCGACCCCGACAACGGTTACCAGGCCACTGGTCGGGAGGGCTCCTTGCGCGGCACCCCAACAGTGAGAAAGGGAACCTATGGAAGAGAGTAGCAGCGCCACCCTGGACACGCGGAGGGGGAGGGCAAAGGCCCACCTGCGCAAATGGCGCGATGTGCATGGACGTATTGTCCAACGCCAGCTCATCCGAGGGGCTTCGTACAGTCTCGGGAGCGGTGCGGTAAGTGTGCTCCTAATGTGGTTCACCGCACGGCGGTAATGCGCAGCATCCCCGGTACGAACGTTTGTGTCGGGGATGCCAGCCCTACCCAGCCTGGTGACCTTTCGATCGAAGGCCCGGTTGAGCGGTCATGCGAAGGACGATCTATGCGGTGGGGGCGGTGCTGGCTGCGGCAGCGGTAGCGGTCCCCGCCGTTGCTACGGCTGCCCCGGCCTACAAGTGCGCCAGCAGCACGAAGGACATTGACGACACGAGCTATGACGGTCCGTGGCCGGACAACTGGAAGGTGACGGTGCGGACGTGCGCGGCCCGGTCCGGGGGCACCGTGTACGCGTACGCCGAAGTGCGCTGGGATGGGGCGAGCTTCTACCCCGTGGACGACCCGACGATTTTCGACGGGGCCAAGCTGCGGGTGCAGATCAAACAATCCCGCGAGGGCACCGACCCCGTGGTGGCCGAGCGAGACTTTCCCCAGCTCGAGGATCGGCTGGAGGACAGCACCTCCAGCGGGGTGCGCACCGGCACCTACCGGACCGCGACCATCAGCCACCGGGCCGGCGCGGCCGCGCTCGGCGATTCGGTGCTGTTCCTGGACTGGCACGGCGACGGACACGGCTACCAACGCCACGACTACACCGCGTCCCCGACCGTCTGACCTGTGATCAGTCGCCGGTGGCGGGCATGTCGTTCTGGCCGTGGGCGAGGATCGGCAGCAGTGCCTCGGCGGCGTCGCACACGGTGCATGCCGTCGTGCCGGGGCGTGCGAGTGCGTCGAGCGCCTGCATCGTGCCCAGTGGGTGCGCGCGGTCGGTGGCGTTCCGGCAGCCTTCGGCGTGGACGGTGGCAGGCCGCCCGTGGGCGCGGCCGTCGAGCAGCCACGCCCACCGGGTCGGCGTCGAGGTGTGGGCACGGGGGTGGGCGGGGATACGGCCGAGGTCGACCCCGGGCAGCGGCCGCAGCTGTGCGGCGGTGACCCACGTGCCGTACTCGGCCGGCTCGACGCCGCCCCCGGCGGCCGTCTGCCACAGGGGAACACCTATGCGATACATCCATAGGCCGGAGTCGAGCTGCTGTCGCTCGTAGAGCCGTACCCGCTCGATGGCCTGCCCGTCAGGGAGGACCAAAGTGATCGGGGCCGACGGAGAAGCGTCGGACACGGTCAGGAGCGGGCCAGCAGCTCTTGCCGGGCCTGCTTGCAGGGCACACAGAGCGGTGACGCCGGAGCGCCGTACCGGGCGCAGGGAGATCCGCACCGGGCGCAGGGGCCGGTCTGGCTGGGCGCCCAGGTGGCGACCTGCGGGCGGGGCTTGGCGGTGGTCTGCTCGCTCATGCTGCTGCCTCCCCTTCCGCCGGGGCGGAGGTGTGGGTGCGGGCGGCGCGCCGCAGCTCGACGCCGCCGGCCCGCCAGGCGGCGGGGGCCGCCCAGTAGGGGTGGGTGCACAAGGTTCCGGAGAGGGCGATCAGCCGGCGCCGCAGCACGGTCGTACCGGCCCCGGCCTGCGCAAGCTCGGCGTACGTCTGCTGCCACGCCCTTTCGAGCGTGATCAGGTCCTCGGGGAAACGGAACGGTGGTCTCACACCCCTAGTGAAACACGTGTTCGATTTTCTCCGCGAGCGCCACGCACCGGTCATCGGCCGTAGGTCTGGTGGCAGAGCGCGGCCACGGCGGGGCTGGTGACGCCGTGCGCGGCGCGGCACAGCTCCGTCATGTCCGCGGGCCCCGCCCCTGGGGCGCGTACCGGGCGGTGTGGTGCGGGCGTGCGGCTCGGCCCCTTCGCCTTCCTGGGCTTGGGCTTGGCGGCGGGGCGCACGGCGGGCCGCTGGAGCGGGGGCGTTCGGCGCGGCCGTACCGGGCCTTCGGCCCTGCGCTCGGGAGCCCGCCGGGCGGGCTGAGTCTCGGCGGCCGCCTCGCGGGCCGCGGGCGCAGGACGGGCCGGCGCGGGAACACGGCCGGCCTCCGGAACGGCGCCGGCCGAAGGGGCCGCAGACTCGGGCATGGGCGAGAGGGGCAGGGCCGCTTCCGTGTCCGGCCGTGCGCGCCGGGGGTCGACGGGGTGCTTGTGGTCTTCCGGGACCGTGACGGCCGAGGCCCCGGCGGGCCGGGCGGGTGCGGGGTGGACGGTGACGCATCCCGGGGCCGCGAGCAGCGCGACAAGGAGTAGAGGCAGGGACCAGCGACGCATGCCGCCACCGTGCCGCACACGCCCCGCAGGGCGCCTTAGACGGGCCCGCTGCGCCCCTCGGATGGATGATGCGACGGCCGTCCTGCAGGGCCGCCTCCGGCTGGTCTGGCGGACCCTGGAAGAGGGGCCGACAAGCCGCGAGGGAGGCCACGTGACGCTCAGACCGCCGGTGGAGCCGATGCTGGCGCAGGCCGCGGAAGCCGTGCCGGGCCCGGCGGCACTGCGGGCGGGGGTGGCGTACGAGCAGAAGCTGGACGGTCACCGGGCGCTGCTGTTCACCGCGGCCGGCCCGGGCGGCACGGTGCTGTTGCAGACTCGCCGCGGAGCGCTGGTACAGGACCGATGGCCGGACCTGGTGGCGGCCGCCGAGGCACAGTTGCCGCACGGCCTGGTCCTCGACGGCGAACTGGTCGTCTGGGACACCGAGGCCGGCCGGTTGTCCTTCGAGGCGTTGCAGCGCCGGGCCGCCACCCGCGCCCGCGGCGCCGCCGGCCTCGCCGCCCGGTGGCCGGCCTACTTCGTCGCCTTCGACCTCTTGCAGCACGACGGCGAGGAGCTTTTGAGGCGCCCGTACGTCGAGCGGCGCGCACTGCTGGAGAACCTGTTCTCCGAGCACGCCCTGACGGCCCCGTGGACGCTCTGCCCGATGACGACGGACCTGGCCAGGGCGCGGGAATGGCTGGAGTCCTGGACGGACGTGTCCGGCGTGGAGGGGATCCTGATCAAGCCCCTGAACGGCCGCTATCTGCCCGGATACCGGGGATGGACCAAGATCAGAAGGCGGGACACCACGGAGACGATCGTCGGCGCGATCACCGGCACCCTGACCCGCCCGCAACTCCTCGTCCTCGGCCGCCACGACCAGAACGGCCGACTGCGCGCCGTCGGCCGGACCGTACCGCTGCGCCCGGACGCCGCGCGGCAGGTTGCCGAGCATCTCACCGCGGCCGCGCCCGGGCACCCGTGGACGGGCGCGAAGTTCTCGGCGACGTGGGGGAGCCGCGACGTCCTCGACACCACCCTCGTCCACCCCGCCCTGGTCGCCGAAGTCAGCGCCGACCGCGCCATCGACCACGGCGGCATCTACCGCCACCCACTCCGGTTCCAACGGCTGCGCCTGGACGTGACCACGGAGGACGTTCCGCGCTTTGGGGCGGACCCGACCGCAGCAGCCGGCTGACCACGCGAACATCCTTCGTGTAACGGGAAATTTCGGATGACTTTGAAGAGGGGTGCTGTGTTCCTGGCGGTGAGCGCTCCAAAGGGGTGAGGCAGGGCCGATGGGGTTCTGGCCGCGGAAGGACGCAGGTTCATGAAGAAGATCACCCGCTGGTACACCCCCGCAGACGTCGACGGATACACGAAGCCGTTCCTCAGTTCCGAGCCCCCGGGCGCGGTGGTCTCCGTGCCGCTGCCCGGGCGAGGCGTGGTGCGGCTCCGGCTGACGGAGACCCGCCTGCACGGGCCGTACGAGGGCACCTACGGCGCGGAGCGGGAGCGGACCGACTACCTGTAGGCCGTCCGAGGGAGGAGCGGGGGCCGCGATGGTGGCCCCCGCTCCCGTCTGCCCGGGGCCGGTTCGCCTCCCCCGCAGGGGTGAATTTCGCCCTCGCGTACGCGTAGGCGGCTTGTGCGGTGCGCCTCCAACTCGCCCTGAAATCAGGACTATTGACAGCAAGCGGGATCTTTCGGCATGTTTCGGGCGCGGCTTGGTCGTCGGGCTGCTCGTGTGCGGATTGGAGTGGGGTTCATGGTGCGTTCGGTGCGTGAGGTGTTCGACGAGGGGCAGGCGGCGGGCCGGCTGCGGGTGCCGGTTGCGGCGTGGCGGTGGGCGACGGGTTCGGGTCTGGTCCCGGCCGCGGACGTCGGACCGGGCCGGTGGTCGCAGGCGGTGGTGGAGGCCGCCGACCCGGAAGCGGTCCGCGCTGCGCTGCGGGGGATCGAGGCCGGGGTGGCGGCGGACCGGCTGACGGAGGCCCTGGGGGTGCCGCTCCCGATCCTTCGGCCGCGGGTGACCGCATCGGCGGTCGGCCACCTCGTCAAGGCTGGCCTCCTGGTCTACCTCGGCGGGGAGCCCCAGTTCCCCGTCGTCCATCCGGAGCAGGTGGCCGCGCTCTGCCGCCGCCGGGACCTGCCCGCCCTTCTTGACAGGCACGTGCCCCTCGGCCCGGACCAGGCCGCGGTGCGCCTGGGCGTGCGCCGTACCGACTTCGACCAGGTGGTGCGGCTCGGGTGGCTGGCCCCGATCGGCTCCGTGGACATCGACTACAAGCGGCAGGGCGGGGTGACCACGGTCCCTCTGTACGACGCCCAGGAGATCGCGCTGCTGGAGGTGGTTCGCCCCTGCGTGGACTGGCGGGCGGTGCGCACCGTCGCGGCGGGCCGTCGCTCCCCGCTCGCTGCGCTGGACCCGTCCCCGGGGTGGGAGCGGGTGTTGTTGGCGGAGGTGGCGCGGATTGCCAGGGTGGGCCGGGCCGCGGTGGTGAACTGGCGCCGCCGGCACCCCGACTTCCCCGAGCCGGTGGCCGGTACGGACGTGCACCCGCAGTTCGACCGCCGCGCGGTCGTGGCCTGGCTCCTCGCCCACGACAAGATCGGCGTACCCACGGGGCCGACGATCGCCGCCCTGGTGCTGGCCGGGCCCGGAGGCGCCTCGCACCGGTTCCGCCTCGATGACCCGTGGCTGTCCCTGGCCGACGACGCGGCCGGCGAAGACACGTTGTCCGGCTGGTCCACCGACGAGGACGCCGACGCACTGGCAGCCCTGGCGGCCGGGACGCTCGGAGCGTCGCTGCGCCGGCTGACCGCGCCCGGTACCGGCCCGCTGGCGGTGCCGGGGGAGGTGCGGGTGATCGACAGGTTCCGGTCGGGATCGGGGGGCCTGCGCCTGACACTGGCGTGGCCGGCCGGCCTGCGCGGCACCGCCGGGTCAGGGCCGGCGGGCGGGGTGGTCCGCCACGGGATCGCGTACGTGGGTCCGGGCGGGACCTGCGTCTGCGCGCGGCACGACTGCGGCGGCGTGGTGCCCGTCTCCTGGTGCGCCGAGCACGGCGACGCGGTGGCGCGGGTGTTGGAGTGGCACCCCGGCGGCGGGATCCGCTGCACCGACCTGTCCCGGTCACGCGGCCTTGCGGCCGTCGCTGGGCGGGCAGACTGACCGTCAGCCGGGTCCGGGCTGCGGCATCCATCAGAACCTCCACGGCCTAGGCCACGGCGTTCTACCGTGGCCGGTAGCACCCGCCGCCAGGAGGAGCCGATGAGCGCCCAGCCCGACCACACACCCGCCGCCCCGTACGCGCCCGCGCCTGGGGCGCCGGCCGAACTCCTCGACCAGCTCCGGGCCGACCGCCGCGCCGGGACGTGGGTGCCAGCCTTCGAGCGGGAGTGGACGGCGGCGTTGGAGGAGTCGCGCCGGACGTTCTCCTTGAACACCCTCTACGAGGTCGTGCACGTCTGGCAGGCCCGACTCGTCTCCGCCCCCGCGGTCGACGCGTTCACCGCTTCCGGCCACGACGAGAGCGGGTTCGTGGACATGGCCGAGCTCCGCGGCCGGCGGCGCCGGTGAGCCTGCCCCCGTACGCGGTCCGCCTCTCCACCCCGGCCGCGAAGGTCCTCGCCGAACTCCCCGAGCACGCCGAAGAGACGGTGTGGGACCTGCTCGACGCCGCCGCGGCCGGCCCGTGGGGTTTTCGCCAGTGGGACCCCGACGACCCCGAAGGCGAAGACGTACGGATCGCGTCCGCCGGCCAGCTGTCCGTCATCTACTTCGCCAACCGGCCACTGCGGCATCTGTCCGTACTGGACATCGTCTGGCTCGGCTAGATCCTGCCCGCCGTGCCGACACAGCCGGGCCGGTGCGACGGCGTGCGCCGTGACCCCGCCGCGTTGGGCATGGCATGGAGATGGTGGAGCAACTGCCGTTCGGGATGCGCCCCCCGGTCGCGGTGACGTACGTCCGGTGCGCGCAGTGCGGAGCGATGGGTGAACTCGTCCTCGAGGGCGGGCGGCTGGACTTGGCACTGGCCCGGGCCGGGACGCATGTCCGCGAGATGCACCCGGGCGTGAACGTCCCCGAGGCGCTCCGGCTCGTGCCCGATGTGGCCTACCCGCCCGCGGACTGTGCCGACGTCGCCGAGTGGGTCACGCAGTACAACGCCCGGAACGGGATGGAGGCCTGGGGCCCGCGGTAGCGCCGGAGCCGGCCCGCGTCCTGGCGTGGGGAGGGCGGTGTGCTCCTGGTGCTCGCCGTCGTACGTCGCCGCCGGCGGTCAGCGACGCTCGAATCATGATCACCCTGCAAACGCTACCTCTTTACGCATGCTGTATGCGAAATCAGTATCACGCATGCTAGAGTTGCATCATGATGGGTGTTGAGGATCTCCTCAGGCTCACGGTTGCAGCGCTGATGACGCGCACCGGTGAGCGCCAGAACGACCTCGCCGACGGCCTCGGCCTGTCCCAAGCGCAGGTTTCACGCAAACAGGGCAACCGACAGCACTGGTCGTTGGAGGACGTTGACCGGCTCGCCGAGCACTTCGGTCTGCATTTCCTGGACCTGCTGGCCGGCCCCACGCACGCGGTCGGCGTGCTCCACGGCTCGATTCCTGCCCTGCGCCCTGCGGACGCCGTGGCTCCTGCGGCCGTCGCGCAGCCGGCCCCCGCCGCCCTGTTCCCCGCCGAGCCGGCCGCCGCCGTGCCCGCCCCCGCCCCCGCGGCACCGACGGGGCTGTGCGTGCTGTGCGGGCAGCCGTGCAGCGGCGAGATCGACGGGTTCCCGCAACACTTCAGCGCCGAGGAGTGCGCGGCCGCCGTAGCCGCCGCGAACCCCGCCCCCGCTGCTGCCCCTGCTGCTGCCTCGGCGCCCCCGGCGGAAGCGCCGATCGTGCTGCCGCCCCAGCCCGAGCCGCCGCCTGCTGCGCCTGCGGAGCCGGCGCCGGAGCCCCAGGCCCCGGCGAGGCCGCGGAGCCCGCGTACGTACGCCTCAGACGACCTGATCGGCCAGATCACCGGCCGTGTCCACGACGTTCTCGCCGAGCACGCCGGCGACGTCGACGCCGCGCAGGCCGCACTGATCAAGGCCGCGATCCCGGACGTGATGGCGCTGCTGAAGGCCTCCCGGGTCGGCGGCCGGTACGAGCACTCCGAGTTCCCGCCCACCGCTGAGATCCTGCGGAAGCGGTCCCAGAAGGGCGCAGACGAGATCTGGGAAGGCCGCCCGAAGTGGCGCAACGCCTCGGCCCTGGCGGCGGCGAAAGCCGGCGCGCAGCTCGATGTCACGGCCCTGGACATGAACGCCGCGTACCTGTCCGCCCTCAAGTGCTGGCTGCCGATCGGTCAGCTCCGCGAGGACACCAGCGGTGTCCACGACCCGAAGAAATCCGGTGTCCACCTCATCACCCCGGCGGACTGGGAACACGCAGACCGGCCCAACCCCTTGGGTAACCGGATGGAGCCGGGGCAGTTGTGGGTCAGCGAATCAACCCTCCGCCTCCTCCTCGACTGCGCCCGCGAAGGTCTCGCCGACGCCCCGACCATTCACCGCTCACTCGTCTCCGGAGCAACCGAGGGCCTGCTGGAGAAACTGCGCCGCGCGCTGGCTGAAACGCGGAAAACCGCAATTGCCGAAGGCGACGAACTGACCGTGAACTACGTGAAAGCCATGTACTCTAAATTGGTGTCCACGGTGGGCGAATCGACCGCGAACCGTGAACTGCGCCGGCCGGACTGGATGCACATCATCCGCGCAAAAGCGTTCGCGAATCTGTGGATGAAGGCAAATAAGGCCCACAAGGCGGGGCTTCAGGTCGTGGAGATTTCCGGTACGGATGAACTGCACGTCGTGGGTGACTGGCGTTCGGTGTTTTCCGAGGGCCGGGACCTGAACCAGGTGAAGGAAAAGAACACCTACCTTCTGGGGGGTAAGCGCTGATGGCCGGATCCGAGGACCTGTGGGCCCGCTGGGGCGACTGGCGCAAGCACGACGCCCGGGGCATGAAGGGCGGCGAGGCCCTGATCCTGGAGCTCAACCGGATCGTCCACTCCTCCGGCATCACCTCGCCGGTCACGTCCCGCCGCGGCCTCGCCGCCCGCCTGCGCTACCTCGACAGCGCGGCCGGCCGCGAGGCACTGGCCGAACAGGGCGTCACGGCCCGCTCCCTGCGCTCCTGGACGCGCGGCAAGGCCACACCCTCCCCCGCGAGCCGGGAGCGGATCGACGCCGCGTACTGGGAGCGCCGGCGCGAGAACCTGATCCGCTCCGGCTGGCTCGTCCGCCACCTCGACAACGACGGCCGCGGCAGCCGCATGGAGATCTACCCCGTCGACCAGAGCAACGTCGACGCCAAGTACAGCCGCCCCCTCAGCGACCGCTCCATCACCGTCCGGTACATCTGGCCCGACCTGGTCAGCGCGTGGGCCGCCCGGGACGAGGCGATGGTGGACGAGATCTGGGACGACGTCATCACCGACCTCGACTCCGACTACGCCGCGTACGCCTACGTCTCCTCCGTCGGCATCGGAGCCTGACCATCCGGCTTCCCCGCAACTGCGCCCCCGTCCAGCAGGCCGGAGCGTAGCTGCGCGTGGGCGTCGTGTTGTGCCGGCCGTCCCCTCTTCCGGTGGTCCGACCGGGTGGAACGGCACGCTCTCCCGAGCAAAGCGGACTCCGTCCCCCCGCCTGTCGACTAGAGATCACAGACGGCCTACGCTGCGTCGGTGCTGCACCAGCCCTGGATGCGTCTGGGCTCCCGCCCAGCACCCGCACCTCATGTGACAGAGCCGCGATGGTGATGTGGTGCGCGGCAGCCCATGCAGGCCTGTCAGTCGAACCGATTAGTGGTGCTGATCGTTCTCGTCGGGCCTCTGTGGCGTTGTTCGCGCGGCCCAGGCGGCGAGGTCGACGCGTGGATCGGGGGACATAGGCCGTGAGCTCTCGCTCAGATCAAGGGCCTTACTGCGCAAGTAGAGGATCACCAGGAGGAGCGGAAGAGACGCAGATAGTGCGGACACGCCAGTGATCGCCCAATCGCCTTGCCCTCCGGTGGTCGACGCTGACCTCGCAACTCCATAAATCAGCGCAGCGTTGAACACTAGGATCGCGAGCCAGTACAGGCTTCGGACCGTGCGCGCGCGTTGCGGCAGGGCCCGCAGGAGAAGAAGCCGGCGCAGTACCGTGGAGGTTTCGCGGCGGCGGTCCGGTAGTTCGGCCTCGAAGGTGCGGACCGACTCGTAGCAGAGGTCCAGCCACTCGGAGGGATTCTGGCGGCTGTCATCTGTAAGGCCGATCTCCTTCTTGGCCTGGATCCAACTGTGGATGAACCGGACCTCCAACCTCGCTTTCTCCAATTGGTGCTGGTAGCGGTGGTCAGCACTCTTGGCCGCACGGCGATCCTTGATAACGAGACCTGCGCCGGCAACCAGACCAGTGATCACAGGAACAGCCATGGGCACAAGAACGTCCTGAATCTCGGGACCGGCCAACCCGATGTCCTTCCGTCAGCATTCAGCGCTCACTGAGGCTTCCTTCGCCCAGCCTCCCAGCCCTGGCCAGCGGCATCACGGAGGACAGGCGTCAGTGGGCGCCCGCATACGCCGTCCGGCCCCCTGACTATCGATGGTGCGTGCGAGGGCTTGGGCGGGCTAACCCACGGACCTGGCGTGGGCGCTGGTGTCGGCATTGAAGGAGGGAGCGAAGCCGGGCCGTTCGCACATGGCCAGGCACATGAGGCTGGCACCGCTCGGTGCCAGCCCTCGCTCATGTCTCCCCCGGACGCGTGTTGCGGCGGACGGATTATGCGGTGGTCGTCTCGCCGTCGTGTGGAGGCTGGGGACTGTCTGCCGCGGGTGCGTCGGGTCCGGGTGGGGTCTGTGATGGCTGGCGGCGGCGTCGCCAGGAGCGGGCAGTCCAGGAGCCGAGTGCGAGGAGGAGGCCTGCGCTGAGGCTACCGAGGAACTCGGGCAGGGCGCTGTCGAAGAGGCTCATGAGCGGCCGCCCGGAAGCCCGGCCGGCCGGCCGGGTGCTGCGGTGTCGCTCCCGTGCCGGAGACTGTGGCGGCGCAGTTCCTCGTCCCGTATACGGCGGGCCTTGCGGCGCACGCGTTCGCCCCATCGGTATGCCGCGTCCTCAGGAGCGCCGGCCAGGAGCGCGGCCTCTTCCCAGTTGTCGACGCCGGCCACGGCGCGGGCGAAGTACACCGCGCGTTCCTCCGGCTTCAGCCGGCGCGCGATGGCTTCGAGGACGGGGTGCGACAGCCCGAAGTTGCCTCCCGGTTCGCTGGCGTGCGAGGACGGGAGAAGGTCGTACAGGGACAAGCCGTCACCGATCGGCAGGTCGAGGGACAGCGTGCGCTGCCCGAGGATCTTGCGGGCGAACAGGGGGGTTTCCAGCCGGCGGTAGGTGCGGGCGAGCTGCACGATCTGCAGCACGATGGCGGGGCCGATGGTGCCACCCTGGTCCAGGGGCTCCGTCCATGTCGCATCCAGGAGCGCGTCGGATATCGCCCGGCTCCAGGCCTGCTGCTTCCGGGGGGACGGAACGAGACCATGCAGGTAGGTGTCGGCGAAAGAGTTGACCGCGTATGTGTTCCCGCGGGCGGCTTCCTGCCGGACTGAAAGCGCGGCCATGGCCGGGGGGATACGGCGGATGATGCTGCGGAGGCAGGATGCGTCGTGGTGCGCGATCGGCAGGCTCAGTGTCTGGGGGAGCGAGGGGAACCCGTCTCGCCGTGTCCGGGGCGTCAGGTCCATCTCGTCCACCATCCACGGTTCCGGAAGTATGTGACTGAACTCCTGCCAGAGACGGCGCCTCTCAAGAAAGGCCTTCTGCCCAGTGGGCGGCTTGCCGCTCGGCGGCAGCGCCCGCCGCAGGCTTCCGTCGTCATGGACTTCCAGGAACATCTCTGCCGTCCTCGCAGTCGCTGCGAGGCGCAGGGTGGGCAACTCGACGTCCAGCCTTTCCTCCCGGTACCAGGGGTGGCGGGATGTGCTGAAGCGTCCTGCCAGGGCGTGCTCGGACCACGGGATGACACGCTGCCGGAGCGGGCGGCCCTCGGCACGCTGGAGCAGCGACGGGAGACGGGCTGCTGAGACAACTTCGTCTCCGCCCGGTCCCGCAGCGCGATGACGACGCGAAGCCGGTGCCTGGGAGGCCGACATCAGGTGCGCCGTCCAAAGCGCATCGGCGATCTCCTCGGCGGAGGGCGACGACAGCGGGCCTAGAGCGGCCTGCATCGCCGCAAGCGAGGTGTTCTGCTTGAAGGGGACGATCTGCTGCTCGGGATCCGTGGTCACGGTCCGGCACCTCCTTTGCCCTGGAAGGTTGCTTCACATCTCCGCCCTGGCAGGGCACTCCACCGACAATAAATCCGAAGCCCGTCACTGTGGTGTGCATCACATAGCGAAGCGAGGCCCTGGCCGAACAGGGCGTCACGGCCCGCTCCCTGCGCTCCTGGACGCGGGGCAATGCCACACCGTCCCCGGCGTCCAGGGAGCGGATCGACGCGGCGTACTGGTGGCACCGGCGGGAGAACCTGATCCGCTCCGGCGCCACCTCGACAACGACGGTCGCGGCAGCCGCATGGAGATCTACCCCGTCGACCAGAGCCACGTCGACGCCAAGTACAGCCGCCCCCTCAGCGACCGCTCCATCACCGTCCGATACTTCTGGCCCGACCTCGTCCACGCCTGGGCCGCCAGGGACGAGGCGATGGTCGACGAGATCTGGGACGACGTCATCACCGACCTCGACTCCGACTACGCCGCCTACGCCTACGTCTCCGGTGTGGGAATCGGAGCCTGACCCTTCTGCGGCTTCGGCCGATGCCCCTGGCCAGCATGACCAGGGGCGCAAGCCGTGGGCGAGGTCAGAGGGCCTGGCCGTGCCCGCTGGGTCCGAGCAGGAGTTCGGCTTCGGCGGGGAAGCGGTCGCAGCCGCCTTCTTCCCCCGCCACGACCACGGTCTCACCCTCAAGGGCGTCGCTCTGCCTGGTGAGGCCTCGCCCCCTGCGCCACCGGCCTTCGTAGCCGATGACATCTCCGCGGCGAAGGAAGTTGGCCGGCTTGCTCGGCAGGCTCATGCCGCCGACCCTACGACTCCCGGCGTCCGGCAACCTGACGCCCGCCCGGATGCTGTTCTGAGCGGGTGACGCAGGATGAGCGTTCCGACGGCTCGACGGCCTGGGGACGGGAGGCCTGCCCGAGCGGGGGTGGCCGCAGGGCTGGGGGCATCCGCTCTGTCAGGCCGACGGGTGGGGGGTGGGGGGGGGGGGCCCCCCCCCCCCCCCCCCCCCCCCCGGGGGGGGGGGGCCCCCCCCCCCCCGGGGGGCGCGCGCGCCGGGGGAGCGCCGCCGCCCGCGGCGGGCGGGGCGCGGGGGCC
>NZ_JBIVFA010000027.1:56807-58009 GCF_044747975.1 Streptomyces sp. NPDC090045
CGGGGGCCGGGCCGCCCGCCCCGCGGGGGGGGGGCCCCCGGGGGGGGGGCCCCCGCCCGGCCGGGCCGCGGGGGGGGGGGGGGGGGGGGCCCCCCCCCACCCCCACCCCCCACCCGTGTCGGGCTTCTACCGCTCGCCGTCCCGGCGGCCGCGCTGCCGTTCCTTCCTCGCCTCCCGGAGCTTCGCGCGCGCGTCACGCAGTTCTCGCCGGCGCAGGAGATACGCCCGCCGTCCCTCCCCCCACGCCAGCCGGTCGGCCGACTCCTGGGGGAAGACGGCCTGCACACAGCCCAGCCCCAGACTCAGGGCCAAGCACGGGTTCTGCGCGAGAGCCATGACAAATTCCCCTTCCCGGCCTCCCCCCGCAGGCGGCCGAGACGGACGATTTATGATGCATTTTCTGCAATCGAGAGTTGCAGGCAGAGCATAAATATCAATTCGGCATGACGGCGAGACAGATCATCGATGGCATCATTCCGGGGCTTGGTCGAATATCTCGCCCACACCGTACGGGATCCTCGCTCTTTCCGAATGGCGCCTCCCGCATGACACGGCAACGTGGCCGAACCGGGCAATAAACGGCCCGCACGTCCCCGAAGCGCTACGAGTATATGAGTGGTTCGTAGCGGGTTTGACGGGATGCAATTCTGATATCCAGTCAGATGGCTTGCGTTGCAGGTTGTTTGGTATGCGTCGGGAATTGGTGACACCTTCACCGGCGACCCCATCGGCGTGGGGCGCTCTGCTGCTGACGATCTTTCTGGTGTAGACCACTCAGGGGTGACGCTCCGACGTCCGTGTTACGTTCTGTGACGTGTCGGGAGAGGGGCCGGCGGGGTCGACACTCCGCGGGACCGTGTGCATACTGTTACTGAGAGGGAGCGCGCAGCGCGAGCGGTAAGACCTCGGCCCCGCAGGGGCCACACCTCGATATTCGGTCCTGAGACACCGTTACAGACAACCTGACACCCGATCAAAAGCCTTCTGACCTGCTTCAATTAAGCTGAAGAACCCCGCGGCAGACCCCCTCCGTTGTCAGCCGGCCACCGCGGACCGGTAGTCCCCGAACCGACCGGGACCACCCCGCCGTCACCGCAGGTGATGGCCCATCGGGCCCACTCCGCCCGGCGTCGCGCAGTGACGCAGCCCCCTTGGGAGTGACGCAGTCACTCCGCGTCGTGTCTCCGCAGGAGACCGCGCGC
>NZ_JBIVFA010000028.1:0-23174 GCF_044747975.1 Streptomyces sp. NPDC090045
GGTCCGGCAACAACGGCTCGATGCGTGCCCACTGGGCGTCAGTCAACGACACACATCAACCAACGATCCGATGATCTGAAGGAAACGGCCTAGGGGGGTGGACCAGCCTGGACGTGAAGCAGGCACGGACTTCCAAGATCGTGGAGTTCTCGGACGCCCCGTGATCCCGATGGAAGACCGTGTCCGCCGCCACATCGGTAACGATCCCGCCTGCTCTTGACCAACTTCGCGACGAGCTGTCGGCCGGACTGGACGTACTTCTCGGCCTGCTGGAACGTCTCGCCGAAGTCCCAGACCCGCACGACCCCTGCGGGGTCCGGCACGCCTTGGTCCACGTGCTCGCCCTGGCCGCAGCCGCTGTACTGGCCGGCGTGACCTCACTGTTGGCGATCAGCATCGAAGCCCTCCACCACATCCCGGGACGTCACCTTCGCCGAGGACGCCTCCCAACTACGCACCGGCAACGCACCGCGAGCCATGGCCGCCTGGCGCTACCTCGCCATCGGCGCACTCCGACTCGCAGGTGTCCACGGCATCGCAAGTGCCCTCCGACACAACGCGCGAGACCCCCCAGACGGCCGCCCTCACGTGATCACAAACCGGGTATGCCGTGACTTTTCCGAAGTCCTGGGTCGCGGTTGAGCGCGTTGTTGTCGCAGATAGCCCCGGGGCTCGCCGTGGACGGGACCTCCTCGGCGAGGACCGGGTTCTGGGTGGTCTGGGGCAGGTGCGGAGGAATTCGCCCGGCGTCGCCCCAACGAATGTGACCTCAACTACCGTCGGCAAAAGTCGCGTTCGAGCGCCTCCCGCGTGCCGGGATCTTTGCGATTCGGGCCGCATTCTCATGGACTGGTCTGCATGATGGGGGCCAAGGCCGGACGGTAGGACGGCAAGGTCGAGCCCTCCTGCCGTATCGCTGTGCTGACCAGCCCCTGCTGGTTGCCGCTCACCCACATGCCATAAGGAGACGCCGCATGGACGAAGTCCTGACGACGCTTGCGATGACTGGCGCGACGACCATCATGAGTGCCATGGCCACCAGTACCTGGGCCGCCGCCCGTGCCGGGACGATCCGGTTGTTCCGTTGCTCCGAACCGGAAGACCAGCGTGCTCTCGAAGCGCGGTTGGATCGGGAAGCGGCGCTGGTGCGGCAGGAGCCGGACCCCGACTCCGCGCGCAGGGACCTCGTGGGTGGCTGGCGGCTTCAGTTGGTCGCCCTGCTTCGCGAGTACCCGGAGGCCGAGGCGGAGATCAGGGCCCTAGTGGCGTCCGTGGATGCTCAGCTGCCCAGCGAGGAAAAGACGAGCTGGTTCCAGAACGTTTCCGCCAAGGACCATGGCATGGCCTTCGGCGCCCAGGGCGGCAACGTCACCGTGCACCACCACACACCCGCCGTACCCCAGCCGGTACCCGCTCGGGACGGAAACAGTGACTGAGGCGGACGGGAGCGACCCTGCGCCTCCGGGTTCGAGACAGGTCGTCCACGTCGAATCCGGCTTCGGCTACGGCGCGATCGGCGCGGACATCCACGTCTTCGGCGACGGCACCCCTCTGTACCTGCTGGAGCTTTGGCGCGTGCCCCGGACACCGGAGCCGGACTGGTTGCTGGAGTCACCCAGCCGCATGCTCAACGCACGTTACGAGGTGGCGGACTTCACCGGCCGCGAGGAAGACCTGGCCCAGCTGCACCAGTGGCGTGACGGCCGTCCGCGGTTGGCAGCGCGGTGGCTGTACGGGCCCGGCGGGCAGGGCAAGACCCGGCTTGCCGCGGAGTTCGCCGCCCGGTCCGCCGACCAGGGTTGGACGGTCGTCACGGCGACCCACGGACCCGGCACCGTCCACCCGCCACCGGGGAGCCAGGACCTGCGACTGCGCCACGCCCGCGGGGTGCTGCTCATCGTCGACTACGCCGACCGCTGGCCGCAGACCCATCTGTCCTGGCTGTTCAGCAACGCCTTGCTCCACCAGCCCGGCATGCCGACACGCATCCTGCTCCTCGCCCGCACCGGCGCCACTTGGCCCGGCGTGCGCGCCACCCTGGCCAATCACGAGGCGAGCACCTCCGCCCACCATCTCGCACCGCTCTCCTCGGACGGCTCCGAGGAACGCGCCGAGATGTACGAAGCGGCGCGGAGCAGCTTCGCGCCCTTCTACGGGATCGCCGACCCGAGCGACATCCCGCCGCCTGCGCCCCTGGGCCACGAGGACTTCGGGCTGACCCTCGCCGTCCACATGGCTGCCCTGGTCGCCGTCGACGCGCGAGCCACCGGCGGCCGCCCGCCGTCAGACATGGCGGGCCTCACCATCTACCTCCTCGACCGTGAGCACCTGCACTGGGCCCGCCTGCACGGTGACGGCACCCATGAGCTGAACCCGGCGGAGCGTACCTACCGGACCTCACCGCAGGTGATGAACCAGGTGGTGTTCGCCGCCGCTCTGACGGGCGCCGTCCCCGCACCGACCGGCGCGGCGATGCTGCGCGACCTCGGCCTGGCGCACGATGCGCCGCAGATCCTCGCCGATCACGGCGTCTGCTACCCGCCCGCCAACCCCACGATCCTCACTGTCCTGGAACCGCTCTACCCCGACCGCCTCGCCGAGGACTTCCTCGCCCTGACTCTGCCCGGGCACACGGCCGACTACCCGGCCGCCCCCTGGGCCCCGGCCACCGCAGAGACCGTACTGACCGCAGAGACTTTACTCACCGCCGAGGCCGCGCACACGGCGAGGACCGGGGCCACCACCGGGAACGTGCCCACTGCGGGCGAGGCCGCCCCTACGCCCTACCTCTCCCGCGCCATCCCCACCCTGACGGCGGCAGCGGAACGATGGCCGCACGTCGGAGCCGACTACCTCTATCCGCTGCTGAAGCAATACCCCCAGCTGGCCCTCCAGGCCGGCAACGCCGCTCTGCTCGCACTCGCCATGCAGGAGAGCGCCGACACCGACGCCCTGGAGGCCATTGAAACCCTGCTACCCAACGGACCGCACGCAGACCTCGCCGTAGGCATCGCCGCCATCACGCACCGCGTCATCGGGCCGCGCCTCGAACGCACCGACAACCTCCGCCTGCACGCCATGTACCGCACCGAGCTCGCCGAGCGGCTGTACCGCGCCGGCTTCCACGAGTGGGCCGCCGACATAGCCCGTGACGGCGTGGAGATCTGGCGCGATCTCGCGGACACCGACCCGTTCTTCAACGCGCCCCTCCTCGCTTCCTCACTGAACTGGTACGGCGCCTACCTCGCAGAGCTCGGGCAGCGAGCGGAGGCGCTGGAGACGGCCGAAGAGGCCGTCGCACTCAGCCGCCGGCTGATCGAAAGTGACCATGCCACCTCCCACGACGAGCAGAGTCTGGGAGACGCTCTGGGCAACCTCGCCACACGGCTGTCCGAAGTGGGCAGGGGGGCCGATGCCCTTGCCGCCGCAGAGGAGTCCGCCGCCACCAGGGACCGCCTGGGCGCCGGCGGCGTCCGTTTCTATGTGAGTGAGGATGCCACCGCTCAGCTCAACCTCGGTGCGCGTCTGGCAGATCAGGGACGTACGGAGGAGGCCCTTGCCGCGACCGAGAAAGCCGTGATCGGGTTCCGAAGGACCGTAGAGGTCAATCCGGCAGCCCACACCTTCGACCTCGCCATGGCACTGAACAACTACGGCACCCACCTGTTCAAGGCCGATCGGCTCGCCGACGCCCTCGCCGCCGCCGAGGAGTCCGTGACGCTGTGGCGTCAGCTCGTCCTCAAATGGAGCCTTGCCCACGAGTCAGGGCTCGCCATGGCTCTCTTCAACCTGGGAACCTGCAAAGTAGCCGCGGGACACCAGGCCGAGGCCTATGCGGCCACTGACGAATCGGCCGGGATCTACCGAAAGCTCGCCGCCGGGAACCCTGCGGCCCATGATGAGCGCCTGGCGACCGTGCTGGGCCGCCTCAGCACCCTGCTGCAGTCGGAGGAGCGTTACGCCGAGGCCCTGCCGATCACCACGGAGACGGTGGCCGTCCGTCGTCGGCTGGTCGCGGCCGATCCCGCAGCGCACGAAGCGGGACTCGCGCACGCCCTGTTCGAACGGTGCATGATGCTCTCCGCGTGCGATTGGGAACTGGAAGCCCGGTTCGCCGTCGAGCAAGCCGTCGACATCCTGAAACGCCTGGCCGGAGCGGACCCGGCTGCCCACCTGCCGCGCCTCGCCCAAGCGCTGTACGCCTTGAGCTTGTCGAAGTACAACATGAGTGACGACATGTCGGATGTCCTGAACACCCTGTCGGAGAGCATGGTCATCTACCAGCGCCTCGCCGCCGCCGATCCGGAGACCTTCGCCGACACCGCGCGGGAAGTCAGAGCCACCTTCGCAGAGCTCTTGCCGGAGGCAGAGGGGCGATCACGATCCCGCCGCTTCGGCCGAGCACCGTAGGGTCCGCAACCCAACCTCACCGTCCCGCCTTGCGGCTCTGGGCAGCCGTACACCGACGGTGCCGCTGTCTTGCTCGACTACGACAAAACCGCCGTCCGGGGGCAGCCGGAACTGACTGGGCCTCTCCGGCCTCCGGCTAGGAAGTCCGTGCCTGCTCGACGTCCAGCTGGTCCGCCCACCGCAGGCCGTGACCAATCAGACGATTCGTCACTTTGCCCAAGCCCTGGGGAATCATCCTCGATGAGATTGGCCTGCCGTTTGGCTGCGGCGCAGTCTCCAGTAGAGCGCCGCTCCTTTCGCGAGTCGCGACACCCCGAACAGCGGCGCCAGCTGGCGCATCGTCAAGTTTGTTCGCCAGTACGCTGCGACCAGCAGTGCCCGGTCCTCCAGCGGAAGGCTCCACGGCCGGCCCTTGCGGACCGCGTCCGCACCCTCGCGCCGCAGAACCGTCACCAGCTTCCCGAAGGTACGCGGGCTCAGCCCGGTGAACGGGGCTATCCAGGACGGCTCCGACGCCGTGATCACACCAGCCACAACGGGACCATTGCACTGAGCGAGGGCCTCAACCTGGCCGGGTGAGGTGGCGCTACCCGCCACGGGGTTTATGAAGACGGTGGTACCACCACACGTCACCGTTCCAGGGCCGTCGATCGGCGAAGGGGTCGGGCAGAGTGCGCTTGAGGAACACCCAGTCCAGGGCCATCAATCGGCGCCTAAGCTCGGCGCGAGCCCGCGGTGGCAGGTGCGCAAGAACTGCTTCGAGGAGATCCCTGGCATGCCTGACATCGTCAAGGGCGTGGCCCCGGCAGCCACACTCTTCGTCTTGCGGGTAGAGGGGCGGACGTCCCGGAGGCCCGAGGAACGCTTCATACCGTCGCAGTGCCTGGTCGATGGCGCCGGGGTAGAGGAAGTTCGAGCCGAGTTCTTCGACGCGGTGGATTGCGATGCTGGTGTGGACAGAGAGCCCGTGGATCCGTTCCGGCGGCGGCTTGTCCCACGTACGCGGCCGCCCAAGGTGTCGGGTGCGAAGCGCACCTGGCCGTCTACGCGGCATGGGCCTTTCGGTATGCAGTCATGAACGGCATTCTGCCAGGAGTCGTCAAGCTGGCCGAAGCGGGGCGCCGTGGCCAGGAGTAACGGGACAGCTCTTAGGATCGTTCATATCCAGGACGCTATAGGGGTTGTGTGCAGAGGACTGCGTCTGCTTCAACCGTCTCCGGATCGTCACCTCCTCGTTAAAGGCCTTAAGGGGTCCTAACAGAAGCTATTGATCATGTGACTTTCGGTTCGGATGGTCGTTGATCTGGTCGTGGGGAAACGTCAGTCGCGGCCGTGGATCGTGTCGGATGAACTGTGGTCGCTCGTCGAGCCGTTGTTGCCTGAGCCGGCGGCGAAGCAGGCGGAGGGTCGTCCTCGGGTGCCGGACCGGCAGGCACTGTGCGGGATCCTGTTCGTGCTGCATACCGGGATCCAGTGGGAGTACCTGCCGCAGGAGCTGGGCTTTGGTTCCGGCATGCGGACGAACGCGGGACGCTCGGGCAGCAGATGGGTGATCAGCAGCGACGCCGGTGCGGAGTCGCAGGCAAAGGCGCGGGCCACGGTCTCGAAGTACGAGGTGAGACGGGCGAGATCGGTCGGTTCCACGGCACTCCACACGTCGGTGGTGCGAGGTGTCAGCGGGCGTCTGCCTGGCGAAGGGCCTGGTGGTCGGCGATGACCCATTCCACACCGCCGCCCTCGGGGCGCAGGAACACAGCTTCCGGGATGACGCGGCGTGTGGTGGGGTCCTCCCACTCGCCGATGAACTGGACAACGCCCTCACGGTCCCGGCTGGGATCGAAGATCCTCGCCCCCTCGTAGAGCCAGGTGGGGCGCCTGCTCATGCCTTACCGTCCTCGGCCAGGGCGCGGCCGGCGAGGCGCAGGAACTTCTCCCAGCCGCGTTCGGCGCGGGCCTGAAGGGCGGGGCTGGGATCGGGACTACAGAACGGGTCGTCCCAGGGGGCGTACTCGGGCTGGTCCTCGATCTGGCGGGCGAGCGGACGGCGGGGGAGGTTCTCGGGCATGGGGCGTCACTCCTGCTCCGGTGTGGGTGGCAGCAGGGCACCGTGCGACACGGGACGGTCCGGTGCCCTGCTGCTTCGGGGGAGATGCCCGGGGGTAGCGCGGTTACCCCTAGGCGGCGTGTCCTCACCGTAGGAACGAGGCAATGACGGCCTCAACAAAGTTGCGGCTAATTGCGGAAATTCATCCGAGGGCGTCGATCGCGGTCGTGATCAGGGCGCGAGCGTTGTCGCCGTGGACGGCCATCTCCGCAAGACCGGCGAACGCTTGTGCGTAGTCGGCGAGTTCGCGGGGCTGCGTGATGTTGACCTCGGCGGTGAGCGTCTCGACCACGGCGTGCCGGTCGTCGTAGACGTAGAACGCCTCCAGCGGCCAGATGACACGCGGGGCGCTGAACGGGATGACGCCGAGGGAGACAGATGCGAGCGGCATTACGGTGAGCAGGTGGCGGAGCTGGGCGGCCATGGCGTCGGCGCCGCCGAAGCGGGCACGCAGCACCGACTCCTCCATCAGCACGACGTACCGGTGTCCGCCCTCGTACAGGAAGCGGCTGCGGGCGACGCGTGCGGCCACGGCTTCGGCAACGTCGTTGGGGGTGCCCTGGAAGGTGGTGATGCTCGTCAGCAGCGCGGTGGCGTACGCCGGGGTCTGGAGGTAGCCGGGGATCACGTTGGAGACGTAGGTGCGGCAGACGCGGGCCTTCTCGTGGCGGCTGTTGACGTTCTGCTGCATGGTGCGCAGGCCGTCGCGGTGCAGGCGGCGCCACTCCACGTACATGGAGTCGACGGCGCGGGCGATGGCGATCAGGTTCTCGATCTGCTCCTCGGCGCAGCAGGCAGCGCACCAGGCGCGGATGTCCGTGTCGGAGGGAGGAGCCTCGCCCTTCTGGATGCGTGTGGTCTTGGCGGGATGCCAGCCGCACCGGGCGGACAGCTCACGCCCGGTCAGGCCAGCATCCTTGCGAAGGTGCGACAGGCGTACGGCGAGGGCTTCACGGGCCGCCTGGGCGCTGGAGGACGGGGAGGTGGGCATGAGCTGTCCGGCGGCTCAGACGGTGTACTGGTCGTGCGGGATGCCGCGCTCCCACACCGTTTCGAACGCCGTCTCGCACAGCTTGATCACGGCGGGGTCGTCAGAGACGGAGTACTTCGGGTCGTCCCAGTCGCCGACTCCGGTGAAGTGGTTCCAGCGGACCAACGTGTCGTCGATCAGCCAGAAGTCGTTTCCGGGCAGCGCGATGTCCGACGCCTGTCGACGCGGGAGCCAGCGCACCTGCTCCCCGGCGTCGATGTTCAGTGGTGTGGCGGCGTGTTCCCACCGGATGTAGTCGGTGACCGGCTCGGAGATGATGCGGGCTCGGCGCATCACGACGCCGCGGCCCACGGTCTCCCTGACGATCCCGAGCCATGCTGGCCACCATGCGGCGGTGGGGTCGAGGTCGATGTGGCCGGTGCGCTTGAACTCCTCGAACTCCGCCACCTCGTCGCCCACGCTGTACACGTCGCGCATCTCCAGGTGGACCGCGCTTCGCTCAGCCGCCCTCAGCATCGTCACGAAGTCCGGCACGTTCTGCGTCATCGCACGCCTCCCTGAGTATCTGGATCATCCGGGCCGGGATCCGTACCACGATCTCGTGGTCAGGTATGCCCCTGTGGTGGCCAGGGACCCACTCGGTCCCCGCGATCTCGTCCGTCGTCACCGGGTCGAGCTTCCATCCCTGGATGACGATCTCCTGCTTCTCCTCGTCCACCCACACGGTCGGCGATCCATCGCCCCCGGTGTTGGGGTCCATCCCGACGAACCGTAGCGCCACGACGATCTCCCCTGTCCAGCGAGTTGCGCGTATTTGCGTATGACGCTCGTCCGCGTCCGCCGGGGCGTCAAGGGCGCGAACCAGACAGGGTCCGGGAGTCGCTGTCTGATCTCTGGAAGCGGAAAAACTGTGCCGCCCGGAGAGTTCAGGACGCAGCGCATCATCGACGACCACACCGCCTACACGGTCCGGCGGGCCCCACGCACGCTCGGCTGGATCATGCGGCGCCGCCAGCTGTTCGGGCGGCGGCTCCGCAGGCACTGGGGGCGCAGCCTCGACCTCTGCCTGCTCACTTTCAACTACGCCGAGGCGGTGGGCTCAGGGGTGAACCAGTCCACGCGGGCCCCCGGCGACATGGTGACCTCGGCGCTCATACAGCTTCACGCCGGCGCGTGCCGGGCCGCTGACGAGGTGCACTGCCTCCAACCCCAACCGCGATGAGCTGCGAAAACGCCGGATCCTGCCCGTCATCTCCCACAAAGGAGCCCCGAACATCAAGGGCATGGGCAAGCTCCGCTACGTCGTGGAACAGACCTTCGCCCTGCTCCACCAGTTCAAACGACTCGCTGCGCCCGACCAGTAGACAACGTTCCATGGGTTCGCCAACGACATGCCCGCCCCCACAGCTATGGCCTTGCGGCCCTGTCCTCCCTGCGGTTCCGTCATCGGGGCTGGTCTTTTTCGCGCGGATGCGTCGCGGAGGCCTACCACCCCCAACCACGCCAGCAGCAAGCACCCGGCGACCGGCAGTTCCTGGAGGAGGCAGGCGTCGAGGAGGGAGTCCAGTGCCCGGTGGCTCTCGTGCTCGCCGATTCCCGTCTCGGCGGCGGCCCGGGCCAGGGTGGCGGGGGTGAGGCTCTCGTGGACGACGGTCCAGCGGTAGAGCAGGACCGCGGCACTGCCCAGTTCGGGTATGCCCGCCGCTCCGCAGCCAGGTCGCTGACGGCGTCCTGGGCGCTGGCGGGGAGGTTGGCGAGGGAGGTGATCTGGCCGACGAGGCGGCGGAGGTCGGCTGCGTTGTCGCGGGCCCAGGCGGTGACGGTTCGGTCGGCTGCGCGGGTGGCCTGGATGCGTTCTTCGCCGGTGCTTCCGGGGGTTCCGGGGCGCAGGCGCAGGCGCAGGCGCAGGTAGCGGCGTTCGGCGGCCTGCCCGCTGGCGACTCCGAGGGGTCCGGCGAGGTCCGCCCAGCTCGCGCCCTCGCCGCGGGCGGTTTCGATCAGCCCGCTCTCCCAGCCCGCGAGCTCCTCGCGGACCTCGCCCAGCATCAGCAGTGCGGCCAGGGCCGGGTGCGGGCCGGAACCAGCCGCGAGCGGCGCTGTCGTCTTCGGTGTTCGCTCAGGGGATGGACGCGCGTCCTTCACGGACTGGTTGATGGCCTCCAGTGCCGCTGCGGCGGCAGTGAAGGAGACAGTTGCGGCCGTCGGAGCGGCGTCGTTCGTGGGACTCTCCAGCGGGACCCGGGCGCGGTAGCGATCACGAAGTTCGACTTGATTCCCATGCCATAGGGTCATGCAGTGACCAGCTCCCTGCCCGCTTCCGAATGCGTGTTTGCCGATGAGTTGCTGCTCGAGGGGTATGGCGGCCCGAGCGCGCTTTATGTGCGCGACCAAGCGCGCGGCGTCGTCAGGGCGGTGCACGCCGGAGCGGCGATCGCCCCCGATGACACCGCCAAGCTGGTCGACCTGCTCGGCGACCCGCAGGCATTCATCAACGAGCCGACCGAGCCCGCCCATCTACGTGGGGAAAACCACCACAACATCAGCAAGGCCCTGCTGATCCACGCGTGCCGCACCGACGATCCGGACCTTGTCCGACGCCTCCGGCAGGTGGCGCCGTCGGAGGTCCACCGCATCGATCTTCGCATCCCGCTGTCGGTGCCATGCCTTCTCGCGCTCTTCGACGGCCTTGGACAGGAAGAACTGGCCGTTCGTCACGCCGCCATGCACATGGGCCGCAACATCCACAGCCACACCGACATCACGCCGATCCTCGACACCATCGTCAGCGAGCTGGCCTCCCCTGAGCACGGTCGCGGCTACCACCGGGTCGCCCCGGCCGACGGTGCACGCTGGGCGCTGCTCGCCTACAGCCTCGACACCGACGATTTTGACAGCCTGCGCGAGCGGGTCGCGGCGGCGATCGACCCGTCTACGCCGACCCAGAACGCGCTGCGCACGCTGGCTGCCCTGTACGCGGTTACCGAACAATTCGACCGGGTGATCAGCCTTGTCGGACGTGCAAGCACCCGGGGCGCGGTCATAGGGGGGATCCACGACGCCGTCTGCGCGATCGCCGGAAACCTTAAGTTTGCGAGACATCTGCCCAATGCCCGCTACCCCTTCGCCGAGGCGATCACCCTCGCCGAGGGCCTGGCCACCAACGCCGGCCAACGCAAGCAGGTGGAGGACATCCGCAAGCGGCTCAACCGTCTCCGACCCGGGAAGTCGGCCGAAGCTGGACCTTGCCCTTCAGCTGCTACGTGAACGCGACACGCTGAAGGTCACACCGCTCGGCCGGCTCTCCCGCTCCGTTCTGCACCTGGTGACCCTCGGCGCCGACCTGCGCGAGCGCGGCGTTGGGCTGCATGTCATCGAGAAGGGGATCAACACCTCCTCCTTGGAAGGCCGGGCTGGGCCGGCATTGAGGTGCGGGAGTCCGGGCCGGGCGGCGGGGGTCTGGGTATGCGTCAGCCCCGCGCGGTGGCAGGGCTGACGAAGGATTTCCGTGGCCGGGCACGCAGGATCTGCGGCCCATGATGGGGCACACGCCCCACCGGCTTTGCAACTGGGTGCAAAACCTACGGGCAGGACTCCTCCGTCTTCACGACCTTGAACGACACAGGCTGCCCCGTCAGTGCTGTCCCCGGCTTCGGATCCTGCGAGCACACCTTCCAGTTCGACTCCTGCAGCACCATGCGGCTCTGCAGCGCGTCCTTCACCGTGATGCTCGCGTTGGACGGCAGCGCCCCTCGGACGGCCTTCATGCCCTGCCCGGCGAAGTCCGGCATCGTGCTGCCCGCGGGCTTCGGGGCGGGCGCGTCGGCGGCCGGGCAGGACTCCTCCAGCTTCACGGCGCCGAAGTCCACGGTCGTACCGGTGTCGACGTTCGCGCCGGCGGTCGGGGTCTGGCTACAGACCTTCCAGTTCCGGTCAAGGGCCTGGAGCCGGTCGCGGCCGAGCGCGTCGTGGGACTTGAGGATGGCGAACCCTGCGGCCTGCGCCTCGTCCTGGGCGGTCTGGAGGCCCTTGTCGACGAAGTTGGGGAGGGTGGCGGTCTTCGCCGCGGTGGGCGCGGAGCTGGCGGGCGCCGGGGCCGCGGGGACGGGCGTGCTGGGCGCGGCGGGCTTGTTGGTGTCGGTGGTCTGGGGGTTGCAGGCGGTGAGGGCGAGGAGTGTGGCGGCTGTGGCGGCGAGAGCGGCGGTGTGGTGTGTGCGCATCGCGCCATGGTGTCCGATGTGTGGATGGAGTGAGGTGGCTGTGACGTTCCTGTGACGTGCGAAAGCCCCGCACGGTGGCGGGGCTTCGGCGCGGGGTTCGTCGTAAGTTGGCGCTGGACCGTCCCGCATGCTGGCTGATCAGCGCTCCAGCGTGCTCCGATGCCTACCGCCCTGTCGGGGACGGCCGGACGCTCCTTCCTCGCTGCCGGTATCCCGCCGCGAAGGCGATCCACTGAAACCCGCAGACCTCCACGGGCCGCGGAACCAGGGGAGACGGGCAGAGCTTGACGACTTCGCGGGAGTCGTGTTCCACACGACCTCGCATTCGCTCTGCAGACGACCTTGTACACCAACACATGCATACGAAAGCTCTAGCCATGGCTTCTACGGAACCCGATTCCGTGTTCCGCGCCGCTCCACAGCACCCGCTGAGCCCGAAGTGGGACCGCTGAAGTCGATCGCGTGCCCGCCCGCGATCACGCCGCGAGATAACTGGGTAGTTGTTGGCAGGGATAAGTGGTTGAAGGGGGTGGGCTTGGCTGCGGGCGGTCTCGGTCTGCAGGCCGCTGCGGGTAGCCGTGGCCCCGAGGGGGGTGATCGTGATGTTCCATGCTGAACACGCTGAATGGGGGCAGGTCCACTCGTACTTGCCTGATTTGGGATGCGGGCGTGCCTGGGGGGACGTCTACAAGGTGAAGCCGTCGCGGCTGACGTGCGGGGGCTGCGGGTGGCCGATGCACGCCCGATTATCGCGGCGGAGGGCACCGCACTTCGCGCATCAACCCGGCGCGCCGGAGGATTGCCCGGTAGGAGAGGAGTCGCCTGATCACCTCTATCTGAAGTGGTGTCTGCTGACGGCGGCGCGGGAAGCCGGCGCGGTCGCCGAGGCCGAGGTGCCCGGTCCGGGCGGGGTGTGGCGAGCGGACGTGCTGGCGAGCGATGCGGGCGGGCAGTGGCGGATCGCGCTGGAGGCGCAGCTGGCCGCGATCACTGCTGACGACATCCGGGGCCGGTCGGAGCGGATGCTTGAAGACGGGGTGCCGTCGGTGTGGTTCTGCTATCGGCGGGCACCGTGGCTGGGTGTGGTGCCGTCCGTGCGTGTGGGCGAGGTCCACGACGTGGTCATGGTGGTGGAGGGTCTGGCCCGGTTCATGGCCGGTGAGTGGGTGAAGGCCGGTCCGATGACTTTGGCCGAGTTCCTGCGCCGTGTTTTCAACGGGCAGATGGTGTCGTACAGCCCGGAGCGCAGGGCCGCAGGCCTTGCGCTGGACGTGCTGTGGGTGGATTCCCGATGCCTGCGCGCGGCGGCCGACTACCGGGAGTCGCAGGAGTCGGCTCGGGCTCGGGAGGAAACGGAACAGCGCCGGGCGCAGGAGGCGGCGCAGGTAGCCGACGCCCGGCGCTGGCAGGAAGATGCCCTGTTGGACGCCCGGCTGGATGAGGAGGAGCAGGTGGCCGGGCCGTCGTGGCGGCTCAGCGATGCGGAGGAACGGCGTCTTCGGCTTCAGCAGATAACCCGTCGCATGGTGCGCCGGGTCTTGGCGGTTGTCGAGCGCAAGCGCCGGGCCGCCGGGGTTGCGTTGCCCCGCCTTGGGGAAGCGGGCGAGGACACCGCGGGCTGGGCAATGGACGCGCTGCAGCAGAAGGGGTTCCGCGCTGACCACGTCGGGCGCAGCATCGGCGATGCCCGGTACGCGGGCGGTGTCCCGCTGATGGGCGACTCTGCCTACCCTGTCGCGGTCATCGACCCCGACCCGGCCCAGGCTGGCTCCCGGGTACTCGCGGCGTCGGTGCTGGTGTTCACCAACTGGGAGCGGCGGACCCGGTTCCTGGCGCAGGCCCCGCCGCCGCCTTGGGATGTCAGCGACCGGTATGTGACGCTCACTCTCGACTTCAATCCGCCTGCCCCGACCGCGCCGGTGCCGAGCCTGCTGAACGTGTCGATCCCCCAGCAGCCGACCGCCGGCACCCGCAGGAACGGTCCCTGCGCCTGCGAGGCCCCGACCTTGCACGTTGTATTCCCCGATGGTGTCGAGGTGGTTAAGCCCTGCGAGGCGAACACCCCGGCGTCGGCGTTCCTGACGGCCCGCTGCCAGGACTGCGGCGGCCTCTACGACGGCCCGTGGCGCAGGACCCCGTCCCCGGTGTAGCAAGAGGCGATGTGTGAGTGCGTTGTCCCCGGGCTCCCCAACCGTGCTGGCCGTGGCGTGCCCCGACTGCCGAAGCGCAGCCGGTGAAGCCTGTAGATCGCCACGTGGCTCGCATCGCGGGCGGGTGGAGCGGGCTGCTGGCCGTACGTGACGCGCCTGCGGTCCGGCCCGCTGATGAAGCCTTGGCCGGGCTCAGGGATGGACGTAGAGCCTTCTCTCATAGCCGGTCCCGTCGGCGTCGTCGAGGAGACCGGCGGCAATCTTGCCCATGGAGACACGTGAACGTAGGGGCCGGGAATGGCGGCGACACAGAAGCACGGGGCATAAGGACTGCACAACCATCAACGCCCGCCGTCTCCTGCCTGCGGAGCCGGGTCAAGGCCGATTGGAGCAGTGCACCCTGCCAGGTGATGCCGCCTGTGGTGGCATCACGCCATGAAAGATCCCTTCTCCTCGACGGAGGCATCAACCCTGCTGGCCTCTGTGGGCTCCGTGGACCGGGACGCCGCGCGCCGCGCGGTCGCCGACCGTGCCATCGACTGCGACGACCTCGCGCAGCTGCTCGACCTCCTTGGCCTGTGGCCAAGTGATGACCCGGCCGCACGAGGCACGGCCAGCACACGGGCGAGGCTGGGCAAGGACCGGCCGAGATGACAACCAGGCAGAACCGAACCGGCAATGACCTCACCTCACCCAAAGCTCCTGAGCAAGACCGTGCCGTCTCGGGCGGCAGGAACCTCGAGCAGCCGCTCCGGTCGCGGGTCAGGCACGTCAACCCCACCTGCGCCGACTGCGGCTGTACGCGACCCAAGCGCATGGCTGCGGCACGCCAGGACCGTGACCAGTACAGCCATGAGCGGCGGTGCGGCCGCGGACTGCTCAGCCTTGGCGCGGCGATCGGCAGGATTTCGGCCTGGCCCGGCCCCGAGCATGCGACGGCGAGGGGGCGGCCGAGGGTGTGGCCTTCAGGCAGTGTCGCGCCACTGGTCGGGGTTGAGGGTGCCGCGGGCGTTGTTCTGCCTGCACCTCAGCGGATCTTGTCCCAGGTGTCGGGACCAACGATTGCCTTGGCGATGGATTGAACTAGTTTTCTGGCGAACTGATGCTTCGTCGGCTTCGGGTGGTGTATGGCCGCGTCGTTTGTAGTGGCTGATGCGGGCTTGGCACTGTAGTCGTCGGAGTGCAGGATGTGGTTGATGCTCGGGCGGGGCCGGGTGAGCCGGCTGATCAGGCGTCTGAGTTCGGGGAGCGTGAGAGGCATCAGCTGGGGTTGAGAGGATCATTTTCTGCTTTCCCGGTATCGAGTTCATGGGCTTGCAGGACGGTGAGGCAGGCGTGGGCGGCGATGGCGAGAGTCATTTGGCGGTGCCAGCCGTCGTATCGGCGGAGCTGGTAGTCGTCCAGGCCGCACTCCTGCTTCGCACTCTGGAACCATTCCTCGACCGCCCACCCGCTCCCCGCGATGCGGATCAGCTCGTTCAGGGTGGTCTCGGCCGGGCAGTAGGTGAGGGAGTAGGAGGCCTCGTCCGGCCGGCGGACACTTCAGCGGGCGATCACCCAGAACGAAGACCTGGCGGGGCATTGCCTCGAAGGCCCGACGCACGGCAGGGGTGGTGAGGTCCCCCTTCTCCTGGAGGGCGACGACGAGCCGGTCTCGATGACGACGATGACGGCGCGGAGGGCTGTCAATATGCCTGAGAGCCACCACCACACCCGTCAAATGTCATGAACGGCACAGGCGCGTATTGAGGCCAGCTCACAGCGGTCAGTCCAAGGTGGGCCTTGTCCTTCCGGGTGATCGGGACAGGTACAGCCATCGGCGTAGGCGTCGCTCCAGCGTGCGGATGTGCAGAGCATGCTGGCCAAGATCCCAGGTGCGGGGCCACGATCGACGACGGAGGCGTGTTGGCAGCTCTGACCCGGATTCCGTTGGACGGCGGAGGTTGCATTCTGGTCGAGCAGCAGGCCGAGTGGGACGGTCCGGTGAAGGCTGGCCGCATCGGTGACGCCGTACGCGAGTTGCCAGTGACTCTGGAAGGGGTCCTGGAGCCGGTCACGGAGGCTGTCCGTGCCACCCTTGGCCTGCTACGCCGGGCTCACCCCAACCAGATCACCGTCGAGTTCGGCGTCGACTTGGCGGTCGAAGCCGGGGCCGTGATCACCAAGAGCCGGGCCGGCTGTCACCTGAAGGTGACCGTCGCCAGGCGGGTCCGTTCCACGACCCACCGGTAGACGTCGAGGCCGGAGCCATGTGGGACGCCGCGGCGGGCGATCACGGGTTTGACCCCGGTCGCCCAGAGCAGTCGCGCGGGCGTTCTGCGGGCGGTTCGTGGGCCAGGGTTCTGTCCACGATCCACAACCGTTCGACATCAGCGACGGGCGGCGGCGCCAGCTCCAGCGCAAGCACCGCCTTCCGCGACGGCCGCCGTGACGAGGATCCGTACCGCACCCTCGAGGGCGGAGAGGGAACCCCCGCTCGCGGCCGGTCTCGAAGGCCTGGCGAACCGCGTTGTTCGGATCCCAGTCGTCTGTGCGGAACGAGAGCGCGGCCGTCCTCCAGGCGAATCGTCTGGCCCACGCGGCCACCTCCGCCCGCGTACCGTGTGCCCTCTCTATGGAGGGAGCCAACATGGCTGAGCAACAAAGTCCGGACTGGGCGCGAGGTCTGCTAGCGGTTGGACTGCTGCTGTTGATCGTGGGGTTCTTCACCTTCTGGCCGCTGTCTGTGGTCGGCGCCGTGATGATCCTTTTCGTGGGCGTGTCTACTGCGGGGCAGCGGCGGCAGAGTGAGCAGGCACCCGAGACGCTGCTCAACCCTGGTGATCGACCATGGCGGTCTAAGAAGGACTAACGGTTCACCTTCGCGGTGTCCACGGCTTGCCGAACTGTTCTCCCCGTCAGGCCCTCCTCTGCGGGACTGTAGGGCTTTAGCGTGCTGCTGTTCGCTGCCAGGGTGGCGAGGTCGATGGGGATGTGTTCTGACGTTCGATTAGGGGAGCTTGGTGGCGGCTTTCTCGTAGTCGGCTGCCTGTGCCGGGGTGAGGAGCCGGCTGACGCGGACCAACGTTGCGCCGTGGAGGTAGTCGTATTCGGTGAGGGTGGGGATGCCCTTGGTGACGGTTTGGATGTAGTCGTGGCGGGCTTTGGCGTTCGCTGCGTTCGGGAAAGTCTCGATACTGCCGCCTAGTTCGACGTCGCCGGGCTTGTGGCCATCGGTCTGGTCGGCGGGGATCCGCCCGTCGGTGAACGTGATCTTCGACGTGTACTGGTGGGGGCGCCCGAGGAGGTGGTTCGGGTCGTTCTCGGCACTGACTGTGCCGCTGAGCTTTGCGGAGGGTACGGCGGCGGAGATGACGGCGAAGGCGCTGGCGGCGTCGGCCGTGACTTTGCTTGTGGCCGGCGCGGGGGCGGCTTGTCCGCTGGGGGCGGCCTTGGGTGTACTGGTGGCGGTGCTACAGCCAGCGAGCAGTGCGGCGGTGATGACGGCTGCAGCGGCGTGGGTGGCTCGGTTCATAGGATCCCCTGGGGTGCGTGAGGAGCACCATCTGACCGTCTCTTGGGGAAGGGCGTAACCGGTGTTGCCGTTTCGTGACGGGCAGGGCCGAGAGGGGGTTTGCACTGCTTAGGTGCGCGCCCGTTGCGCTGTTGATCCTGGCTGGCTACCAGCTGGCCCCTCCACAGTGGCGCCCGACCACAGCTCAACATCTCGGCGCAGGCAGCAATGGCGGTGGCTGACGCTCCGGCGTGGTTGGCCGGCGTCTGCGACGACTGGGAGATACAGGCCACGACTGGCTTCGTGGGATGCGTCTCGTCATATCTGGACGAGCACCTTGGAACGGACCCCGGTCGCGTCGCGCTCCACCTCCGGAGCGCGCCCTGCAGCGACTGCTCGCATGGGCCCCGGCCATCCCGAAGGATCTCGTGAGTGAAGCCTGCGAAGTCGCTCATCGGTTTCGGGGCGCCTTGCTCGGCTTGGCGGATCCATTCGAGCAGGAAGGATCCGCGGCGGTTGCGGACCAGGTCGGTGAAGGCCCGGGCGAGGTCGCAGGCCCGGGTGATGTCCGGGCAGGCAAGCCGGACTTTGAGGAGGCGCTGTTCCTGCTGGTCGGTGAGGGTCTCGCGGGGTCTCATGATCCAGCCGGTGACCTTCCGGGGGGCTCGGGATGTCCGCCCGCCGTGACGTCACCAGCCTGCTCACCGCGTACAAGGACGCTCGCTGGATCGCGCACAGGGGAGACTGAGTTCGCTGCTGGCTTCGCCCGAATGGCCGGGACCGAGGAGTCAATGCGCGCTGCCGTGGATGACACGGACCACCACGTCTACGCCGGGAAGCTGGTCCGCGCCCTCGACGGCAACGCGTACCCCGTCCCGCGCCACGTGGCTGCCGACGACCCCGCGGATGTTCTTCTCTGAGTACCGCCGCGCCCTGGACGTGGTGGATGGCCGGAGTGAAGCCACCGGGCCTTCGGGGCGCTCGCCTGCCGCAGACCGGCGGTCGTGTGCCACCGCACCCAGCTGGGTCAGGCTGCCGCGAGGGCGAGAAGTTCGGGGACGCCGGCCGCGGTCGGGTGGGGCTCGAACTGGGGCACAAGGTCTTGAACCAGCTGCTCGCAGCGCGGTGCACCGATCCTGCGCGAGAGCTGGAGTGCCTCCCGGGCGGCTTCGGCTGCCCGTTCGGGTTCTCCCAGCCTGAGGTAGCTGGATGCTTCGTACGCAAGGAATACACCCCGGGTTTTGGCTCGGGCCGGGGGCAGGAATGTCTGTCCCTCGCCGATGAGCTGGTGGGCTCGGCGGGCGTCTCCAAGGTCAAGTAGGGCCTGGCCGGAGTCGACGGCGAGGTCGGCCTCGGACAGCTACGCGCACCAGGTCGGAAGCGGCCGAGCGGAAGAGGCGCCAAGGTGGTGTTCGGCGGCAGCCAGGGCTCGCAGGGCAGGCCGCTTGTTCCCCTGGGCGGCGAGGGTGCGGGCGAGGCGGAGGTTGAGGAGGGAACGGGCAGCGGGGTGCGGGTGCGGGTGAGGGCGTGCTGGAGGATGCCAGCGGCGGTGGTGTGGTCCTTGCGCCAGGCAGCTTGGTAGGCGAGATCGCCGAGCATGGCGGCACCGAGGTCGGGATCGTCGGTGGCATGGGCGCTGTGGAGGCCGGCGACCCAGAGCTTGCTGGCGGCGGTGTGGTGGCCCTGGTCGAAGCGGTGCCACGCGACGGTCTGGGCGAGGGACGCGGCCAGTACGTGAAGGCGCTGGCCGGTGGGGCGGTCGTATTGGCCGTGGGCGATGAGGTTGGTAACGGTGTCCAGGTGCGCGTCCAGCAGGCCGGCGACGTGCTGGCGCTGTTCGGTGGCCAGGCTGTTCAGTTCTCGGCTGGTCTTCTCCAGCAGTGTGACCGTGTCCTGGCCGACGAGTTTGTCTCCTTCCTTACGTGCGGCGAGCGCGGTTCCTCCTCCGGCGGCCCAGGTTGCGGCCAGCGTGGTGAGGGCGACGCCGGAGATGGCGAGGACAGTGCGTCGTTCCAGGCGTTCCATGGCGGTGTTGAGGGCCTCTCGCAGGGCGATGACGGTGCTGAACGGTCCGAGCGGGACGACGCCTCCGGCGCCTGCGGGCAACCAGTTCGGCCACCGGGCGGAGTCGACCAGGGTGGCGGGCAGGCCCAACGCTTCCGCGATATAGACCTGCGTTTCGGGTTCTGGGGTGACCCCCAGGACCTCCCACTTCCGGACCCGGTGCTTGTCGGTGCCCGAGCGCAGGTCGCGGCGTTGCGCCGCCGCGCAGATGAGGTTCGCCAAGTCGAGCCGTGTCAGGCCCTGTACCGCGCGCTGGTGGGCCAGTGGATGAGTGTGCTCGGTCACCAAATCAGTCAAGCACTCCGCGTGTCCGGCTGAGAGCTGTTGTCAGGGCGGGACCCCCGACGGGACCCCCGCCAAGGCGTCGCGCTCATCGGATGTTTACCCGAAGCTCGATCTTCCGAGCGGTTCACCCGTTCGGCATCCCGATGACCCCACGGCCCCACGAGACTCACCCGTTGTCGTACCGCCTTCGACGCCCGGACGGCTCTCCGAGAACCCCAAGAGACAGGAAGCTCCGCGTGTTCATCGACATCCCGAGCGAACTCGAAGCCGCTCTGATCGATCTTCCTCTCCCGACGTGGAAACTGGACGGCTTCGCACTGGCGAAGTCCACCTTCGAGCGGTACCGGAGAGAGCACCGCAACCGCCGCGCCGTTGGGAATGCGTTGGTGTACTCGCCGGGTGATTCTCGTGGGTCCGAGCGCCGACCCCGGCCACGCGTGCGAGCGGTTCATTGACGCAGTCCCGGACGGTGCCAGGTCACCAGGTCGGTCGGGACAGGCGCCCGGGGCAGGGTTCGAGACGGAGCGGGGTTGGGGTCAGCGGCCTCGTAGCCCCGCTTGGCCGTGTAAGCGATCACGGAGAGGCGGAGAGCTGTAACGGTGAATGTCGTTCGCTCCGCTCAGGAGTTCCCGCACTACTCGCCGGAGGGGCAACGGAGTAGCCCGGCGGCAGCACGTCGGATTGGCGTAGAGGCAGCAGCCGTGGCGGGGCCTGTTCTCGCGTAGTCGTTACGGGCGTGTTGGGGTGGCGGTACGGTCGCAGGACTGAAGGCGCGAGCGAGGGGGGCTGGGATGCTGGAAGCGACGTTGGCGGCACTGGCCGCGGCGGGCGGCGCCGCGGTGGTGCAGGCCGCGGGCACCGACGTGTGGAACGGGTTGCGGTCTAGGGTGGCCCGGCTGCTGGGCCGGGGTGACCGGACACGCGAGTCCGTGGAGCTGGAGCGCCTGGACCAGACGGCCGCCGACCTGCAGGCTCTGGAACCAACAGAGGCGGAACGGATGCGGATACGCCAGGAGGCGTCCTGGCAGGCCCGCTTCGAGGCGCTGCTGGAGAGTGCGAGCGACGTGGAGGAACGCGCCCTGCTTGCCGACGGGTTGCGCGACTTGGTTGCCGAGCAGAGCGCGCACACGGGTGGCGGGGGTGCAGTCTCGGGTACCTTTCATGGCCCTACCGTGATCCAGACCGGGAACGCAAACCGGCAGGACAACCATTTCGGGACCGGGTCCTGAACAGCCCTACCGGCAACCCCGGGCACGGACCCCGGAGCGTCGAGAACACCTTCCACGGCCCCGCCGCGAACCAGTACGGCGACCGCAACACGCAGAACAACTACTTCTCCCCCACGCGACCACCGGCCGTCTGGCCGCACCAGGTCGGCGTCATCCCGCCACGGGCGCAGTCCTTCCAGCACCGTTCCGAGGCGGGGCGGCTGCGAGCCGTGGTGGAGGGCGGGGGCACGGCGGTGCTGTGCCAGGTCCTGACCGGGATGGGCGGGGTGGGCAAGACCCAGCTCGCCGCCGACTATGCACACACCGCCTGGGAGAGTGGCGAACTGGATGTTCTGGTCTGGATCACCGCGAGCACCCGCACCGCCATCGTGACCGCATACGCTCAAGCCGGCGTCGAGCTGTGCCAGGCCGACCCCACCGACCCGGAGCAAGCCGCAAAATCCTTCCGCGCCTGGCTCACGCCCAAGGCCCAAGCAGTGATGTGCCGGTGGCTGATCGTCTTGGACGACGTCGCCGATCCCGCCGATCTGCACGGCGTGTGGCCACCTGCCAGCCCGTACGGCCGCACGCTCGTCACCACCCGCCGCCGCGAGGCCGCCCTCACCGGGGAAAACCGCTGCCGGATCGACGTCGGCCTGTTCACCGACGCCGAAGCCGCCGCCTACCTCACTGCCTCCCTGGCCGCACACGGCCGCCGGGAACCCGCCGACCAGCTCACCGCCCTGGCATCCGACCTCGGACACCTCCCCCTGGCCCTCTCCCAGGCCGCCGCCTACACCGTCGACACCGGCCTCGCCTGCGCCGACTACCGCCGCCGCCTGGCCGCCCACGCTTGGAAACTCGCCCACCTCTTCCCCGAGGCCGGTGCACTGCCCGACGACCAGCCCGTCACCGTGGCCGCCGCCTGGTCCCTGTCCATAGAACGCGCCGACCAGCTACACCCCACTGGCCTGGCTTGGCCCATGCTCCAACTGGCCGCTCTGCTCGACCCCAACGGCATCCCGCGCATCGTCTTGACCAGCGAACCCGCCCTCGCCCACCTCGCCGAATACCGCACAAGGAACGACAACGGCCCAGAGCCGGGCCTACGAAGGGGATGGGTTTGGAAGCGGAAACGCCGTCGAGAGCCCGTACGGGTGAGCGTTGACGATGCGGAAGGTGCGCTGCGATCCCTGCATCGCCTGAGCCTGGTCAAGGACACCTCTGACGGCCTGTACCCCACCGTACGCGTCCATCAGCTCATCCAACGCGCCAGCCGCGACACCCTCACGCCCGAGCAGCATGACCGGCTTGCGCGTACCGCCGCGGATGCCCTCCTGGCGGCATGGCCCGACATCCCAAGCGACACCAACCTCGCCCAGACCCTCCGAGCCAACACCACCGCCCTCACCAGCCACGCTGAAGACGCCCTGTACCGGCCCAACGCCCATCCAGTGCTGTACCGCACCGGCAGAAGCCTCGGTGAAACCGGCCAAGTCGTCGCCGCCCGCGACCACTACCACCACCTCACCGAGGCAGCCCGACACCGCCTCAGCCCGGACCACCCCGACACCCTCACCGCCCGGAACAACCTCGCCTGGTGGCAGGGGGAGGCAGGGGATGCAGTCGGCGCCGTCGCCGCGTACACCGAGCTGTTGGAGGACCGGTCGCGGGTGCTGGGCCCGGACCATCCGGACACCCTCAGCACGCGCAGCGATCTCGCCTGGTGGCGTGGGGAGATCGGGGATGCGGCTGGCGCCGCTGCTGCGTACACCGAGCTGTTGGAGGACCGGTCGCGGGTGCTGGGCCCGGACCATCCGGACACCCTCAGCACGCGGGGTGATCTCGCCTGGTGTCGGGGGAAGGTGGGGGATGCAGCCGGCGCCGTCGCCGCCTGCACCGAGCTGTTGGAGGACAGGTTGCGGGTGCTGGGTCCGAACCATCCCCACACCCTCGGCACGCGGGGGAATCTCGCCTGGTGGCGCGGGGAGATGGGGGATGCGGCTGGCGCCGCTGCCGCGTATGCAGACCTGTTGGAGGACCGGTTGCGGGTGTTGGGTCCGGACCACCCCGACTCCCTCAGCACGCGGGGGAATCTCGCCTGGTGGCGTGGGGAGGCGGGGGATGCGGCTGGCGCCGCTGCTGCGTACGTCGAGCTGTTGGAGGACCGGTTGCGGGTGTTGGGTCCGGACCACCCCGACTCCCTCAGCACGCGGGGGAATCTCGCCTGGTGGCGTGGGGAGGCGGGGGAT
>NZ_JBIVFA010000028.1:23270-45763 GCF_044747975.1 Streptomyces sp. NPDC090045
GGATGCGGCTGGCGCCGCTGCTGCGTACGTCGAGCTGTTGGAGGACCGGTCGCGGGTGCTGGGCCCAGACCACCCCGACACCCTCAGCACGCGGAGCAATCTCGCCCACTGGCGGGGGAAGACGGGGGATGCGGCCGGCGCTGCCGCCGCCTACACGAAGCTGCTGGAGGACGAGTCGCGGGTGCTGGGCCCGGACCACCCTGGCACCCTCACTGCCCGGAACAACCTCGCCTGGTGGCGGGGCGCGGCAGGGGATGCGGCCGGCGCCGCTGCTGCGTACGCCGAGCTGTTGGAGGACCGGTTGCGGGTGCTGGGCCCGGACCACCCTGGCACCCTCACTGCCCGGAACAACCTCGCCTGGTGGCGGGGCGCGGCGGGGGATGAAGATGGTCCGGGTGTCGAATAGCGTCGCTGTTCGGCGCAGGCGCGGTGCTGGCCGCTGGCGAGGCTGGAGTCCCCGCGCCTGCGGCCGGCCGCCCCCGCGGATCCCGAGCTGAGGTCAAGGACTGCCCTGAAGGCCGGTGGGTGCTGGGGGCCTTCGGCGCCGGACGGCTCCGCAGGGTCGGTCGCCGCGTGGCAGCCGAAGTGCGCCCAGGGCGTGTTGCCGAGCGCCGCGAGCACGGCCGCGCGTGTTGCAGTGGCACCTACCAGCGGCTCGGACGCGCCGAGCAGTCCCGCCGCGTAGCAGGCCGCCGCCGCGATCCCAGGCAGATCGTCCTCGGGCGATGCGCCCAGAGGGCGCTGCCGACGCCGGTGGTGTCGCGCTGCTCGGCCCGTGCACGGGCGTACGCGAGGGTCTGGAACCCGGGCGCGTAGGAGGAGACAACGTCGCCGAGACCGCCGAAGAGGACCGCCGCGGCTGCCTGCGGTATGTGGAAGCACCGGCCCAAGCGGCTCCTGGAGCTGTCCAGGACGATGAACCGGGGGGTGGTCGCCGGCCGTCAGGGTGAGGCCAGCGGTGACCGTGCCCGGAGGCGAGCACCCGGGCGTACGTCCCAGCCACGTAGGCGGTCCTGCGCGAGGCCCGGGGCAACCTGCGCCCCCGTCAGCGGAGTTGCCCAGCTCTTCAGCACCCGCACTTGTGCGCATCCTCCTTGGTACGGTCGAAGGATCACAGGTGCGGGCGAGGAGGCGAGCATGCTGGAAGAGGCTTTGGCCGCACTGGCGGTGGCGGGTGGCACCGCAGTGGTGCAGGCCGCGGGTACCGACGCATGGCACGGATTCCAGGCGCGGGTGGCCCACTTGCTCGGCCGTGGGGACGCCCGGCGCGAGCGGGCGGAACTGGAGCGGCTCGATCGGACGGCCGAGCTGTTGGCGGCGGCGGGCACGGAGGAGCCGGAGCGGGTGCGGATCCGTCAGGAAGCATCCTGGCAGACCCGTTTCGAGACGCTGTTGGAAAGTCTGACTGCCGAGGAACGTGAACAGGTCGCTGCCGAGCTACGGAGCCTGTTCGCAGAGGAGGCCGAGCGCGGTCAGCCGGGCGGCGGGGCGGTGTCCGGCAACACCTTCCACGGCCCGACTGCGATACAGGTCGGCGACCGAAATCGGCAGAACAATCACTTCGGCCCTGGGGCATGACCGGCAGTTTCTCCTTTCACGGCCCTGGCGCGGTGCAAAGCGGTGACCACAACTTCCAGCACAACACCTTCGTGCTGCCCGACGCGGGTGTTGGCGCGCCAGTGGACGAGCCGCGTCCGGTGGTGCGGTGGACCGCGCAGGAGCTGGGCGTCCACCCCGCCATTACCGGTACCTCGGGGCCGACCGCTGATGGCGTGTTCGTGCTGCCGGAGTACCTTGAACGCGAGCACGACGGGTGGCTGCGCGCCCGGCTGAACGAGGCGGCGGCCGGTCAGCGGACGGTTCTGGTCGTCGTGCGCGGAGAATCGTGCACCGGCAAGACCCGTACGGCATTCGAGGCCGTGCGTAGCTGCTTGGTGGACTGGAACCTCGTCTTCCCCAAGACGACCGCCGGCCTGCTTGCCGTGATGCGCTCTCCCGCGCTCGCCGCGCGGACCGTGCTATGGCTGAACGACGCCCAGGAGTACCTCACCGGCCCCGACGGCGAGGCGGCAGCCGCCGCGCTCCGTACCCGGTTGGAGCACCCTGGGCCGGTCGTGATTGTCGCGACGCTCTGGCCGACCCATCATCATGCCCTGACCGCAACCGCGGAATTCGACACTGTCGACGCTCATCCCCAGGCCAGGGCGCTCCTCGGGCCGAGCACGCCCATCGACGTACCCGGATCCTTCCCCGCGCAGGCTCTGCGGAGCCTGGTGGACTGTCCGGATCCCTCAGTGGCCATCGCGGCCCGGACCAGTCGCGGTGGGACGGTCATCCAGACCCTGGCGGCCGGTCCGCAGCTCGTCGACCACTACGAGCAGGCCGTCGGGCCGCACGGCTCCTACGGCCGGGCGATCATCGCTGCGGCCATGGACGCCCGCCGGCTCGGGCACAGCACCGTGCTGCCGGCCGCGCTGCTGCGCGCCGCCGCCCCCGGCTACCTGAGCGTTACCAGCGGGCCGCAGCCACGGAAAACTGGTTCGCCGATGCCCTCGGCTATGCGCGAACCAAGGTGAAGGGCGTCGTTGCGGCGTTGGAACCAGTCGCCGACCCGAACGGCATGGGAGCCCTCCCCGAGGTGTACCGCCTGGCCGACTACCTCGACCACCACGCCCGCCTCACCCGGCGATACCACTTCCCGCCGGACTCCTTCTGGACGGCGGCGCTCGGCTGCCGCGCACCGGACCTGCTGCGTCTGGCGGCTGCGGCCAGGTTCCGAAGCCGGTACCGAATTGCCGCGACTCTGTACAGGCGGGGCGCGGATGCCGGCGACATGGGTGGCCTGCTGGAGCTGGCGGCGTTGCGCGGGCGGGTGGGGGATCTGGCTGGTGCGGAGCGGTTGTACCGGCAGGCTGCCGACGGCGGCGACGCCCGTGGCCTGCTGGAGCTGGCGGGCTGGCGTCGGCGGGTCGGAGACGTCGCTGGTGCGGAGTAGTTGTACGAGCAGGCTGCGGCTTCCGGAGACACCGGGGCGCTGCGGTCGTTGGAAGATTTACGTCGGGCGGCACTGGATCTGGAACGCGCCGTACGGGAGTACTGGCGGGCCGGTGGCACCAACACCGCTGCCGTGCGCGAGCTGGCAGGATGGCGTCGGCGGATCGGAGACCGAGAGGGCGCGGAGCGTCTGCTGCGGCAGGCTGCCGACGGCGGTGACGCCTCCGCCCTGTGGCGACTGGCGGAGATACGGGCACAGGACGGGGACGCCGAGGGCGCCGAGCAGCTGTACCGGCACGCCGTCCAGGCCGACGGCACCAGCGCCTTGTTGGAGTTGGCACAGCATTGCGATGCGCTCGGTGACCCGGGCGATGCCGAGCGGCTGTACCGGCAGGCCGCCGAGGACGGCGACGCCCGGGGCCTGCTGGAGCTGGCAGCGCTGCGTGTCCGGGAAGGGGACATGGCCGGTGCGGAGCGGCTCTACCGGCAGGCCGCAGCCGCTGGCGTTTTTGCCGAGGCGCAGTTGCCGCACGGCCTGGTCCTCGATGGCGAACTGGTCGTCTGGGACGCCGAAGCCGGCCGGTTGTCGTTCGAGGCATTGCAGCGCCGGGCCGCCACCCGCGCCCGCGGCGCCCTGGCCCTGGCCGGCCGGTGGCGGGCTACTTCGTCGCCTTCGACCTCTTGCAGCAGGACGGCCAGGAGCTCCTCACGCGCCCGTGCATCGAGCGCCGTGCCCTGCTGGAGAACCTGTTCTCCGAGCACGCCCTGACGGCCCCGTGGACGTTGTGCCCGATGACGACGGAACTGGCCAAGGCGGGGGAGTGGCTGGAGCCCTGGACGGACGTGTCGGGCGTGGAGGGGATCCTGGTCAAGCCCCTGAACGGCCGCTACCTGCCCGGGTACCGAGGCTGGACCAAGATCAGGAGGCGGGACACCACGGAGATGATCGTCGGCGCGATCACCGGCACCCTGATCCGCCCGCAGATCCTTGTCCTCGGTCGCCACGACCAGAACGGCCGGCTGCGCGCCGTCGGCCGGACCGTACCGCTGCGCCCGGACGCGGCCCGGCGGGTCGCCGAGCACCTCACCGTGGCCGCGCCCGGACACCCGTGGACAGGGGCGAAGTTCTCGGCGACGTGGGGGAGCCGCGACGTCCTCGACACCACCCTCGTCCACCCCACCCTGGTCGCCGAGGTCAGCGCAGACCGCGCCATCGACCACGGCGGCATCTACCGCCACCCACTCCGCTTCCAGCGCCTGCGCCTGGACGTGGGGCTCGAAGACGTACCCCGGTTCGGTCAGGCACCTGCTGCTGCTGGCTGAGCACCGGTTCGGTGGCCTGCGCAGTAGCCGCGTGAGGCGGCCGGCACCGACGCGGCGGCCCGCACCGACTGCGTGCGCGTCGATGATCCCCACGCTCGGTTCCACCTCCCGGCCCTCGCGCTCACCGACCTTCCCAGGCAGCCGATGAGAGCCGGATGTCCGTCCAACATCCCCCTCGGTGTCCATCCCTCCTTGGGAATATTTATACCGTTTCTCGACAGTTTGTCATGAATTGGAGTACTGTCGACGTGCCATGAAAGAGAAGCGCGCCTACGAGAGTCCGCTGCGTGCGGGGCAGCTTGAGCAGACCCGGCAGCTGATCCTCGCCGCGCTCACCGAGGCCATCGCCGACGAAAGCGTCCAGGAGCTGACCATCCCGCTCGTGGCGGAGCGCGCAGGCGTCGCCGTCCGCACCGTCTACCGGCACTTCCCGACCAGGGAGGCGCTCTTCGCGGCCTGGAGCGGGTGGGCCCAGGAGAATCTGCACGTGCTCACGCAGTCCTACCCGGACACCTTGGACGGGCTGCGCCGCGTGGCGCCGGAGCTCTACCGCTCGTACGACGAGCACGCGCCACTGATCCTCGCCATGCTGAACTCCAAGGCGGCCCGGCCACTGCGGGAGCAGGGCCGCGGGGACCGGTTCCACTCGGTGGAGGCGGCGCTGGCCGAGCTCACGGCGGAGGCCGACCCGGTAGCCCGCCGCCGCGCGGTCGCCGTGCTCTACCTGCTGGTGAGCGCCCCGGCCTGGCAGGCCATGCGGCTGCAGGCGGGGCTCGACGGGGCGGAGGCCGGCATGGCCGCCGCCTGGGCGGTGTGGGTACTCACGGACGAGCTGCGGCGAGACCCGGACGGCCCGCTACGCCACCCGAGCGGATGACCGGCGAGGAGGAGAGCCATGAGCATCGCCACGGAACGCACTTTCGCTCCGCCGGGGCCGGGTACCTGGTTCCTGGACCCAACCCACTTCACCCGCCCGGTGACCAGGTTCCACGCCGAGATCTTCATCGAGGAGATGCACCGCGGCTTCGGAGAGAGCCTCCGCCGGTACGGGTCGCTGCTGGAACGGCTGGACTGGGCCTTCGTCAACGGTTTCTGCTACTACCATCCGCAGCCGCTGGGAGCCCCACCAGACGCCACGGACCACCCGCCGAGGGAGGTCTGGGAACGCCTTGCCGCCGATCATCCCGAGATCCGCACCAGGCTCGCGACCAGCGCGACCGTCTTCGAGCACAAGCTGTGGCGCGAGGACCTGCGCCGATGGGACGAGGAGGTCAGACCCGGGCTACAGCGCGAGCGGCGCGAACTGCAGCAGGTCGAGCCAGGTCTCCTCGACACCGGCAGTCTGCTCGCCCATCTCGACCGGTGCCGGGAGCACCAGCGCCGAGCCGGCTACCTGCACCACCTGTTCAACATGCCGGCACTACTGCCGATGGGCGATCTGCTCGCACACTGTCAGGAGTGGACCGGGCGTACCACCGGCGAGATCCTGGCCCCGCTGGCAGGATCGAGCCCCGACCCGCTGGCGGACCGGGAGGAACTGGCCGAGCTGACCGCCGCCGTGGCAGCGGACCCCCGGGCGAGCGAGCTGCTCGCCTCCCCGGCGCGCCCCCAGGAGCTGCTGGCGGCGCTGGGGGCTGTCGCGGGACGTACGAGTACCGCCCTCGCCGAGTACCTGGAGACGGCGGGCTGGCGCCCCGTCAATGGCGAGGACGTGGGCGATCCCTGTGTGGCGGAGTTGCCCGCCGTCGTGCTCGCGGCCATTCGCTCGGCGGTCTCCTCCTCGACGAGGCACCAGGCGGACGCCCGCGCCGACCAGCACGCCGACGCGGCGGCCGACCTTCGCGCCGCCGTACCCGCGGCGCACCGCTCCCGCTTCGACGAGCTGCTCGCCGAGGCGCGGTTGGTCTCCCGGCTGCGCGACGAGCGCGGGTCGTGCGCGGACCTTCCGGCCATCGGCCTCACCCGGCGCGCCATCCTGGCGGCCGGCCGCCGGCTCACCGAGCAGGGCCGGATCCACGCACCCGCCCACCTGGCCGAGGCGGGCTACGCCGAGGTGCGCGCCCTGGTCCGTACGGGCTCCGGGCCCGACGCCGCAGAACTCGCCGCCCGGGCGCACTACCGCGACCACGCCCGGTACGCGGACGCGCCGCCGATGCTGGGTCCACCCCCGGGCGACCCGCTGCCGCCTGATTGGCTGCCGCCCGCCGCGGCACGCCTGGAACGCGCCCTCGGGGCCATCGTCCTTGCCATGTTCAGCAACCCGGCAGCGCGGACCGAGGGGCGGACCGTGCACGGGCTCGGCGCGAGCCCGGGCGTGTACGAGGGCACGGCACGGGTGATCAGCGGCGTGCCCGAGTTCGACCGCATCCAGCCCGGGGACGTCCTGGTCACCGGCGCGACCACCACGGCCTTCAACATCGTCCTGCCACTGCTCGGCGCGATCGTCACCGATCGCGGTGGGGCGCTCTCCCACGCCGCCATCGTCGCCCGGGAGTTCGCCATCCCCGGCGTCGTCGGATGCACGGATGCCACGGCGGTGATACCCGACGGCGCCTGGGTGCGGGTCGACGGCCGAGCCGGAGAGGCGGCGGTGGTCCGATGACCGGTCCGCTGTCGCCGAGCACGTGGTCCGCCCCGGTGCCGCTCCGCCTGGCCACCGACGAGAGCCGGTACGGCGGCAAGGCCTCGCAGCTCGCGGCCGCCGCCCGAGCCGGTCTACCGGTACCGGAAGGAATCGCCCTGGAATGGCTGTTTGTCGACGTCGTCGCAGCAGGCAACGACGAGGCGCTCGCCGCCCTGCACGTATCGACCACCGACTTGCAGGGCGGCGGGCTGGCCGTGCGTTCATCCGCGCTGGGCGAGGACTCGGCCGGGGCAAGCTTCGCCGGACAGCACCTCACCTGCCTCAACGTACGGGGTTCGGACGGGCTGATTGAGGCGGTCCGAACGGTGAGAGATTCGGCGCACTCGGCCGCCGCGCTCGCCTACCGTGAGCGGCTCGGGCTGCCCGGCCGGCCCAGGGTGGCAGTGGTGGTACAGGAGCTGGTGGTACCCGAGTGCGCCGGAGTCCTGTTCTCCCGAGACCCCCTCGACGGCTCCGACGTCCTGGTGATCGAGGCGAGTTGGGGCCTGGGCGAAGCCGTGGTCAGCGGCCTGGTCGTACCGGATCGCTACCGGGTCCGCCGCGACGGCCGGGTGATCGAGCGCACGGCGGGCATGAAGGACCTGGCCGTGGAGCCCGCGCTGGCCGGCGGAACGAGCCAGGTCCCGGTCCCCGCCGACCGAATTCACCGACTCTGCCTCGACGAGAAGCGGTTGGAGAGCCTGCGGGAACTCACCGCCCGCTGCGAGCAGGTCTTCGGCGGGACGCAGGACCTGGAGTGGGCCTTCGTCGCCGACCGTCTCCGTCTGCTCCAGCGCCGGCCGATGACCGGGGCCGTGCCCCCGCACTGAGGATTCGAACCGCGCGATTCACCGCCCGCCGTGCCGGGCCCGTCGGAAGCGGGCAGGCTGGCCAGGAGGGGGAGGGTGTGAGGAGGGCCTGCGGGTGACGTTGAGACCGCCGGTGGAGCCGATGCTGGCGCAGGCTGCTGAGTCGGTGCCGACTGTGGTGCGTGATCTTGCTTTTGAGCAGAAGCTGGACGGGCATCGGGCGCTCGTCTTCACCGCGGCCAGCCCGGGAGGCACCGTGCTGGTGCAGACCCGCCGCGGGGCGCTGGTCCAGGACCGGTGGCCGGACCTGGTGGAGGCCGCCGAGGCACAGTTGCCGCACGGCCTGGTCCTCGATGGCGAACTGGTCGTCTGGGACACCGAAGCCGGCCGGTTGTCCTTCGAGGCATTGCAGCGCCGAGCCGCCACCCGCGGCCGTAGCGCCGCAGCCCTGGCCGCGCGTTGGCGGGCCTTCCTCGTCGCCTCGACGTCTTACAGTTGGATGGCCAGACGCTCTTGACACGCCCGTACACCGAGCGACGCGCACTGCTGGAGAACCTGTTCTCCGAGCACGCCCTGACGGCCCCGTGGACGTTGTGCCCGATGACGACGGACCTGGCCGAAGCGCGGGAATGGCTGGAGTCCTGGACGGACGTGTCGGGCGTGGAGGGTTTGGTGATCAAGCCCCTGAACAGCCGCTATCTGACTGGCTATCGAGGCTGGACCAAGATCAGGAGGCGGGACACCACGGAGATGATCGTCGGCGCGATCACCGGCACCCTGACCCGCCCGCAGATCCTTGTCCTCGGTCGCCACGACCAGAACGGCCGGCTGCGCGCCGTCGGCCGGACCGTACCGCTGCGCCCGGACGCGGCCCGGCAGGTCGCCGAGCATCTCACCGTGGCCGCGCCCGGGCACCCGTGGGAGGGTGTGCGCTTCTCGGCGACGTGGGGCAGCCGCGACGTCCTCGACACCACCCTTGTCCACCCCACCCTGGTCGCCGAGGTCAGCGCCGACCGCGCCATCGACCACGGCGGCATCTCCCGCCATCCACTCCGCTTCCAGCGCCTGCGCCTGGACGTCGGGCTCGAAGACGTACCCCGGTTCGGTCAGGGTCCGACCGCAGCCGCTGGGTGAGTGGGCGCGGGGCTCTAGGCTCGATGCGACGCAGGCGAAGGGGAGGCGACGGTGAGGCAAGAGCGGGACGAGGGATACGGGCCGGGGAGTCCGGACTATGGCTTGTCGTACGAGCCCGATCCGCGGACGGTGCGGACGGAGGAATACGGGCTTGGCAGCCCCGACTCTGGGTTGTCGTACGAGCCTGATCCATGGGCGGACCCGGTGCCGGACGAGAACCCGGACTACCGCTTCCGGGAGGAGTTCACGAAGGACGACGCCGAGTCGATGTGGGAGGCAGCGTTCAGGGAAGGCCAGATCACCCGAGAGCAGTTCCAGAACAGAAGGCGGGGAGGAGCCGTTCCTGAGAGCGGAGAAGCCCCCGACGCCCAGCCGGCCATCAGGTCCGCGGTCGAGAAGCTGCGAGCGAAGCTCGCCGGTCCGGGTCTCTCACCTGAGCAGAGGGCCCTGGACGAACAGGCTCTGTCGTCCCTTGAGGAGATGCTCGACAAGAAGCCGACTGACCGACCTGACTCGTCGGCCAGTTCGTAGACGCTCGGGGCGTCTCATCTCGAAGGGGGCGGAAGGGAATCCTTCCGCCCCCACTTGTGCACTACTCCTCAGGCTGCTCCTGACGACTGCCCCGTCGTCGGAGGCGGTACGCCTTGCTGCCGAACCAGGAGGTCGCGGCGGTCAAGATGCCGGCGATGTAGTCCCCCAGGACCTTGTCCCAGAAGAAGGCAGCGGTACTACTCAGCACTGCCTTGGCAATCTCCCACTCGTGCATTCGCCGTCGGCGGGCGCACTGAGGGGCCGAACTGCGCCCGCTCCTTCCAGTTGAACCTGTATCTGTACCGTCTCGGCCTTGACGGGTCGTACGGGTTGCACCGGACGGCTGGCTCGGCCGAGACGGCGGACCGGTCGAGATGCCCGCCCGGGTTTAGTCGGTTGGGATGCGCTTCCGCGGACTATGCCGTGGAGCAGTGGAGCGCGAATGGTGACTTGCAGTGAAGGGTCTGATGCGATACGTGGTCGTGGTGATTGCCATTGGCGCATATATTCGAACGTCTGATTGAATTAGTGGATGGCGCCCATCCACTTCCCCGACGATCTGCTCGACCTCCAGGCCGCCTGGCTGCGCACGTACACCGACCTGGCCCGCCAACTCGTACGGGCCGGCACCACGACGCTCCGACGTCCGCTGATCACGCTCTCCTGTCGCATCGAGGCGCACCCTTTCTGGGCCATCCCGGGTCGCTCCCGGGCCGCCCGGGTCGAGCTGCGCCGCCGCGCCAGGGCCCGCGCGTGGGTGACCGCGGCGTGAGCGCCGAGCCGGGCGGCCCGAGACCGGTCACCGGGTTCCCGGACGACCTGGTCGCGCTGCAGCAGCGGTGGACCCGGACTTTCAACCGGCTGGCCGCAGATCCCCCGGCCGACGGGCACGAGATGCGCATGGAGCTCCTCGGCCTCAGCCTCCGGCTGGACGCTCATCCGTACTGGGCGACCACCGAGGCCGGCTGGAGCTGTGCCGGCCGGCGCGGACTTCAGAAGTACGCGAGCGCGGCCCCCGGCGGCGAGGAGGAGCTGGTCACCCTCTGCGTGGACGGCCGCATCATCGCGGTCCCGCCGGGCGAGGCCGCGTCCCGGCGGTGAAGCGATGAGCACCCCGCCCCCCCCGTACGGCTGTACGAGCGCCAGGAGCTCCCCGACCGTTGGGTCTGCAAGATCGGCATGCCCGCGTACGTCGCGGTCTAAGGCGGACGCGTCCAGCCGTCGGAGTACACGGTGTGGGTTACGGCCGACCTGATGGGGCCGATGTGGGCCGTGAACCACCCCGCGGTCCCGTCGCGCCGTCTCCCCGTCGAGCCGCCCCCGGAGCGGCCGGGCTGGATGCTCCGGGTCCGTTCCGGGGGCCGGCGCGGAGCCGTCGTCCACGAGAGCGGATGCGAGAAGGCGGCGGGCGGCGGCCAGGACATGGACACCCTGGAAGCGCTCGACGCCCTGATGCGGCCCGGCGTCGACGCGTGCCACGACTGCGCCGCCGCCGTGGTGCTGATCCAGGCGCTGGAGCTGGGCTCGGGATACGCCTAGCGGCCCGCCCCGAGCCCGTACGTCTTCGGACCAGACGACCCCGTGTGGTGTTCATGCCCCCGGCGGAGCCGAGAGCCTGAGCCGCCCGGTGAAGCCTTCATGCAGCTGATCAGCCCCTGCCGGGCCGGCCGAGTCCCAAAGGCTTTGGCCTGCCCTGCTGGCCGGATGCCGTCCCCGCGCGCGCCCCTGGCCTCCCATCCGGGCGGGCAGGAGTTGTTGCCGCAGGAGCCGCGAGTGCTGACAGGGGCGGGCTCCGGCCGAGGGCACGTCGCCTCTCAGAGGGCGTTTCGTCCCGTTGTTTCATCCCGGATTGCCGGGTTGAGTACGGTTCACGTACCACGCCATGTGGGGGTGGCTTCGGCGGTGAGTCTGCGGGTCATGAGGTTGATCATCGCGAGCTGGATCATTGCCTCGGAGCGGTGCGGCCGGGCTTCGTAGTCTCGGGCCAGCCGTCGGTGATTCATGAGCCAGCCGAGGGTTCTCTCGACCGTCCAACGACGGGGCAGGACCGCAAATCCCCTGGTGGTGGGGTCGCGGCGGACGATGTGCATGTCGATGCCGAGGGTGGCGGCGTGCTCGACGAGGTGCTGGCGGTAGCCGCCGTCGACCCAGGTCTTGCGGACGGTGGGATGCTCCGAGGCGACCCGTTCGATCAGGGTCTGGCCGGCGATGGAGTCCTGCACGCTCGCGGCGGTGACCACGACCGCCAGGAGGAGTCCGACGGTGTCGATGACGATGCTCCGCTTCCTTCCGACGATCTTCTTGCCGGCGTCGATGCCCTGCTCGCAGGCGGGGACATTGGTGGAGGTTTTGATGCTCTGGGAGTCGATGACGCAGGCGGTCGGTTCCTCCTCCCGGCCTTCCTGCCTGCGGACTTGGCGCCGCAGGAGCGTGTTGAGCTGGTCGAAGACGCCTTCCTCCTGCCAGCGCGCGAAGTAGGCGTAGACCGTGTTCCAGTGCGGGTAGTCGTGCGGAAGGTACCGCCAGGGGATCCCGGTCCGGTTCACGTAGAGCACCGCGTCCAGCAGACTGCGCAGGTCGTGGTCCGGTGGCCGGCCGATGTCGAGGCCGCGGCCGCGGCGTTCGGACCGCCAGGCGGTCAGGACCGGCTCGACCAGCTCCCACCGGGCATCGGACAGATCGCTCGGGTATCGGCGGCGTTCAAGCATGATTCCGGGCTACCCAGCCGGCCCCGGCGCGCGGACCGGCGCCCGAAGCACCCGGCGTGAAACCTGGCGCCTTGGGATGAAACAGGAGCAGGCAGAGCAAGACGCCCGCCTGGCAGCCACTTCCGCATCATGAACCACATCAACCCCAGCAGCCCCAATCGACCGCAAGCCCATACCAGCTCAAAAGACCTCAATAAAGCGCTAAACACCCTCTCAGAGGTCGTTTTAATCTGGATTACAAGAATTTGATGCGATTCTCAAGGTGGCCGGTCGCGGTGTAGTAGTGACCCTGGGTGGAGTCGGTGCCTGTGGGTCGGGTGGGGTGGCGGGTGGGGCGGGCTGGCTCTTGTTCCTGTCTCATCCCAGGATGTCCGGCCATTGGTGGCCCGCGTGCTTCCGGTGCCGCGGCTGCGCGCCTGGGCGCACTCGGTCCGCGGCGGTACGCCGGAATCATGACGACGCGACGCCCGTATCCGAGTGATCTGTCCGATGCGCGCTGGGAGTTGATCGAGCCGGTGCTGTCCGCGTGGCGCTTCGAGCGGCGTGGCCGGGCTCTCGACTTCGGCCGGCCTCCACGGCATGACCTGCGCGAGATCATGAACGCGATCCTCTACGTGGACCGCACCGGCTGCCAGTGGGCCTACCTCCCGCATGACTTCCCGCCGCACCAGAGCGTCTACGGCTACTTCGCCAGATGGGCAGACGAGGGCGTGTTTGCCCAGCTCAACGGACTCCTGCGGCAACTTCTCCGTGAGAAGGAAGGACGGAACGCGGAGCCCTCGGCGTGTGTGATCGACGCCCAGAGCGTCAAGACCTCCACCAGCGTTCCTGCCGCCAGCCAGGGCATCGACGCGGGCAAAAGGATCGCGGGTCGCAAACGGAGCATCGTCACCGACACGCTCGGCCTTCTCCTCACGGTGCTGGTCACCGCGGCCAGCGTGCAGGACTCCGTCGCCGGCACCCGGCTCATCGACCAGGTCGCCGCCGACCACCCCGGAATCCGCAAGGTCTGGGTCGACGGCGGCTACCGCCAGCACCTCGTCGAACACGCCGCTACCCTCGGCATCGACATGGAGATCACCGCTCGCAAGCCCGGGACCAGGGGTTTCACCCCGATCCCGAAACGTTGGGCAGTCGAGAGGACCTACGGCTGGCTCATGCTCCACCGCCGCCTGGCCCGCGACTACGAAACCCTCTCCACCCGCTCCGAAGCCATCATCCACATCGCGATGACCGACCTCATGGCCCGCCGCCTCACCGGCGAGAACACCATCTCCTGGCGCGACCCGACATACCAGACCAAACAGCCGATCCCGCGATAAAACACCGGGATAAAACGACCTCTCAGAGCTCGTTGTGGACCTTGCTCATCTCGCGTTCCTTCGTCCACAGGACGTTCTCCCGCTCCGTTGTGTAAGCATCTCCAGCCTTGACCGGACAGGCACTGGCATCGGCCGGGCAGTCATCGTTGTTCCCGTCACCTCCATTGCCGCCCTGGCCGCCGTTGAGGACGCCGTACTCGCCGTCGGACTGCTTGTCCCTGCGGATCGACTTCACGATCCTGGGCTTCTTGGCGATGTGCTTGACGGTGCGCGGGCTGTCGGTGTCGGTGTCAGTGGTGACGCTTGCGGTTGTCGTGGTGGGAGCGGCGAAAGCGGTGGAGGAGAGTGAGGCGCCTCCGCCGGCCAGGAGGGTGACGATCAGGAGGGGGACGACACGTCGGGTCCGGGTGGCGGTCATGGGGGAAGGCTCCTCAGGTCGTGGCATTCGGGGGCCGGATGTGGTGGGGCGGGTTGCCCGTCCGCCGTCCTTCGGCGTCATCCGTCACTCCATTGCGCCCCACGCGCAGGTCCGCGGTCACGGCACGAAAAGTCGGGGCTTGACCTACACGCACCCCACCCCGGCCGGCGGTGCGGAGCCGGAGTGGGCGGGGCCCCGGTCACCTGGCACGCGCACTCCGAACGCTGCGCGCCGGGTCCTCGTCTCGCGTGGTGTCGGACCGGTACTTCGCCATTGGGCTGCGGTGACGGGGTGGAGGCCGAGCATCGGTCCGAGGACCGCTGGGGGGAGGTCCTGGGCGAGGGCGACCAGGGCGGTGGCGCGGGCCGGCCGGGGACACCCGCGAACTCGACCTGGTGGTGACGGCCGGCGGACGGCACCGTACGGACGAAGGGGCTCACCCTCGCCGACAAGCCGGGCCCGCAGACGATCCAGACGGGGTACAGCGACGTGGTGTCGGTGCGGCTGGTGATCCGTGAGGCGGCGGGGCTCACCCCGGGCCGTCATGTGGCGCTGGTGGAGGTCGAGTTCTTCAGGAGGAACCGAGACTGCCCTCACGGCCGGTCGAGTCTGCCCTCGGGTACCTGGCGTCCGCAGGGTCGCCCGGCGTATCCAGGACAAGGACGTACGCGAGACGTACGCAGGACACAGGCATCACGTACGGCTCCGATTCTCCGACGAAGGAAGCGCCAGTGCAGAACCACGCGAAGGTCAGGTCGAACGCCACCGAGGACGCCCGGTCGACGGTCCGCAGGCCGGTCCCCGCACCACCCGCACAGGCCTCCGGGCTCCTCGGGCTGCAGGCGACGGTGGGGAACGCGGTGGTCGTCCAGCGTCTGAAGCAGCAGCCGCACCGGCACGGTGCGGGGTGCGGCCACGAGGCGGAGGAGGCGCCGGTCCAGCGCTCGGCCGTCCACGACGTGGTGCGGGCCGGCGGCAGGCCGCTGGACGGCAGCACGCGCGCGGACATGGAGAGCCGGCTGGGCGCCGACTTCTCCGACGTCCGCATCCACGACGACAGCGCGGCGAAGGCGTCGGCGGCCGAGGTGGGCGCTCGGGCGTACACCAGTGGGAACCACGTGGTGATCGGGGAGGGCGGCGCCGACAAGCTCACGCTCGCCCACGAACTCACCCACGTGATCCAGCAGCGCCAGGGCCCCGTGGCGGGTACGGACAACGGAGCGGGCCTGCGGGTCTCCGACCCCTCCGACCGCTTCGAGCGGGAGGCGGAGAGCAACGCGCGCCGCGCCATGAGCGGGGCGGCGCCGAGGACCGAGCAGCACGCACAGGAGGCGGGCCGGGCCGACCAGGGGGCGGCCCAGGAGTCGGTCCAGCGCTGGGCGGCACAGGCCGGCCCGAACCAGCAGCACATGACGGTCTCGGCGAACGGCGTCTTCGCCGTCCCGAGCGACGACGCCACGTCGATCTGGATCCGCGTCAGCGCGCCCGCGGGGTCCTACTCCCCGGCCCTGCGCCCGACAAGCACGGCACAGCAGGCCCTCTTCGGCGGCACGGAGCTGTACCAGGAGCACGAGCTGGCGCGGAACATCCTGGACGACTGCCTCCACACGGCGGAGGAGATCATGCACAACGCCGTCGGAGAGCTGGCCGACGGCGCGAACAGCAACGTCCGTACGAGCGCCGGGCTCAAGGCCTTCGGCATGTCGGACGAGCAGAACCGCGACCGCGCAGGCGACTTCCAGGGGGCGACGGACCGCGACGCCAGCCCGGTGGTGGGACAGTCCTACCTGATGCTCGCCATGAACCCCGGGGAGCAGATCATGTCGCAGTACCACGCCGCAGCGGTGGTGGGCGTGGACGGCCAGGACACGGTGACGATGGAGGCCTTCGCCGGAAGCGGCCAGACGTCCGCGAACCCGATGACGTACACGATCGGCACGGTGGCCTCCTTCCACGACTACTGGACGGGCGCGTACTACACCCCGAACTACCCGGGGGTCACCATGAAGACAGTGGTCCTCGTCAAGCGCGGCAAGGGCCGCCGGGTGACGGCGGGCTCAGAACAGCCGGCCAACCCGAACGTCGCCTAGCGCGTGTCTCTTTGATGGGTTGGTCAGTTGATCGGATGTGTCCGTCCGATTGGTGATCACTGATGCGATGTGGGACCGGATCGAGTCGCTGATGCCGGCCGATCCGGTCCGCGGCAGGCGGTGGGCCGATCACCGCCGCACCCTTGAGGCCATCGCGTGGAAGTACCGCACCAACTCGCCCTGGCGGGACCTGCCCGACGAACTCGGCCCGTTCCAGACCGCCCACAAACGGCTGATCAGATGGGCCGTCGACGGAACCTGGCAGGAGATCCTGGCCGCGCTCCTGACGGCCGCGGACGCCGATGACGACATCGGCTGGACCGTCTCGGTCGACTCCACCGTTGTCCGAGCCCACCAGCATTCCGTCGGAGCACGCAAAAAGGGGCCGACGGCCGCAGCGAGCCCCGCCGACCACGCCATCGGACGCTCACGCGGCGGCCTGAGCACCAAGGTCCACCTGGCCGCCGACGATCGTGCACGGCCCCTGACCGTCACCGCGGGCCAGGCCGGCGACGCACCCGCCTTCGAAGCGGTCATGGCCCGCATCCGCGTGCCACGAACCGGGCCCGGCAGGCCCCGGACCCGGCCGTTGGCCGTGCTTGCGGACCGGGCCTACTCCTCCCGCGCCATCCGGTCCCACCTGCGACGACGCGGGATCCGCGCGGTCATCCGCAGCCGTCCGACCAGGTCGGCCACCGGCTGCGGCGAGGGCGCCGAGGCGGCCGCCCGCCCCGCTTCGACGCTGAGATCTACAAGCAGCGGAACAGCGTGGAACGCTGCATCAACCGCCTCAAGCAGTGGCGCGGCCTGGCCACACGATGCGACAAACTCGCCATCGCCTACCAGGCAGCACTCCACCTCGCCGCGATCCTCATCTGGGCACGACGCCGGCCAAAGAGACCGAACCTAGCGGCGCCTTGCTCAGGCGAGCTGCACCGGCGCGGTGTTCGGACCTCGGGCCGTGACCGCTTTCCCCTGTACCGCTGCCACGCCGGTCGGCCCGACGCCCACGGTCACCGTGTTCGTTACGCGGGCTGTCGAGGTGTCGATGACCGACAGGGTGTCCGAGTCGAAGTTGCTGACGTAGACGAGGGAGCCGTCCGGGCCGACGGCGAGGCCGTTGGGGCCGTCTCCCACGGCGACGGTTTCCGTGACGGCGCGGCCGCGGGTGCTGATCACGGACACGTTGTCGGACCCGATGCTGGCGACGTATACCTGTCGCCCGTCCGGTCGCACCCCGATTCCCGCAGGCTGGTCTCCGACCGGGATGCGGTCCGTTTCCGTGCCGTCGTGGACGTCGACCACCGACACGTCGTCCGAGGTCAGGTTGGAGACGTACATGTGGCGGCCGTCGGGGGTGAGTACCAGAGCGGTTGGTCCGCTGCCGACAGGGATGGTGTCGGTGACCGTTCGAGTGGCGGTGCGGACCACTGAGACGGTGCCGGACGCGGCGTTGGCGACGTACAGGGTGCATCCGTCGGGTGCCACCGCCACGCCCAGTGGGGCATCGCCCACCGCGATGGTGTCCGTCACGGCACGGGTGCGGGTGCTGATCACCGACACGTTGTCCGACCCGACGTTGGCGACGTAGACGTTCCGGTTGTCGGGAGAGACCGTCACTCTGCTCGGTTCGTCCCCGACAGCGACGGTGGCCATGACCGTCCTGGTAGGGGCGTCGATCACCGATACGGTGTCCGACGCGGAATTGGTGACATAGACGCGGGAGCCGTCCGGGCTGACGGCCACGCTGTCCGGTCCGTCCCCGACGGGAACGCTGTCCACGACCATGCCGGTGCCGACGACCGACACCGTGTCGGAGTGGAGGTTGGCGATGTAATCGAGGGCATCAGGCCGCGGGGACAGCCCGACTGCCGTCGTCCCGACGGATGCGCCGGCCAGGTTTCCCGGTGCCATTAGCGCCGCTGTCGCACAGAGCATCACGGCTGCTCGCTGCGCCAGGTCCTGACTCCTCGTCATGGGACCACGCTAAGACTTCGGAGCGGAAAGCCACGTGAGGCTCACGCTCAGGCTGACCGAACGGCGCATCGTGGCCGCCGCCTACGCCGACTCCATCTACACCGGCCGCACCCTGGGCAACCCCTCCCAGGGCACAACCTCGGACACTCCCGCGGCGGGCTGCCGCTCCGGCGCCGGGGAATCCGGGCGGTCATCCCGCAGCCGTCCGACCAGATCGCCATCGCCTACCAGGCGCGCACTCCACCTCGCGGGCATCCTCATCTGGACCTGACGCTGACCAAAGAGACAGAACCTAGTGGTCGCCGCGGAGCGGGCAGGTGGCAGCCTGGGGCGACGCCACCCACGACGCCGCCCACCCCGGCCGGTGCACCGACCCCGGCGGTTCCCCGTACGTCCCCCAGCTGACCGAAGCGGCCCAGCGCCGGGCCGGAGCCGCCTCCCTCGTGGCCTTCCTGCGCTGCCATCTTGCCGACGACGGGAGCCGTTGACACCACCCGGGCCCGTCACAGCTCTGGCTCGTCCTCCCCTCACGGCGGCGGCCTCGAAGCCCTCCGCGCTGAAGCGGGCCACTGCCAACTGGTTGTCGAGCACCGGGACAAGACGGGCCGGCTCGTACGACTTCGCCGCACCGCCCTTCTCCGACGGCCCTGCGGACTTCGTCCGCCAGGCCGCGGACACGGGCAGCGCGGACAGGAAGGACCCCACCTCCCACATATATCGACAGCCGATATATGATGGTCCTCATGGCAAAACGATCACCGTCTCTGACGGAGTCGCAGTACTTCATCCTCGCGGCCCTCCAGGAGGGCCCCCTGCACGGCTACGGCATCATCAAGGCCGCCGAGCAGGCCACGGACGGCCGGGTCAAGCTCGCCGTCGGAACCCTCTACGGCGCGCTGGACCGGATGGAGCGGTCCGGCTGGATCGCAGCCGATCACGAGGAGATCGTGGACGGCCGGGCCCGACGCTATTACCGCCTCACCGAGGACGGCGACGGCGTACTCCGGCAGGAGGCCCTGCGCATGCAGCAGGCTGCGGCCGTCGTCATCAGCCGCAGCCCTTCCTCCTTCAAGGTGGTGCCGGCATGAACCGGTTCCTGCTCGCCGCCTACCCCAAGGACTACCGCGACCGTCAGGGGGAGGAGGTACTGGGCTGCCTGTCCGAGGCGTACCCCGGCCGCTCCTGGCCGCCCCCACGTGAAGCGCTCGCACTGCTGCGCGCAGGAGCGGCGGCCCGCGCCCGTGCCGCCTGCGAGAACACGTCCCGGCCGTGGTGGCTGGAGGGTGTCCACCTGACCGCCCTCGTCCTCGCCGCCCTCGCGCTGGTGCCGTACCTGCAGGACGTCTGGCACTGGGCCCTGCGCATCGACCCCGCGGACCACTCCGTCGGCTTCCACCACGCGGGCTGGTTCCCCTGGGCTCAGGGCGCCGAAACCCAGACGCGGTTCCTTCCGTACGGTCTGCTCCCGCTGATCTGCCTGGTGGCACTGGTGCGCGGCCTGCGGTGGATCGCCCTGCCGGCCTCGGCGGCGATGCTCTTGGCCGGATCGGGGATCGCCGGCTCGACGCTCTTCGGAGACGAAGGCGTAGTGGGAGTCGGCTACTACGGGCTCGGAGCTCCGCTGCGCTCCGATGACCTGGTGCTATCGGGGCTTTTGCTCCTCGCCTGCACCGTATTGGCGGTCCACCGTCCGAGCCCGCTGCGCCGCCGCTCGTACGGCTGGCTCGTCCCCGTGGCGGCTGCGCTGTTCGTGGCCGGCTCCCTGCACTTCACCTCGACGGATCCGGATTTCCAGCGGGGCCAGTTCGCCGTGGAGGCCGCCGCGCTGACCGCCGCGTGGGCGCTGACGGCAGCCGCCGGCGACTACCGGTGGCTCGTCCCCGTCGCCGCGTTCGCGGTCGTCCGAGGCGAAGCGATCGTCAACCAGCCGTACCTGGTGGACTCCCTGCCGGGCAACACCGTGCTGCTCTGCCTGGTCCTGCCGATCCCCCTCCTCGCCGTCACCGCACAACGCCGCCGGAAGCGCACCACCTGAACCGCAGGCCGGGCTGTCACGGCCCCGAAGAGCCGTGACGGCCCGGCCTGCACACCCGAACCGAAGCCACACACCTCAGCGGCCCTCCTTGCGAACGGGTGCGGCGGTGGCGCCAGATGGGCGACAGCCGGGACGGAGCGGGTGTCCCTGCTCGCGCTGCCCAGCTGTATTGTTCATGGCTGTCACGAGGCAAGCAGCTGCTGCCGTCGGGCGCCAATCCCGAAGATGGCCAGCTGCCACGGACGTGCCTGTTCCAGTGAGGGACGGTGTGGGGCCGTGCGTTGGGGCTGGTCACCGCGCGGCCTGGCACCCCTGCACCCGAGCATGCCCTCTCACCCTTCCCCCGAGGCTGGACGAGCCTCCAGGGCACGGCTCCCGCACAGCCAATCCGCAGCGACTCCTCGGCCGTGCCCGTGCCGGGCCGTGGCCTGCCGGCGGCCGGACCCGTGTACCGGCCCGCCCGCGTCCTGGGCCCGCTCCGCCGGACCGGCTGGTCCCGCCCGAACCTGCTGACCTTCACCCCCAGGGAGTCCTTGCTGATGGCGTCCGGATACCCGCCGCTGCCCGAGTCGTTCGCCGAAGCCCTCGGGGAGGCGGCGCACACCGCCGCGATGGCCTACCGCCTGGTGATGACCATCTCCGACGCGGTCCGCCGTGCCACCCAGAAACGCCTCACCGGCCGGGAGGAGGAACTCGGCGAGGACGCGGAGAAGATGGTGCCGGGCTGGTCGGCCGGTCAGCTGCGAGGTCACCTCGGCGACGACATCCTGGCCGTGCTGATGCAGGGCGCGGACTGGCCGCAGATGGCCCGCCAGCTTGTCGGCCTGCAGCAGGCCGGCGTCGACCTCTCGGTGTTCCTGCCGCAGATGGGCCGCATGACCGCCGGGGTCCATCAGGCCGTCACCGCGAACGCGGCGCGCATCAAGGCCGAGGGCACCGACCAGTGGTCCGACCTCCTGCGCACGACGATGCAGGAGGGTCTGGTCCGTGACGCGATCCTGGCGTCCCCGGCGTGGCCGGACATCGCGGCCGCGATGGGCCGCCTCGATGACCCGGGATCGACGTCGCCCGGATCCTCACCGACACCCACCGTGCCGGGGTCGGCGTGGACCAGGCCGTCGCCGCCGTCGCCGCGGCCGCCGCCAAGACCCCCGCCCCCGCCCCCGCCCCCGCGCCAGCCCCCGCCTGGGGACCCTTGACCGAGGGGTTGAACGTCCCCCGCGACCTCGACATCGACCTCGGCAACCGGGCCCGTGCCCTGGAGCAGGTGAGGGTGCACCCGGCCGCGCACTCGCAGATGGTGTCGATGGTCCGGGGCATCCTGCCGGAGCGGGAAGCGGGTCTCCTGGTCGGCTCACGCCAGTGGCCGCTGCTGGCCGCCCGCATGCAGAACATCCGCGAGAGCGACAGCACACACACCGTCGCCCAGCACCTGAACCGCCTGACGGCCGACACCTCCTGGAAGCAGGCCACCGGCACGGCTCTGGTGGGCCACCTCGTGGACGCCACCCTCCACTCCCTGACTACGCCGCTGACCGCACGGCCCGCGTCCGCGTCTCGGCTGTGGGTCTCCCCGATGGCGGACCGCTCCCGCTCCACCACCACCTGGCCCCGGACAGACGCCACCGCAGCGGCGGCGGCTTCGGCGCGGGCCGCGGGGAGTCAATGCCAGCAGGACGGCCGGACGCGGAGCAGCTCGGTCCGCAGCACGGGTGTGCCGTCGACCGGTGCCGGGTCCTCCGCGGTCGGCTCGATTCCTCCGGCGGCGGTTTTGTCGAGTGTGGCCAGGCCGTCAGGGCCGACCGTGCCGAACACCGTGTAGTTCGGGCGTAGTGCGGAGTCGCCGTAGACGACGAAGAACTGTGAGCCGTTCGTGTCCGGACCGGCGTTGGCCATCGCCAGCAGGCCGCGCCCGTACAGGCGGCGCGCGCCGGTCGGATCGGTCGGTGCGGGTGGCAAATCCACCGGCAGCTCGTCCTTGTACTTGTACCCGGGCCCTCCCTCACCGGTCCCGGTCGGGTCGCCGCACTGCAGGACCTTCAGCGTCGGATACGCCGTCAGACGGTGGCACACCGTCCGGTCGTAGAACCCATGCCGTGCCAGGTGCAGGAAACTCTGGACCGTGCACGGCGCCTTGGCCTGGTCCAAACGCAGCGGGAGCAGACCCTGGCTGGTCGGAACAGCCATGTCAACCGTGCCACGGCTAGGGGTGCGCCGCGGGTCAGGCGGCAGCGGAACATGACGCGCGGGCGGCTCGTCCGGGGTCTGTGTGTACTGGCAAGGGCCGTGCGTGGTGCGCGGCGGAGCGCCGTCGGAAGCGGTGGCGGCACTTCCCCCGGACACAACTAACGTCACGGCCGCAAATGCGCTGATTAGTGCTCGGTTCATCTTGCGCGCCCTCCTGATGATCGCCAGGTTTTGGAGCGGTCGCAGTCTAGTACTGCAACGGTGTTTGGCGTGATGGTTTGTTGGCGTCTGGTGGTGTGTGGCCGCGTCGTTTGTAGTGGCTGGTGCGGGCCTGGAACTGGC
>NZ_JBIVFA010000029.1:0-44966 GCF_044747975.1 Streptomyces sp. NPDC090045
TCCTTTGTACTCACCCTCTCGGGCTTTCCTCCGGGCTTTCGTTCTGTTCTTGCGTTTCCGACTCTATCAGACTCTTTCGGGCCCGACTTCCTCGGCGCTTTCCAGTTCCTGCGCTTTCGCGCTTTCCCTTTCCGGCGATTCCGACTCTATCAGATTCTTTCCGGGCCGTTTCCGGCTGGATTCGAATTCAGATGGCCTTCGGAGGGCCTTTCCCTTTCGGGCGGATCAGACTTTATCAGGTCTCCCTGGTCTGGATTCACACCCGCTCGCGCGAACCGTCCGGACACACGTGTGTGCCCGGATGCCGTGCGAGGTGGAGACGTAAACGTACTGGAGCGGGGCCCCCGGATGCAAATCCGGTTGCCCCGCTCCCGTTCGGCCGTTAGGGCGAGGCTCAGACCTCGACGACGACCGGGAGGATCATCGGGCGGCGGCGGTAGCCGTCCGAGACCCACTTGCCCATCGTGCGGCGGATCAGCTGCTGGATCTGGTGCGGCTCGGCGACGCCGTCGGCCGCGGCGCGGGCGATGGCCTCCTCGATCTTCGGGATGACCGAGGAGAAGGCCGAGTCGTCGATGCCGGAGCCGCGGGCCTGGATGTTCGGGCCGCTGACGACCTTGCCCGTGCTGCTGTCCACCACGACGTAGACCGAGATGATGCCCTCGTCGCCGAGGATCTTGCGGTCCTTGAGGTGGACTTCCGTGACGTCGCCGACCGAGAGGCCGTCCACGTACACGTAGCCGGCCTGGACCTTTCCGGAGATCCGGGCCTTGCCGTCGATAAGGTCGACCACCACGCCGTCCTCGGCGATGACGATGCGGTCCTTCGGGACGCCCGTCATGGCACCGAGCTCGGCGTTGGCGCGCAGGTGGCGCCATTCGCCGTGGACCGGCATCAGGTTCCGCGGCTTGCAGATGTTGTAGAAGTACAGCAGCTCGCCGGCCGAGGCGTGGCCCGAGACGTGCACCTTGGCGTTGCCCTTGTGCACGACGTTGGCGCCCCAGCGGGTCAGGCCGTTGATCACGCGGTAGACCGCGTTCTCGTTGCCCGGGATCAGGGACGACGCCAGGATCACGGTGTCGCCGGGGACGATCCGGATCTGGTGGTCGCGGTTGGCCATGCGGGACAGGGCCGCCATCGGCTCGCCCTGCGAACCCGTGCAGACCAGGACGACCTCGTGGGCCGGCAGGTCGTCGAGGGTCTTGACGTCCACGACGAGACCGGCCGGGACCTTCAGGTAGCCCAGGTCGCGGGCGATGCCCATGTTGCGGACCATCGAGCGGCCCACGAAGGCGACCCGGCGGCCGTACTCGTGCGCGGCGTCGAGGATCTGCTGGATCCGGTGCACGTGGCTGGCGAAGCTGGCCACGATGATCCGGTTGTGGGCGTTCGCGAACACCGTGCGCAGGACGTTGGAGATCTCGCGCTCGGGCGGGACGAAGCCCGGGACCTCGGCGTTCGTCGAGTCCGAGAGGAGGAGGTCGATGCCCTCTTCGCTCAGACGCGCGAAGGCGTGCAGGTCGGTGAGGCGCTTGTCCAGCGGGAGCTGGTCCATCTTGAAGTCGCCGGTGGCGACGACCAGGCCCGCGGGGGTCCGGATCGCGACGGCCAGGGCGTCGGGGATGGAGTGGTTGACCGCGATGAACTCGCAGTCGAAGGGACCCAGGCTCTCGCGCTCGCCTTCCTTCACCTCGAGGGTGTAGGGGCGGATGCGGTGCTCCTGGAGCTTCGCCTCGATGAGGGCCAGCGTCAGCTTGGAGCCGATCAGCGGGATGTCCGGCTTCTCCCGGAGGAGGTAGGGGACGGCGCCGATGTGGTCCTCGTGACCGTGCGTGAGCACGATGCCCTCGATGTCGTCGAGGCGGTCCCGGATGGACGTGAAGTCCGGCAGGATCAGGTCGATGCCCGGCTGCTCCTCCTCGGGGAAGAGGACGCCGCAGTCGACGATCAGCAGGCGACCGTCGAACTCGAAGACGGTCATGTTGCGGCCGATCTCGCCGAGACCACCCAGGGGGGTGACCCTGAGGCCGCCCTTGGGCAGCTTCGGCGGCGGACCGAGTTCCGGATGCGGATGGCTCAAAAGTGTCTCCTCACCACGCACGCCACGTACCCGGAAGGCACGTGGCGCGCATGTCATTCGTGCACTTGCTGTTGTCTGTTCTGTATTTGTTCGTCGTGCTTATTCAGTTGTGAAGTCTGTTGTCAGAGCTGTACCCCGCCGGCGGCAAGATCGATCTTGAGCTGCGCCGTCTCTTCGGCGGTCAGTTCGATCAGCGGGAGCCGGAGCGGGCCCGCGGGCAGGCCCTGCAGGTTCAGCGCGCCCTTGGTGGTGATCACGCCCTGGGTGCGGAACATGCCGGTGAAGACCGGGAGCAGCTTCTGGTGGATCTCGGCGGCCTTCTGGACGTCTCCGCCCAGGTGGGCCTCCAGCATGGCGCGCAGCTCTGGGGTGACCACGTGGCCGACCACGGAGACGAAGCCGACCGCGCCGACCGACAGGAGCGGCAGGTTCAGCATGTCGTCGCCCGAGTACCAGGCCAGGCCGCTCTGTGCGATGGCCCAGCTGGCGCGGCCGAGGTCGCCCTTGGCGTCCTTGTTGGCAACGATACGGGGGTGCTCGGCCAGCCGGACGAGAGTTTCCGTCTCGATCGGGACACCGCTGCGGCCGGGGATGTCGTAGAGCATGACCGGCAGCTCGGTGGCGTCCGCGATGGCCGAGAAGTGCCGGTAGAGGCCCTCCTGCGGCGGCTTGCTGTAGTACGGGGTGACGGCGAGCAGGCCGTGGGCGCCGGTGCGCTCGGCCTGGCGGGCCAGCTCCAGGGTGTGGCGGGTGTCGTTGGTACCGATGCCGGCGACCACGTGGGCGCGGTCTCCGACGGCTTCGAGCACGGCTCGTACGAGGTCGTTTTTCTCCGCGTCGGTGGTGGTCGGCGACTCACCGGTGGTGCCGTTGATGATCAGGCCGTCGTTGCCTGCGTCCACCAGGTGGACGGCGAGCTGCTGCGCGCCGTCGAGGTCGAGTGCGCCATCCGCCGTAAACGGCGTGATCATGGCGGTGAGGACCCGCCCGAAGGGGGTCTGCGGAGTCGAGATCGGAGCCATGGGTAACACGCTACTCGCTGCCATGCTCGCAGTGTCCCCTCGGGGGACGTCAACGGGGTGTGCCGCCCGGCGGCGGCCGGGGGGAGGTGTTGGACGCCGGCACTGCCTGCTCGGGGGTTCAAGCAGTGCCGGGTCCGTTTGATCAGCCTAGATGAAGTTTACGAAACGTCGCAATACGGACACTTCGGACTTGACGCAGCACATCTGTACGCCGCTGGAGCAACGGGCCTTACGGGGCAACGCGGCCGTTGCCGTTGTAGGCCGCGTACGTGAGCGGCATGAGCTTCGCCCAGTGCTGCTCCATCTTCTGGCCGACCATCTCGATCTCCCGCTGCGGGAAGGAGGGCACGGCCGCGAGCTCGTGCTGGGTGCGCAGGCCGAGGAAGTGCATGAGCGAGCGCGCGTTGCAGGTGGCGTACATCGAGGAGAAAAGACCGACTGGCAGGACCGAACGGGCAACCTCCCGGGCCACGCCCGCGGCGAGCATCTCCTGGTAGGCCTCGTAGGCCCGCACGTAGGAGTCCTCCATGACGCGGCCGGTGAGCTCCTGCTGCGCCCGGGTGCCCTCGACGAAGACGTACTTGCCCGGGCGGCCCTCCTGGACGAGCTTGCGCTCGGCGTCCGGAACGTAGAAGACCGGCTCCAGCTCCCTGTAGCGGCCCGATTCCTCGTTGTACGACCAGCCCACGCGGTGGCGCATGAACTCCCGGAAGACGAAGATCGGGGCGCTGATGAAGAAGGTCATCGAGTTGTGCTCGAAGGGGCTGCCGTGGCGGTCGCGCATCAGGTAGTTGATCAGGCCCTTGGAACGCTCCGGGTCCTTCTGCAGCTCCTCCAGGGACTGCTCGCCGGCCGTGGAGACGCGCGCGGCCCACAGCACGTCGGAGTCGGCGGCGGAGTGCTTCACCAGCTCCACCGTCACGTCACTGCGGAAGCTGGGTTTCAGATCTGAAGCGGCGGTCTCGCTCACCGGGGGTCCTTCCAAACGTGCGTTCCTGGGGCGCGCCCACTCTACGGCGCCCCTCACGGGTCCTCGCGCAATCGCACGCTCACGGCGGACCCCTCACAGCTGACGCACAGCCATGAAATCTGGTGAATGTCCCGAAATCCGGCACCGATTGACCGGCTCGTTCGTCCTACAGGGCAGAACCCCCACCCCACCATCCCGAGGAGATTCGCTCTGATGTTCCTCCGGCGCGAAGCCGTCCCGTTCGCTTTCGTCTCCGAGGCCGACCGTTTCCGAAGCAACGTCACTCCGCCGCCGCGCGAGCGTCTGAGCCGGACCCAGATGGCCGCCCGTAGTCTGGTCGGACTGACCGTGGTTGCGGGGCTCGCCGGCTCACTGCTCTTCGGCATGCCCGCGCTGCAGCCGAACAAGGCGCCGGAGAAGTCGCAGCAGTCGGAGGCGTCCGAGGGGCGGTAGCCTCACGGGCACAGTCCAACCGAACGTGCATGTGAGTGAGGTCCAGCCGTGCCCCTGCCCTTCCTGACGGCCGACGGCGCATCCGATGCGGATGACGACGACGAGGTCCTGGCCCATGCCGACCACGACCGCTGGCGCCGCCCCTACCGGCCCGGCCCCTGGCGCGTGGCCATCGCCGCGCTGCTGCTCCTGCTGTCCGCCTTCATGCTGCTGGCCACGATGATCATCGCCTTCGCGGGTGCGTGGGGCGGGGCCTGCGTCTGCCTGGCGGCCGCCCTCGCGGTCGTCGGGTCGGCGGTGCAGACGCTGCGCGCGGGCGTGTGGGTGAGCCGTACGGGACTGCGCCACGTGGGGTTCTTCGTGACCCGCACGGTCAAGTGGAGCGAGATCGCCGAGGTCCGTACGGTGCAGCAGCCGGTGCGCTGGCTCGGCCTGCCGAGGACCGTACAGGGGCAGGCGCTGACGATGTCCCGGTGCGACGGCGCGGAGCCGGCCGTGCCGGTGCTGCTGACCGACCACAACGCCGATTTCCTGTCGCGGGCCGAGGCCTTCGACCGGGCGGCCGACACCGTGGGTGCCTGGGTCGACGAGTACCGGCCCGTGCCCGCCTGATCCGCCGCCGCGCGCCCGGGAAGCCCGTACAGGGATCAGACCTGTACGGGCTTCTTGTCGTGCAGGGCGATGGCCCGCTGCATGGCCTTGCGCGCCCGCGGGGTGTCCCGGGCGTCGTGGTAGGCGACCGCGAGCCGGAACCAGCTGCGCCAGTCCCCCGGCGCGTCCTCGGTCTCGGCCTTGCGGCGCGCGAAGACCTCGTCGGCGGAGTCCCGCAGGATCCGCCCGTACGCGTCCCGCTCCAGCTCGTCGACGGGCAGTCCGCCCTCGGCCTCCAGCTCGGTCGCGAGGTGGTTGGCCCTGGTGACGAACTGCGTGTTCTTCCAGAGGAACCAGACGCCGATGACCGGCAGGATCAGCACGGCCACACCGAAGGTGACGGTGAGCCAGGTGCCGTGCTGGATCAGCATCAGGCCCCGGCTGCCGACCAGGACGAAGTAGACGACCAGGACGGCGGCCGTGAGGAAGTACGTGATCTTCGCGCGCATCGTGAAATCAGTCCGGTCAGCCCAGGTCGAGGAAGTGTTCCAGGCCGAACGTGAGGCCCGGGGTCTGCGTCACGCGGCGCACGCCGAGCAGGATGCCCGGCATGAAGCTGCTGTGGTGCAGGGAGTCGTGACGGATGGTCAGGGTCTCGCCCTCGCCGCCGAGGAGCACCTCCTGGTGGGCCAGCAGTCCGCGCAGGCGGACGGCGTGCACCGGGACGCCGTCGACGTCCGCGCCACGGGCCCCGTCGAGGGCCGTGGCGGTGGCGTCGGGCTGCGCGCCGAGGCCGGCCTCGGCGCGGGCGGCCGCGATGAGCTGCGCCGTACGGGTCGCCGTACCGGAGGGGGCGTCGACCTTGTTCGGGTGGTGCAGCTCGACGACCTCGACGGACTCGAAGTAGCGGGCGGCCTGGGCGGCGAACTTCATGGTGAGGACGGCGCCGATGGAGAAGTTCGGGGCGATGAGCACACCGGTCTCCGGGGAGCCGGCGAGCCAGGTGTTCAGCTGGGCGAGGCGGTCCTCGGTCCAGCCGGTGGTGCCGACCACTCCGTGGATGCCGTGGCGGATGAGGAAGTCCAGGTTCCCCATCACCGAGGCCGGGGTGGTCAGCTCGACCGCGACCTGGGCGCCGGCCTCGGCCAGCGTCTCCAGCTTGTCGCCGCGGCCGAGGGCTGCCACCAGCTCCATGTCGTCGGCGGCCTCGACCGCCTTGACGGCCTCGGCGCCGATGCGGCCCTTGGCGCCGAGGACTGCCACGCGCAGCTTGCTCATATTGCTTCCTTACTCACGTACGGAACTAGGCGACCGCTTCGTCGAGACGGGCGGCCTGCTTCTCCTTCAGCGGGCCGATCACCGCGAGCGAGGGCCGCTGGGCCAGTACATCCTGCGCGACCGAGCGGACGTCGTCCGGGGTCACCGCGGCGATCCGGGCCAGCATGTCGTCGACCGACATCTGGTCGCCCCAGCACAGCTCGCTCTTGCCGATGCGGTTCATGATCGCGCCGGTGTCCTCCAGGCCGAGGACGGTGGAGCCGGACAGCTGGCCGATGGCCCGCTTGATCTCGTCGTCCGCGAGGCCCTCCGTCGCGACCTTGTCGAGCTCGTCGCGGCAGATCCGGAGCACGTCGTGGACCTGGTTGGGCCGGCAGCCCGCGTACACGCCGAAGAGGCCGGTGTCGGCGAAGGCCGAGGTGTACGAGTACACGCTGTAGGCGAGGCCCCGCTTCTCCCGGACCTCCTGGAAGAGCCGGGAGGACATGCCGCCGCCGAGGGCGGTGTTCAGCACGCCCAGCGCCCAGCGGCGCTCGTCGGTGCGGGCGATGCCGGGCATGCCGAGGACCACGTGGGCCTGCTCGGTCTTGCGGTTCACCAGCTCGACGCGGCCGGCGGTGCGGATGCGCTTGGCCCCGCCGCGCGGGCCGATCGGCTCGGCGTCGGTGCGGCCGAGCGCGCCGGCCTTCTCGAAGGCGGCGCGGACCTGGCGGACGACCTTGTTGTGGTCGACGTTGCCGGCGGCGGCCACCACGAGGTGGGTCGGGTCGTAGTGCTTCTTGTAGAAGCGGCGGATCCGGTCGGCGCCGAGGGCGTTGATCGTGTCGACGGTGCCGAGGACGGGGCGGCCCAGGGGGGTGTCCCCGTACATGGTCTGCGCGAACAGGTCGTGGACCATGTCGCCCGGGTCGTCCTCGGTCATCGCGATCTCTTCGAGGATGACTCCGCGCTCGGCGTCGACGTCCTCCTCGCGGATCAGCGAGCCGGTGAGCATGTCGCAGACCACGTCGATGGCGAGCGGCAGGTCGGTGTCGAGCACCCGGGCGTAGTAGCAGGTGTACTCCTTCGCCGTGAAGGCGTTCATCTCGCCGCCGACCGCGTCGATCGCGGAGGAGATGTCGAGGGCGCTGCGCTGGTGCGTGCCCTTGAAGAGGAGGTGCTCCAGGTAGTGCGTGGCGCCGTTGAGCGTGGGCGTCTCGTCACGGGAGCCGACGTGCGCCCAGATGCCGAAGGTGGCGGAGCGGACGGAGGGCAGCGTCTCGGTGACGATGCGCAGTCCGCCGGGCAGGACCGTGCGCCGGACGGTGCCGATGCCGTTCTGGCCCTTGAGGAGGGTTTGGGTACGGGCGACGGCCCGCCCCTCCGAAGAGGGGCGGGCCGTCACACGGGAACTACGCGACATCACTTGTCGGAGTCGTCCTTGTCAGCGTCGTCGCCGGCGGCCTCGCCGTCGATCACGGGGATCAGGGAGAGCTTGCCGCGCTGGTCGATCTCGGCGATCTCCACCTGGACCTTGGTGCCGACCGCGAGCACGTCCTCGACGTTCTCCACGCGCTTGCCACCGGCGAGCTTGCGGATCTGCGAGATGTGCAGCAGGCCGTCCTTGCCGGGCATGAGGGAGACGAAGGCACCGAAGGTGGTGGTCTTGACGACCGTACCCAGGTAGCGCTCGCCGACCTCCGGCATGGTCGGGTTGGCGATCGAGTTGATCGTGGCGCGGGCGGCCTCGGCGGCCGGGCCGTCGGCGGCACCGATGTAGATGGTGCCGTCGTCCTCGATCGTGATCTCGGCGCCGGTGTCCTCCTGGATCTGGTTGATCATCTTGCCCTTGGGGCCGATGACCTCACCGATCTTGTCCACCGGGATCTTGACGGTGATGATCCGCGGGGCGAACGGGGACATCGCGTCCGGCGTGTCGATCGCTTCCATCATCACGTCGAGGATGTGGAGGCGGGCGTCGCGGGCCTGCTTGAGGGCGGCGGCCAGGACGGAGGCCGGGATGCCGTCGAGCTTGGTGTCCAGCTGGAGCGCGGTGACGAACTCCTTGGTGCCGGCGACCTTGAAGTCCATGTCGCCGAAGGCGTCCTCCGCACCGAGGATGTCGGTGAGGGCGACGTAGTGGGTCTTGCCGTCGATCTCCTGGGAGATCAGGCCCATGGCGATACCGGCGACGGGGGCCTTGAGGGGCACACCGGCGTTCAGCAGCGACATGGTGGAGGCGCAGACCGAGCCCATGGACGTCGAACCGTTGGAGCCGAGGGCCTCGGACACCTGACGGATCGCGTAGGGGAACTCCTCGCGGGTCGGGAGGACCGGCACGATCGCGCGCTCGGCGAGCGCGCCGTGGCCGATCTCGCGGCGCTTCGGCGAACCGACGCGGCCGGTCTCACCGACGGAGTACGGCGGGAAGTTGTAGTTGTGCATGTAGCGCTTGCGGGTCACCGGGGAGAGGGTGTCCAGCTGCTGCTCCATGCGGAGCATGTTGAGGGTGGTGACGCCCAGGATCTGGGTCTCGCCACGCTCGAACAGCGCCGAGCCGTGCACGCGCGGGATGGCCTCGACCTCGGCGGCGAGGGTACGGATGTCCGTGAGCCCGCGGCCGTCGATGCGGACCTTGTCCTTGATGACGCGCTCGCGCACCAGGGCCTTGGTCAGGCTGCGGTAGGCGGCGGAGATCTCCTTCTCGCGGCCCTCGAAGGCCGGGAGGAGCTTCTCGGCGGCGATCTCCTTGACGCGGTCCAGCTCTGCCTCGCGGTCCTGCTTGCCCGCGATGGTCAGCGCCTGGGAGAGGTCACCCTTGACGGCGGCCGCGAGGGCCTCGTACACGTCGTCCTGGTAGTCCAGGAAGACCGGGAACTCACCCTCGGGCTTCGCGGCCTTGGCGGCCAGGTCGGCCTGGGCCTTGCAGAGGACCTTGATGAAGGGCTTCGCGGCGTCGAGGCCGGAGGCCACGATCTCCTCGGTCGGCGCCTGGGCGCCGCCCTTGACGAGGGCGATGGTCTTCTCGGTGGCCTCGGCCTCGACCATCATGATCGCGACGTCGCCGTCCTCCAGGACGCGGCCCGCGACGACCATGTCGAAGACGGCGTCCTCGAGCTCGGTGTGCGTCGGGAAGGCGACCCACTGGCCGCGGATCAGCGCGACGCGGACGCCGCCGATCGGGCCGGAGAAGGGCAGGCCGGCCAGCTGGGTCGACGCGGAGGCGGCGTTGATCGCCACGACGTCGTACAGGTGGTCGGGGTTGAGCGCCATGATCGTCGCGACGACCTGGATCTCGTTGCGCAGGCCCTTCTTGAAGGACGGGCGCAGCGGGCGGTCGATCAGGCGGCAGGTGAGGATCGCGTCCTCGGAGGGCCGGCCCTCACGACGGAAGAAGGAGCCGGGGATCTTGCCGGCCGCGTACTGCCGCTCCTCGACGTCCACCGTCAGGGGGAAGAAGTCGAGCTGGTCCTTGGGCTTCTTCGACGCGGTGGTGGCGGACAGCACCATCGTGTCGTCGTCCAGGTAGGCAACGGCGGAGCCGGCGGCCTGGCGGGCCAGACGGCCCGTCTCGAAGCGGATGGTGCGGGTGCCGAAGGAACCGTTGTCAATGACGGCCTCGGCGTAGTGGGTCTCGTTCTCCACTAGCGTTTTCTCCATTTTCGTCGTCTCCGTCCGCCGCCCGTGTGGCGGTGGACGGTTGCGGAGAAGCGCTCCTGGCGTGCGGGCCGGTCTTCGATCGAAGCATCCGGTTCGTTGCCCCCCCTGGGGCATTCCGGGTGCCACTACCGAGGACCGGCGGCGTGGGAGGGCGCTCCTCCTCTTCAGTTGTGCGCGTCTTCCTCAGACGCGCACGTGCGTCCGTTCCAGACTACAAAGGGTCCGGTCCGGTGCGCACGTACAGCAAAGGGAGCGGCCCCCTGATGTGGGAACCGCTCCCTTCACGGCGTGTTACTTGGCGCCGGCCGCACCGCGGCGGATGCCGAGGCGCTCGACCAGCGTACGGAAGCGCTGGATGTCCTTCTTGGCCAGGTACTGCAGCAGGCGGCGACGCTGGCCGACCAGGATCAGCAGACCACGACGGGAGTGGTGGTCGTGCTTGTGCGTCTTGAGGTGCTCGGTCAGGTCCGAGATGCGGCGGGAGAGCATCGCAACCTGGACCTCGGGGGAGCCGGTGTCGCCCTCCTTGGCACCGAACTCGGTGATGATCTGCTTCTTCGTAGCGGCGTCGAGCGGCACGCGTACTCCTCGTTTTAGGTCTTCGTTGCCACCGAGTGCCCCAGGTCTGAGTCTCTGGGGAGCTTCCGTTACTCGGGAGGCGGGGTCCGCTGAGCGCAGTCCACAGACCCTTGGGAGAGGATCCGGGGGACGCGTACACAAACGGCCGTCACACAGCGTACCAGGCTGCCGGGACGCGACGTCTCAGCTGGTGAGAGCGCGGGCCCGGGAGTAAACGTCCAGCACGGCCAGGGTCAGGGGGACCAGGCTGAGCAGGACCGCCGCCTCGGTGAGGTCGAGCAGCCTTCCCCAGAAGGGTGACAGGCCCTTGCTCGGGATGACAAGCGCAATTCCCGCGAGGAGGGCCGCGCCGGCCGCGACGGCGGCGGTCAGCCAGATCGTACGGAGGTCCAGACCGCTGCTGTCCTGCTCCAGGACCAGGGCCTCGACCAGGTCGACCGGCGGGTGCAGCGCCATGCCCAGGATCAGCAGGGCGATGGCGGCGAGACCGGCGGCCAGGGCGCACACCACCTGGGAGGTGTAGCGGAAGAGGCGGGCCCGCAGCAGCATGGCGAGGCCGGTGGCGAGGGCCAGCAGGCGGCCCCAGGTGTTGTCGGAGAAGCCGAGGACGGCGGCGGAGGCGACGGCGACGGCGGCGCAGCCGCCGACCAGGCCGAGGAGCATCTCGTGGCCGCGGCGGGCCTGGGCGGCGATCGCCTCGGCGTCGAGCGGGGTGCCGGCCGCCTCGGGCTGGTCGGAGCCGGACTGGTCACCGTACGGCTCTGTCTCGTAGCGGTCCGGGGTCGCCGCGTAGTCGGTGTACTCATCCGTGGCGCTCTGCGGTGCGGCGTAGCCGATCGGCAGCCGGGCGAAGCGGGCGGAGAGGCCGGGGAGGAAGGCGACGAGCCCGATGGCGACGGGGGCGCAGACGGCGGCGGTGTAGGTCGCGGACGCCTCGGTGACGATGGCGGTGAAGGTGGCGAGGGTTCCGGTGGCGGCGACGAAGGTGGCCGCGACGAAGGGGGCGTCGCCACTGGGAGTGAGCGCGACCAGTGCGACGGAGGCGACCAGGACGCAGACGCAGCCGAGCAGGAACTGGAGCCGGCCGGGGCCCTCGCCGACGGCCGGGGCGATGATCCCGGAGCCGGCGATCAGCAGGTGCGGGAGGGCGCCGAGGCCGAGCGCCACTGCGGAGAGGCGGTCGCGGTAGACGCGGGCCCGGACGCCGGCCACGGCGGTGAGCAGGACGCCGACGGCCCCGGCGATGATCCCGGGCAGGCCGTGCATGTCGTGGCGGACCGGGTCGGCGTACCAGAGGACGAAGCCGAGCATGACGAGCAGCACGGCGGCGCCGGCCAGGCCCGCGCCGCGCAGCATGTCGTCGCTCCAGCGGTGCCGGTCGCGGACGACGGCGGAGGCGACGGCGTCGGAGACGTCGTCGAACACCGCGGGCGGCAGGGACTCGGCGAAGGGGCGCAGGCTGAGCACCTCGCCGTCGAGGACCTGCTGCGCTGCGAGGGTGCGGGCGCCGTCGAGGACGGTGCCGGAGCGGCGTACGAGGTGGAAGCCGGTCGGGGCACCCACGGGCTGGGTCTGGCCGGTGAGGCGCAGCAGCTCGGGATAGACGTCGGCGACGGCGATGTCCTCGGGGAGGGCAACGTCGATCCGGCTGTCGGGAGCCACGACGGTGACCCTGCAGAAGCCCGTCGTTGCGGCCGTACTCACCTGTGAGACTCCCCTGGTTGGTGCCCGCACCGGCGGACGATTCGCGGATGCGCATGATGCGCGCGCCACCCTACCGGGCGCCTGGCCCTACTGTCGGCAAGTAGGATCACCGTCGCGTGGGGGAACCCCCTTCGCGCCCGGGACTTGGGGGCGCCGGTTACGACGTCCCGTCCGTTTTCGAGGGATTGATTCTCCGGTGAGCCAGATCGTCGTCAAACGCCCGCCGCGGTCCCTGCCGCCCGAGGTTCCCTCGGACGAGCTGCGGCTGGAAGCTCCGCCCGAACTTCCGCGCGGGCAGCAGGAGGGCATGCTGATGCAGCTCCTGCCGATGCTCGGCATGGGCTCTTCCGTCGTCTTCTTCTTCATGCCGGGCGCGGCACCGTTCATGCGCATCATGGGTGTGCTGATGCTCGTTTCGACCGTCGCCATGGTCGTCGCCCAGCTGGTGCGCCACCGGCGCGGTACGCAGGGGCAAATGGCCGACGTCCGCCGGGATTACCTCAAGTACCTTGCGCAGACGCGCCGTCAGGTACGCAGGACCGCGCGGGCGCAGCGCGACGCGCAGCTCTATCTGCACCCGGCGCCGGAGCAGTTGTGGTCGGTGGTGGCGGAGGGTTCGCGGCTCTGGGAGCGGCGGGTCGGCGACCCGGACTTCGGGCAGGCCCGGCTCGGGCTGGGCGCGCAGCGGCTGGCGACCCCGCTGGTGGCGCCGGAGACGGCGCCGGTGGACGAGCTGGAGCCGCTGACCGCGGGTGCGATGCAGCGCTTCCTGAAGGTGCACTCCTCGCTGGACGGGCTACCGGTGGCGCTGTCGATCCGGGCGTTCTACCACGTGACGGTTTCCGGGGAGCCGGACTCGGCGCGCAGTACGGCGCGGGCGATGGTCGCGCAGCTGGCGACCCTGCACTCCCCCGAGGACCTGGTGGTGGCCGTGGTGGCCGCGCCGGGTGCGCTGCCCTCCTGGGACTGGACGAAGTGGCTGCCGCACACGCAGGTCCCGGGTCAGGTCGACGGGGCGGGTACGAAGCGGCTGTTCGGCGACGACCTCGCCGAGCTGGAGGGGCTGCTGGGGAACAGGCTGGAGGGCCGGCCCCGGTTCAGTCGGGACGTTTCCCCGGTCTTGGACCAGCCGCACCTGGTGGTCGTGCTGGACGGCGGCATGGTGCCGCCGGACTCGGTGTTCGCGGCGGCCGAGGGGCTGCAGGGCGTCACCATCGTCGAGGTGGTCGCGGGCGAGCTGGACGAGCCGCGCGGCGGGCTGTCGGTCGTGGTGCGGCCGGGCCGGCTGCGCCTGGAGTCGGGCGGCGGGGTCGCGTACGAGGGCGTCCCGGACACGCTGTCGCTGCCCGCGGCGGAGGCGCTGGCCCGGCAGCTGGCGCCGATGCGCACGGGCGGCGGGGACGACGACGAGCCGCTGCTCGCCAACCTGGACTTCACGGACCTGCTGAACCTGGGCGACGCGGCAGCGGTGGACGTGGCGCGGACCTGGCGGCCGAGGTCGGCCGGTGAGCGGCTGCGCGTGCCGATCGGTGTCGGCGAGGGCGGCGCCCCCGTCATGCTGGACCTGAAGGAGGCGGCGCAGGAGGGCATGGGCCCGCACGGTCTGTGCGTGGGCGCGACCGGTTCCGGCAAGTCGGAGCTGCTGCGCACGCTGGTGCTGGGTCTGGCGGTCACGCACACCTCGGAGACGCTGAACTTCGTGCTCGCCGACTTCAAGGGCGGTGCGACCTTCACCGGCATGGGGCAGATGCCGCACGTGGCGGCCGTCATCACCAACCTGGCGGACGACCTCACGCTCGTGGACCGCATGGGCGACTCGATCCGCGGTGAGCTGCAGCGCCGTCAGGAGCTGCTGCGTTCGGCGGGCAATTACGCCAACATCCACGACTACGAGAAGGCCCGCGCGGCGGGCGCCCCGCTGGAGCCGCTGGCCTCGCTGGTGCTGGTCATCGACGAGTTCAGCGAGCTGCTGACGGCGAAGCCGGACTTCATCGACATGTTCATCCAGATCGGCCGCATCGGCCGGTCGCTGGGCGTGCACCTGCTGCTGGCCTCGCAGCGGCTGGAGGAGGGCAAGCTGCGCGGTCTGGACACGTACCTGTCGTACCGGATCGGTCTGCGGACCTTCTCGGCGGCGGAGTCTCGGACGGCGATCGGCGTGCCGGACGCCTACCACCTGCCGTCGGTGCCCGGTTCGGGCTACCTGAAGTTCGGTACGGACGAGATGACCCGCTTCAAGGCGGCGTACGTGTCGGGCACCTACCGCTCGGGCGGGCCGGACCTGTCGGTGGGGCTGTTCCCGGTGGAGCGGCGTCCCGCGCTGTTCACGGCGACCCCGGTGCCGGTGGTGTACGCGGCTCCGGACCCGGCGTACCTGGCGGCGCAGACGCCGCGGGAGGACGACGCGCTCGCGGACACGGTGCTCGACGTGATCGTGAGCCGGCTGGAGGGTCAGGGCGTGCCGGCGCACCAGGTGTGGCTGCCGCCGCTCGACCAGGCTCCGCCGCTGGACCAGTTGCTGCCGGCGCTGGCGCCGAGCGCGGAGCGCGGGCTGCACGCGGACGGGTACACGCGCCCCGGCGGGCTCGTGGTGCCGCTCGGCCTCATCGACAAGCCCTTCGAGCAGCGGCGCGAGGTCCTGTACCGGGACTTCTCGGGTGCGGCGGGCCACATGATGGTCGTCGGCGGTCCGCAGTCGGGCAAGTCGACGCTGATGCGGACGCTGATCTCCTCCTTCGCGCTCACCCACACCCCGCGCGAAGTGCAGTTCTACGGACTGGACTTCGGTGGTGGCAGCCTGTCGGCGGTGGCCGAGCTGCCGCACGTGGGCGGGATCGCCTCGCGTCTGGACCCGGAGCGGGTACGGCGTACGGTCGCGGAGGTGGGTGGCATCCTCAACCGCCGCGAGGAGTTCTTCCGCGCGAACAACATCGACTCGATCGGCACCTACCGGCGGCGCCGGGCGGCGGGCGACATGCCCGGTGAGCCGTGGGGCGACGTGTTCCTGATCGTCGACGGCTGGGGCAACTTCAAGGGCGAGTACGAGGCCCTGGAGCAGATCGTCACGGACATCGCGTCCCGCGGTCTGGGCTACGGCATCCACGTGGTGATCACGGCGGCGCGCTACATGGAGGTGCGGGCCGCGCTCAAGGACCAGATGCTCAGCCGGCTGGAGCTGCGGCTCGGCGACACGATGGACTCCGAGTTCGACCGGAAGGTCGCGGCGAACGTCCCGCCCGGGATGCCGGGCCGCGGGCAGGTGGCGGAGAAGCTGCACTTCCTGGGCGCGCTCCCGCGGATCGACGGCTCGCACGAGGCCGGGGACCTGTCCGAGGCCACGACGGCGTTCGTGGAGGCGGTGAAGCAGAACTGGTCGGGCCCGGCGGCTCCCGGCGTACGGCTGCTGCCGCGGCTGCTCCACTCGGACCAGCTGCCCAAGGGCGGGGAGTTCCCCGGCCGCGGGATCGCGATCGGCATCGACGAGAGCGACCTGGAGCCGGTCTTCGTCGACTTCGAGTCCGACCCCTTCCTCCTCGTGTTCGGCGAGAGCGAGTCGGGGAAGACGAACCTGCTGCGGCTCATCGCCAAGCAGATCGCCGAACGCTACACGCCGGACCAGGCGCGGCTGGTCGTGGGCGACTACCGGCGGAGCCTGCTCGGGGCGCTGCCGGAGGAGCACCTGCTGGAGTACGCGCCGATGGCGAGCTCCCTGCAGATGCACATGGAGGCGCTGGGCGGGGTGTTCTCGCGCCGGCAGCCGCCGACCGACGTCACCCCGCAGCAGCTGCGCGACCGGAGCTGGTGGACCGGCCCGGACGTGTACATCGTGATCGACGACTTCGACCTGGTGGCCACCAGTCAGGGCAATCCGCTGGCGCCGCTGGTGGAGTTCCTGCCGTTCGCACGGGACACGGGCGTCCGCTTCATCATCGCCCGCAACTCGGCGGGTGCCTCGCGTTCGATGTACGAGCCGTTCATGCAGCGCATCAAGGAGCTGGGCGCGCAGGGCATCGTCCTGTCCGGCGACCCGTCCGAGGGCGACCTCGTCGGCACCGTGCGGCCGCGTCCGATGCCGCCGGGCCGGGCGTACTTCGCCTCGCGCAGGCGGGGGACGTCGCTGGTGCAGCTCGGGCGGATGCCGGGCCAGATGTGATCGCCTTCCCGGTGGCCGGACACCTGTCAGGGGCCGGCGACCGGGAAGGATCGGGTGGAAACCTCTCCCGGTCGGCGGCGCAGCACCGATAATCGGCGGTGAACACGCGCCACCGAGGGAGAGGCCACCCATGGGCACTCAGCAGGAGAAGGACGAGCTGTACGCGCTCGACATCAGCGGCGTGGAGTGGGAGGGGCCGCCCGGGACCAGCCCGGACGAGGAGCGGGTCGAGATCGCCCGGCTTCCCGAGGGGGCGGTGGCCATGCGGTCCTCTCTGGACCGGGACACGGTGCTGCGCTACACGGCCGCCGAGTGGGAGGCCTTCGTACTGGGGGCCAGGGACGGCGAGTTCGACCTCGACCGGCACCGTCCCTGAGAGGACCGCAGGACAACGCCGAAGGGGCGCGCCCGGTGTGGGCGCGCCCCTTCGGCGTGTGCGGACCTGTCGGCGACCGGGCTCAGAAGGCCTCGGTGAACAGGCTCGACGCCCGCTTGTCGGTGGCGCGGTAGTCGTCCTTGCCGCGCTCGATGAGCTGGGCGACGTTCTCCAGCATGTCCTTCATGTGGTCGGCCTTGTCACGGTACTTCTTCTGGAGATCGACGTACTGGCCGTGCGCCTCGCCGTCCCAGGTGTCCGTGACGACCGTCACTGCCCGCTCCATCGCGTCCAGGTCCTCGATGATGTGCCTCGAGACCTGGCGGAGGCGGTTGGCCATCTGCTGGACGCTGTCATACCGGACCTTGGTGTGGCCGTCGTCGGCAGCCATGTGCTTCTCCTTCTCGCTGAGCGGGTTACCTGAAAACGACGTGGGTCAGAGGTTGTTGAGGCCCGAGGTGCTTGCACCGTAGGCCTTGATCCCCTGCCTGAACGCCGCTTGCACCTCGTCGTCCTGGGCGTTGGTCAGGTTCTTGGTCTGGGACACCGCGTTGTGCAGGACGCGGAGCAGACGACGGATATCGTCGTGGTCACGGTTCAGCAGCACCTGGGCTCGCTTGAACCCGTCGGCACCGACACCGGTCCAGCCGGCACTCACGGTTTCAAGGATGTCGGCCATCTCGCGGGCCTGCCTGGAGACGGCATCGGCCGTCTCTTCGATCTTGGTCTTCGCCTTGACGACCGGAGTGTCTGCAAGTCCGAAAGTGTTCGTGCTCATACGAAGCTCCTTACTTCTCAATTCGCCGGCGGAACCGGCGGATTGCGTGGCGGAGCGGACACCGCCCCGGCGCGGTTGTGAGCCACGCGCCCTCGGGCGTCCCCCTCCGCTCCACGCGATTCCCCGATCACACTCGTGAAGCCTGGTGTCACTCTAGCCAGTTCAGCGACCAGCCCCAACACAGGTGGGCCGCTTCGGTTGACGAGCTGTGACCGTTCACTGCAAACGGCGTCGGCGTCCGCGTGCGTCCCGGATGACCGTCGCGGTACCCGCGATGACGGCGATCAGGACGGCGCCGATGCCGAGAGCGTACGTCCCGAACCTCTCCGCACGCTCCTGGGCCGTCTCGGTGAGCTGCAGCGCCGCCGCCTCGGGGGCCGTCGCCGGGGGCGGGCCGGGGTCCGGGACGGGGGCCCTGGGGGCCTCCTGGTCGTGGCTGAGCGCGCGCACCGGGTCGACGATGCCCCAACCGACGTAGTCGTCGTGGCCGTTGACCGAACGTTCGGCGGTGTTCTGGATCTGCCAGACGATCTGCTCGGCGGACCAGTCCCCGTGCTCGGCGCGCAGCAGGGCGGCGACCCCGGCGACGTACGGGGCGGAGAAGCTGGTGCCGTTGTCGATGCACTGCCCGAAGCCCGGGACGGTGGACACCATGTCGACGCCGGGCGCCGCCACCCCGATGAAGTCGCCGGGCTGGGAGAACGGGGCGCGCTCGTTGTTGCGGTCCGAGGCGCCGACGGCGAGCACTCCGGGGAAGGCCGCCGGGTAGGTCTTGCGCTTCTCGCCGCTCATGCCGTCGTTGCCGGCCGAGGCCACGACCACGACGTTGGCGGCGAGGGCCTTCTGGACCGACTTGGCGAGCTCGGAGTCCGCGGTCAGCTGTGCGTCGGTGTCCTGGGAGATGTTGATCACTTGGGCGCCCTTGGACACCGCATGGTCGATCGCCTGGCTCAGCGACAGGGCGTTGCCCTTGCCCTGCCCGTCGTTCTGCCGGATCGGGATGATCGTGGCGTCCGGGGCCAGGCCGACGAAACCGGTGCCCTGCTGGGGGCGGGCCGCGATCAGCCCGGCGACCTTCGTGCCGTGGCCGATGGTGTCGCTCGTGCCGTCGCCGCCCTTGGGGTCGACGAAGTCCTTGCCGGCGCCCGTGTCGAGGGCGCCGCTGAGCTGCGGGTTCACCCGGTCCACACCGGTGTCGATGACGGCGACGCGGACGCCGGCGCCGTTCTTGTCCTTGCCCTTGGTCTGCGCCCAGAGCTCGTCGAGCAGCAGCCGCTGCAGGGCCCAGGGGCGGTCCTCGATCTGCTTCTTCATGGGGAAGGTGCACTCCCCCGCGCCGTCGGGGCGCAGGGCGTACGGGGCGTGCGGCGCGGGCGTTTCGGCCGCGGCGGCCGCGCCCGCGCCACCGGTGACCAGGGTGAGGGCGAAGGCGGCGGCGAGGAGCCCGGGCCGGGGCTTCTGGGACTGGGGCATCGGCGGCTTCCTCACGAACCCTGGGGCTGACGGGCGGAGTTGGTGTCCAGGCGCGGGCCCTTGGAGAGGAACTCCGACCAGGCGATGGGCACCATGGCCGGGGTGATGCCCCCGTAGCCGAGGCGGAGCTGCGCCTGGCTGGCCTCGGGGCGGCCGTCGGCGGTGCCGCTCTTCGCCTGGTCGGGCGCGCCGATCTTCGACTTCTCGGCGTCGCTGTCCCCGTTGGCCTGGACGGCGTACCGCAGGCCGGTGTCGGTGACCAGGAAGAGGGAGCCGCCGGCCGTGGTCTGCTTGCCCTGGACCTGCGTGTAGAGCAGCCCCGAGCCCGGGGTGACGTAGGCGCTGGTGCCGCTGGCGGTGATGTCGATGGGGAAGCCGGTGCCCGCCCAGGTGCTCAGGGTCTGGTTGCCCTGGCCGTCGACCGAGCGCAGGACGTTGCAGACGGTGTCGCGGTTGTTGGAGCCGCTGCCCGTCTGGGTGCCGGCGGCCGGCGCCGTCTGGTTGATCCGGTCGGTCTTCTCCTGCGGCCACTTGACGTCGCCGGCGAAGGGGGCGGCGTCCGGGCTGAGCGACTGGAGGTCGACCTCGCGGGCCTTGCCGTGCATGTTGAGGCCGTCGGTCGCGGGCGCCGAGATCAGCAGCCAGGCCACGAAGTCGGAGACCGGTGCGACCTTCCCCGGCAGCACCACGTAGTGCTGCGCGCCGGAGCCGGTCTGGGCCTTGAGCACCATGCCGACCTTGTTGTCGGCGGTGGTCAGGCCCTTCACGTCGGCGTTGGCGCCGGCCTTGCCGGGGAGCGGCGGGAAGGCCAGGTCGTCGCCGGAGTTGAGGGTCCCCAGCCATTCCGGGGTGACCTGCTGCGGGGTGGCGCCGGTGCCGACCAGGGCGTTGGTCATGGTCCCGGCGGCGGGCGTGCCCTCCGGGAACTTGTACTTCGTCCCGGTCCGGTCGACCAGGTAGCGCTCCTTGCCCGGACCGGTGCCCTGCACGTACAGCGACTGGGTCTCGGTGAGCCTGCGGGCGTCGTCCGTCTTGGCCGCCTCGCGGTCGGCGAGGACGAAGGTGGCGGTCTGCACGCCGCGGCCGTTGCCGCCCGGCTGCTGACAGACGGCCCAGCGCTTGGCCTTGCCGGCGTCCTCCTTGGAGGGGAGCCGGTCGGGGGCGTACTGGATGCCGATGATGGGCCCGCGCGGCGGCTTGCCCCCGTCGAGGACCTTGTCCTCGACGGTGATGACCTTGAACTTCTGCGGATCCAGCAGGAGTCGGGCGGAGGCGAGGTTCAGCACCGGGTGCAGCCGGGTCTGGTCCTTGCCGTTGACCTTCGTGGTCAGGACCACGTACCGGGTCGTCGAGTCCTTGCCGACGATGACCCTGGTCCCGGGCTCCGCCCAGCCCTTGGGGGCGGTCGGCTTGAACATGCCCCAGGCGCCGAATCCGGCGAGCACGAGCGCGCCGACGATCAGGCTCGGCAGGACCGCGCGCAGCGGGCGCGGCGCGCCCTCCTCGGTCCCCGTGGCGGAGGGCTGGAGGAACGCGGCCACCGTGCGCCGCTTCGCAAACGTGTACGCGTTGAGCTCATCGCGTCGTGATGCCATGACCGCCTGTTTCTCCCCGCACGGCCCGGCCGGTGAGTACGGTCCCAGGGCCTCGATTGTCGGACCGGGCACCTACTATGCCTCTTGACGGACGGTATGCACGGGCCGGGTAGGGTGAGGCAGCCGCTCAGCGCCTCCCGCACCGGGGTAATCAGGGTTTGTTGAGGTGGATCGGGGAGACTCCGGGGTCGTGCGGCAGTGACGCACAACGCCCGGACTCATGGGTTCTGACCCTGGGGGCACCACTCAGCGTGGCCGGGGGAGAGAGGGGAAGTGCGCGAGTGATGGCAACCGCGACGGAGCCGCAGACCGGCGCACCCGCGCCCGCACCCGCCCGCGGCGGGGTGACGCCGCAGCCGAAGTCGAGCCCTGGCCGCTTCGGTCCGTTCCGACTGCAACAGCTCGTACTGCTCCAAGTCGCGGCGGCCGCGCTGCTGGTGGCCTGGGTGGTCGAACCGATGCTGCTGGTCCCCGTCGGCGTGCTCGCGCTCGTGCTGGTGGTGCTCGCGGTCGTACGCCGCCACCAGCGCTCCCTGCCGGAGTGGATCGGCGGCGCGCTCGCACTGCGTTCGCGTCGCGGCCGGGCCGCCTCCTTCGTCGTGCCCACGGGCACCGAGCCCGGGCTGGCCCCGCTGGTCGAGGCCGATCCGGCGCTGCGCACGCTCACGTTCAGCGACCGCGAGCGGCGTCCGGTCGGGATGATCGGCGACGGGACCTTCCTGACCGCGGTCGTCCAGGTGGACACGGACGCCACCGCGCTGCGGCCCGACCGGGCGGCGCGTCCGCTGCCGCTCGGCCTCGTACGGGACATCCTCGAAGTGGACGGCATCCGGCTGGAGTCGGCGCAGCTGGTGCAGCACACCCAGCCGGCGCCGGCGCCGCACCTGCCGGCCCGGTCGATGGCCACCCTCAACTACGCGCCGCTGCAGGCCCGGACGGGAACTCCGGCGGTGCGCCTGACGTGGATCGCCCTCAAGCTCGACCCGGAGCTGTGCCCCGAGGCCGTCACCGCGCGCGGCGGCGGGCTGGCGGGGGCGCAGCGGTGCGTGGTGCGCGCGGCCGACCAGTTGGCGAGCCGGCTGGCCGGGGCCGGGTTCACGGCCACCGTGCTGACCGAGCAGGAGCTGACTGCGGCGCTGGCCACGTCCTCGTGCGCGAACCCGATGGCGATCACCCAGGCCGGGCGGTCGGCCAGTACCGGGCGGCGCACCGAGGAGACCCCGCGGACGTGGCGCTGCGACGACCGGCGGCACACGACGTACTGGATAGGCCGCTGGCCGCAGCTGGGCGGCTCGGGCGCGGCGGCGCTGCCGCAGTTCGTGGCGCTGCTGACCTCGCTGCCCGCGCTCGCCACGAACTTCAGCCTGACGGTGGCCCCGGCGGAGCGACAGGGCGTGACCCTGACCGGACACGTACGGGTGACCGGGCGCAGCGACGAGGAACTCGTCGCGGCGCGGCGGGAGTTGGAGCGGACGGCGCGGGGCGTGAAGGCCGGGCTGGTCCGGCTCGACCGTGAACAGGTGCCGGGGCTGCTGGCCTCGCTGCCGCTGGGAGGGGCGCGATGAGGGGCGGTTTCGGGCTGGTCGGCCCGCGGCGGGAACGGCACGTGGTGCCCTCGGCGGACCTGGACGCACTGGCGCTGCCCGTCGGGGACGACGGGGTCGTCATCGGCGTGGACGCCGAGGGCCGGTCCGCGGTGCTCGGCATCAACCGGCCGACTCCGTACGAGGTGACGCTGATCGGCGGCCTGTGGACGGCTCAGGTGCTGGCGCTGCGCGCGGCGGCCACGGGCGCGCGGGTGGCCGTGGAGACCGGGCGCAGCCAGGTGTGGTCCGGGCTGGCCCAGGCGGCGGGCGGCGGGCAGCCGTGCGTGACCCTGCACGAGGTGGGCCGGGTCCCGCCGCAGGGCGCCTCGGCGGGCAGCCCGGTGCTGGTGGTCCGCGACTGCGGGATGCGGCCGCCGCGCGGGCGCGTGGTGGCCGGGCCGTGGCAGTCGGTGCTGACCCTGCTGCCGTATCTCAGCCTGACGGCGCCGCGGTTGCTGCAGCAGTCGTCGCTGGTGGGCGTGCAGCGGGTGTCCCCGGACGAGGCGGAGCAGATCGGCCGTCTGATGCGGCTGCCCCGGCAGGCGGTGGCGTCCCTGCCGACGCTGGGCGACGGAGTGACGCTGTGGTGCACGCCACGGGACCGGCAGTTCGTGATGACCCAGGGGACGGAAACGGAGACGGGCCTGCTGGGCGGAGCCCGGCGCATCGACTGACCAAGGCCCCTGAGGGGGGCGGACAGTGATGTCGGGGCGCGATTAGGCTGGGTCCGGGCGCGGCGAGGTGGGCGCCGGACCAGTGTTCAACAGACCAGGAGGACCAGTGAGCGGCGATCGGAACGAGAGGCGCGGCGGGGCGTGGGACGTCCCGACGGACGATCAGTCCGACGCGGAGCCCGAGGTGACGGGCGAGTTCACCATCGACTACACCCCGCCGGCCTGGTACACGCAGGGTGCGGCCCCGGCCGCGCAGGTGCCGGGGCTCCCCGAGGGCAGCGGCTTCGAACCGCACCGCCCGCCGGACGTGGAGTCGCCCTCGACGATGCGGATCGCGCCGCCGGCCCAGCGGACCCCGTCCGACGGGGCGGGCCTGCCCGCCCCGTTCCCGGCAACCACGTCGGCCGAGTCGCCGTTCCCGGCCCCGATCCCGATCGAGGCGCCTGCTCCGGCTCAGGCCGCACCGCTGTACCCGGCTCCGGCTCCGTTCGAGGTGCCTGCTCCGGCTCCGGCTCCGGCACCGATCGAGGCTCTGGCTCCGGCCGAGGCCGCCCCTGCGCATCCGTTCCCGGCCCCGGCCCCGATCGAGGTGCCTGCACCGGCTCCGCTGTACACGGCTCCGGCCCTGGACCCGGCCTCGTTCGAGGCTCCGGCTCCGTTCGAGGTGCCTGCGCCGGCTCCGACCGAGGCCGCACCGCTGCACCCGGCTCCGGCCCCGGCTCCGTTCGAGGTGCCTGCGCCGGCTCCGACCGAGGCCGCACCGCTGTACCCGGCCCCGGCCCCGGCTCCGTTCGAGGTGCCTGCGCCGGCTCCGACCGAGGCTCCGGCTCCGGCCGACGCCCTCCCGGCCTACCCGGCTCCGGCAGCGCCCGAGGCACCTGCTCCGGCTCCGGCCGAGGCCGCACCCGCGTACCCGGCCCCGGCCCCGGCCCCGATCGAGGCACCTGCTCCGGTTCCGCCGTACACGGCTCCGGCCCTGGACCCGGCCCCGGTCGAGGCTCCGGCTCCGGCTCCGGCTCCGGCTCCGGCCGACGCCCTCCCCCCGTATCCGGCATCGGCACCGACCGAGGCACCGGCTCCGATCGAGGCACCTGCTCCGGCTCCGCTGTACACGGCTCCGGCCCTGGACCCGGCCTCGTTCGAGGCTCCGGCTCCGGCCGACGCCCTCCCGGCCTACCCGGCTCCGGCAGCCCTCGAGGCGCCTGTTCCGACTCCGGCCGACGCCACCCCGGCGTATCCGGCCTCGGCACCTGTCGAGAACGGGCTGCCCGTTCCCGACGCCCCTGCCCCCTTCGCGCCGCCGTTCGGCGCCTCCGACGAACCGGCTCCGTCGTACGCGGCTCCCACCCCGGGCCCGGCACCGATCGAGGCCCCGGCTCCGACTGACGCCCTCCCGGCGTACCCGGCCCCGGTCGAGGACGCTCGGCCCGCGCTCGACGCCCCGGCGCCGGTCGCCGACGAGCCGGTCCCCGCGGTGCAGGCTTCCTCCGGCGGCTGGGCCGGTCCGCAGGACACCCCCGCCGACGGGCTGCCCGCGCTGCCTCCCGCCGAGCAGGCGCCGGCACCGGCGCAGGCGCAGGCCGGCGGGGAGACCCCGTTCGGAGGACCCGGCGGTGAACTGCCCCTGCTGCCGCCCGCGTTCGCGACGCAGGACGCCCATCCGTTCCCGCCGTCGATCCCCGCCCCGCAGCAGCAGCCGCAGCCGCAGCAACAGCCCCAGCCGCAGTCGTACGACCCCCGTTCCGCCGGGCAGTGGCCCGTGGGACCGGGGCAGCAGCAACAGCCGCCGCAGCCCCAGCCGCACGACCCGCGCTACTCCGCCAGCCCGACCGGCGGCGGGGCGCCGCTCGGCTACACCGCCGCGGTCGAGCTGTCCTCCGACCGCCTGCTGCGCAACAAGCAGAAGCCCAAGAACAACAACAACAACGGCGCCGGCGGCCGCTTCCGCTTCGGCGGCAAGGCGGCCGAAGCGGAGCGCCAGCGCAAGCTGGAGCTGATCCGCACCCCGGTCATGTCCTGCTACCGCATCGCCGTCATCAGCCTCAAGGGCGGCGTCGGCAAGACCACGACCACCACCGCGCTCGGCGCCACCCTCGCCACCGAGCGCCAGGACAAGATCCTGGCCATCGACGCGAACCCCGACGCCGGTACCCTCGGCCGCCGCGTGCGCCGCGAGACCGGTGCCACCATCCGCGACCTGGTCCAGGCGATCCCGTACCTCAACTCGTACATGGACATCCGCCGGTTCACCTCGCAGGCGCCCTCCGGTCTGGAGATCATCGCCAACGACGTGGACCCGGCCGTCTCCACGACCTTCAACGACGAGGACTACCGGCGCGTCATCGACACGCTGGGCCGCCAGTACCCGATCATCCTCACCGACTCGGGCACCGGCCTCCTCTACTCCGCCATGCGCGGCGTCCTGGACCTGGCCGATCAGCTGATCATCATCTCGACGCCGTCCGTGGACGGCGCCAGCAGCGCCAGCACCACCCTCGACTGGCTCTCCGCGCACGGGTACGCGGACCTCGTCTCCCGCTCCCTCACCGTCATTTCAGGAGTCCGCGAGACGGCCAAGATGATCAAGATCGAAGACATCGTGCAGCACTTCGAGACCCGTTGCCGCGGTGTCGTCGTGGTGCCGTTCGACGAACACCTCGCGGCCGGCGCCGAGGTCGATCTCGACATGATGCGGCCCAAGACGCGCGAGGCGTACTTCAACCTCTCCGCGCTCGTGGCCGAGGACTTCCTGCGGGCCCAGCAGCAGGCCCCGCAGGGACACTGGGGAGCGCCCCAACAGCCCCAGCAGTCCCCGCAGTCCCAGCAGCCCTACCCCCAGCAGCAGCCGCCGCAGCCGCAGCCCCACCAGCAGCCGCAGCCGTACGGCCAGCCCCAGGGCCAGCCCCCGTACCAGCAGCCGCCGCAGCAGCCGCAGCCCTACGGCCAGCCCTACCCGCAGCCCGGCCAGCCCTGGCAGCAGCCCCCGGCCCCGCAGCAGCAGCCGCCGCAGCCCCAGCAGCCCCAGCGCGACCCGCGCCTCGGCTGACCGACGGCACGACGAAGGGCCCGTACCACCCCGGGGGTGGTACGGGCCCTTCCGTTTCGTCCGTCAGCGCTGCAGGTCGTACGTGTCCGTCAGCACCCGCGCCCGCTTCACATCGTCCGCGATCGCCTCCAGCAGCCCGTCCAGCGACTCGAACCTCGCCATCCCCCGCACGTACGCGAGGAAGTCGACGGCCACGTGCTTCCCGTACAGGTCCAGCCCGACCCGGTCGATCGCGTACGCCTCCACGGTCCGCTCGGTCGCGTCGAACTGCACGTTCGTCCCCACCGAGATCGCCGCCGGCATCCGCTCGCCGTCCGCCGTCAGCCAGCCCGCGTAGACCCCGTCCGCCGGGATCGCGGTGTGCGGCGCCGTCTCGACGTTGGCCGTCGGGTAGCCGAGCTCGCGCCCGCGCTGCGCACCGCGCACCACCACGCCCTCCACCCGGTGCGGGCGTCCCAGGATCTCGGCCGCGCCGTCCATGTCGCCCTCGCCGACGAGCCGGCGCGCCAGCGTCGAGGAGAACGGCACTCCGCCGCCCGCCTCGCCCCGCTCGACCAGGTCCACGACCTCGACCTCGTAGTCGTAGGTGGAGCCCAGCTCGCGCAGGAAGTCGACGTTCCCCGCGGCCCGGTGACCGAAGCGGAAGTTCGGGCCCTCGATGACGGACCGCGCGTGCAGCTTGTCGACGAGCACCTTCACGATGAAGTCGGCCGGGGACAGCTGCGAGAACTCCGCCGTGAACGGCAGGATCAGCAGCGCGTCCACGCCCAGCCCGGCCATCAGCTCGGCACGCCGGTCGTAGGGGGCCAGGATCGGCGGGTGGCTGCCGGGGCGGACGACCTCGCTCGGGTGCGGGTCGAAGGTGACCACGACGGACGGGACGTCGAGCGCGCGCGCCGTGGCCACGGCCCGTCCGATGATCAGCTGATGTCCCCGGTGCACGCCGTCGTAGGAGCCGATGGTGACGACGCTGCGTCCCCAGTCCTGGGGGATGTCCTCCAAGCCACGCCAGCGCTGCACTGTGACCGCTCCTCGCCCGAACCCGGTTGGTCCTTGAACTGATTGCCGATTGCAGGTCTAAGACTGCCATGCCGGTGGCCGCTGCCCCGCATCGGCGTCCGAGTGGGACCGCTGCCGCGGAGTATCGCTTCACGTCACGTCCGGCGCCGTCCTGCCGAGGGTCTCCACCGTCCGCCGCGCGCTCGGCCCCAGCAGGGCCGCGGCCTCCGCACCCGCCTCCGCCAGCCAGCGGGCGACGAGCGCCCCGAAGGCCGGTACGGCCCGGGCCAGCTCCACCGTCCGCCGCTCGAAGACCGCCGGCCCGCCGGGGGCCCGCAGCAGCTGCCGCCCGGTGCGCCGCAGCAGTTCCCGCGTACGGGCCTCCGGGCGCCCGGCGGTCCCGGCCGCGAGGCCTCCGAGGAACGCGCCGAGGACCTGCGGATCGGCCTCCTCGCGCAGCAGTACCCCGGCCAGCTCGCCGCGCAGCGGGTACGAGCACTCCCCGCCCGGCGCGGCCAGTACGGCGGCCAGCTCCGCCCTGACCTCCGCCGGGGCGTTGCGCAGCAGGTCCAGGACCAGCGGGCGCAGCACGAGGGCGGCGGCCGGGCCCTGTTCGAGCCGCCGTTCCACGAAGACGGCGGCGTGCGGTGCGTCCCCGGGCCGGTGCGCGAGGTGCTCCCGTACGAGGTCACCCGCGCGGCGGGCCAGCCCCGGTGTGGTCAGCGCGGCCAGGGCGCGCACCACCTCACCGTCGGCCCGGGCCCGCAGGGCGGCGAACACGGCGTCCGGGTCGGGCAGTACGGGCAGGGCCGCGACCAGCGCCGCCGCGGGCAGCCGGGAGCCGGGCTCGGGGTCGCGGAAGCAGGCGAGGGCCTCGGGCAGGTAGCGGCCGCGCACCTGCGGGTCTCGCAGCAGCACGGCCAGGGCGCTGCCGTGCAGGGTCGCGTCCGCGGGTCGGGCGAGCAGCGCCTGGGCGGCGTGGCGCAGCAGCTCGCGGTCGGCGGGGGTGCGCACGTGCGGGGCGGTGGCGAGTCCGTAGGCGGCGGCCGCGACCCGCCGCCCGGGCCGTTCGTCGTGCGCCCAGCGGTCCACGGCCCGGCACATCGCGGACGGCTCGTCCTCGGCGAGTACGGCCAGCAGCTCGTCGGCGCGGGGGTGCGCGGCGGTGACGAGCGCCTCGGTGAGGTCGTCCACGGCGAGCCGGCGGTGGGTGTGCAGCAGGGCCTGGGCCGCGGTGGCGACGGTGGCCCCGGGGCGGCCGCGCAGCCGGCGGTCGTCGGCGAACCAGGCGCAGAGCAGCGGCTGCGCGTGCTGCGGGTCGCGGGCCAGGCGGCGGGCGGCGGCGTCGAGGTAGCGGTCGCCGGGGACCGCCTCGGCGGGGTCGGCGGGCAGCAGGCGGCGCAGCAGGTCGAGGCGGTCGGGCTCGGGCAGCCGGAGCCGGTTCCAGAACCAGCCGCCGAACTCCCCCGGGCCGGCGCGGGCCACGTGCTCGGCGAGGGCGTGCAGGACGGGCAGATGAGCGTACGCGTCGGGGGCCCGGAGCAGGCTCTCGCGCAGCAGGCGGGCGGCCCACCAGGCGCGGTCCGGATCGGCCTGCGCCGGCTCCTCGGCGAACTGGTTGAGGCGGTGGACCAGGGCGGTGAGCTCGCTGCGCAGGTGCTCCGGGGGCAGCCTGCGCAGGGCCTCCAGGACGGGGCCGATCCGGTGCCGGGGCACGGACAGGCCCGGTCCGGCGGGGCCGTGGACGAGGAAGGCGAGGGCCGTCGGGACGTCTAGGTGGACGGCCTGGATCCAGTCGGACAGCTCCTCGTGGGCGAAGCGGTAGCCGGTCCCGGCGGGCACCAGCAGACCCTCGGTGAGCACGGCGGAGGCCCAGCCGGTGCGCCACGGGAACAGCTCCTCGAAGGAGGCCCGGTCGAGCTGCCCCTGCCCGGGCCCCAGGCAGCGGCGCGCGGCCTCGTGCACGCTGCCGGCCACGCGCGCCGCGAGCCGCCGGACCCCGGGGCCGTGCACCCGGGCCCCGCCGGCGTCGGCGCCGGCGTCGGCGCCGGCCGCGGCGGTGCGGACGGCGGTGCGGACGGCGGTGCGCAGGCACAGCAGGTCCAGGTGTGCGGCGAAGACCTCGTCCCGGCCGGGGCGGCCGGCGGTGACCTCGGCGGCGCGGATCCCGGCCAGCAGGCTCAGGGTGAGCGGGTGGCGGGCGTCGGCCGCGCGGACGGCGTCGGCGGGGATGCCGAGACGGGCCCGGACGGTCTCGGCCTCGGCGGCGGTGAGGTCGCCGAGCCGGAGCGCGGGCGGCTGCGCGGGCGGCTGCCGCCGGGCGGGGCGGGCCGGGGTGTGCAGCGCGTCGGGCGGGTAGAGGGCGCCGGCCCGCTCCCAGTACTCGGGCCGGGCGGCGACGACCAGCCGGGCCCCGGTCGCGCGCAGCCACTGGGCGGTGGCTTCCGTCCAGGGGCCCAGCCGGTGGGCGAGCTCCGGCGGCATCTCCTCGGGGGCGTCGAGCACCACGAGCAGGGGCCGGCCGGCGCGGGCGACCACGTGGGCGAGGTGCTCCGCGGCTCCCGCCGGGGCTGCGGTTTCCTCTTCCTCGGCGGGGGCGGTTTCGTCCGGGGCCGGGGGCGACGGAGTGGTGCGGGTGGGGCCGGGTGTGTTCCGGGGCGTCTCCTCGGGCGTCGAACGTGTCGGGGGGTCGGAGGGCCGGGGCACCTTGTGTTCGACGCCCTGCGGGGAGCGCCCCTGCACACACCCGCCCCCTACGGAGCCACCCTGGGGGGCGGAGGGCCGAGCTGCGTTGCGTTCGACGCCCTGCGGGGAGCGCCCCTGCACAGACCCGTCCCCTGCGGGAGCCTGTGTGGCTGCCGTATTCCCGCCAGCACCCTGCGGGGGCCCCGGCACGCGCCCGTCCCCGGCGGGAGCGGTGGGTGTTTCGAGGAGTTGGGAGGCCCTTGTCAGGGCGCGTGTCAGGGCGTCGGAGAGGGAGGTGTCGTCGGCGTGGAGGTCCGCGCCGCGGAGCCAGAGGGTGGGGGCGTGGCGGGGGCCGTGGGTGCGGCGTACGGCCAAGGCCGCGAGGGTGGTGGTGCGGCCCGTGCCGGGTTCTCCGACCAGGCCCAGGACCGGGCGGTCGCCCTCCGTGAAGGCCGCCAGTTCGGCAGTGGTGCCTGTCCGTTCCACCAGGGCGGAGGCATCGGTGGTGAAGGCCGTGTCCAGGGTGGTCGCGGTGAGTTCCAGTGCCCCGGCGAGGTTCAGGTCGGGGCCGTAACCCGGCACGGTGGCGGCGTTGCGTTCCAGCAGGGCGGCCAGGGGGCCGCCCGGGTCGGCCGCGGCGGCGGTGCGCAGGGGCACCGCGAAGGGCGCCGAGCGGTGTTCCGCCTGCAGAGCGGTGCCCAGGACCGCGAGCACCGCTCCGGTGCGGGCGTCGAGGACCGGGCCCCCGCAGGCCTCCCCGCCCAGCAGCAGGGCGTCCCGGCCGTCCGTGCCGATCGCCAGCTCCACCGCCGGATAGGTGACCTGCGCGCCCCCCAGTACCCGCGCCTGGCGCCAGCCCCGCGCGGGCAGCCGTACGTAGGTCCCCGGATCGATCACCTCGCGCATCCCGACCGGCAGCGGCCTCATGCCGAGTCCGTCGGTCCGTACGAGCGCCAGGGCCAGCCCCGGCAGCACCGTCACGTCCGCCGGCTCGGCCAGCCAGGTCCGCCCGGGGCCGTGCAGCAGCACCCGGGTCAGGCCGTCGACGGCCTCGTGACTGGTGACCACCGTGCCGCGGTCGTCGGCGACGAAACCGCTGCCGCGCACCCGCCCCGCGGGATCGCAGATCTTGACGAGCTCCGCCATGGCCGCACCACTCCCCCGCAACTCCCCGTGTTCACGACGGTAGGCAGGTGAAGATCAGCACGGAAAGCACGCGAGGCGAACGCGCCCCCTTACGCTCCCTCCATTCACTCCGAGCGCCTGCTCGGACGGGTGAATACGGGCGTCCGGGTGGATAGAGACCTACCCGAGGGGGGTCGTGGAGCGGTGAGCGGCAGTCCATGTGCGCTCACCGCTCCACGTCAACGATCAGACGAAGACCGCGAGGGACTTCGCCTTCCCGTTCTTGCTCTCGACGAGGCCGAGCAGCTGGCCCTGCGGCCCGAAGACCGCGACCGTGCGGCCGGCCTCGTACTCCTCCGGCATGTCGATCCGGACGCCGTTGGCGAGCAGCGAGGCCCGCCGGGCGTCCAGGTCCCAGCGCGGGAAGGCCGCGGCGGCGGCCTCGCCGATGGGCATGACGGTCAGCTCCTCCTGGAGCTGGTCCAGGGTCCGCGCCCGGTCGAGCTTGTACGGGCCCACCCGGGTGCGCCGGAGCGCGGTCAGGTGGCCGCCGACGCCGAGGTCGGCGCCCAGGTCGCGGGCGAGGGCGCGGATGTACGTACCGCTGGAGCAGACGACGGAGACGACGAGGTCGACGACCTTGGTGCCGTCCTCGGCCTCCGCCTCCCGCATGTCGTACACCTGGAAGGAGGAGATGGTCACCGGCCGGGCCGGGATCTCGAAGTCCTCGCCGTCGCGGGCGCGCTTGTAGGAGCGCACGCCCTTGATCTTGATGGCGCTGACCTTCGACGGGACCTGCATGATCTCGCCGGACAGCTTGGCGACGCCTGCGTCCACTGCGTCCCGGGTGACCCCGGTGGCGTCCGTGGAGGAGGTGATCTCGCCTTCGGCGTCGTCCGTCAGGGTGTTCTGGCCCAGCCGGATCGTGCCGAGGTACTCCTTTTCCGTGAGCGCGAGGTGGCCGAGGAGCTTGGTGGCCTTCTCGACGCCCAGGACCAGCACGCCCGTCGCCATCGGGTCGAGCGTGCCGGCGTGGCCGACGCGGCGGGTCTTGGCGATCCCGCGCATCTTGGCGACCACGTCGTGCGAAGTGAAGCCGGACGGCTTGTCGACGATGACAAGGCCGTCCGGAGTCTTCCCTGCGTTGGTGCTCATTACGCGGTTGCGTCCTCGTCGGAGTCGTCGTCTTCGCCCGGCTTCTTGTACGGGTCGGCGTCGCCGGCGTACTGGGCGCCGGAGGAGACCTCGCGCACCTGGGCGTCGGAGGTGCGCGCCTTTTCGAGGAGGTCCTCGATGGTCTTGGCGTTCTCCGGGAGGGCGTCCGCGACGAAGGTCAGGGTGGGCGTGAACTTGGTGCCCGCCGCCCGGCCGACCGCGGAGCGCAGGACGCCCTTCGCGCTCTCCAGGCCCGCTGCCGCGCTGGCGCGGTCCTCGTCGTCCCCGTAGACCGTGTAGAAGACCGTGGCCTCCCGCAGGTCGCCGGTGACCCGGGTGTCCGTGATGGTCACGTGCGTACCGAGGCGGGGGTCCTTGACACCACGCTGCAGCTTCTCCGCCACCACCTCCCGGATGAGGTCCGCCAGCTTCTTCGCCCGCGCATTGTCGGCCACTGGTCCGTCTCCTTCTTATGTCTTGCTATCAGTCTTCATCACCGTGGAAGCGCCGTCGTACGGACAGCAGCTCCACTTCCGGACGTGCCGCGACCAGCCGCTCGCAGCGGTCCAGTACATCCGAGAGGAACCCCGCGTCCCCGCTCACCAGAGCGACCCCTATACGGGCCCTGCGGTGCAGGTCCTGGTCGCCCACTTCAGCCGCGCTCACGGAGAACTTTCGTTGGAGCTCGGCGACGATGGGCCGGACGACGGAGCGTTTCTCCTTCAGCGAGTGGACGTCGCCGAGGAGCAGGTCGAAGGACAGAGTCCCCACGTACATGCAGTTCCGGATATCCCGCCGGTGCGGGTTCGGTGGCCTGCCGGGCCCTCGCCCGGCAGGATCACCCGGCGCTCACGCGGCCGGGTCACCAGAACCGTACACGCAACGGCCGGGGCCGATCGACGGATATTCCGCCGACCGGCCCCGGTGTTACGAGTTACGACACGGTGCGAACCGCCTCGCGCTTACGCGCGGGGCTTCTCGCGCATCTCGTACGTCGCGATGACGTCGTCGATCTTGATGTCGTTGAAGGAACCGAGGTTGATACCACCCTCGAAGCCCTCGCGGATCTCGGTGACGTCGTCCTTGAAGCGGCGCAGACCGGAGATGGTGAGGTTCTCGGCGATGACCTTGCCATCGCGCAGGAGCCGCGCCTTGGTGTTGCGCTTGACCTCGCCGGACCGGATGAGGACACCGGCGATGTTGCCCAGCTTGGACGAGCGGAAGATCTCGCGGACCTCCGCCGTACCGAGCTCGACCTCTTCGTACTCCGGCTTGAGGAGACCCTTCAGGGCCGCCTCGATCTCCTCGATGGCCTGGTAGATCACCGAGTAGTAACGAACGTCGACGCCCTCGCGGTCCGCCATCTGCGCGGCACGGCCGGCCGCACGGACGTTGTAACCGATGACGATGGCGTCGGAGCCCATCGCCAGCGAGATGTCGGACTCGGTGACCGCACCCACACCGCGGTGCAGGACCCGGATGTCGACCTCTTCACCGACGTCGAGCTGGAGCAGCGAGGACTCGAGAGCCTCGACCGCACCGGACGCGTCGCCCTTGATGATGAGGTTGAGTTCCTGGACCAGACCGGCCTTGAGCACGGAGTCGAGGTCCTCGAGGGACACGCGACGGACGCGCTTGGCGAAGTTGGCGTTGCGCTCACGCGCAGCACGCTTCTCGGCGATCTGACGGGCCGTACGGTCCTCGTCGACGACGAGGAAGTTGTCGCCGGCGCCGGGGACGTTGGTGAGACCCAGGACCAGGACGGGGGTCGACGGACCCGCTTCCTCGACGTTGTTGCCCTTGTCGTCGAGCATGGCGCGCACGCGGCCGTAGGCGTCGCCCACGACCATCGTGTCGCCGACGCGGAGGGTACCGCGCTGGACGAGGACGGTGGCGACGGCACCGCGGCCGCGGTCGAGGTGGGACTCGATCGCAATACCCTGAGCGTCCTGCTCCGGGTTGGCGCGCAGGTCGAGCGAGGCGTCGGCGGTGAGGACGACGGCCTCGAGCAGGGAGTCGATGTGCAGACCCTGCTTGGCGGAGATGTCGACGAACATCGTGTCGCCGCCGTACTCCTCGGCGACCAGACCGAACTCGGTGAGCTGACCGCGCACCTTGACCGGGTCGGCACCCTCGACGTCGATCTTGTTGACCGCGACGACGATCGGGACGCCGGCGGCCTTGGCGTGGTTGAGCGCCTCGATCGTCTGCGGCATGACGCCGTCGTTGGCCGCGACCACGAGGATCGCGATGTCGGTCGACTTCGCACCACGGGCACGCATGGCGGTGAACGCCTCGTGACCCGGGGTGTCGATGAAGGTGATGCGACGCTCTTCGTCGTTGACCTCGGTGGAGACCTGGTACGCACCGATGTGCTGCGTGATGCCGCCGGCCTCGCCCGCAACGACGTTCGTCTTGCGGATGGCGTCGAGCAGTCGGGTCTTACCGTGGTCGACGTGACCCATGACGGTCACGACCGGCGGACGCGGCATGAGGTATTCCTCGCCGCCCTCGTCCTCGCCGAACTCGATGTCGAAGCCCTCGAGGAGCTCGCGGTCCTCTTCCTCCGGGCTGACGATCTGGACGACGTAGTTCATCTCGCCGGCCAGCATCTCGAGCGTCTCGTCGGAGACGGACTGCGTGGCAGTGACCATCTCGCCGAGGTTCATCATCACGGCGACGAGCGACGCCGGGTTGGCGTTGATCTTCTCCGCGAAGTCGGTGAGGGAGGCACCGCGCGACAGGCGCACGGTCTCGCCGCCACCGCGCGGCAGCATCACGCCGCCGACGGACGGGGCCTGCATGGCCTCGTACTCCTGGCGCCTCTGACGCTTGGACTTGCGACCACGACGGGCCGGACCACCGGGGCGGCCGAAGGCACCCTGCGTGCCACCACGGGCACCGGGACCACCGGGACGACCACCGAAGCCGGGACGACCGCCGCCACCGGCACCGGCCGGACCGCCGCCGAAGCCGCCGCCACCGGGACGCGGGCCGCCGAAGCCGCCACCGCCGCCGGGACGCGAGCCCGGACCGGCCGGACGACCGGCGAAGCCGCCGCCCGCGGGACGACCGGCGCCGCCACCGGGACGGGCGCCGCCCGCACCGGGACCACGGCCACCGGGGCCGCCGCCGGGACGGGGACCGGGACCACCGGCAGCGGGACGCTGCGGCATCATGCCCGGGTTCGGACGGTTACCACCGGGGGCACCACCCGGACGCGGGGCGCCGGCCTGCGGGCGCGGCATGCCGCCCGGGGTCGGACGGGCGCCGCCGGGACCCTGCGGACGCGGGGCGCCGCCGGGGCCGCCCTGCGGGCGGGGAGCACCCTGGCCGCCGCCGGCGCCGGGGGCACCGGGACGGGGAGCGCCGGCCGGACGGGGCGCCTGCGGGCGCGCCATGCCGGTGGAGCCACCAGAGGTGAAGGGGTTGTTGCCCGGACGGGGACCCGCCGGACGGGCACCCTGCGGACGCGGCGCCTGGGAGCCGGGGGCTCCGGCGGGGCGCTGTGCCTGGCCACCGGGGGTGGCACCGGCCGGACGCGGGGCGCCGGGACGGGCGCCGGCCTGGCCGCCCTGACCCTGAGCCGGACGCTGCTGCGCCGGACGGGGGCTCGGGGCCGCGGCGGCGGGACGCTCGGTGCGCGCCGGGGCGGCCGGAGCCGCCGGAGGCGCGGAGAACTCGGTCGCCACGGGCGCCGCCGGAGCGGGCTTCGGGGCGGCCGGGGCCTTCGGGCCGGGACGCGGGCCGGAGGCGGCCGGAGTCACCGGGGCGGGCGCTGCGGCGGCCGGAGCCTCCGCGACGACCGGCTTGGGGGCCGGTGCGCCGGGCTTCGGCGCAGCGGGACGTGCAACGGCACCCGGGGTCGGAGCCCCGGGCTTGGCGGGCGCCGCCTTGCGGGGCGCACCAGGCTTGGCAGCGGACTTGCCGGCGTTGCCGCCGGGCCCCTGCAGTGCATCGGTCAACTTGCGCACAACCGGCGCCTCGATCGTCGAGGACGCCGAACGGACGAACTCACCGAGTTCCTGGAGCTTGGCCATGACGACCTTGCTCTCAACTCCGAACTCCTTGGCGAGTTCGTATACCCGGACCTTAGCCACTTCGCTCCTTTTAGGTCCGGGTTACGCCGGACCGTTGCTACTTCATGGGCGTACTCATCGCGTACTCATCGAGTGCTCATCGCAATCTCGACCTACTTCCAACTCGCGAGGTACCTGACCGCACGGGGTATCCGTGCCGTTCTACGTCTTACGGTGTGGCCCCGGCCTCAACGACCAGGGCTTTGCGCAGTTCCGCCGTGTCGAGTGCTCCGGCGGACCGAAGGGCCCGGGGGAACGCTCGGCGGCGGACCGCCTGGTCGAGGCAGACCACGGCAGGGTGCACGTAGGCACCCCGGCCGGGCAGCGTACCGCGAGGATCGGGGACGCATTCGTCCTCGATCGCCACGATCCGCAGCAGATCGCTCTTGGCCGCTCGCTCCCGACACCCCACACAGGTGCGTTCGGGGCATGCGCGGGCTTGCGTCCGGCCAGACACGCCTAAGTCTACCTCCCCGCACCGACCTCTCCCCCGACATGTGGCGGGCGAAAAATCGAACGGCTGTCGTGTTGTCTTGATCCGCTGCCTGCGCAGCGGCCGTACGGCACCGCCTCGGCGGTAGCCGTAAGCCCTGTCTACCGTCCGGGTAGCCCCGGCCGGTACCGGTTTATTCCCCGCCCCGGTCCCGGTCCGCGTCCGGGGACGCCTCGGTGTCGGGACGGATGTCGATGCGCCAGCCGGTGAGCCGCGCGGCGAGGCGGGCGTTCTGGCCCTCCTTGCCGATGGCCAGCGACAGCTGGTAGTCGGGCACGGTCACCCGGGCGGACCGGGTGTCCCAGTCGACGACCTCGACCTTGCTCACCCGGGCGGGTGACAGCGCGTTCGCGACCATCTCCGCCGGGTCGTCCGACCAGTCGACGATGTCGATCTTCTCGCCGTGCAGCTCGGCCATGACGTTGCGCACCCGGCTGCCCATCGGGCCGATGCAGGCGCCCTTGGGGTTCAGGCCCGAGCGGGTGGACCGCACGGCGATCTTGGTGCGGTGACCGGCCTCACGTGCGATCGCCGAGATCTCGACGCTGCCGTCGGCGATCTCCGGGACCTCCAGCGAGAAGAGCTTCTTCACCAGGTTGGGGTGGGTGCGGGAGAGGGTCACGGACGGGCCGCGGACACCCTTCGCCACCCGCACGACGTACGCCTTCAGGCGCAGACCGTGCGTGTACTCCTCACCGGGGACCTGCTCCTGCACCGGCAGGATGGCCTCCAGCTTGCCGATGTCGACGAGGACGTTCTTCGGGTCCTTGCCCTGCTGGACCACGCCGGTGATGACGTCGCCCTCACGGCCGGCGAACTCGCCGAAGGTCAGGTCGTCCTCGGCGTCGCGCAGACGCTGCAGGATCACCTGCTTGGCGGTCGTCGCGGCGATCCGGCCGAAGTCCGACGGGGTGTCGTCGAACTCCTTGGGCTCCTGGCCCTCTTCGAGATCCCTCGGGTCTTCCGTCGCCCACACGACCACGTGACCGTTGGTGCGGTCCAGCACGACGCGTGCGCGGCGGAAGCTCCCCTCGGTCCGGTGGTACGCGATGAGGAGGGCCGACTCGATCGCCTCGACGAGCAGGTCGAAGGAGATCTCCTTCTCCCGGACCAGACCCCGCAGGGCACTCATGTCGATGTCCACGGCTACGCCTCCTCTTCCTTCTTGTCCTTGCGGTTGAACTCGATCTCGACACGCGCCTTGGCGATGTCGGTGAAAGCAATGCGGCGGGCGGTCGCCTTGCGGCCCTTCACGCCCGGTACTTCGAGGTCCATGCCCTCGTCGTCGACGTCGAGGATGCGGGCTACCAGTTCCCCGGCGGCCTTGTCGCCCTCGGCGGCGAGCTGGAACTTCACGAGACGGCCGATGGCCCGTACGTAGTGACGGTGCTCGGTCAGCGGGCGGTCGGCGCCCGGCGAGCTCACTTCGAGGACGTACTCGTCCTCACCCATCACATCGGTTTCGTCGAGCTTGTCGGAGACCTCGCGACTCAGCTCCGCACACGCGTCCAGCTCCACGCCCTCGTCGGAGTCCACGATGATCCGCAGCATCCGGCGCTTGCCCGCCCGCGACATCTCGATCTCTTCGAGGTCCAGGCCCTTGGCGGCGACGAGCGGCTCCAGCAGTCCGCGCAGCCTGTCGCTCTGGGTGGTGCTCATCCGGGTGACTCCTCGGCCGCGTGTGCTGTTGTGATTTCCGTCGTGTGTCAGGTCAAAGGGTATCCGGTGTCGGAGGGTGTTGCCGTCCGCCCTGTGGACGGGGCCCCGGGTACCGTGATCACACCCTGCCCCGCCACCACCACCGAGGACGTCGCCGTGCCCTGGACTCTGCCTTCGAGACCCTCGCGCCGGAGCCTGCTCGCCGGAGCCGCCGGCGCGGCCGGAGCCGCGCTGCTGACGGGGTGCTCCGACGACCGCCCGACCGGCGGCGAAACCGGGATTTCACTCGAACGGCGGATGCGGGAGGCGGCCGTTCGTGACAGTGCGCGCCTGCTGGAACGTTACGACGCCACCGCCGCCGCCCATCCGGCCCTGGCCGCGCGGCTGGCGCCGCTGCGCGCCGCCGTCGCCGCGCACTCCGCGGCCCTGGCCCCGACCCCGGCGGGCTCGCCGTCACCCTCCGCTTCCCCCTCGGGCGGTACGGGGGCCGCCGCGCCCGCGGGGAGCGGCGAACCGGTGCCCCCGAAGGCCGCCGAAGCCCTGACCGCCCTCGCGGACGCCGAGCGGAGCCTGTCGGAGGCCCGGACCATCGACCTGGCCGGGGCCCCGGGGGAACTCGCCCGGATGCTGGCCTCGGTGGCCGCCTGCGGCGCCGTCCACGCGTACCTGCTGACCTCGACCCCCGGAGCCACGTCGTGAAGCCCGAACCGCCCGCCGCAGGCCGGTCCCTGGAGGCCGCCCAGGCCGCACTCGCCGCCGAGCACGCGGCCGTCTACGGCTACGGGGTGATCGGCGCCCGCAGCACCGGGGCCCGAGCGAACGAGGCCCGCGAGGCCTACGGCGCCCACCTCGCGCGCCGTGACGCGCTCGCGCGGACCGTACGGGAGCTGGGCGGTGCGCCCCGGCCCGCGGAGGCGGCGTACGCCCTGCCGTTCGAGGTCCGCACCCCGGCAGAGGCCGAGCGGCTGGCCGCGGTGGTCGAGGACCGGGTGGCGGGCGCGTACTCCGATCTGGTGCGTGCGGCGGAGGGTCCGCTGCGCCGCGAGGCGGCCGATGCGCTGAGCGCCGCGGCCGTGCGCGCGGCACGCTGGCGCGGTGTCGGCGTAGCCTTCCCTGGGCTCGCGGAACGCGCTGACGAGGCGCAACGGGCCCAGCACAGCTGAAAGGGACCACGCACGCATGGCTTTCGAACCGCCGCAGCGGCTTGTACGGGCGCTCGGCGAGATGCCGGAAACGGCGCAGGACGAGGACTGGCTGGGGCAGTTGCCCCGACTCACCGAGGCCGCGCTGTCCCGGCGCGGGGTACGCGCGCAGCGCGTGCAGGCCCCGGGCGGCCGCAGCAGCCTGGTGGTCCTCGTCACGTACGAGGACGGGACCCCGGCCGCGCTGAAGCTGGCGCCCCCGCACGCCCGGCCCGACCGGGAACTGGCCGCGCTGGCGCACTGGGGCGGTTTCGGGGCCGTACGGATCCTCGACACCCGGCATCACGAGGACGACGGGGCGCTGCTGCTGGAGCGGCTGCACCCGGAGGTGTCGCTGCGGTCGCTGCCGGAGGCGAAGGCGCTGCTGGAGGCCAGCGGCACGCTGCGCCGGCTGTGGGTGGCCCCGCCGGCCGGGCACGTGTGGGAGACGGTGGCGGAGCGCACCGGGCAGCAGTCGGCGGCGCTGCGGGCGGCCCCGGCGGAGGTCCGGGCCCTGGCCGACACGGCTCTGGCGATGCGTGAGGAACTGGTCGCGGCCCAGCCGGAGGAACTGCTGCTGCACGGCAACTTCCGGCAGGGCAAGGTCCTCGCGGGCGAGCGGGCGCCGTGGCTGACGGTGGGCCCCGACCCGCTGGTCGGCGAGCGGGCGTACGACCTGGCGCGGCTGGTCCGGGACCGGCTGGAGGACCAGGTGGCCTCCTCGGCGGGGGCGGCGGGCGCGCGGCGCCGGGTGAACAAGCTGGCCGACGCGCTGGAGGTGGACCGGGACCGGCTGCGGGGCTGGTCGCTGTTCCGGGCGGTGGAGTCGGGGAACCGTGCGCTGGCCGCCGGACGGCGCCGGGACGCGGAGCTGCTGCTGGAGTTCGCGGCCTGGCTGTAGGGCATACCGTAGGTAGAAGGTGCGTCCGGCAGGGGGCCGTCATGGTCGAAGAACTGCTGACAGCGGCGATCGCCGCGGGTGTGGGCGTAGCGGTCTACGTGGGCGCCGCGGCCCGGGTGGTGAAGCAGTACGAGCGGGGCCTGGTGTTCCGCTTCGGCAGGCTGCGCCAGGAGATACGGCCGCCCGGCTTCGCGATGATCGTCCCGGTGATCGACCGGCTCCACAAGGTGAACATGCAGATCGTGACGCTGCCGGTGCCCGCGCAGGAGGGCATCACCCGCGACAACGTCACCGTGCGGGTGGACGCGGTCGTCTACTTCAAGGTCGTCGACCCGGCGAACGCGATCGTGGCGGTGGAGGACTACCGGTTCGCGGTCTCGCAGATGGCGCAGACCTCGCTCAGGTCGATCATCGGAAAGTCGGACCTGGACGATCTGCTGTCCAACCGGGAGATGCTGAACCAGGGCCTGGAGCTGATGATCGACAGCCCGGCGGTGGGCTGGGGCGTGCAGATCGACCGGGTCGAGATCAAGGACGTCTCCCTGCCGGAGACGATGAAGCGGTCGATGGCCCGGCAGGCGGAGGCGGACCGCGAACGGCGGGCGCGGGTGATCAACGCGGATGCGGAGCTGCAGGCCTCGCACAAGCTCGCCGAGGCGGCGGAGGTCATGTCGGAGCAGCCGGCGGCGCTGCAGTTGCGCCTGCTGCACACGATCGTGGCGGTCGCCGCCGAGAAGAACTCCACGCTGGTGCTGCCGTTCCCGGTGGAGCTGCTGCGCTTCCTGGAGCGCTCGGCCCCTCCGCCTGCGGCGGCGGCCGCGCGGGAGAAACCGGCCCCGGCCGGCCCGGCTTCCGAAGGCCCCGGGCCGGCCGAGGTCGCCGACGCGGCGGCCGAAGCCCCGCCCGGGCTCGGCGGCCCGGAGCCCGACCTGTTGCTGGACGCGCGACCGCCTGAGCACGAGCTCGACGGGCCGCGCGACTAGCCGCTGCGCGGAGCCTTCGCCCCCCGCCGGGCTCCGCCCCGACCCGGTCCTCAAACGCCGGACGGGCTGAAAAGCCCTGGGGCTCCGCCCCAGACCCCGCTCCTCAAACGCCGGAGGGGCTGGATGGTGCGGCATCAGCCAAATCCAGCCCCGCCGGCGTTTGAGGCGATCTTTCAGCCTCGTCAGCGGGTCAGGCGGGCGAGGGCTTCGGTGAGGGGGAGTTCCTCGCGGGTGCCCGAGGCGCGGTCCTGGAGTTCGACCACCGACTCCCCGGAGCGCCGGCCCGCCACGAGGATCCACGGCACGCCGATCAGCTCCGCGTCCGTCAGCTTCACCCCCGGGGAGAGCCCGGGCCGGTCGTCCAGCAGGACCCGCAGGCCGGAGCCCGCCAGGGCCGTCGCCGCCTCCTCCGCCAGGGCCAGCGGCACGGCCTTGCCCGCCGCCACCACGTGGACGTCGGCCGGGGCCACCGCCGCCGGCCAGCACAGCCCCCGCTCGTCGGCCGTCTGCTCGGCCAGCGCCGCCACCGCCCGTGAGACGCCGATGCCGTAGGAGCCCATGGTGACGCGGACCGGCTTGCCCTCCTTGCCGAGGACGTCGAGGCCGAAGGCGTCGGCGTACTTGCGTCCCAGCTGGAAGATGTGGCCGATCTCGATGGCCCGGTCCAGGCGCAGTCCGGCGCCGCAGTTCGGGCAGGGGTCGCCGGGCTCCACGACCACCACGTCGAGGTACTGGTCCACCTCGAAGTCGCGCCCGCACACCACGTTCCGGGCGTGGGTGTCCGCCCGGTTGGCCCCGGTCACCCAGGCCGTGCCGGGCGCGACCCGCGGATCGGCCAGGTAGCGGACCTTGTCCAGGCCCTGCGGGCCCACGTAGCCGCGTACGAGGTCGGGCCGGTCCGTGAAGTCCTCGGCCGTGACCAGTTCGACCACCGCCGGGGCCAGGTGCTCGCCGAGCTTGCCGAGGTCCACCTCGCGGTCCCCCGGCACGCCCACGGCCACGATCTCGCCGTCCACCTTGACGAGGAGGTTCTTCAGCGTCGCGGAGGCGGGGACGCCCAGGTGCGCCGCGAGGGTCTCGATGGTCGGGGTGTCCGGGGTGTCCACCTCCTCCAGCGCCGGGTGCTCGGCGGACACGGGGGCGAGGGCGAAGGTCACGGCCTCCGTGTTCGCCGCGTAGGCGCAGGAGGGGCAGTCCACGAAGGTGTCCTCGCCGGCCCCGGCCGGGGCCAGGAACTCCTCCGACGCCGAGCCGCCCATCGCGCCCGACACCGCCGACACGATCCGGTGGTCGAGGCCGAGCCGCTCGAAGATGCGGACGTACGCCTCGCGGTGGAGCCGGTAGGACTCCTCCAGCCCCTCGTCGGAGACGTCGAAGGAGTACGAGTCCTTCATCTGGAACTCGCGCCCGCGCAGCACGCCGGACCGGGGCCGCGCCTCGTCGCGGTACTTGGTCTGGATCTGGTACAGCATGACCGGCAGGTCCTTGTACGAGGTGCACTGGTCCTTCACGACCAGGGTGAAGATCTCCTCGTGCGTCGGGCCGAGCAGGTAGTCCGCGCCCTTGCGGTCCTTCAGGCGGAAGAGCAGGTCGCCGTATTCCGACCAGCGCCCGCTGACCTCGTACGGCTCCTTCGGCAGCAGGGCCGGCAGCAGCACCTCCTGGGCGCCGATGGCGTCCATCTCCTCGCGGACGATGCGCGAGACGTTGTCGAGGACCCGCTTGCCGAGCGGCAGCCACGTCCACACCCCGGCCGAGCTGCGCCGGACGTAGCCGGCGCGGACCAGGAGCCGGTGGCTGAGGGTTTCGGCGTCGGCCGGGTCCTCGCGGAGGGTCTTGGCCATGAGGCGGGACATGCGCTGCACGTGTTGCGTAGACATGCCGGGAGGTTACCGGGGCCCGAGCGGGCCCCGGTAATCAATTCAGTGCCTGCTCAGCGGCAGTGTGGCGCCCATGACGGCGTACGGGAGGCTCGCGCTCGGGAAGTGGACCTGGCGGGCGAGGTCGGTGTAGCCGAGGGCCCGGTAGAGCCCGCGGGCGGGGCTCTCGGTGTCGATGGCGGAGAGGATCGAGCGGGGCTCGGCGGCGGCGTCGGTGATCCGGGTGATCAGCTCGCGGCCCACTCCGTGGCCCTGGAAGCCGGGGTGGACGTGCAGTTCGGTGATGACGAAGGAGTCGTCGAGCCAGTCCTCCTGCCCGCCGGCCCGCAGGTAGGGCTCGACGATCGTGGACCACCAGTGGGAGCGGTCGTTCGGCATCCCGTACACGAAGCCGGTGAGGGCCCCGTCCTCGGCGAAGGCCCCGAGGGCGCGGGCGCCGCGGCAGGTCATGTGGCGCTGGACGATGTAGCGCCGGATGCCGACCTCCTCCTCGCTGAGGCCGAAGGCGACGGCCTGCACGCGCAGGGCCTCGTCCACGCGGGCGGCGAGGTCGAGGGGGCCGATGCGGAGTCCGGAAGGCAGCATGCGGCGACCTTACTTCGCGGTAGGGGCGTGCCGGAATGCCAGTGGCGGGGTGCGGGGCCCACCTTTTCGATCAGGGTGGCCGGGACCCGGTGCCTCTCTCAGAACAGCACGCTCATGAACGCGCCGACCTCGCGGAAGCCCACCCGCCGGTAGGAGGCCCGGGCGGCGGTGTTGAAGTCGTTCACGTAGAGGCTGACGACGGGGGCGACGTCCCGCAGCGCGTAGGCGACGACGGCGGCCATTCCGGTCTCCGAGTGCCCGCGGCCGCGGAACTCGGGGGCCACCCACACGCCCTGGATCTGGCAGGCGCGCGGAGTGGCGGCGCCGATCTCGGCCTTGAAGACGACCTTGCCGTCCGCGACGTGCGCGAAGGAGCGGCCGCCGGCGACGAGCTCGGCGACGCGGGCCTGGTAGAGCAGCCCGCCGTCCCCGGCCATCGGCGAGATGCCGACCTCCTCGGTGAACATGGCCACGCAGGCGGGCATGATCAGGTCCATCTCGTCCTTGCGGATCCGGCGGACCTGCGGGTCGGCCTCGACCGTGGTGGACGGGCGCTCGATGACCATCAGCGGCTGGTGGGAGCGGACCTCGCGGGCCGGACCCCAGCTGGGCTCCAGGAGCTGCCACAGCAGCCGGGTGGCCTCGGCGGGGCCGACGATGGAGGAGCAGCGGCGGCCGGTGCGGCGGGCGCGGTCGGCGAAGGCGCGTACGGCGTCGGGCTCGGCGCAGACGGGGACGAGGTTGGCCCCCGCGTAGCAGAGCGACCGGAGCTCGCCGTCGGCGTACCAGCCCCACATCTCGCCGCCCAGGCGCCACGGGTCGAGTCCGGCGACCTGGACCCGGGAAGTGACGAAGGCGTTCTCGACCGGCTCGCGTCCGAGGATGTCGAGCGCGGCGTCGAGATCACTGGGCTCAAGGACCCGGGTGGTGGTCTGCGTCAACACTGGGGCCTCACCATGCAAGTCTGCTGATCTCCGCACTGTACCCGGCGATGCCTGGCGATGCCGCGTCGCAGGTCACGAAAGGGCCCCGGCCCCGCCCGCGAACTGCGGGAACGGGGCCGGGGCCATGACCGAGCCTGTACGGGCGAGCGAGCCGAGCCCTGAAGATCAGACTCCGATGGCGACGGTGGGCTCGCCGCTCATCACGCCGTCCTTCTCCATCTGTTCGGCGATCTTCAGTGCCTCTTCGATGAGGGTTTCCACGATCTTGGATTCGGGGACGGTCTTGATGACCTCGCCCTT
>NZ_JBIVFA010000030.1:0-40323 GCF_044747975.1 Streptomyces sp. NPDC090045
ATCCACGGCCGAGTACTCACACACTCACGAACGGCCGAATCATCACACCGGTTACGCCCGACCAGGGCATCTCACCAAGATCCTGTTACGAGCTCATAGAGCCGCTCGGCTTCATGACGCCCCTCGTCGAGGTGTACCGGGAGTTCATCGCCTCCGGTGAGCGCGTGAACGGCACGCGCTACCAGTACGAGACAAGCCTCCGCCTGCATGTAGAACCGTACTTCCAACGCATGCCGATCGGGGCAGTCAAAGCCAAAGACCTCACCGCATGGCTCCGGTGGATGGTGGAAGAGCGCGGCTACGAACCGAGCACAGCCGTGAATCGGTACGAGACGCTCAGCGGCGTCTTCAGCTTCGCCGTCGCCAACGACTACGTCGCCAAGAACCCGTGCCGGCACGTACAGGTCGGCCGTAGGAGGGCCAAGCGCAGGATCAAGAAGACGATCCACCTGCCCACGTTGGAGGAGATCACCGCGATCGCGGCGCACCTCCCAGGTCCCTACCAGCTGCTGGTGTGGCTGATGGCTGGATGCGGGCTGCGCATCGGCGAGGCCAGCGCAGTCTGCCTGCAGCAGATCGATTTCGAGGCCGGAGTCCTCTACGTCGACCGGCAGATCACCCAGGACGGCGAGAACGAGGAGCCCAGGACTCGACGACAAAAGGCCGCCACGAAGGGGAGGGGGCGTGCACACTGCATCCGCCACCTCAAGTGGCGTGACCAGGATGAGGGGCGCGCCGTACCGATCCCGACAACGATCACGGCGAAGATCCGCCAGCACGTCGAGCAGCACGGGACCTACCGGGTCGAGACCGGCTTGAACCGGATCGAGGGTGACTACCTGTTCTCGAATGTGGGCGGTACGAACATCCTCATGTACTCGCTCGTGGACCGGCTCTGGCGGTCGGCCAAGACGGCCGCCGGGATCACTAGGAAGATCACCCCTCACTGGCTCAGGCACTTCTTCGCCTCGGCCGGACTGTCCAAGGGCGTGCCGGTGACTGACATGGCCGAATGGCTCGGACACCGCGACCCCAAGATCACCTACCAGACGTACGCTCACGTGATGCCGGACGCGCCGCAGCGTCTGCGCACGGTCATGGATGCGGTGTTCGCACTCGACGCGGAGCTGTCTCTCCCCCTGTCGTTCGAGGCATTGGCCGCGGCGGCGTAGCTGAGCAGACAGCGCCGCCGTCCGGCCGACGGCCCTCTCGCCGTTGCACCGGTCATTCCTGCAGGCGGTCGAACTCGGCGGCGAACCAGCCCGAGCGTCGCGCACCCGCACTCGCTCGGGGTACGGTCCGTACCTACCGATCGGCAGATACGGCTCGATGAACTTCCACTGAGCAGCGGTCAGTTGCCCACGCGTCACGACAAGTGTCCTACCGGGTTCCATCCCACGGGGAGGGCAGAACCCGGCAACTCTCACGAGATCAGACAGGCGCCGCATGAGCACGTCCGTACGATGTCCGGGCCGGAAGATTGCGCGGCGTATGGAGAGCCGGGGCTACCCTGATCCCGGTTCGTACGTCAGACGGTGGGGATGGCGGGGTTGGGAACGTGACGCTGCAGGACGGTGATCCGCGCACGGTCGGCGGCTACCGGCTGGAGGGCAGGCTCGGCGCCGGCGGGATGGGCGTGGTCTACCGCGCGCAGTCGTTGTCCGGGCGGCAGGTCGCCGTGAAGGTCATCCGGCCCGAGCTGGCCGGTGACCCCGCGTTCCGGCAGCGGTTCCGCCGGGAGGTCACGGCCGCCCGGCAGGTCAGCGGGGCGTTCACCGCGCCGGTGGTGGACGCGGACGCCGAGGCGGAGGCGCCGTGGCTGGCCACCCTGTTCGTGACCGGGCCCTCGCTGGCCGAACGGGTCCACGAGCAGGGCCCGTTGCCGGCGGTCGAGGTGTGGCTGCTGGCGGCCGGGCTGGTGGAGGCACTGCGGGACATCCACCGGGTGCGGCTGGTGCACCGGGACCTCAAGCCCGGCAACGTGCTGCTCGCGCAGGACGGGCCGCGGGTCATCGACTTCGGCATCGCGCGGGCCGTGGACGGCTCCGACGCGACGGCCCTGACCGGGACCGGGGTGGTGGTCGGCACGCCACCGTTCATGGCGCCGGAGCAGTTCCGGCGCGGCGAAGTGGGACCGGCCGCGGACGTGTTCGCCCTCGGCTCGGTCCTGGTCCACGCGGCCACCGGCCACGGCCCGTTCGACGGCGACCACGCCCATGCCGTGGGCTTCCGGGTGGTTTACGAGGACCCGGACCTGACGGGCCTGGCCCCGGAACTGGTCCCGCTCGTCGAGTCCTGCCTGGCCAAGGATCCGGCGGACCGTCCCACGGTCCCCGACCTCCTGACCCTCCTGGAGGCGAGGCAGTCCGCGGCGGGCGGAGCGGACGCCCCCGCCCCTGCCCCCGCGGCGCCCACCGCACCCGCTCCGCCGGGCGGGGTTGTCTTCCCAGCCCCGGCGGTCAGTGCGTCCCTGGCGCCCGACGGCGTCTTCGGGCCCCCTCCCACGATCAGCGACGCTCCGCCGCCGGTGCCCGATGAGGCGGGCGCGCCGCCCGTGTCCGGCGGGCCTGAGTCGGCGCGGGACGCAGGAGCGGTGGACCAGGAGCGGGACCGGGAGCATGGCACCTGGTTGAGGCGGGAAGGCGAGGCGCCCCGGCGCAGGCGGCGGAGCAGGGTCGCCGTGGCCGTGGCGGCCGTGGTGGCGCTCGGGGCCGGCGGGATCGCGGCCTGGCAGGGGCTGCGGGACGACGACAAGGGGGGCCGTGGCTCCGCCGCGGCCTCCGGAGGGGCAAGTCCCGGCGCGAGCGCCCCCGCCTGCGGACCAGCCGGGGCCGTCAACGCCGCCGGGGCCAGTTCCTTCAAGGTGGCCATGGACCAATGGGCGGCCGGCTACCAGGCGGCCTGCCCCGGCGCCCGGACGAACTACGCGCCCACCGGTTCCGGCGCCGGGATCCAGCAGTTCCGGGACGGCTCGGCCGACTTCGCCGTGGTCGACCGGACCCTGACGGCGGTACAGGCCGAGTCCGCCACCGCCCGCTGCCCCGGCGGGAAACCGGTCCACCTGCCGCTCGGCGTGCTGCCCGTGGCTGTCGTCGTCAATCTGCCGGGCGTGGACTCGCTCACCCTGGACGCGCCGACCCTCACTCGGATTTTCCGCGGCCGGATCACCCGCTGGAACGACAGGGAGATCGCGGCGGTCAACCCCGGCCGGCTGCTGCCCGACACCGTGATCCAGGTGGTCACGCCGACCGACGAGTCCTCCACGACGCTGGCCTTCACCCAGTACCTCTCGCAGGTCGACCCCACCGGCTGGGGGAGCATTCCCCAGGCCTCGCTGGCGGCCGTCAACGGGGGTCCGGACGTGTCGAGCGCGCTCGTGGCCCAGGCGGTCAAGCAGACGGCCGGGGCCGTTTCGTTCACCCGGTTCGGCGGTGAGTCGGCGGGCCTGACCACTGTCCGGCTGGCGACCGGCGCGCCCGAGCCGGTCGACGTCGGCACGGACTCGGCCACCAAGGCCGTGGCCACCGCCCGGATCACGGGCACCGGGGCCGATCTCGCTCTGGAGCCGGACTTCACCACCAAGGCCGCGGGTGCCTATCCGATCATGCAGATCGGCTACGCCGTCCTGTGCGACCGGGGCAACGACGGCGCCGCCCTGTCCCGTACGCGCCCCTTCCTCGGCTCCGTCGTGGCCGAGGGCGACGGTGCCGCCCAGAGCGGCTACGCCAAGCTGCCGCCCACCCTCGCGCAGAAGGTCCGCCAGAACCTCGCCACCCTCGGCTGAGCGCGGAGGCGGCGGCCCCGCCGGGGCCGCCGCCGACGGGCCTCAGGCCACCGCCGGCTCGTCCTCGCCGACGAACGCCGCCACAGCTCGGCGTGCCGCCCGTCGTAGGCCTGCAGTTCGCCGTGGACTGCTGTCCTCCACGACCTGCCGTCGGGACCAGCTCGGACAGGTCGGCCCCGTCCGCGGTGACCCGGCCCTCGGCGAACCACGCACCGGTCACACCCCCGGGGTACGACGCGGGGGTGCCCCTATGTCTTTGGCCAAGCTGTTTGGGTCCTCGCCGCCCGTGGCGGTCTCTACCCGGTGCGGGCCTGGACTCAGCTGAGCGAAGCCATCGGGACGCGGCGAGGAGTGCCCTGCGGTGCGATAGTTGGCGCCGCCATAGGTGGTGTGTTGCTAACCGCAGGGCGTACGAGTGGAACGGATCACTGAGGAGCAGGTCGCACGGATGGTCGGTTTCGTGTCGGCACGCACACCTTGATTCCCTGCAAGCCCTTAGCTGAGTATGTGGTCCGTCTCCGTCCGGCCGAGGTGATTGGCATCGACAGTACCCATATGGATCGAATACTGACGGCCATGAGCGACGCCGGACTGACCGCGTCAAAGTCGAAGGTCAACCCGGATGTGCCGTTGGTCGAGGAGACCCAGCGTGTGCTGTGGCAGGGTGACGTGCTCCTGATCAAAGGCGCCAACTCGCTCGCGCTCGAAGCGGTCGCCCGCGAGCTGGCCGCCCCGTGTGCCGTGTAAAAGCCATCGGCCCCTGGCCTCCCTGGCGCAGCGGCGCCTGGCCGTGTCCGTTCTGCAGTAGAATTCCGTGACGTGCTAGCTCGCACAATTTTCGTGCACAGCAACTGTGCTGGCTGCCAAATAGGGATTGCTAAAGTTCACGCGTCTCCCCGCGGCCCCGCCTCACCTTCTTGATTCTCAATGTCGGCCTCACCCTGTCCGGCACCCTCAGGAGGCGGAATGGGGTTCGCCAACGCAATGCGGAGCGTGTCCAGGTGTCTCTCGCGCAGCATGACCCAGGTCACTGGGTAGAAGGACCAGACAGCCGAGACCAGAAGGGCAAGGCTGATTCCAACAAGCGACGTTTCCAACGTGACTGGACGGTCCGCGCTAGGCCACCCACTCCACCAATGCCAAAGAGCTCCATGAGGACGGACCAACGCAAGAGCGGCACACGGCACGGCAATCAAGGTATAGGCGAAGCCTCGAAGCAATGGATCTTGGACGCGTTTCAGGTCGTCAAGCATCATCAGATGCACCTTGCGGCGCTCTTCACGCTCCTCCCAAGTGGGCCCGTCACGGGGGGCAATCACCCGCTGGACTACTGCGCTCTGGAACGCCAATGCGTGATCCCGGACCAGGGCGGCTGCGGGAACCAGCAAGGCGGCCACCGCTGCTGTCGCCCCGAACAGCGGTCCAGCCACATCCGCGGGGTCGGCTACTCTGAACAGCTCCTCAAGCACCAAGGCGAACACTGTCACGTACAGGAGATCGCCAAAGCGCACCACCTTCACGGTGGCGCGGGTTGCACGGGCCGTCGGCCCACGCTGGCCAGCGGCGGCGGCCGTCAGCCCGTTCTGGTCCGTCACTCAGTGGCCCTCTTGATGCATTCATAGAATTCTGGCCCATCGTTCGGAAAGCGAAAAATGCATTCATCCACGATGGGATCCAACGATTCTAGCGTTTGGGTTGCCGCACGATCGAAGAATTCACGCTTACGGACAGCCCATTCAAGGACCACGGAACTTGCGCGGATCTCTTCGCTGGTAGGGAGATCTAGCCCCACGTCCGGCCATGGCGAATTTACGTAGTCAATAAAGTCGCCGACAATGCCATCGCCCCCCTTGGCTAATGCCGGGATCAGTTCAGATGGCGGCGTATCGAAGGAATGCCAATACCCGATAGCGAATGCATGAAGGTCCCAGTAGGAGCGTCTACTTGAAAGTACCGCAAGGGTCATTGCGATGTCGCCATCAAGGCCATCGAGCCCCCAGCCGTCACCCGGCGAGAATCTCTGGTGAGCCTGGGCCCAAGCCACCCGCACCACCGTGGGGTCACCCCGCTCCCCTGAGCTCATGAGCACCTCCAAGAACCGCCACCCAGTCCAATGCCCGACGTAACCAGTTCACGCCCGGCGCGACAGACACCGACACCCCAACGTCACTCCGATGCCACGGTGGCAAGGATCTTGAGGTGACAGCCACCAACCGTGACAAAGGTGCCCGGAGATGCTCTGGCGGTCCTCCCTCCGATGCACTTGAGCAAGCCCTCACCGTGGCGGGGGTGGCACAGGATCAGGACAGCCTGGTGGTCCATTCGGGGTGGATGCCGGCGGTGCAGCGCACCGCCGGCAAGGCGTACTGACCTCGCCGCTTCAGTTGGGGCTGCTGGGCGGCTGAGCAAGGTCGTTTGAGGCCGTGTCGACCGGTGGACGTCGTGAGGGACCGGCGTGGGGTCGGGTTCTCCAAAGTCCTTGGGTCGGGGGTGGGCGGGGACGGCGAGTCAGTTGGCGGGGCGGGGTAGTGCGGCCAGGCGGTGGAATGCGGTGGCGAGTTCATGTCGCCAGGGCCAGGTCGCCGATATCCGAAGGTGGAGGCGGCGGCCGCCCCGGCCGCCCCGGGCGGCGACGTGCAGCATCTGGTAGCGGAGTTCTTTTGGGTTCGGCAGCCGAGAGTTCGCCGTCCAGCAGGAGGACGCGGGTCCAGGCGAGGAGGTCGATCGCCGCGAGGCTGAGTTCGAGCCAGGTGGCGTTGACCGGGAAGCGGCGGGAGGGGAAGCGGCCGAAGCCGGTGGTTTTGCCGCAGCGGATGTGGTCCTCGATGGTGGTGTGACCGCGGTAGCGGACTTCCAGGAACTGGGCCGAGCCGGAGGTGAACGGTGTGTCGGTGAGGAAGACCTGGTGCCGCAGGCCCTCGTCCTGGTCGAACAGCGTTAGCTGGGCTCCGGGGTGGGGGCGTTCGCGGCGGACGATAGCGCGGTGGCTGGGGAGGGTCGACTTTGACCCTGTTCGGCGGACACGGCCTGGCCGAACACCTCCCCCAACGGCACGGGAGCCTCGGGCGTTGCGGACATCGAGTCCGTCAGTCGAACAGAGTCAGCCTTGCTGGCACCGCCGGGAGCAGGCCCAGCGACCTCAGTATGCGTCCGGTGTCAGACCCGTCGATGATCATGTAAGAGCGGGGGCGCCGGGCGTCGTGGGCGTAGGCGTCCATCATGCCAACCACGCTCGGCTTGATCTGATGACAGTGCTGCAGAACGAGCAGCTCTGCTGGCTCGGTAAACAGCCGGTCGATTTGGTCGCCGTTCTTGCCCAGGGCCCTGATGTCCATGACGCGGGGATAGCCGGGTCCCTTGAAGAGCCAGGCGGCCGACATCTGGCGCCCACGGGCGAACACTCGTGATGTGTAGAGGTCGGAGCGCTCGCCACCCCAGTCCTTGGGAACGTACGACTCGCCGATCAGCCCGGCGAAGGCGTGTTTCACCGCGTCCTCCGGCACGCCCAGGACCGCTTCACGCTCAGCCTCTGTGAGGGGAGATGCGAAGTCGATCCCGCTGAACTGGTCGATATCGCCGGGATACACCCGCGCTCCCGGTGTCGGGCCCCCGGCGGCAAGGTCGTCATCGACGAACGACCTGACTCCGATGAAGGCCGGCCTGAGCTCAATTTGCGCTGCGCTGAGATTGGTGACCGTTCCGATCAGGTAGGCCCGCCTGTTCCCGGCGAGGCTGCCGGTCGCGGACGAGCTGGCGGTTCTTGCCGAGTTGAATGTGCCGGTGACGTGCACCGGCTTGCCCGCGTCGAGCACCGCCGTGAAGCTGACCGGCTTGAAGCCTGGGGCGTCGTGGTCCCGGTCCCGCTGGAACGTAAATTCAAGCTCAGCGCCGACGACCTGCCCCGTGCGCAGGTCCTGCCCCAGGACGCACCTCGCCAGCTCGCCGATTCCCAGCGAGGAGAGCGCCTCGGCCAGTTCTGTGGCGAGTACGTAGGGCAACGCTGCCTGGGGATCGCTCCTGCGGGCAGCACGCGCCCGCGCTGACTCCGTCCGCTGCTCACCGAGGAGGGACTGAACCTGGTCCTGGTGTAGGAAGTACGGCTCTAGCGCAATGCGCGTCATCGACAACGTGATCCTTTTAGCTGGGGCGGACCAGGCTTAGTGCCTGGCAGCGCTGGGATGGTGTGGGAGCGGTCACGGGATGTCCTTGAGTAGGTGGAGGAACTCGTCCACGTCCTGCGGTCGGTCGGTCGGCTTGTGGCGGGTTGCCTCCGCTACTACGGCTCGCCATGGTTCGCCGGCTGGCAGCAGCGGGAGGTTCTGCTCCGGACGTTCCCCGGTCAGGATGGCTGCGATGAGCCGTCCGATGCTGTAAATGTCGGCAGCGGCCACCACGTTATGGGGGTTTCCGGACGACACCTCCGGCGCCGCGAATCCCTCTGACCCGAAGCCGGTGCCGGTCCGAGTTCGGCGCGGAACACTAGTCTCCCCTCGGGGCTGGCGGCCCAACCCCCAATCCGCCACGACCCAATTGCCGTTGAGGAGAAGGACGTTTGCTGGCTTGATGTCGCGGTGGATCCGGTCGTCGGCGTGCGGGCGGCGCAGTCCTTCGCAGACCGCCGTGACGAGGTCCCGGAGGGCTCCGGTCTCCCGCAGACGTTCTGCATGGCTGGCAGCGCTGCCGTTCGCGAGCGGCATGACGAACCACCGCCCGTCTGGGTCAGAATCAAGTACCGGCATGACGTTCGGATGCTCTCCGTAGAGGTGCCCGATGGAGATCTCGCGGCCCATGCGGTGAATGGAGTCCTCATCGCTGTAGCGGAGCTGCTTCAGAGCGACGGGGATGCGGGCGTACTTGTGCACGCCGCCGTAAACCGCTCCCTGGCCGCCCTCAGCGAGCGACTCATGGTCCTGTTCGTAGTCCGCCTTCGTTCCGCGCTTGAGCCACCGCACAGCGGCCCACGGTGCGACCTCGCCCGCGTCGATCATGGTCTCGTCGGTGAGGAAGACGCGCGCGGCCTCGATGACGTGATCACGGTAGGCCCCGTCCCGTTGCGCTCCGAGGATGGCCACCAGTGGCCCCGCGGCCGGATAGGGAGCGAGCTCGACGGCAAGACGGCGTGCCTCGTCGCCCTGAGCGGCCCTTCGGACGGCGCGCTGGGTATTGTGCTCTTGCCGGGCCGCGTACAAGTCAGGATGAGGAGCCCAGCCACGGGGTGGCAGGACCACGCGGGCATCGCGAAAGTCGCATTCGAGGACGATGCACCCGTTGCGCGCAAGCTCTGTGACTATCTCCTCCGCACGGACACCGAACGTGGTCACGGCGGATTGCCACCGGCGGGGGCCGTTGGTCGCGAAGGCCCACTGACTGTCAGTCAGGCCGCGCGGGCGATGCGGTGGCGGGAAGCCTTCCGGCTCCAGAGTGACGCGCGTGATCTTCGGATTGCCGTTGCGGTCGGTTCTGTAGTTGCCGTCGGGCAGGGGGACGGCGTACGTGGTAAGGCCGGGGTAGACACCGAGGTGGCGCATCGCGAAACCGCGCGGGCGGGAGCGGGCGGTCATGCCAGCTCACGGTATTCGTTGCCGGTCAGCCAGGTGCGGAGCAGTTCGACACGCGGGGCGTGCTCGTCATAGCCGACGACGACGGGCTGCTCGTTGTACGCGCTGGAGTCTGAGCTGCGGCGCAGCTTGACGTACTCGCCGCAGGCGTCGATGGCGTAGGACTCCATGTCGTCTTGCAGTGCCCCGACGACGGTGATGCCGCTCTCCTTGCCGATCTGCCCAAGCAGGGCGACCGCCTCGCGGCGGTGCTGCTTACCGAGGTTGCGGCCGAGCTCGTCCAGAACGATGACTAGCGGGCGGCCCGTGCCGCTCGCGGCTGCGGCGGCGCACACGAGCTTGATCGCCCGATCATCGATCTGTGCAGTGTTGGCCCGCCGGTCGTAGGGGATGTGCCGCCGCCCCTCGGCGCGCCGCCACGTCGGCGCAACATTCCAGCCCCAGTCCTCGGTGGGTTCGACCGGCGGTGGAGGTTCGTCGTACTGCAGCGAGGCCCCATAACCACCATGAGCCCTATCGAGCCGGTCAAACTGGGCTGCAACGTCGGCCAGCTTCTTCTTGATAGCGGAGCTGAGCGCCCCCCGGTAGGCCCGGCTGGCCTGGACTGCCTCCTCGTGGCCGATCCGCGCGGCGCCGAGGCTCTCGCGGCGTTCCCTGCGCTGACTGGCGATCTGCTGGCGCTCGTACCGGTCGGTGCCTTCCAGATGGCGCAAGTAGACGTGGAGTGCGTGGCGCAGCGGGGCGAAGGCGGCCTGTGCCCGCTGGCTGCTCCCGGGTCCCCGCTGGTTGAACTCTTCCAACAGCCCGGTGATCTCAGTCGACATGCTGTCAGAAGCGGTGGGAGGGAAGCACTCGGATATCGCGGTTCGGATCAGGTCCCTGGCTTCCTCCCACCAGTCGCCAGCCGTCCAGGACTGCTGGTTGTCCGGCAGAGCGAGCAGGTGCTCGCTGGCAGATGCGAGGGTGCCATCCCACTGGGCAGTCAGTTCCGGAAGGTCGAGCTGTGATTGTTCCTTCTTGAGGTTCTCGCACTTCTCTCGCCGTGCCCTATTTGTGTCGTCGAGGGTGGCCTTCTGATGTTGCAGAGACTCGACCTGCTTCTGACGGACACCCCCCAGTCGGAGCACCTCGTCCCGCTCGACGACCGCTGCAGCGAGCTCCGGGACGAGTTTCGCGCGCTCGTCCCGGATGTCCTGATCCCTCTTCCGCAGGATGCCTATCTGTACGTCCAGTTGGCTTGCCTCAACCGCGGCTCTTGCGCCCTTCTGCCGGCGCTCAGCAGCGGTGACTTCCCGAACGGCAGCTTTCCATCGCTCTTCGGCCTGCTGAAGGCTTTCGGATTCTTGGCGAACGCGCTCCCTTGCGGCAGCGATGCGGGCAGCACGGCCGGTCACCGGTCTGGGGAACCCGCCGATGATCACAACACCCGCGTCATCGTGGACCCGGTCAGGGTTGGTGCAGGCAGTGACTCGCGCGTCAAGAGCCGCGAGGAATCCGCTCAAGTCGTATTGCGGGTCGCCATTGCTCGGGAGCCCAACGTGCCCCTCACTTGTAGTGAGATTGGCGGCGATCAAGGTCGACCCGGGTACGCCCGCCAAAAGTACGCTGGCCCTGTCGAGATCGCCGGAGTCCACGACAGCCGCCTCACGGTACGGCCAGAGAACTGGCTCCCACTTTGGCCTCTGCTGGGCGTTCAGGACAACTGCGTCGAGCAGGCAGATGCCGCTAATTCCCTCCGCTGCGAGGACGTCGATCTGCTGCCGGGCCAGGTCCCTACCGCTTTCCGCGTCCCGTAAGCTTGTTTCGGCGTCGGAGAGCGCCTTCTCCGCCACTCCAACTGCCTTGACCGACTCTTCCAGTTTAATGTCCGTATCGGCGCGTTCCCGGTTGGCGGTTGGCTCGTCACGGCCGTCAGCGTCACGGGCTGCTTCTCTGGCTGCGCGCAGCCGACGGTCAGTCTCCTCGATCTGGTGTTGCAGCGTTGCAATCTGGTTGCCCAGCTCGCGGTCATCGCCGTCGAGCCTGTCGAACGTGCTCACCGCGGCCTGCTGCCGTCGTGTGAATGCCTCATCATCGGCTAGCTCCGCCACCAGCCCGACCAGCTCTTGTGCCGTGCGACTGGTCTTCTCAATCTCGGTATCGATCCCAGCGATCTCGACCTGGATTTCGGCGTTGCGCTGGAGGGCATCGCACAGCAGCCATGCCGTGCGCGACCGCCAGCGGTCGGCGGCTTCCGCGACGCGCCCACGCGCCTGCTCCCGGGCGTCAATACCGGCCTCGATGACCTGGGCGCTCTCCTCCCAGGTGGCAAGGTTGGACTCGGCGTTGTTGGCCTTCTGGAGGAGGTCGTACTCGTGGCGGCGTGCCTGCCGTTCCGTTTCTAGCTCGCGGTCGATGCCGGTGAGTGCAGCGATCGCCTCGAAGATCCGTCGCTTGGAGATCTCGTTCAGCGGTTGGGCGAGCAGGTTCGGGGCGGCGCTGGCCCGCACGGATGTCGACAGGAATGACACGCACCGCACGTGCTCCCCGTAGAGGGTGCGCGGGAGATCACGGGCCGCCACGTCCTGCCGCCTAGCCCGCGGGGGCAGGGTCTGCCAAACAGAGTCAGAGGCCTGCTCCCGTTCGGCCTCGCTGTCCCCAGCGGGTAGGTGCAGCCCGTCCTGCCAGCGCAGCTTCAGCCGGGGCCCTTTTTGGCTGCTGCGGTCGATCCGAATCCACACGGTCAGGGCGCTGGCCTGAAGTTCATCAAGGGTCCCGGCGGCGGGAGCGAACACGCCGATGACGTAACCATGGTCGGCGTTACCCCAGCGGTCTTCACCGCCTGCGTCCTCGGAGTTGAACAGTAGGGAAACCGCGGCGGGCGCGCCGGAGCCGAATCGCCACTGCTCATCGGCATGCAGCAAGCTGATCTGGGCCAGCAGCGACGACTTCCCCGCCCCATTGGAGTCCTTTGGCCCCTGCCCGGCGACGGCGATGAGAGTGCCAGCGGCAACCGGGATGGGATGCGTTGACAGCCGAGAGACTCGCACGCTCTGCAGGCCAACCAGGACACGGTCACCGACGATGTCCTCGTAGTCCGGCATGCTGCCGCTCATGATCCGCTCCTCGGGGAGATCGTCACTTCTGGGGGCGGCCTAAGCTCCGGCGGACCGCAATCGCCGTTGCGAGCGCGGTATCCGGGCCCACAGCCAGGATCAGGTTCTCCTGCAGGCGCTGGTGCGCGGCCGGAGTCAGCCGACGTAGCGCAGGCCCGGGGACGTAGGAGGCGCCGGCCGTCTCGGGGTCGGCGCCGCGCACCACGCGGACCAGCCCGGCCGCGCGCAGCCACTGCAGGGCATCGGAAAGGCGCCGCTGCCCGTGAACCTGCGACAGCTTCCGCAGACAGGTCGGTGTGGTCGGATGGGGCGACTGCCAGTCGTCTCCGACCAGACGCCCCTCTGCTCGGGGAATCGCGACCGAGTGGATCAGCACTAATGTCAGCGCGGCCCGCTCCAGTGGCGCCAATATCCCCCAGCCATTCGCCTTGAGTTCCGCGGCGATGTCGTCCCGATACCCCGATGTCCACAGGTGGGCGCCCGTGTGGACGAGCGTGCGGCCGGTCCTTTGCAGCATCTGGTCGAGCAGGTGGCGCAGCGCCGCGTCCCGAAGTGCGGGCAGCACGGCCTCGTTGGCGGGCTCGCTCCCGTACTCAAGCGCGGCCCAGGCCGAGACCAGCGCGTCGCGCTGCTTATCGCCGAGCGGCTGAAGCAGGTCATCGAATAAGCCGCTCATCGGGCCGACTTCCGGTCAGGTCGCGGGAGCGGCAGCTGCCGGTGCAACTCCCTTAGCGCCGGGTGGTCCTGCTCCGGCCAGGTAGCCACCCGGGGGCCGAGGCAGACCGTCTGCGCCTCGTCATCGATGTTCAGCCACCGGCTGGCGTGCAGGCGTCGGAGCGCCCCTGTTCCGAGGCGGTGCAGCACCTCTTCCGCGCGTCCGGGAATGAGCTGGTCCACGACATTCAGCACCTCGCGCATCGTCGCCGGCTGACCCGGCCACGGGCTTGTCTGGACGTCCGCCCAGCAGCAGCGCAGCGCTGCGGCCAAGACCCGACTGGTCTCGTTTGGGAACTCGACTGGGAGAACCTGCATCCGCAGCTCGCGCAGCACGGCTGGCGTCACGTCGTCGGGCGGGCGGGGCAGCAGCCAGCAGCGCTCACCACCCCACTCCACTAGTCGCAGCATGCCTGCCGGGGTTCCGGTCGCTGACGGCATGCGCAGCGGACCTTCGGCTCGCGCTCTCGCCCACCACAGCGCCGCGTCCGTACTAGTCACGCGAGCCTCCGCTCTCGCTCGAACACGCCAGGCGTGAGCCAGGACGGCACACTGCCCACACGTACCTGGACCGGGCCAGACCATGTCAGCCGGTAGCCGAGCTGGTCGTTGTTGCTCGCGGCAACTAGATCGGCCAGCACGCGACGCGCCGTCACCCAGTCGGTACCCGCCAGCAATTGCTCGACAGCAACAGAGTCCGCGCCGCCGAGCACCTCCTCGGCGACTCCCGCCAGCCGCTCGGCCTCCGCGTCTGACCGTTCGTGGGAGGGCTGCTCATCGCCATCGGGAACCCGGGAACGCGGCGGCGTCGAACGGTTGCTGGTCGGCTGCGGCCTGCCGGCAACGACCTCCGTCAGGTCGGCGACATCGTGCCACGGGGAAGGCGCGTCGAAGACTTGATCAGCCAGGACCGCCGCGAGCTCATCCGCGGTTGCCCGCCGCGCGAAGCGCCTCCACATCTCGGGCGGTAGCAGGTTCAGGGCCCTCGTGGTCCCCGCTGCGGTCATCAGGCGCGCCGACGCGTTCGTCGAGGCATCTTCGTAGGCGGCGATCGCCGATCGCAGCTCCCCGCACATGCGGCTGAGCTCCGGCCAGAACTCCAGCAGAATCTCGTGCACCGCAGACGCCTGGTCGATGAGCGACTTCGCGTTCCACAGCAGCGGTGCCCGCTCCCGCAGCGCCTCCACGGTGCCGCCCACGGTCAGCGCCACGAGCTCGGCGACGAGGAGCCGGAGCGCCGTGGTTATTCCGACGACGACCTCAAGGGCTTCCTCGGCTGTACTCTGCCCGCCCTCCAGCCTCATCTTCTCCATCGTCAGAAGCTGGTGTAATTCGGACTGGCCCCCGCGGGCCAGCATCCGCTGGACGAACAGCATCGACACGTAGCTAGTGAACGAGGCCCGATACTCGCGCTGGTAGGGCTTATCAAACGCGGGCTGAATCGCTCCGAGTTTCCGCAGGACGCCCAGCCGGTTATCGATCACCTCGTCCGGGAAGGCGGCGCATGCCGCCCTGATCTGCTCCGCTGTCAGCCCATCCTCACCCGCGCGGGCAAACGCAGTAAACAGCGTGTTCGCCAGCCGAAGCAGGGCCGCATCGTCGATCGCTGCGTCTGCCCGGCGCGCAAGGACGGCGACAATTTGCTCGAACACTGAAACGACGGCCTGCTCGGCCGCCACTGTGTCCAGTCCAAACTGCTCGTCCACCGCTAAACCGTTCCTGGTTGTGTTCTGGCTCTACGGTTGGGGTTCCAGCTGCGGTTTCGCCTGGTTGAGGTAGAACGCTGATCTCGTCGCACCCAGTCCTACCCGCAGCACGTAGGGTAGCCGACCTGATGGGGAGGTCGCGGGTAGATGGCGATCACCGTCATGCCCAGGGATGTGGTAGACGTCGAGGCCGAGGGTTGATCGGCCTGGGCTGGCCTACGTCGGGCGCTCGCCGGGGGCCCGACGGCGGAGGCGGCATTGGCCGGAGAAGACGGTGGCGAGGTGGTCGCCCAGGGCGGCGAGGGCTGCGTCCGGCGGCATCCCGGCGGGGTCGGCGTAGAGGTGGGCGGTGAGGCCCTCGGCGTACGCCGCGATACGTGCCGCCTCTCGCGCCGAGTCGGTCTCCGGGGCGACCTCGCCGCACTCCTTGGCATTGGTGAGCGCCTGTACGAGAAGGGCGCGCGTGCGGTTCAGGGCGGCGACCCTGACCTCGTTGAGCCGGGGCTCGTCGGCCGCGCGGCCGGTGAAGGCGAGCGCGACCTGCCATTCCTGCCGGCGCTCGTCGTCCAGCGGCATGCTCTCCGACAGCGCGTCGAGGACGATGTGCTCGATGCGTGTGCCGATGGATTCGGAGCGCGCGATCAGGGCGGTCACCCGGTGCTCGATCTGCTCCAGGACGTGGCTGTAGGTGAACAGCAGCATCTCGTCCTTGTTGCGGAAGTAGTGCTGGACGAGCCCGACCGAAATCCCCGCCTCGGCGGCGGTCCTGGCGACGGTCACTCCGTTCAGGCCCTCGGCGGCGATGAGCCGCCGCACCGCGGCGGCGACTTGGAGGCGGCGTTCGTCATGGTCGGCAACACGAGGCATGGCTTAACCATATAGCCGTACGGTAACGTCATAACCGTACAGTCGTATGGTTATGGAGGTGGGGAGTGCGACGTCTGAGCGCAGTGGGTCTGGTGACCCTCTTATTCCTGGGAGTTGTGGGAGTTGTACGACCTGCCAGTGCCGCCGACGGGGCACAGGGCGACTTCACCCGGGTCGATGCGTACGTACAGCAGCAGAAGGAGCGCACTCGCGCGCCCGGTCTGGCGTACGCCGTCATCAGCGCCGACCAGGTGGTGCATCAGCGCACGTGGGGACGGGACGGAAACGGGACGCCCGTCACGCCCCGGACCCCGTTCCTCATCGGCTCGGTGTCCAAGCCGGTCACCGCCATGGCTGTCATGCGGCTGGCCGAGGAAGGCAGGGTCGCCCTGGACGGGCCGGTGCGTGAGCACCTGCCCTGGTTCACGCCCTCGGGTGACGGCGGCGAGCGCATCACCGTGCGCCAACTGCTCACCCACACCAGCGGGATCTCCGCGCGCGAGGGCTATCTCCGATCCGACCGCTACGACAACGAGCCCGGCGGCATCCAGCGGCTGGCGCGCACTCTGGCCGATGTCCGGCTGAACGCCCTCCCGGGCGAGCGGCACGAGTACAGCGACGCCAACTACATGCTGCTCGCCGCCGTGGTCGAGCAGGTCACCGGGCGCCCCTTCGGCGACCACCTGCGCGATTCCGTCCTCCAACCGCTGGGCATAACCGGGGCGATCACCGACACTCGGACCGCCGAGAACGCGGGCCTGGCCCCCGGCCACCGGTACTCCTTCGGCCGCCCGCAGGCTTACGCCCCGCCCTTTGATACGTCAGGCGTTCCGTACGGATACCTCGGCATGAGCATTCAGGACCTGAGCCGCTTCGCCATCGCCCAACTCGGCGGCCCGCAGACCGTGGTGTCCCAGGACGGGATACGCCAAATGCACACGGGGACCGCGCCTGTGCGCGACACCCACCGGTACGGGCTCGGCTGGCGCGACGACGCCTTCGACGACCTGGGCGTGCGCACCGTCTGGCACGCCGGCGCGACCCCCGGCTACCACAGCATCCTGATCCTCGCGCCTGAGAAGAGGCTCGCGGTAGTCGTCGAGCAGAACATCTACGGCACCCAGAACGACGAGCTGCTCAACGCCACAGCCTTCGGGGCGCTGCGCCTCCTGCTCGGCGCCGAGCCACAGCCAGCGGATGAGGACCCGATGCTCGGCCGCATGCTGACCGCGCTGGCCGCCGTCACCGCCGTGCTGGGGGCAGGGGTCGCCTGGTCCCTGTTCCGCCTGGTCCGGCCTCCAAACGTGCAAAGGAAGGCGAGCAGGCGCCGAGCCCTCGCGGGAGGCGCAACCTGGGTGGCGGCTTGTCTGCTGCTGGCCGCTACGGCCTATGCCGTGCTTCCAGGCCAGGTCGCGACCGACCTGCGCCAGGTGCTGCTCTTCGCGCCCGACGCCGGTCGGCTGATCATCGTGGTATCCGCACTGGCACTCGCCCTCGCGCTGCTTCGTGCCGCGGTCACCGTCCGTTCGGTGAGGCAGAGCACGAGGTAGACGCTCAGGGAGCAGCCGCCTCTTGTGGCCCCGCTGGTCGTAGGCGATGATCTGGGTTTTCCATCGGGCGGGGGGCGATGTCGGTGACCTGGTTGATCACCATGTCTGGGCTGGTCGGGCTGTTGGTTTTCGGGATCTCGTTGGGTATCTACGTCCACTCCAGCCCGCTGTTGAAGCGGGGCGTGCGAACCTCGGCCGTCTGTGTGAACGTGGGCCAGGTCGCGGCGGGCTCGATGCTGCTGTTGGAGTACACGCCCCCGGGCGGTCCCGCGCGGCAGTACACCGTGGGCCCCTTCGTGTTCCCGCCCGTGCGGGTCGGGGGCCGTCTCGATGTGATCTACGATCCGAAGCGCCCGCAGGAGGTGAGCCTCCCCGATCGCCTTCCCAAGAGCACGCGCGGTGTGGTCATCAGCATGGCCGTATCCGGCACGGTGCTCGTCGCGTGCGCGGTGCGGATCGTGGTTGCCGTGCGGGGCTAAGCACGAAGGCGAGACAGGCCAATGGCCGGCACCCCATGTGGGTGCCGGCCATCTCGCTGCGTGGGTGGGGTCAGGCGTCGCCGTCGTGGGCGGCGCCGACGAGTTCCTCCAGGAGGTCTTCCATGGTGACGAAGCCGACCACCGCGCCGGTGGCCGCGGCGACGGCCGCCAGGTGAGTGCCCGCGTCGCGCATCGCGGTCATGGTGTCGTCGAGCGGGGTGTCGAGGGCGACCGTGATGACGGGGCGCATGGCGCTGCGGGGGAAGGGGGCGGAGCGGTCGCCTGCGGCCAGTGCGTCCTTGATGTGCAGGTAGCCCAGGATCTCCTGGCCCGCCGGTCCGATGACGGGGAGGCGGGAGAAGCCGTGGTCGGCGGCGGTGCGTTCCAGGCGTCGTGGGGTGATGTCGCAGGGGACGGTCACCACCTTGTCGAGCGGGACCATCACCTCGCCGACGGGGCGGGTCCCGAGTTCGAGGGCGTCCTGGAGGCGTTCGCTGTCTCCAGGGGCGAGGAGGCCCGCAGCACTGGAGTCCTTGACGAGGCGGGCGAGTTCGTCGTCGGTGAAGACGGAGCCGACCTCGTCCTTCGGTTCGACCTTCAGCAGCCGCAGCAGGGCGTTGGCGAAAGCGTTGATGCCGAAGACGAACGGCCGCAGGGCCCGGGTGAGGGCGACCAGCGGCGGGCCGAGGAGCAGGGCGGTCGGCGCCGGGGCGGCGAGCGCGATGTTCTTGGGGATCATCTCGCCGACGAGCATGTGCAAGTACGTCGCCAAGGTGAGCGCGATGACGAAGGCGATCGGGTGGATCAGCCCCTCGGGCACCCCGATGGCCTGGAACGGCGGTTCCAGCAGGTGCGCGATGGCCGGCTCGGCGACCGCGCCGAGCACCAGGGAGGAGACGGTGATGCCGAGCTGGGCGGTGGCCATCATCGCGGAGAGGTGTTCGATGCCCCAGAGGGTGGTCTTCGCCCGGAGGTTGCCCTTCGCCGCGGCCGGTTCGATCTGGCTGCGGCGTACGGAGATCAGCGCGAACTCGGCGCCGACGAAGAAGGCGTTGGTGATCAGGGTGAAGGCGCCGATCAGCAGCTGGATCGCGGTCATCGGGCCTGCTCCTCATCGGTGGCGGAGATCGCGGGCGCCGTGATCGACACACGGTCGGCGCGGTGGTGGTCTATGTCGAGTACGGACAGCTCCCAGCCGTCCACCTCCACGGTGTCGCCCTCGACGGGGATGCGCTCCAGGCTTGTGGCGATCAGCCCGGCAAGGGTTTCGTACGGGCCTTCGGGCGCGGCCAGGCCGATCTCCTCCAGCTCGTCGACGCGGACGCTGCCGTCGGCCTCCCACACCTTGCGGCCGTCCTGCTCGGGGCCTTCGATGAGGTCGGGAACCTCGATCGGGTCGTGCTCGTCGCGCACCTCGCCGACGACCTCCTCGACGATGTCCTCGATGGTGGCGACACCAGCGGTGCCGCCGTACTCGTCGATGATCACGGCCATGGTGCGGGCCTTGCGCAGCCGCCCGAGGAGGGTGTCGACGGGCAGGGAATGGGGCTCCAGCAGCGCGGAGGTCATCAGGTCGGCGACCGAGGTCACCGGGCGCTTGTCCTCGTCGAGATCGAGGACGTCACGGATGTGGATGGTGCCGACGACCTCGTCGAGCGTGTCGCGGTAGACGGGGAAGCGGGAGATGCCGGTGGCCAGGGTCAGGTTCGCGGCGTCGGCCGCAGTCGCGTGGAGTTCCAGGGCCTGGACGTCGACGCGCGGGGTCATGACGTTCTCGGCGGTCAGTTCGGCCAGGCGCAGGGACTTCACGAACAGCTCGGCGGAGTCCGCCTCGATCGCGCCGGCGCGGGCGGAGTGCCGGGCGAGTGCCACCAGCTCCTCCGGTGTACGGGCGGAGGCCAGCTCCTCGGCGGGCTCCAGGCCGAAGCGCCGCACGAGATGGTTGGCGGTGTTGTTCAGGTGCCGGATCAGCGGGCCGAAGGCGGCCGTGAAGCCGCGCTGCGGGCCGGCGACGACCTTGGCCACGGCCAGCGGCCGGGAGATCGCCCAGTTCTTGGGTACCAGTTCGCCGACCACCATCAGGACGACGGTGGAGATCGCGACGCCCAGCAGCGTCGCTGTCGTCGACACGGCCCCGGCGGGCAGGCCGATGGCCTCAAGCGGGCCGCGCAGCAGGGCCGAGACGGACGGCTCGGCCAGCATGCCGATCACCAGGGAGGTCACGGTGATGCCCAGCTGGGCACCGGACAGCTGGAAGGTGAGGCGCTTGGCGGCCTTCAGGGCGCCTTCGGCGCCGCGCTCACCGGCGGCCGCGGCCCGTTCGAGTTCGCTGCGCTCGACGGTGGTCAGCGAGAACTCGGCGGCGACGAACACCGCGCACGCCAGCGTCAGAGCGAGCGCAAGAAGGAGCAGCAGGACTTCGGTCACCGTGCCACCCCCGCTCCCGGCTCGATCATCTGCGGGCAGGGCGTGGCACGGCTTGGACTGGGAGGTTCACCCATTGCGGGTCTGCTGCTCCTTCTGCACTCGGCGGCACCGTCTCCGGTCCGCGGCTGGGTTCTGGGGAGTGTCCCCGATCTCATCGTAAAGGGGCGGCAAAGTCCCCGGCGAAACGGGAGGGACTTTCCCGCCCCCGCCCCCGCCCACGCCGGAGCCGGTCACCCGAGATCGAGCCCAGGCGACCGGCTCCGGCGCGTGCGGCGGGTGGTCAGGCGTGTTCGGTCTCGCGTACCTCCGTCGCGGACGGGCCGGGCAGCTCCCGGTGGAAGAGGCGGCCCGGCCACCAGAACCAGCGGCCCAGGTCCAGGGCGAGCGCGGGCACGAGGACGGTGCGGACGAGGAAGGTGTCCAGCAGGACGCCGATGCCGACGATCACGCCCATCTGGGCCATGGTCACGAGCGGCAGTCCGGCGAAGACGGCGAAGGTGGCAGCGAGGACGACGCCGGCGGAGGTGATGACCCCTCCGGTGCTGGTCAGGCCCTCCAGGACGCCTCTGGCGTGGCCGAGTCGGGAAACCTCTTCGCGGACCCGGTGCATCAGGAAGATGTTGTAGTCGATGCCGAGGGCGACGAGGAACACGAAGCCCATGAGCGGGATCGACCAGTCGACCGCGGCGAAGCCGAGGACGTGCTCGAAGAGGAGGTTGGAGGCGCCGAGAGCCGCGAAGTACGACAGGACGACGGTCGCCAGCAGCAGGAGCGGGGCGACGAGCGCCCGCAGCAGCCAGATCAGGATCAGCAGCACGACCAGCAGCACGACCGGGATGACGGTCTTCAGATCGCGGTCGGCGGCCCGCTGGGTGTCCAGGGTCTGTGCGGTGGTCCCGCCGATCAAGGTCTCCTTGCCCCCGGCCGAGTCCAGGGCGGTCCGGAGCCGGTCGACGGTGTCCTTGGCGGCGTCGCCGTCCGGGGCGCCCTTCAGCACGACCGACAGGGTCACGCGCCGCCCGTCCGGGGTGCGTTCGCCGTCCTCGACGCGGGCGACCCCTTCCACCTGCTCGGCGGCGGCCTTGACCGCCTCGGCCTTGTCGGCGCCGGTGACGACGGTGGCGGGGTCGGAGGATCCCGACGGGTAGTGAGCGGAGATCCGCTCCTGGGCTACCACCGACTCGGGCTTGTCCTGGAACATCTCGGACTGCTGAAGTCCCATGTTGATGCCGATGGCGCTCAGCGCGAGGAGGCCGGTGACGGCGACGGACATCATCCATGACCAGCGGGGGCGGCGCGCGAGGGCCGTACCGATGAGGGACCAGACGGTGCGCGCCTTGCGGGGCGGGGTGCCGAACGCCGGGACGAACGGCCAGAAGACCCAGCGCCCGGCGATCACCAGCAACGCGGGCAGGACGGTGACCATCGCGATGAGCCCGCAGATCACGCCCACGGCCCCGACGAGGCCCAGCGAGCGGGAGGAGTTGATGTCGGCGAGGGAGAGGCAGGCGAGGCCGACGGCGATGGTTCCGGCGGAAGCGAGGATCGCGGGTCCCGAGCGGCGCAGGGCGATCCGCATCGCGGTGTGACGGTCCTCGTGGCGGTGCAGTTCTTCCCGGTAGCGGGCGATGAGCAGGAGTGCGTAGTCGGTGCCGACGCCGAAGACGAGGACCATGAGGATGCCCGCGCTCTGGGGGTCGACGGGCAGGTGCGCGTACGTGGCGAGCAGGTAGGTGGCGACCTGGGTGAGCACGGCGGCGAAACCGACCGACAGCAGCGGGAACAGCCACAGGACCGGGCTGCGGTAGGTGATCAGCAGCAGGACGGCCACCACCAGGCCGGTGGCGATCAGCAGGGTGGAGTCCAGGTCATTGAAGACCGCGACCTGGTCGACGAGAGAGCCGGCCGGTCCGCCGATCTCGATGTCGAGGCCGGGAGGCGCCTGCGCGTCGGCGATGGAGCGGAGCTCCTCCACCTTCCCGGTGATGTCCCCGTCGGCCGACAGCGGGACGACGACCATCAGGGCCTTGCCGTCCTCGGAGGGCATGGGCGGCGAGACCTGCTCGCCGTCGGCGGCGAGCGCCGCGAACCGGGCCCGGTCCGTCTCGGCCTTGGCCCGGGCCGACTCGGAGACGGGGGCGTCGGAGTTGTAGACGGCGACGGCCGGCATGAGCGCGTCCGTACGGAAGCGCTCCAGCTCGGTGTTGACCTGCGCGGACTCCGCGCCGCGCGGCAGGAAAGCGTTGGCACTGGTGTCCTCGACCTCGCCCAGCTTGCCCGCGAGCGGGCCCAGCGCCACGGCGAGGACCAGCCAGGCGAGAAGGACGAACCATTTGGCGCGGCGGCCCGCCGGTACACCGGCGGCGCGCTTCAGCAGCGCATTCATGAGTAATCTCCTGTGTGTGGAGTGCGGCCGGTTCTTCCGGCCCGGACTAGGGCGCACGGAACCCGGACCACGGCTTTGCAGGGTTTGGCGACCTGCCGTGGCGTGCGGGGGTATGGCGTCTGGACTGTGTTCTCCATGGGCGTGGCCGGGAGTTCCCGCTCCCGGCCACGCCGCGTACCGCTACTCGATCTCGCGCATCATCTTCTCCATCGAGCTGACCGAGCGGCGCGTCTGCGTCAGTTCGTCCAGCGTCCGGCGGTGCAGCTCGACGTTGTCCTCCAGCAGCGCCGCGTACTTCGTGGCCAGTTCCTTGTACTGGGCCTCGCGCAGGGCCGACATGCGGGCCCGCCACGTCGCGGCGATCTGCCAGACGACCACGATCAGCAGGAGGAAGACACCGCCCGCGCCGACGACTCCGGCCCAGTCCGCTGCGTTCATTTCGCCGACTCCTTCGTCTTCTCTTCCTCGGTGAGTGTCCGGGCGGCTTCCGCCACGAGGCCCGGCGAGAGGTCGTAGCAGAAGGGCGTGACCTCGAAGTACTTCATGGCCTTGCCGTCCTGCGCCGTTTCCAGTGATCCCTTGACCAGACCTGCGGCCTCCAGCACCTTCAGGTGCATGTGCAGCAGCGGCCGGCCGATCTCCAGCTCGCGGGCGAGTCGGCTGACGTAGTTGCGGCCGTCATCGACCAACGCGCCGACGATCCGCATCCGATGGGGGTTGCCGAGAGCCGCGAACACCTTCAGCAACTGGTCCCCGCTCGGTTGCGGCGGCGGGATTGCGGTCATCGAGGCCCCCTTCGCCGTACCTGTCACTCAAAGCTGACACCTCCCCGGTGACGTGTCAAAGAGATCTGACACATCTCAGGGAAGGGTGGGGGGATCTCAGGGTCGGTTCAGGGTTCACCGTGTCCGAGGAGCCGTTTTCGGACTTTCCCCTCCAAGTCCCCCCGGTTGTCGCCCCCGTGCAACGTTCGGCCCCTATGCTCGCTTCTACAGTCATGTAGAAACATGACGGCGACCGCACTGGAGGACTGCCGTGGCTTCGATCGATCTCGACAAGGTGCTGGACAAGGCGTGGCGGGACAAGACCCTGCCCGAGATACTCGCGGCCCCCGTGTCGGCCCTCAACGGCGTCTCGGAGCGTGAGGGCGAGCACCTGAAGCATGCGTTCGGCGTCAAGACCGTCGCCGACCTTGCCGACCTGAAGTACGTCCGCTGGGCCCAGGCGCTGGCCGCGCTGGACACCTCCGCCAAGTAACGCTGATCCGTGGGCCGGTGCCTCCCCGCAGCGGGAGTGCGCCGGCCCACGGCCCGAACGCACAGATGAAGGAGTGAACGCCATCATGGTGTTCAAGAAGCTGCTCGGCTCGCTCGGCGTCGGCGGCCCGACCGTGGACACGGTCCTGGATCCGGTCTCCGCCGTGCCCGGCGGCATGCTGAGCGGAGAAGTCCGTCTCCACGGCGGCAAGGCCGACTTCACGATCGAGCACATCGCCCTGGAGCTCGTCGCCCGAGTCGAGGCCGAGCACGACGACGGCGAGTCGCACGGCATGGTCGCCTTCGACCGGTTCACCGTCGGGGGCGGCTTCCGCCTTGCCGAGGGCGAGCGACGCGCCGTCCCCTTCGCCGTGACGCTGCCGTGGGAGACGCCGGTCACCGAGCTGTACGGGCAGCCGCTCGGCATTGTCCTCGGCGTGCGGACCGAACTGTCGGTCGCCGGCGCCAAGGACAAGGGCGACCTCGATCCGTTCACCGTACGGCCGCTGCGTGCCCAGGAGGCGGTCCTGGAAGCCCTCGGCCAGCTCGGCTTCGGCTTCAAGTCGGCCGACCTGGAGCTGGGGCACATCCGCGGCACCGGCCAGCAGTTGCCCTTCTACCAGGAGCTGGAGCTCACCCCTCCCGCGCGGTACGCGCACCAGGTCAACGAGATCGAGGTGACCTTCCTCGCCGATGCCGCGGGGCTGGAGGTCGTACTCGAAGCCGACAAGCGCGGCGGCCCCTTCTCCGAGGGCCGCGATGCCCTCTCCCGGCACAGGATCGACCACTCCGAGGTCCCGCACCGCGACTGGAACTCCGAGGTCGACGCCTGGATCCGGCAGTTGATCGACCACCGCGAGGGGCATGGCTCGCACGGGACGCCGTACGGGCAGGACGGCGGTCACGGGCATGGAGACGGTCACCGCGGCCACCACTCAGGCCCGGGTATGGGAACCGTCGTCGCCGCCGGTGCGGCCGGCCTCGCGGGCGGTGTCGTCGGCGGGATGGTCGCCGCCGAAGTGGTGGACGAGGTCGGCGACTTCTTCGAGGAGGACGAGGAAGGCGCCGAGGAGGGCGACGAAGAGAGCTGAGGCTCCCTCACTCCCACCTGGTAGCTTCTATAGAAATGTAGAAATTCCGGCGTTCGGCCAGGTTCGTCCGGTCCGGATCCGCCAACTCGACACTGATGGAGTTCTCGTGGCCCTGTGGGACCGCCTCAAGGAATCCGCATCGACGATGCAGACCCAGCTCATGGCGAAGAAGAACGAACTGACCAGCGGCGCCTTCCGTGACGCGTCGATGGCCATGTGCGCCCTGGTCGCCGCCGCCGACGGCACGGTCGACGCCTCCGAGCGGCAGCGCGTGACCCAGCTGATCGCGACCAACGAGGTGCTGCAGAACTTCGACGCCGCCGACCTCCAGCGGCGTTTCGAGGCCAACCTCGACAAGCTGGCCGCCGACTTCGCCCTCGGCAAGGTCAGCGTGATGCAGGAGATCGCCAAGGCGAAGAAGAAGCCCGCCGAGGCCCGCGCCGTCGTCCAGATCGGCATCGTCATCGGCGGCGCCGACGGCGACTTCGACAAGACCGAGCAGGCCATCGTCCGCGAAGCCTGCTACGCGCTCGATCTCCCGCCCCACGAGTTCGACCTCTAGCACCCCCGCGCCACCGTGCCGCGGTCCCCGGGGGTGGGGATGGCCCCACCCCCGAGCCGGTGGCTGCCCGGCTGATCGCTGGACCGCCGAATTCATACGGTTGTCTACATGTTGAAGCGGACAGCTCCCTCAGCCATCGCCCTCGCACTCACCGCTAGCATCGCGGGCACCCTCACCACGGCGGCGGCCGCAACCTCCGTTGCGGCCGACCGTGGTGACGCCTCATCGGTACGGACCGACAAGGGCCTCGTGCGCGGCACGCTGACCGACAGCGTGAGGACGTTCCAGGGCATCCCCTACGCCGCCCCGCCCACCGGTGACAGGCGCTGGGCGCCCCCGGCACCCGCCAAACGGTGGAGCGGTGTCCGGAACGCCACCGAGCCGGGCTCCGCCTGCCCCCAGGCAGGTACCCTCCCGCCGCTCGGACCCAAGTCCGACAACGAGAACTGCCTCTTCCTCAACGTGACCACCCCGCGTAGCGCCACCGCCAAGCCGCGCCCCGTGATGGTGTACCTGCACGGAGGCGACCACACGGACGGTACCGGCGCCATGCACGGCGCCCGGCGGCTGGCCGCTCAGGGTGATGTAGTCGTCGTGACGGTCAACTACCGGCTCGGCGCCCTCGGCTATCTCGCCCACCCCGACCTGGAAGGGCGACGCGGTGAGTCCGGCAACTACGGCTTCCTCGACCAGCAGGCGGCCCTGCGCTGGGTGCAGCGCAACGCCACCGCCTTCGGCGGCGACCCGGACAAGGTGACGCTCTTCGGCGAGTCCGCCGGCGGCTACAGCACGTGCGCCCACCTCGTCGCCCCCTCCTCCGCCGGCCTCTTCGACCGGGTCATCCAGCAAAGTGCCCCCTGTACGAACGCCGCCATGGGCCAGCGCAGCCGCGCGGACGCCCTGGCCGACGGTCAGAAGGCCGCCACCGAGATCACCGACTGGCGTACGGCCACAGCCGAGAACCTGGTGAAGCCCTTCGGCGAGGGCCCTCAGTACGGGCCGGTCTACGGCGGCAAGGTGCTGCCCCGCACCCCGCAGGAGGCGTTCGCCTCCGGGCGGGTCAACAAGGTTCCGGTCCTCCAGGGCATCAACCGCCACGAGGAGCGGGCCAGGGTCTACGGCCTGGAGCTGAGCAAGAGGGCCACCGACCCGGAGGCGCGCATCGAGGAGGCCGACTACCGGTTCCACCTGGAGCGGGAGTTCGGCTCGGAGTCGGCGGCCGTCATCGCTGCCCACTACCCCTTCAGCGACCACGGCAACTCACCGGCCCTGGCTCTCGCAGCGGCCCTGACCGACGCCAACTGGGCCCGGCACACCGTCGAGACCGGCCGCGCGCTGTCCGTCCACGTGCCCACGTACACCTACGAATTCGCCGCGACCGACGTGCCCTGGTACTCGGACCCGAACTTTCCCAAGCCCGGCTTCGAGGCGGGGGCCGGCCACACCTTCGAGCTTCCCTACCTCTTCGAGCTCGACGCCTTCGACTCACTCACTCCCGCACAGCAGGACCTGTCCAACAGGATGATCCGCATCTGGACGGACTTCGCCCGCACCGGCAAGGCGGACTGGAAGCCCGGCACCCCGGCGGCCCTGAACGCCCAGTCGCTCGGCTCGGGGCCGGACAGCATCCGCCCGGTGGACTTCGCCAAGGAGCACCAGTACGACTTCTGGAAGTCCCTGCGCTGACCACGACCCCGCTTACAGCGGAGTGGCCGCCTCCAGGATGAAGAACAGCGTGACGGCCGAGTTCGTCGAGGACACCGCCGAGATGGCGGTACCGGCCGCGGCTCCCCAGGCGGCCAGGCCGGTGGCGGTGCATGCGGGCGGCCACAGGCGCGCGGCCGGGGCCGGCCCGAGCAGGGCGGCGACCCGGCGGGGGACCGGGCCGATGGCAGCGGCGAAGCCGGCGAGTGTCACGACCGGGGCACCGCGGGAGATCAGCGCGGCCTTGCCCACCGCCCGCGCGACGGTGCGCCGACTGCCGACGTGGGCAGCCGCCTCCTCGTCCGCCCAGCGCTCGGCGGTGTACGTCACGGCGGTCCGCAGTGGCCGCAGGAACGGGTTCGCCCGCGCGGCCAGCTGTACGGCCAGCAGGAACCGGTGGTGCCGTCCGGCGAGGTGGGCGCGTTCGTGGGCGAACAGGGCCCGGCGCTCGGGTGCGCTGAGCGCCCCCAGCATTCCGGTCGTGGCCACGATCCTGCCGGTCCCCCGCCTGCCAGGCAGGGCGTACGCGTACGGGGCTTCGTCGGGCAGGACGACCACGGGCGTGTCGGGCAGCCCCTTCAGCGCCTGCTCAGCGCGGAGACACACCCGGTGGTGCTGCCAGGCCGCCCTCGCGCACGAGGTGATCACGGCGATCAGCGCGGGGATGGCGACCTCGCCGGCGACCTCGTCGTACGGCACCGCCTCGCGCACCTCGGGATCCGACCAGCCGTCCGGCAGCGGGTTGCCCGGCAGCTGCGCGGTACCGACCACGACCAGCAGCGCGAGACACAGCGTGCTGCACACGGCGAGCACGGCGGCGACCGCGGTCAGCAGCCAGGTGGCGGCGCGGGGGTGGAGGTGGTGCTCGGCGAGGCGGGCGATGGGCCAGGCGGTCAAGGGCAGGACGAGCGGCAGGAAGACGAAGACCCCCATTGCGTCAGCGTTCCCCTTCTCCCTCTTCCGTCGTCTGCGCCAGCAGGTCCCGCAGCACTCTCTCGTCGCCGGGCGACAGGGTGGTGACGAAGCTGGCCAGCACGGCCTCCCGGTCCGACTCGGCGTCCAGCACCTTGCGCATGCGCAGCGCGGCGAGACCGGCCTCGTCCGCGACCGGAGTCCACTCGAAGGACCGGCCCGCCCGCTTGCGGCTGACAGCGCCCTTGGCGTGCAGCCGGGTCAGGATGGTCATCACCGTGGTGTACGCGAGCCCGCTCCCCAGGTGCTCCTGGACCCAGCCCGCGTTGGCCGGCCCCGGAGCCCGGTGCAGCGCGGCCAGCACCTGGGCCTCCAGCTCGCCCTGTCCCCGGCGCCGGGAGGGCTCGTCGGCGCTGCTGTCGATCTGGTCCGTCATGCCGTCAACCTCCCGTGGCCCGGCCCCGTCTACCTCCACGGGGCGGTTCATCGTACTGATGGGTGTCCGCGGCAGCGCAGGGCCGCGCCCTCGCGACCGGCCCCAACTTCTACATTAATGTAGTTTTCGGTTTCTGCTACTCGGCTACCCGGCTTCGGCCACGAGAGGGATGCGACATGGGTGTGAGCCTGTCCAAGGGCGGCAATGTCTCGCTGAGCAAGGAGGCGCCGGGCCTGACCGCAGTACTGGTCGGCCTGGGCTGGGACGTCCGCACGACCACCGGAACCGACTACGACCTCGACGCCAGCGCCCTGCTGGTCGGGGAGTCCGGCAAGGTGCCCTCCAGCGGGCACTTCGTCTTCTACAACAACCTGAAGAGCCCCGACGGCTCCGTCGAGCACACCGGCGACAACCTCACCGGTGAGGGCGAGGGCGACGACGAGGTCGTCAAGGTCGACCTGGCCACCGTCCCCGCGGACATCCAGAAGATCGTGTTCCCCGTCTCCATCCACGACGCGGACGCCCGCGGCCACAGCTTCGGCCAGGTCCGCAACGCCTTCATCCGCGTCGTCAACCAGGCCGACGGCGCCGAACTCGCCCGCTACGACCTCTCCGAGGACGCCGCCACCGAGACCGCGATGATCTTCGGCGAGCTCTACCGCAGCGGCGCCGAGTGGAAGTTCCGCGCAGTCGGCCAGGGCTACGCCTCCGGCCTGTCCGGGATCGTCGCCGACTTCGGCGTCTGATCGGACGGGTGAGACCGGGCGGGCCGGCAGTCCGAGCCGGCCCGCCGTGGGCATTGCCATCCCCATCAGTGACCTGACTGGCCCCCGCCTCAAGCGGGACCGGATCCTCGTCTCGTCACCTTGTTCCTATGCGGTGCGCCGGTACGTCTGCCGGAGTGTGGCTGGGGAGCGAGTGATGGGTGCGGCGCCGGGGTCTGCGGGCACAGGCGCGTTGAAGCGGCACCTGGGTGTGTTCGACGCCGTGGTGATCGGCCTGGGCTCGATGATCGGGGCGGGGATCTTCGCGGCGCTGGCTCCGGCGGCCGGTGCGTCCGGGCCGGGGCTGCTGCTCGGCCTGGCGGTGGCAGCGGTGGTGGCGTACTGCAACGCGATGTCCTCGGCGCGCCTGGCCGCCTGCTACCCCGCCTCCGGAAGTACCTACGTCTACCGGACTCCGCCCGCTATCCCTAACCGAGCGTCACTCTGATTATAGAGAGCTACTTGCCGCTTTGCCGTAGCTTCGCGAGAACAGGACTGTGTGTGCCGATCGGCTAGCGCTATTGCGCGTTCGTCCACGAACACACGTCGGATCCGGCACTGAGGCGAGACACCGCAACCCAAGCGGCGGGCAAAGGCACCCTGCGCGGACGCTCGTCGCAGCGAGAAGACAGAATCGGGGCATGCCTGAGACCTTCATCGACATGGGAACTGTCACTGCGCCGTCCGGTGTGCTGGTGCTCGGCATGGCTGGGTGGATCGACCACTGGCCGGAGCTGGGTCAGTCCCTGTCCGAGCGAGCCAGGGCGGCAGCGATGTCGGGAGGAAGCCATCTTCGTGAGTGGTTGTGCGAGGCGGTGGCGGTTCCGGCGGCCGGCGACCGGCCGTTGAGGGTGAGGGCGAGTACCTCGCCGTCCCCGTTCGATGGTGAGCCGACGATTGCGATGTTGGAGATCGGTCTTGGACTTCGGTGGCCTGAGACGGCGGCCCGGTCGGTGCCGGTCCGGCTCGGGGACCTGCCCGTCGACCGGTGCGGCATGGCCATCGGCGATGCTGTGGGACTGGACGCGTGGACAGGAATCGGCGACGAGACGGCCGACGGACTCGCTGACGTCTTCTACTGGGGCCTGTACGAGGACGACGCGTACGCACAGTTCGGCGGTGAGCGTATCGCCCAGTACGGTGCCGACGGGCCACACGGCTGGCTCGACCTCCCATTGGCCGAGGCGGGCGCGCGCGAGGCCGAACTCACCGCCTGGCGCGACCGCTTCCACGGCAAGGGCCTCATGGTCTCGGTCGAACACCACACTGACTACCACCGCTTCCGGCGGGCCGGGTGGCACCATCTGCTCCGCGCCGGTGCGATCGAGGTCGGAGGCTGCCGTGTGCTCGGTATCGAATGGCACCCGGGTGACCACTCGGTCAGGCACCACGGCGAGCGGGACGCCGGACAGGTCTATCCGGTCACGCTCGAATCCGACGAAGCGGGCGAGATGGTGATGCGATGGACCATCCCGCCCCACGCCTTCGAAGACGAAGATGAGTGACCCGCTGGGTGCGGGCCCTTCGCTCACCCTCCCCGTACCTGAACGAGACGAAAGCCGCGCCCGGTGGACATCATCGGGCGGGGTGGGCGGTTCGTCGGTGAAGGTCAGCCGAGCTTGTTGAACTGGACGTCCAGGACGTCCAGCGCCAGCTCGGGCTTCAGGCCCACCGTGTAGGAGGTGGCGAGGGTGTTGCCCTTGCGGACGACGACCAGCTGGGTGTCGAGATCGTCGCTGGACAGGGTGAGGGTCACTGTGTCGTCAACGCCCGTGACCGCGGGCCCGGGGGCGACCTTGGTGATCTTCTCCTCCGCCTGGGGGACGGTGTAGCCGCCGGCGCAGGCGGTGCCCGCGGTCTTCACGGAGGCGAGGGCCTCCTCGGCACCCTTGCCGTCGTAGGAGGTAAGGGTGAGGGCGGTGAGGCCCAAGCTGGCCACACCGGCGCTCTCCGGCGTGCTGACCTTGGTGCGCGCGGCACCCGTCGGCGTACCGACGGTGCCCAGGGACTGCGCCTGGGCGAGGACCTTGCACTCGGGCTTGTCGCTGGTGACCGTGGAGGCGGCGGCGATCTCCGCCGCGGTGACCTCCTTGAACATGCGGTCGCGCACGTCGGCCTGGGTGACGATCAGCTTGGCGAGCTCGGCGTCGGTCTTGCCCTTTGCCTCAGGCGCTGCGGCGGGGGCCGATGACGATCCGGCGGCCCTCGGTTCGGCCTTCTTGTCGGCCGGCTTGTCCGAGCTGCACGCGGCGGCCAGCAGCACCAGCGACACGGCGGACGCGGTCATGACGGAGCGACGGACGATGGTGTTACGCACGGTGGAAATCCCCCTGAAAATGGCAGTGTCGCGGCAGAATCTACCTGCCGGTAGCCGTAAACGATCAAGAGCGGCGGCGTCAGGCACCCATCGTGATCCAGGCGAAACCCGTATGACACCCGTCCGTACCTCCCGTGCGTAGCACGCGTACCCATGCCGGTTCCGGCCCGGGCGCTGCTCCCGTGGCGACGACGGGGCAGCACCCGGGTCGGTCCCGGCCGACCGGCAAGTCTTTGACATCGCTCTGCCCCTGAACCAGAGGTAGCACCTACCCGCGGCATGCGGTTCCCGTGACGGCTCCGCTTCACACTCACCCCTACGGCCTTCGTGCCGCGCCTGCTCGGTGCTGCGAGCGCCGACGCCGTGAGTTCCCCGGACGGCCCCGGTTCGCTAGCCGGGAAGCAGGGCGGGGGTGCGGGGTGTAGGGGCGACATAGGGACCCGGGCGGCAGCCTGTTCAGGGGCGGGCCTTCCTGTGAAGCAGGGGGAAGCAGCGATACCGGGCTCGCCGCTGGCAGCGCCGGAGCTCGGACATGGCGTGGCCCCATGCGGGAGCACCCGGGGCCACGCTCAGCCGGCCCGCGCCTCGGGAGTGCTGAAGGGCCCACCACGCCATCGACGCCCACGGCGAAGTCGGCGGCTCGCCGGACAGCGGACGGACTGTGCCAAACCGGCACGACATTCACGGACCGACGACCGTGGGCGGTACCTGTGGCGTGCCGCGTCATTGAAGGGCCGGGATGCACACCGCTCCGGGCCCTTCGGGTGCCCGGAGCGGTCCCGGGTCCTGATGCCTGGCGCGTTCCGCCCCCTTCAGGGTGGTGGAGACGAAGAGATCCCGTCCGCCGAGCCCGAAGAATGAAGACACCCGTGCGTCTCTGCAAGCAGGTACGAGTCACGACCCAGAGCCTGCTGGACCCGGGGTGTGGGGTGTTTGTGACGGATCCGGGCGGCAGCCCACGGGGCGGGTGAGCCCGTCATCCAAACGCTTGCCAGCGCCGACCCCACCCCCGAACCCGTTCGGGGCCGGCAAGGCCGCCTGCCTACTGCCGCCTGGCTTCATCCTCCAGGCGGTCCAACTGCGCCTTGGACGACTCCTTGCTGCGCACCAGCTTCCACGTCTCCCTCACGCACTCCCAGAACGCAGCCACGCCGCCAACTACGAAGAGCAGCCGGAAGGGAAGCCACCAGCCTTCCTCGGCCACCCCCACACCGCACAGGCCCACGCCCACGAACAGCGGCCCCACGATCTTGCGCAGCCACAGCTCGAACCCGTCCAGCAACTTCCCACCCCTACCTGAACCGAGCACAACCCCGGACGGGGTGACGCCAGGTCCATGATCCGGCATCCGGCATGACCGTCGGCCCATCGGGGCGGAGTCGGATCGGATCAGGCGGCTGGACCAGCCAGCCACGGCGGGGTTGCCCGGTTCCGGAGGCGAGGAAATGGCAGAGGGCCACGATGGCGTCAACAGCCGCCTGCGCACCTGAACTGCCCAGCATGGCGTGACCGCCGTCCCGGTCGGACGTTGGAAGTGGCGGCACGTGCCCTCGGCCCCCACCGTCCGGGACCGGACCCGTGCAACGGCCCCTGCCACCCCGCCCGGCGGCAGGGGCCCTCGTCGCCCGCAGGCTGGTCGGTCCTGGTTCACCGCGGTGTGTACAGCCGCTCACGCAGGTAGAACAGGGTGGCGATCGCCGTCTCACGCCCGCGCTCCGTTGGGGTCGAGGCAACGCGGACAGCGCCGCGGGGCGGCCGAACGACGGCGCCGTCTGCTCCTGGAACTGCTGGCCGACGTCGGCCCCCCATCCAGCCGGTGCACCGTCCACCAGCACCCTTCAGCGAAGGTGACGAGGCCAGGCCCGGTCCCTACTGTCCATCTCGTGGCTTCGGGGAGGAGGCGAGTGCTTCCGCCTGCTCCCGAAGGAGTGCGTGAACGGCACCTTCGGGGACACGGAACGAGCGGCCAACCCTGATTGCCGGCAGGTGGCCGTTGTGCACGAGGCGGTGGACGGTCATCTTCGAGATGCGCATTACCGAAGCAACTTCGGCCACGGTGAGGAACACCACACCCTCGAGCAGTTCCTGCGCCTTGCCCGAACGGGCGGACGAAGACCGGCGGGTAGGCGGTTGATCCGGGGGCTGCTCATCGGAGACATCAGCATCGGCAAGTACGGAACGTGGGTTACGGCGCTGAGATGAGCGGACGAGCTGGGACCGGCCCAAGACGCTCTCCAGAGTTTCCCGGAGCGCGATCAGTTCTGCCAGATACTGCGCGTACAGCGGGTCGGACGGGTCAAGGCGATTGAGGTCCGTAGTCCGGAGAAGTTCGAGGACCAGCCGTACTCGGCCCCTGGTCGTCTCTTCGTCCGAACCGACTACTCGGGCCGTCACCATGTGTGTCGCGGGTTCCACGTCTACCAACTGGTGCCTGAGCTGACGTACTGCGTGGTCAAGGCGCTGGTCCAGCTCGGAGTCCAGCTCCGGGGCTGCGGTCGCGGTCGGCTGGTCGACCGGATCCTGCGCATGGTGCTCCCGAAGGCCGTGATCTTCGGGCTGAACGGGGTCCGTCTCGCTCTGGTGGTCGGGCTGTGCCGGCACCCGGGTGTGTGTCCGCCGAAGCTGGGTCGCTTCCTTGTCACGCCGGACACGCATCGCGTCCCGGCCTGGCGAGTCGTCGTGCAGCGGCTCGTAGGCCAGAGCGTGGCGCAGCCAGGAGAAGAAGGACCGAGGCTCTGCTTCCGGGGCCCTGCCGTCCTCGGCTTGACAGAACTGACCCTTTGCGAACGGCGGAGCCGTTCGGGCGATGTTCCCTAGAACCTGGGACGCGAAGGAGTCAGAGCGCACCGATCTGCCCTCCCTGAGTCGTGGTCATCTCCGGAGCCGCCGCCTGATGAGCGGAAGTACCGGGCGCCGGCACAGGCGCGACAGGCTCTACAGGTGGGGCGGTAACCGCCTGATGGGTCAGACCTTGCTTCGCCAGCTGCTGCAGGATCTTGGGAGCGGCGATCCCTATGGTGAGGGCCGCGAGGGGGCCGGCCACCTGCCCTGACGCGGCGAAGGCCGCGGTCAGCCCCATCCCCACACCCAGCCTGATGATCACGGCGACCGCATACGGTGCGAACGCCGGCTCACCCTTCTTCTTCCAAGGCCAGCCGTCGGTGGTGTGGATCGCGGTGTAGAGGTCCAGGCCCTCGATGAGCGCCGCGCCCAGCAGCCCCCAAAGACACCCCTCTAAGACCGTCATCAGCGGCTCCCCTCAGCTGAGTTGGCGTCCGCGAGACGCTGTCGGAGGAGGACAGCATCTCAGCCGAAGTCGTTCCTCCACAGAGCCTCGCAGAAAGCCGTCGTCTACCGAGCCGTCCCCTCTGGGCTGAAGTGCCTTGAGGCGCGCCGTGTAGGCGAGGGTGATCTCCAAGGACTCGTCCGGGTCGGCCGTGTTGAGCCGGTCCAGACGGCAGCGAACCGGCCGAAGCGGCACCTCCACGCCGAACGCCAGACCCTCGCGATCGCCGTTGTCGGCTGGCGGATCAGCCGCCGCAACCGGCGGGCGGGGCGCACGCTGACGGCCCTCGACGCCCTCGGCTCCCAGCTGCGCGCGGTGAACTCCGAGCTGGTGCTCGTCGAGGAACAGAGTGCGGCCGCCACCATCCCCGATGTGGGCACGCTGCGGACGGTGTGGGCCGGACTCACGTGCGTACCAGTGCCGCGGCTCGAGCGGCTTCCCGAGGCGGTCGGGGCCGCCGCGGACACTGTCCACGTCTACCTTGGCACGGTCGGCGCCGGGGCCTCGGCCGGCGGCGCGGGGCCACTGACCGCCGAGCAGGCGCGGGCGCAGGCGCGCGCTCTGCAGAGCGCGCTGCGCGCCGTCACGGCAGCGCAAGCCCTCACCGACAGCTACCGCGCGGGTTGACGGTCGACCGGACGCGCCCCGAGGGCCTGGAAGGGATCCCCTTCCAGGCCCTCGGGCGTGCCCCGCCGCACCCCGGCAGTCCTGGCCGGGCGCGCCCCGCCCCCGCAGGTGCCGGCCAAGGGGTGCTTGGTGTCGACGGTGTGGGTGCCGAGGTAGGCGTACAGGGGGCCGCCGACGCGAGCGACGAGTTCGCTGCTGGCCAGCTGAGGCACTCGCAGCAGGTTCGGTGTGATGTCTCGGCCCACCTCGGCGGCGGCCTTGAGGATTTCCCGCCAGGTGGTGGTGGGCAGGTACCAGCCGTTCTTCGCCGCTTTGGGTGGCGGGGAGTTCAACGTCTAGATGCAGGCCGGGGCGCCGATACTGGGGGCCGAGCTACGGCTGGCTGCGTGTGCAGACGAGGCGCGGTGCCGGCGGTGTGGAGCTGGGGCTGCCGGTGGCTTTGGCCCTGCGAGAGTTCGAAGGTGATGTCCGCCCCTCGCCGCCCCTTGGACAGCACAGCCTGGTCGAGCCGATGGCACTGCATCGCCCGCAGAGGCATCGAATCCTCCACACGGCTGGGCCGGCAGCGCTGGACGATCGAGCACACGATGTCCTGGCTGGGCGGCTGCCGCCTGCACCGACGCTACGAACGCCAGGCCGAGCACTTCCTGGCCTTCACCGGGGTCGCAGTTGCCCTCATCTGCCACCGCAGGCCGGCGACCTGACGGGCAGCGCCCGCAGGTGGGACGATGCACAGCGTGATCCGATGGATGCACCACACCCCGCGCTGGACGGTCATATCGGTCTGCGTCATCGCAGCCGTCCTGCTCTTCGTCGGCGCTTCTGCGCACGTCACCGACCTCCTCAGCCACGGTCTGCACCCGTACGACTGGGCACCGGGGTGGCTCAACCTCTACTGGTCGTCGCTGGCGCTGTTCGACGCGCTCGCCACCGTGTTCCTGATCACGGGTAAGCGCCGAGGAATCGACCTCGCCTGCGCCATCATGGCGACCGACCTCGCCGCCGGCTGGTACGCGGCCTACGGGATTCAGGACAGCAGCCTCGCCGATCAGCCTGGCCTTCAACGACTGACCGTCTTCGCCGCACTCGTCCTGGGAACGGCACCGTTCATCCGACGACGCCTCACCAATTGAGATGACGTCTAAAGATCAATCTCTCCGATAGCCGCGGTTCGATCGATCGCGACCCAGGTCACCGCCGGTCACCGGGCCCTCATGATCGATCTGCATGGTGTCGCGCGCATGGATGCCCTGGCCTCGGGACCCTTTTTGACGAGCGATCACGCGGGATCGGGCCTACTCGCCGATCCATCGGCGTACGATCAGCGGCATTGTTGTAGAAAGGTTTTGACGACAAGTAGGACCACTCGGGGGTGGCGGTGCGGATCAGGGTGCTGGCCGACGGTGACGAACTCGGCCTCAAGAGCTTGACATCGTGGTTGCGCAAGGACTCAGGGACCGCACACCTGCATGTGGATCCGGTTGGACCCGAAAATGCTTCGACGATGAGTGTGCTAGATGCCGTCGACATCGTCCTGAGCAATGCAATCGCCATCACGAACTTCGCGGTCGCTTACGCCACCTGGCGGGAGGCCAAGGCGCACCGTCCCGGCACCGGTGCGGGAACCCTGGTCCATGGTGGGACCCCGGTGGACATCAGTCATCTGTCGGCCGACGAACTGGCCGTTCTGCTGACCCGACTGCGCAGTGGGGAGCATGAGGGCGACGCGGAGTGACGACCGAAGAGGGGCGTTCCTCACGAGCGGTTCTGTTCGGAGTTCATGAGTTTCGCCACTTTGGGGATCTGACCGGCGTCCAGCACAGTCTGGTCGCTCTCAGGGATATGCTTACCGACCAGGACGTCTGCGCCCTGCCAGACGAGTCCTGCGAGACGGTTCCTGCGGATGCCCCTCCGGGCCAGTTTCTCGATGCCCTCGAAGATGCCGCCGAAGCGGCCGAGCATTTGCTGGTCGTCTACTACGCAGGGCACGGGCATCACGGATCGGACGGCAGCCTTCTCCTCGCGACTCGGGCCTCGAGTGTGCAGCGTTCTTACCACTCGGTGAGATACGAGACCGTGCGCGAGATCGTTGCCGGCTCCCGCGCGCTGCACAAGGTGGTGATCATCGACTGCTGTTGGAGCGGGCTTGTTCACATGGATGCCGAGAGCGCCGGTGTCACGGCTTTCGCCGTTCCCGGAACGTGTGTCCTGACTTCCGCCGCTGCCACGGAGAAGTCGCTGTGCGAACCTGAGGGAAGCGTCTTCACGCTCGCCTTGACCACGCTGCTTGGCGAAGGCCTCAGCGGTCCGCTTTCGGACGGAGCCCTGGCAGAGCATTTGCCCCGGCTGGCGATGGATCATATCTACGACGCCTTGTGCGCTCGCCTGGCAGGACGTGAGGTCGCCGGTCAGAAGGTACCGCAGCCGCGCATGAGTGCGCTCGACGCCGGCCACCGCATCTCGATCGCTCGCAACCGTGCCTATGCGGGCGAGCCTGTTCAACTCGAGACTCTTCACGCCGAATACGAGCGCCTGGCCGCTCGGCGCAACAGGCAGGGTGTTCGGGCGGTTTCCCCTCCTTCGCGGCCGTCCCCTGGACACGGAGCCCAGTGCCCCTACTGCCTTCGTTACACGGCCTTCGACGAGAGCCGACTACTTCAGCCCGACGAAAAGGGCCTCCGCTGGATACCCGTCCTCTTGGACGAAGCGATGCATCCGGCGCTCCGGCACAGCATCCTGCAGAGGTCGTTTCACGAGTGTCCACTCGTCGAACACGAAGGATACGAGATGCTGCCAGCCCCCTACTTTCTGCATGACGAGCCCCTGACCATCGCCCTGATCGGTTCCTCCGCATCGGGTAGGACGACCCTCCTTGCGGCGATGGTCTCCCAGATTGAAGACGGACTGCTCGAGCCGCTGGGGCTGAGATGTCTGCCGCTCTCGCCCCCCAGGCACAAGGGCTATACGGAGGGGTTTCTACGGCCGTACCGTGAGGGCCGGATGCTGCCCATGACGGGCCCGTCCTACCGGCCCGGCTCCGTCGCAGGGTTGCTTGTGACGGGAGGGGGACGAACCCGGCCCGTGATCTTCTTCGACGTCGACTGCGGCACCCTGGAGTCGATACCGTCGCCGGATACGGACTTCCTGATCGGGTCGACCGCCTTCATCTTCGTGCTGGACCCGATCTACGCATTTCGAGGCGCGGCGCTCGAGCGGGAGCGCCGCCCCTACAGCCTCAAGCGCTCGCCGCGCGGCGACCCCTTCTTCAACCGCGTGATCGGCGCGTTGCCGTGGCAGAGCGGCCATGCCGAGGCCCATGCCACCGTGGCCGTGACCAAGAGTGATCTCCTCTCGACCGATCCGACCGTGCGGCGCTGGCTGTCCACTGGGCTCGAGCTCAACAGCGGAGAGCCGGGCGAGGAATCACGCGACGCCTACGCCTACGCGCGCCATCACGGCGGAGTCAACTGGGTGAAACCCTTCCACCACTTCTCGCGCTGCACCCTCCACTTTGTGTCGGCAACCGGAGGGTCGCCCTCCCCGGGTGGCGACTACAAGTCCCGGCCCACGCCGCAGCGGGTTCTTGCCCCCCTGCTGTCGATTTTCTCCGCGGCCGGGCTGCTGGACACCGAGGACGGTCGGTCGGACCCGTAGGTTCTGCAGGTTGTCCAACACCTGCTTGGTCACCGGCTCCCCGGCGATGCCCAGCAGCGACATCAGGACCAGCAGGGCCGGGAAGAGGGACAGCACCCCGTAGTACGTCAGCCCCGCGGGCCGGTCGGTCAGCTCGTCCTCCTTGGACTCCTTCAGCGTGCCGCGCAACACGGCCATCCACGAACGTTTCGGCATGTCGGAGAGCTGATCCGGAGCCCGCTCGTCGAGCTCCTCATCAGGACCCGCCCTGCCGCGCCCGCCGACGCCGGCAGTGGGCTCGCGATCGTCACCATGCTCGGGTTTCGGTGTGCGTGTCATACCCGGCGGCTGTCCAATCACCCCCGCCTTATGCATCGACCGCGAGGCCCGGGCCTGAGCGGTTTGCGTGGAGTCCGGAGAGCAGACGCCAATACGACCAGTCGGCCTCCTCGCCCCGCTGCTGTGCCTCGCGCAGCTGGCGGGCGTACCGCGCCGCGCTCTCCCGCCGCTCCGCCGCCTCCTCGCCGGCTTCCCGCTGGGAGTCGCTCAGCTTCTGTCGCAGGCTCGGAGGCAGCACGGCGCCGTGCTGGTCCAGGTCCAGCTCGCCGAGTGGTACGGCCTGCCGTTCCAGGTCGTCGAGCGCGCACGGCGGATAGTGCAGACCGAACACCGCCGGGTCCTTCACCTCCCACCACCGGTGCGTCTTCTGGTGCGCCCGGCCGAAGGCGGTCCATGCCGTGCCCGTTGACGGGACGTAGAACCACACCGGCAGACCCTCGGACAGGACGACGTGGGGCAAGTGGACACCGGGCCGCCAGAGCCAGACGTCGACGATGCCCTGCTGGCGATGGTCACCGTGCCTCGACGAACTGGAAGCGGCCCACCGGAACCCTCGCGACGGAGGACAGCTCCGGTGGGCCACTTGGAGTGAGTCGGTTACCGGCCCGCGATGAAGGAGGCGGGGCCGCCGACCTTGTGCCAGGTGGTGCCGTTGCCGGACCACTTGAAGACTGCGTCGCTGTTGGGTGACAGGCCGTAGATTGCGTCTGCGGCGACGGCGAACTGGTGGCCGGCTCCGCCGATCTTGGCCCAGTTGTTGGGGCCGTTCATTTTGTAGAGGTCGCCGTTGGTGGGGTTGGTGGCGAAGAGGCCTGCTCCGCCGGCGAAGA
>NZ_JBIVFA010000031.1:0-20305 GCF_044747975.1 Streptomyces sp. NPDC090045
GCCCACACCCTCACATCACCAAAGAGCCCACCCATAACCTGACCAACGACCAGCCTGGCTACCAGTCACGCCAAACACCGTTGCAGTACTAGGGCACCAGGAGGCGGAAACGGCCGTCGGCAGCGCTGCCGTTCCAGCGATACAGGTTCATTCCGGAAGGCATGGTCGAGGACTTGGGGCTCCACCAGTCGCCACCCTTGGCGTTGCGGTACCCGTCGGGGATGCGATCGGGGGTGAAGGGCCGCAGGTCAAGTCCGGCTTCAGCCCTGTCTCTCCGCTACCCAGCCACTCTGGTGATCCACAGCACACCACTCCAATTGGACTGTCGCCGGCGGTCCCGCGTAAACATGGATCATGCTCGAAGAGTCTCCCGCCCCTAAGTCCCCGCTGATACAGAGCCTGCGCACGGCCGTGGCTGCTGCCCCTGGGGACGTTACTCTCCGGCTGCACCTCGCGGAGTTGCTGCTTTCCGAGGGTCTGCACGACGCTGCAGTCGCGGAGGTCGCTGCGGCCTTGCAGCATGCTCCGGGGGACAAAGCGGCGCGGGAGTTCATGGTACGAGCGATGGGGGTGCCGGCCGCCCCCGCGCCCACGCCGGCGGCCCGGAACACGTCGACGGCCGTTGATCCTGCGTCGCCGTCCGTCGAGCCCGCAGCATCCCTCGATCCGGCCGAGCCCGCCGAATCGGCGGCGTCGGCCGAGCCGTCGGAGCCGGCGACCGCCGCCCCCGAGGAGTCGTCCCGCCCTGCCGGGTTCGACTGGCGGGCGGCCGAGCAGGAGGTCGACGGCATCGTCGAGCCCCGCTTCGTCGAGCCCCCGCTCAGCGCCTGCGGCAGCGGCGACCCCGGAAACGCCGACGCCTGGGAGGTGTCCGCTCCCGGCACCGTACGGCTCGCGGACGTCGGCGGCATGCAGGAGGTCAAGGACCGCCTCGAAGCCGCGTTCCTCGCGCCGATGCGCAATCCCGAACTGCGCAAGCTGTACGGCAAGAGCCTGCGCGGCGGGCTCCTCCTCTACGGGCCGCCCGGCTGCGGCAAGACGTTCATCGCCCGTGCCGTCGCTGGCGAGCTCGGAGCGAACTTCCTGTCCGTGTCCGTCAGCGACGTCCTCGACATGTGGATGGGCAACTCCGAACGCAACATGCACGAGGTCTTCGAGACCGCCCGCCGTCAGGCGCCCTGTGTCGTCTTCCTCGACGAACTGGACGCGCTCGGCGCCAAGCGCAGCCGTATGCAGCACAGCGGCATGCGCAACACCGTCAACCAGCTCCTCACCGAGCTCGACGGCATCGACTCCGCCGCCAATGAAGGCGTGTTCGTCCTCGCCGCCACCAATGTCCCCTGGGACGTGGACATCGCCCTGCGGCGTCCGGGACGACTCGACCGCACTCTGCTCGTCCTGCCGCCCGACGCCACCGCCCGCGAGGCGATCCTCCGCTACCACCTGCGCGAACGTCCCATCGAGGCGGTCGACCTGGGACGTCTCGTCAAGGTGACGGACGGCCTCTCGGGCGCGGACCTGGCCCATGTGTGTGAGTCGGCGGCCGAGAGCGCGCTGCTCGACTCGGTACGCACCGGCAAGATCCGCATGATCGGAACGAAGGACCTGCTCGGCGCCGCGAAGTCGGTGGTCCCGTCGACCGAACCGTGGTTCGCGGCGGCGCGGAACGTGGCGATGTTCGCCAACGAGGGCGGCATGTACGACGACCTGGTGACGTACCTGAAGACGAGGCGGAAGCTGTGAGCGTGGATCCGGTGGTGGCGCGCGCCGGCGCGCTGCAGGCGGCGGAGCGGTACGAGGAGTCCAAGGCCGTGCTGGCCCCCCACCTCGCCGAGGAGCCGGACGACGATTGGGCCTGGCAGCTGCTCGCCGTCGCCCACGAGAAACTCGGCGAGTACGAGCTCGCGGAGCGGGCAGCCACCGAGATGCTCCGGATCACGCCCGGGCACGTCGGCGCGCTCATCCTGCTGTCCCGGGTGCTGCTCCGCCTGGGCAGGCAGTCCGAAGCCCGGGAGGCGGCAGAGGGGGCCATCCGCAGGGCGCCCGACAAGTGGCCCGCGCATTTCGCGCTGTCCGAGGTGCTCGTCGCCCATGCGACGGCCCCGCCCGCCGACCACGAACGGGCGTACGAGGCGGCCCACGAGGCCGTGCGCCTCGCCCCGCACGAACCCGACGCCCACCAGGCCCTGTGCTTCACGGCCGTACGCACGCAGCGCCAGGACGTCGCGAAGCAGGCCCTGGTCGAATGGCTGCGCCTCGACCCGTCCAACAAGACGGCACAGTCCATGTACACCGACGCGATGGCCAGCGGCCCGGACGTCCCGGCCGCCCGGGCCGCGGACATGTACTCCGCGGGCCTGGCGGGCGCACCGCAGTCCCCGATGCTGCACAGCGGCCTCGACCAGGCCACGTACCGCCTGCTGCGGGGGACACGCTGGCTCGCGCTGGTCTGCCTGGCAGCTGCGGGAACGATGATCGACCTCTTCGCCACGTCCAAGGACCCGGTCCTGCGGGAGCTGCCCGTCCCGCTGGGCAACCGGATCTGGGTGCTGATGATCATGGCCGCGATCTGGGGCTTCGGCGCGCTGCTGCGCTACCGCCGACTGCGTACCGGAGTGCAGCTCAACATCCGCTCCCTCGTACGCCGTGGCCGCTGGGCCCGGATCGTCCTGGCACAGGCCGCCTGCACCATGCTCTGCGCACTGCTGATATCCCAGATCCCGTGGACCGATCGGAGTGTGCCCGAGGTCCTCTTCTGGGCCGGCTTGGTGGCGCCGCTTTCGACCATGGCGTACGACCGCAAGAAGACCAAGTGACCGGATGAGCCGCAGCAGTCCTTCACCGGCTACAGCCACACCATGGCCGCTGACGAGCGCTCTGGCGAGCTGCGAGTATCGCCGAGACGGTCTTCGACGGGAGGGACGAGTACAACGAGGAGTTCGAGCGGGCCGTCGACATGCCGGTGGGTGATCTGCTGATCCTGGACCGGGTCTGGCTCGACAAGGCGTACCGCGGGTTCGGCCTCGGCCCGATCTTCGCGATGGAGTCGTCCGGCGGCTGTCGGGCGGATGCTGCGCGGTGGCCGTGGAGCCGGGGGTGAGCGAGTGGCCGGACGGAGACCCGTCTCTGCTCAGCGATGCAGAAAACGATGAGGCCACAGCCAAGATCGCGGCGTTGTGGGAGTCCATCGGCTTCCAGCCCTTCAAGGACGGTGCCCGCCGCGCTCTAGCGGCGGGACTGTAGGGCTCTTGGTCGTCGTCGCCGGTGTTCTTGAGCCGGGGGTCGGTGAGGAGCCGGGCGAGGGCGTCGTGCCAGCGGGTCAGTTCCTCGGCCCGTTGGCGGAAGGCGCCGGCGGGGTCGTCGGTGTCGGCGAGCAGGGTCTCCAGGTCGAAGTACGCGGGAAGGGGGACCTGGTCGTCGTACTCCTCAAGGGCGTCGATCTCGGGGTGGGTGAAGGCCCGCACGTTGCACTGGCACAGGCTCATGGTGTTCTGCATCGACTCGTGGAAGTAGCGCATCAGCGGCTCCCGTCAGCTCTGGTCGGGGGGAAGGGGGTAGACGTCGAGGGTCACGTACGGGTCGTCCACCCAGTTCCGTAGGGGCCGCAACGCGAGCACGTCGAAATAGCGGCCCTCCACGAAGGCGGGCAGCTGCAGGGATGCGAGCAGGTGCCCAGACGGGCGGGAACGCGTTCCACGTGTCGCTGCACCCGACCGTCGTCGTACGTCTGTGACGCTGATCGCGGAATCACCCTGTTCGCCAGACGCTGGCCCGATTCACTGGATGCCGGCTCGTCTGCGATCGATGTGCCGGCGCGGTCGCCGGTGCCCGGCACGTCCTTGGCGAGCCGGCCTGCGAGTGCGCTCACCGGGCATCGACCGGGTGAGGACGCCGAGTGTGAGCAGAGCGAGCGCCGGCAGCACGGCGACGATGATTCCCATCGGCAAGGCGTCGGTGGCGCCACCCGCGCCGGCCAGCGGAGCAAGTGCCCCGCCGAACATGAACTGGCTGAAGCCGAGCAGAGCGGCGGCCGACCCGGCGTGTCCGCCGTGGTCGGCCAGGGCCTGGGCCGCGGCGTTCGGCATGACCAGGCCCACGCTGGAGACCAGGACGAACAGGCCGATCAGGAGCACGGGCAGGGGTGCCCGTGTCAGCACCGCGCCCAGGACCGTGGTGCCACCGGCTGTCGCGCCCAGCAGACCGGCGAGCAGCAGCACTCGGGCGCCGGCCCGGGCCACCAGCCGGCCGCTGATCTGGGCGGCCGCAATGAGTCCGGCGGCGTTGACGGCGAACACGGCGCTGTACTGCTGCGGTGACAGGCCGTGGATTTCCTGCAGGACGAACGGCGAGCCGGAGATGTAGGCGAACATCGCCGCGAAGACCAGGCCGTTGGCCAGGACGTACCCGGTGAAGACCCGGTCACTGAGCAGCTGCCCGACGACAGCCAGCAGCGGCTGGCGTGACGCGGAGGGCCGGGTCTCCGGCAGTCCTGCGGCGGAGGCCGCCAGCATCACGGCGCCGAGTACGGCCAGGCTCACGAAGATTCCAGGCCAGGCCGTGACGCGCAGTAGCTGGCCGCCGAGGACCGGCGCGAACACCGGCGCCAGGCCGGTGATCAAGGTCAGTGCGGAGAAGAGACGTGCGGTGCGGGTTCCGGAGGTGCGGTCGCGGACCATGGCGTTGGCGATGACGATGCCGAACGCCCCGCCGATGCCCTGGACCAGGCGTAGGCCGATGAGTGTCCGGACGTCGGGTGCCACCGCGCAGAGCGCGCTGGCGATCGTGTAGAGGGCGAGGCCCGCCAGCAACGGACGCCGCCGGCCGTAGGTGTCGCTCAGCGGCCCGGCGATCAGCTGCCCGATGGCCAGCCCGGCCAGGCAGGCGGTGATGGTGAGCTGGGTGGCCGCGGCGCTGGCGCGCAGGTCGCCGGCGAGGTCCGGCAGTCCGGGCAGGTAGCCGTCGATGGACAGTGGTCCCAGGGCCACGAGCGCTGCGAGCAGGACGATGAATCGGGTTTGCCGGCCGGCGGCGTCGTTGCTCATGGCTCAGTACGCCACGGTGATGCGGCGGCGGATCGCGGTGCCGCTCTCGATCGTGTCGGCCAAGGCGATCGCGTAGTCGGCGTACGAGATGCGGCTGTTGCCGTCGTCGTCGGTGAGCAGGGTGTCCCCGGCGCTGCGGTAGGCCCCGGTCCGCTCGCCCGCTCCGATGACCGCGGCGGGCGACACGTACGTCCAGTCGAGGTCGTGCACACCGCGGTAGAGGTCGAGCGCTTCGGACTGGGCCTCGGCGTTGGCCTTCCACAGCGCGGGGAAGTCCGGGGCGTCCATGACCCGGGCGCCGGTCGGCGTGCGCAGGCTACCGGCACCGCCGATGGTGACCAGGCGGGTGACGCCGGCTCGGCGGAGTCCGTCGATCAGCGCACGGGCGGCACCGACGATCGTGGCGCGGTCGTTCTCCTGGCCGATCCGGGGGCCGACGGCCGACAGTACGGCGTCGTGGGAGGCGGCGAGGCCGGCGACCGCGGCGGCGTCGGTGACGTCACCGGTGGTCACGGTCAGGGCCTTGTGCTCGAGGCCGTCGACGTGGCCGGCTCTGGTGACCGCGGTGACGGTGTGACCGCGACGCAGTAGTTCCTCGGTGGTGGGCCGGCCGATGTTGCCGCTGGCGCCGAACAGGACGATCTTCATGTGTTGCTCCTTGTTTCTGATGGTCAGAGGACGGGCTGGCCGTCGGCGACGATGGCCGCGGTGATGCCGCGCTCGTCGGCGGCGTGCTGGAAGCGCTGCTCGATGTCGGGTTGTTCGGTGTAGAACGGCGGGTTGTGGAACAGGCCGTAGTGCATGGCGCAGACGGTGCCGGCGCCGAGTGCGACGGCGGCCTCGACGCCCTGCTCGGGGGTCATGGTCGCCGGGACGTTGGCCGCGTAGCCCTCGAAGTGGGCGATGACGCCGTTGACCGGGACGAACGCGACGTCGAACGGGCCGTGGTCGCGTGCGATCTGCCACCAGCTGCCGTGCCACTGGGTGTCGCCGCAGTGGATGACCCGCCGGCCGGCGCCTTCGACGACCCAGGCGACCTGGTCACAGTCGTTGCCGCGCCAGTCCAGCGAGGTCACCGGGGTGACGGTCAGCTCTCCGATGCGGCGTGACTGGCCCAGGTCCTGGGCAACGGGGGTGATGCCCACCTCGTGCAGCGCCGCCGCGCTCGGGGTGTGGCAGCCGATCGTGCCGGTGGCCGCGATCCGGGCGATCAGGTCGTGGTCGTAGTGGTCGGGGTGCAGGTGGGTGATGAGGGCGTGGGTGCCGGGCGGGGTATCGACCGGGTCGACCGGCCGGTGCGGCGGCCCCATCACCGGCGCCAGCGGAGCGACGTTCTCGAGCGGGTCGATCAGCAGGCGGGTGTCACCGAGACGGATCTCGACGCCGGCCCAGGCCAGCCGACGCACGGAAAGGGTGGGGGTCATGGGCAGCGACGCTAGACCGATGTTGTTGAGAAAGTCAACAAGGGAGTTCTGAATCTCAACACCACGATGTAGGGTGGTGGCATGCGCACCTACGGGCAGTACTGCGGCATCGCGAAAGCACTGGACACCATCGGCGACCGATGGACCCTGCTGATCGTCCGTGAACTGTTCGCCCTGGGTCCGTGCCGGCACACCGACCTGCGCAACGGGCTGCCCGGGATCGCCAGCAACCTGCTGGTCGACCGGCTCCGCGAACTCGAGGAAGCCGGCCTGATCCACCGTGAGGCCGCCCCGCCGCCGGTGGCCACCAGCCTGTTCTCCCTCACCGAGCGTGGCCGCGAGCTGGAGCCGGTGCTGCGGGAGCTGAGCCGGTGGGGCGTGCCGCTGTTGCGTGAGCCGGGCGGCAGTGAAACCTTCCGCACCCACTGGCTGGACATGCCCGCCCGGGCACTGACCGACCACCGCCCCGACCAGCCAGCAATCGCCCTGCAACTGCACGCCGACGGCAGCGAGGACCTGGTCATCGAAGTCAAGGACGGCTCGGTGCACACACACGCCGGCCGGGTCGACCACCCCACCGCGTCACTGACCGGACCGCCGCACCTGCTGGCCGCGACCCTGCTCGGCGACCTCGATCTGAGCGCCGCAGTACAGCAAGGCCTGCGGCTCAGCGGCGAACGCGAGGCAGTACTGCGCATCCTGCCCCGCTGATCCGGGTGTGAGACTGGTAGGAACATCGGAACGAAAACCGGCGCTAAGCCTCGTCGACCCTGGTGGGCGGCTGACAGGTCGCCGGCGGCGGGACCGGTCCTCGCACGCCTAGGCTCCGCCTCATTCTCACCGAACGGGGGGCCGTAACGTGCTGCCCGGCGTGACGGGCCGAAGGTACCTAACACCTGGGTGCCTGGTTTCGGCGACTCCGTTACGGACACGCTTTGGCGGCAGTACGGTCGAAGCAGCGCAGAAGCGAGCATGGGGGTAGGGATGCTGGAGGAAGCGTTGGTGGCACTGGCCGCGGCGGGTGGCACCGCGGTGGTGCAGGCCGCGGGCACCGATGCGTGGAACGGACTGCGGTCCGGGGCGGCCCGGCTGCTAGGCCGCGGGGACAACAGGCGTGAGCAGGCTGAACTGGCGCGCCTGGACCAGACGGCCACCGCCTTGCGGGAGCTGGAGTCGGCTGACGCGGACCAGGTGCAGCTCCGTCAGGAGGCCTTTTGGCAGGCCCGCTTCGAGGCTCTGCTGGAGAGCGTGGGCGATGAGGTGGAACGAGTCCGGCTTGCCGAGGGTCTGCGCGCCCTGGTTGCCGAGCAGCCAGCCCGCGCGGGCGGGGATGGTGGTCCAGTCTTCGGTCACACCTTCCACGGCCCCACCGCGCTCCAGGTCGGGAACAGTAATCGGCAGGACAACCACTTCGGGATCGGGTCCTGAACGGCCCCGCCGCCGACCACGACCGCACCCGTGGAAGCGGCGGGAACAGCCTTAACAGGCCCACCGCCGTCCAGTATGGCGACCACAACAACTCGCAGAACGGCTTCTTCCACACCACACAGCCCTCGGTGTCCTGGCCTCACCAGGTCGGCGTCATCCCGCGCCGAGCCGACTGCTTCCAGCACCGCCACGCCGTGGAACTAGGTGCGTATGGCCCTCGCCGACGCTGGCGCTCGTCGAGCTGGGTCTGATGTCCCCCGCGGAGGACGATGTCCTCGCCGCGCCGCCGGCCCGAGCCTGCCGCCGAGCCGCTCACCGCGGGCAAGGTCGTCGACCCGATGGCCGCGCTCCAGCACGTCCAGGACGCCAAAGCCGCCCACGGCGAGAACACGGGCGCCCGCCGACATTCACGACCTCCCCTCGGGCAGGAAGACTGCGAAGAAGGCCACGAAGCGGGCCCCGGCGAAGAGCGTGCCGGGCGCCACGAAGAAGGCGGCCGCCAAGCGGAATTGGAGCCCTCCAGCCGGACACACGCCTGCGGGCCGGAGAAATGGTGGGTGCAGGAGCTGGAGTCCGCGGCCGCCGGCCCCGCTGTCGACAGGACCGAGGCGACCGCCAGGACAGCCGCCGTGTTCAGATAAATGATCTTCTGCGTGCCTGCCCAACAGACAGACGGAGCAGGCGCGACACGGCTCTGGCACGAAGTCCACCCCGACACAGGGTGGCGGCCCGTGGCCGTACCTGCCCGAACCACGGAACAGCCGAGTGCACCCCCACATGTCATGGACGGCTCAGACACAGGCACGAAGAGCTGGTGGGCCATCTTCAGCTCGCCCGCGCTCGCCTTGCCGGTCTTGGGCAGGTCCGGGATCTCCTGGTGGGGGTCGCGGATCTCGTCCGACCAGTGCAGCGTGTGCACAGCCAGCAGGCCCTTCTCCGCCTTCAGGGCGACGAGGTACTCGCGGCCGCGCATGACGAAGGTCGCGATCCCGGCCCGGTTGGACTCCTCCAGCGCGTGCTCCAGCAGGCCGTAGACCTTGGTTCTCTTGGGGAGAAGTGTGGCGCGAGGCGAGTTGGGACGACTTTGTTCGATGGCTGGGCCATGCTGACCCGGCCCGACCTGCGGGCGGGCGAGGACGCGCTGCGGCGGTGGATCGGGGCCGCCTCGCTGGTCCGGGGGGACGGGCAGGTCGTGGTGGTGGCCGAGCCGACGCTGCGGCCGGTCCAGGCGCTCGTACGGTGGGACCCGGTGGGCCATGCTGTACGGGAGCTCGCGGAGCGGGCCCAGCTCGGCTTCCCGCCGGTCTCGCGGATGGCGGCGGTGGCCCGTGACCGCGGATCGCCGCCTGCGTCGGGTGGGAGGCGGCCGGCGCGCTGTGCGACGGCGGCGTGTCCGCCGAGACGGTGGCCAGCGGCTCGGGACCACGCGCTCCAACGCGTTCTCCTCCTGTTCATCGTCGTGCGCGCCAGGTGCCGTAGAGGGTGGGACGGCGCTGATGACGCCGGCGAACCCGGCTTCGCCGACGATGAGGTAGGTGCCAGCGCCGGCCGCGGGGGGCGCGACCAGGACGAAGGCGTCGGGGATCCGGTGCGACCTGCCCGCCGGGTCCGGTTCGCGGGTGGCGGGCGGACGGCCGGGATAGGGCTGCTGAAGGGAGCGGCACGTGCACCGGGCCTCGGCCGGGCGTCACATGCGGTCGATCCGGCCTCGTTCGGGTGACGGGCTGGCGCTTTCAGCGATTCTCCGGGATCCCGTACGTAGGCTCCTTCGCACCGCCTTGAACACCGGGCAGTCGGACTGTTGACCGGACATTGCCTGGGAAGCCCCGACTTCGACGGGGCGGTATACAAGCCTGTCACTCTCATGCGACTCCCTCCGTCCTGTCGGCCTCCTTGTCGATCCGATTGTTCGGGCGTCCCTTCCGGAGCCTCCGGCTTCCCGCCGCAGTGGAGGAGTCCCGGGAGGGACTTTCCCCGAAGGAGAACCCGCCATCACCACGACGCATGAGGCCGAGCGCTACGGAGACAAGCTCTTCGCGGCCTCCCACAGCAACGAGTCCGATCGGCTGAGCGGTCTTGCCGACGCGTTCGATCCGGCCAGTCGGCGGAACCTGCTCGTGCTGGGGCTCGACGCGCACTGGTCGTGCCTGGACGTCGGCGCGGGCACGGGCAGGCTGAGCGGTTGGCTCGCGTCCGTCGCCGCATCCGCCGGGCAGGTCACGGCCGTCGACCGCGACGCCCGGTTCCTCGGCCACCTCTCGGACAGGGGCGCGAGGGTCATCGAGGCGGACATCACCGACCCGGCCTTCCACCCGGGCCGGTTCGACCTCGTGCACGCCCGGTTCGTGCTGATGCACCTGCGGAGTACCCACCGGGCCGACGGTCGCCACGCTGGTGCTGGCCGGGGCCAAAGGCGCCTCGCACCGGTTTCGCCTTGATGATCCGTGGCTGGACCTGGCCGACGACGCGGCCGGCGAGGACACGTTGTCCGGCTGGTCCACCGACGAGGACGCGGACGCGCTGGCTGCCCTGGCGGCCGGGGAGTTTGGGGCGTCGCTGGGCCGGCTGGCCGCGCCCGGTACCGGCCCGTTGGCGGTGCCGGGGGAGGTGCGGGTGATCGAACGGTTCCGGTCGGGGTCGGGGGGCCTGCGGGTGACGCTGGCCTGGCCTGCCGGCCTGCGCGGCACCGCCGCCCCCGGGCCGGCGGGCGGGGTGGTCCGCCACGGGATCGCGTACGCGGGTCCGGGCGAGGCCTGCGTGTGCGCGCGGCACGACTGCGGCGGCGTGGTGCCGGAGTCCTGGTGCGCCGAGCACGGCGACGCGGTGGGGCCGGTGATGGAGTGGCACCCCGAAGGGGGAATCCGCTGCACTGACCTGTCGGCCGCACGGTCGGCCGCGGTCGGGCAGACGGCCAGAGTGACCGGTCGAACCGTGTGCGATCGTCACGCCTCCCAGGTACGTTGGGCCGTCAGTCGGGGGAGAACGCTCGCGAGGGAGTCGCCCCACAACGCGTGGCTGCGGGGCGACGATCCACTTTCGCAACGGGCCTAGTGGGGTTTAGTCGACTGTCTGCCCGTCGTACATACCGCCCCTGCAGGTCGGGAGCACGGGCGTCGACCGATCGATCGTTCCGCCGTTGTCCGTGCACTCACCCGGGGTGACGCTGCCGGCGATGGCGGTGGCGGTGGCGGCGGTGGCGGCGCCTGTGAGGCCGAGTCCGGCGAGGGCTGCCGTGGCGAAGACTGCGGCGAGGATTCGTCGAATGCGCATTTGGTTCGCCTTTCACAGATTGCCTCGGTTGGGGCACTAGCCAGCTTGATCTTCACCCATGTGGGTGGCACGTCATGTTGGGCCATTCGGGTGACAGTGTTGTCGGGTGCGGGGTCGGTGACGCGACCCGTCAGAGCGGATGGAAGCCCGTGCCACATCCGTGCCAGAAGGAGCGGATCCCAGCAGTCAAGAGCAGTCAAGCGCGACGCTTCGCGATTAATCACCATTGGGTGGGGGAACCGCTTCCTGCGGCGTGCTGAGTGGCGATGGGGCCGGCGCACTGCGCGTCCGGTCCGCAGAGCGCGGGTCAGTTCCCGCTTCAGCTCGCCGCGGCCTTGGACGTAGAGAGCTTGGTAGATCGTCTCGTGAACTACGTGCATCTCCGGCCGGGCGGGGAAGCGTCTGCGCAGAGCGTGGCAGATCTGCTCGGGACTCCAGCGCAGGGTCAGGTGATGCTGGACGAAGTCACGGAGCTCCGGGTTCTGGCCGATCTTGCCGACCTTCGGCCGAGGCCGTCGCCGAATTGCTCGCCGGTGGGCCGCATGCGGTCGGTAGTACCACTGGCTGCTGGGCAGGACCGTGCGGTTGCGGCGGATCTCCCGGCTGATGGTGGACGGGCTGCGTCCCAGCTCGGCAGCGATCGTGCGGACTGACGCCTTCTCCCGGAGGCGGACTATGTGGATCCGGTCCGCCTCGCGCAGGTAGCGCGAGGGAGCGTCGTCCTCGGGCTCCTGGGCGGCCGCCGGCTCTGGGACCTCGGTGTACCGCCACGGCCCCGTTTCCACGAGAGGCGGTGCCGCCTTGTTCTTCCCGGACGCCTGCTGGCCGTTACGCCATCGCCTGCCTGTCCGGTCGTTGATGCCAACGATCCCGCAGGCGTCCAGGTGAGAAGTTCCTTGATCCACGAGCAGAAGGTATGTCTCCCGCTCGCGGCTCAACTTCTTGCGTCCCTGTGGCCGTCGATCCGCCCGAACCTCGAAGTCCATCGCATCCCCCTGAGCTGGGGTGTTGCGACGACCACTAGAACTCAAGGATGCCCAGGGCCCTTCTCGGGCCCGGGGCATCGGCCTGTCACACCAGGCGCTCACACGGCCGTCCGCGGTCGGGCAGACTGCCACCACGACCGACGACGAGAAGACCGCCCTGCACACGACGACGGCGGCCGGCCCAGCTGCCGGGTCGTAAACCAGGCTGAGGCAACCCCGTCCCTGGCGCAGCGCAGCGCCCGGGACGGGGCCGCGAGGAAGGAACGCAGCTGGTGGGGGACATCGATGACGCCCTGGACCGCGCCGACCGCGAAGGGTTCACGCGGGAGCCGCCCAAGACGTTGAAGGGCCGGATCAACTTCCTGTTCAGACAGCTGAAGACGACCAAGGCCGTCGCCCAAGAGCTCGGGGTGAGCCAGCGGTCGGTGGAGCGCTACCGCAAAGGCGACCGCAAGACCCCACCGAAGGCCATCGCCGCCCGCATCGACACAGCCGTACGCGCCCGATGGCAGCCCGTGGTCCGCGGCCGCGGCCGCAAACAAGCCGCCGCCAGCACGGGGATCACGGTGGAGACGCGGGCTCGGTTCGGCTACACCGCTCCGGTCGGTACGACCGACGACGGCCGGTACGACCGACGACGGCCGGATGCGACGCCTGACCGTCCATCTCCCGCCCGCGTACGCGCAGCGCCTCTTCGACGCCCGCGCGCAGGGCGGAAGCGACCAGCAGATGCGCGTGATCGTGGCTGAAGGCTTGCAGGAAATCTATTTCAAGGACGGTGGGACCCGCGCGGACGGCCTTGAAGTCGAATTCACGGACATCGACTATTTCGACGTCTCATTCTGAACAGGAACCTGATGCCACGCACTGAAACCGGAAAAAGGGGAGCCGGGACGGCGCCGCCGACCGTCCACCACGACCTGGCGGACCGGGTGTGCTTCGACCTGGAGACCGCCGGCTTCTGCACGTCCCCGCCTGCAGACCAGGCCCAGGGCGGACTCGTCGTCAGCATCGACCGAGACGGCGATGTCGTCGTGGGATGGCTCTCCCACACCCGACTCAACACCGAGGCGCTCGCCATGGTCAACGCCGACCATCTGGAGGCAGAAGCCGTCACCCGCTTCGAGCCGGTCCGCGACGCCATGAACACCGCCCTCGCCACCGTCCTGACCGGCTTCGGCTACGACATCCGCCCGAACCCCGACGGCCTCGGCCACATCGTCAACCGCTGAACGGCGCGCTGACCGCCCGCACGCGCGCCTCGGACCTTCCACCCCGGGGCTGCCGCCGAAAGAGGCTCAGCAACACCGTCCGACCCCTCCGCACCCCCTCGTGCGCGCGTGGGCGCGCCCACGCCCCGAGAGGTCGGTTCGCAGGCCGGCCGGATGCGTGGAACCGCAAAGTTCGCACCCCGGTGGCCAGGGCGCGGAACCGGTGGTGTGCCCGGTCGTTGAAGGGCCGGGTGCACGCCGCCCCTGGGCACGCCCTGCCGTTCTTCTCGGCCTGCCCGGGGCGGAACCCCGGTCCTGGTGCCTGACGCCTTCCGGCCCCTGCTGCTGTCGCTCGGGGAAGGACGTCACCGCGAGCGGTGGTGGCAGCCGTCAGGTGCCAGGACCAGTTTTCCGGGCCGTGCCTCGACCGGTGCGGGCGCCGGTTAGGGTCGTGGTCAGCCTGCGCCGATATGGCGTGCGTGGGTGAGGCCCGGTGCCCAGAGCGCTCTGGGGGCAGCAGTACCACCGGGCCGCCCCAAACATCACCAGCCGCCGAGCGGTTCGTGTCCCGACTCCGCCCCACGAAGGCCGGCGGAACGCGACAGGGAAAGCCGGCTCTTCACGCCCGTTGCACGGTCGTGGGGTCGGCGTGCCACTCACGCCCGCCGCGCTCCGGCGAGATGAACGCCACCACCTGCCGACGGCGGCCGCCGGGCAGGTCGGAGGGGTCCTCCCACGCGGGGTCGATGTCCCGCAGGATCCCGATCCTGCCGTACACGTCCTGGACGCGCTCCCCGATGTCCGTCCGGTCGATCACCTCGCACCCCTCCCGTCTCAGGCGTGGGGGTGGCGGCGGACGACCACGTTGCAGTCGGACACCCCGGACATATCCCCGGCCCGCCGGCACCCGGCACGCCGTCCCGCAGCGCCCGCGCACTCCGAACAGCCCGGGGCGGGTTCGGGATCGCGCCGGGGGAGCGTCACGTGCACCGCGCTGCCCTGGCCGCCCGCCTGGTGCTCCGAGCCTGCTGTCGTCCGTCATGCCGCTCACCGCTCCTCGACCGCCCGCCGGCGCCCTTCGACGTGCCCCTGCAGGCATACCGTCGGTGATCTGATGTCCCCTCACCAGGGGCATCGGTAGGGGCAAGATGGGGTTATGGACCTGGGGGACTTGATCAGAGACCTGCGTACGGCGCGAGGATGGTCGCAGGGCAGGTTGTCCGATCAGATCAACGCCCGGTACGGGACCGCTCTGACACGGGAGTACGTCTCGCGGTGGGAGCGGGGCGCGGTCACGCCGGGCGCCTACTACCTGCGGTGCCTGTCCGTGGTGCTGGACGTGCCGCTGGCTGTTCTGGAGGGTCAAGTGGACCGACGTGAGTTCCTCACCGACGCGGCCGGCGCCGCCATAGCCCCTGTAGTGGCCTCCGACCTCCTCACAGCGGGCTTCGCCGCCCGCCTGACCGGCGGCCCCACCGTGGACGCCTGGGAGGACAAACTGGCCGTCTACGGCACTGAGTACATGAGTCTGGGCGCGGCCGACATCCAGCGCCGCGTCAGCGCCGAGCTCGTCACCGTCCAGCAGCAGCTCGACAACCCGCGCCTGTGGTCGGTCGCCGCCCGCCTGATGACCCTGTACGCGAAGACGTTCCCCGGCTCGGACGGGGCCAAGGCCGTCCACTGGTACCGGATGGCCGCGAAGGCCGCCGACGCCTCCGAAGACGTCAACACCCGCGTCTGGGTCCGCGGCCGCGCCGCGATCGCCCTCGGCTACGAAGGCGCCGCACTACCGATCGCGGACGTCTTCGCCGACCAGGCCATGGCCATCAGCGACCGGCCGTCCCTCGGCCTCCTGAACGCCGTCTTCGGCAAGGCCCACGCCGCCGCCCTCCGCGGCGACCACACCACCACACGACAGCTCCTCGCCGAAGGCCGGCGCATCTTCGACCACGCCGGATCCCACGAGCAGACCTCCGACTACGCCGTCCCCTTCTGGCGCGTCAACGTCTTCACATCCCTGCTCGCCGCCCGCCTGGGCGACGAGACCACGGCCGTCGCCGCCCAGGACGCTGCCCGCGCGGAGCTCCCCGCGGCCCTGCCCCGGTTCGCCACCCACCTGGAGATGCACCGCGGCCTGATGCTGGCCCGCTCCGGTGACACCGCCGCCGGCACCGCCCACGCCCGCGCCGCGCTGGACGCTCTCCCGCCGGAGAAGCACTCCCTGACCCTGCGCCTCCTCATGGCGGAAGTCGAACAGTCCTAGCCTCTGCTCCGACTCGGGTGGCTTCCCTCCAGGCAAAACACATTGCGAGGGGGCGGCTATCCGGCCATGCTGGCCGAAATTACAGCAGGAGAGTCGTCAGCGGGACGCGAAGGGGGATGGATGGCCGCGAGCTTGCACGAGATAGAGCAGCGCCACCGCTCGAACCTGGAGGCCTTCGTTCTCCGGGCCCGTCGTGTCGAGAAGCACTCGCTGGCTGCCGACTGGGAAAAGCTGGTCGCGCTCGGCGCAGGCTCGCTGACGGTGACAGTGACGGGCAAGCAGGTCGTGGTGCGTCAGGAACTCCCGCCAGAAGAACTGGTCGAGTCGGCTGTTGCGCGAGTGCGGCCGCTGCTCCTGAAAGAAGACCCCTGTGGTTACCTGAAGGCCCTGGCTGCAGTGGGCTATTTCTGCCGTGACCTCCCCGGAGAGACGAGCGAGGTCAAGGCGAAACGCACTGAGTGGCAAGCACGAACGAAACCAGCAGCGGACAGCGGGTACACGGTGATGCTCGCAAACACCACCACCGGCCAGACCGCCTCTCTGACAGACCACGACCTGGCCTGGGCGTGGATCTACGGGGACGTGGTCCACCACGATCTCAAAAAGCGCCGCGATGCCGACCCGTTCGGCCTGGCAGAACGCTTCCGCGCCGCAGTGCCCCTCATCACCTGGGCCATGGTCGCCGCGATCGAACTCCTCAACCACATCCGAGCCCTGCAGCACGACGGAATCCTCGGCCTGCGCCCGGAAGTGCTCGACCAGGAGGTCGTGCTGCACTCCACGACATGGGAACACGCGGCACAGGCACTCACCGCGCCGCTTGGCTCCCCTGCACCCGAGCATGCCCTCTCACCCTTCCCCCGAGGCTGGACGAGCCTCCAGGACACGGCCCCCGCACAGCCAATCCGCAGCGGCTTCTCGGCCGTGCCCGTGCCGGACAGTGGCTTGCCGGCGGCCGGACCCGTTACCGGTGTACCGGCGCGCCCGCGTCCCGGGCCCGGTCCGCCGGACCGGCCGGGTCCCGCCCACACCCGCTGACCTCCATCCCCAGGGCGTCCTTGCTGATGGTGTCCGGATTCCCGCCGCTGCCCGAGCCGTTCGCCGAGGCGCTGGGGGGAGGCAGCGCAGGCCGCGGCGATGGCCTGCCGCCTGGTGATGACCATCTCCGACGCGGTCCGCCGCGCCACCCGGAAGCGCCTCACCGGCCGAAGCGGTGGCTACCGCGCTCGGCACGACCCGCTCCAAGGACCTGGTCCTGCTCCTGACCGCGCAGGACGGGTAACGGCACGCACTACAGCGTCCGCCGTACTGGTTTTCGGTTGGCGGAGGGAGGCCCTGTGGCTCCCTTACGTCGGTGCGAGGAGTGTGAAGTCGGCGAAGTCGAACCCGGGAGTCACCAGGCAGCTCACCAGGACCTCTTCGTCGCCCGCGGGGCAGGCGCTTTGCCAGTGGCCGGCGGGGACGCACACCTCCAGCTCGTTGCCGGGGGAACGGTGGGATCCCAGGCGGTACTCGGTGACCGTGGTCGGTGTCGGCCCGGGCGGGCTGACGTACAGGGTGAGGGGGCCGCCGTCGCGCCAGAGCCAGATCTCGTCGCTGGCCACCGTGTGCCACTGGGAGCGTTCCTCCGGTGCCAGCAGGTAGTGGATGAGGGTGGCCGACGGCCGCTGACCGCGGCCGGTTGGATGCGGGACGGTGACGGAGGAGGTGTAGATCCTTCGGTACCAGCCGCCTTCGGGGTGGGGTTCCAGGCCGAGGGTGCGGGCGGTCTCGGGACGGGCAGTCATCGGTGGCAGCCTCCGGCCGGGACGGCGGTTCCTGGGGTGGTGGACGGAGCGTAGCGCTCGTAGTAGTCCTGACTCCTCCAGGACGGTGTCGGTGGTCGCACGAGCCGCGCACTGCGCGGCCTGTCGCGAAGGGCCCGCCCCCGATGTGGGAGCGGGCCCTTCGCCGTGCCCGGCTGCGTGGCCGTGCAAGAGGTGCCGGGTGTGGTCAGGGTCCGCTGCTGAAGAGGTGCCGGCGCCGGAGGGCGGACGCTTCGAGGGGGGAGCTGTGGACGCCGTCGGCGTCGACCAGGTTTGCCAGTACGCGGTAGTGCCGCTGCCGGTCGAGCGGCCACGGGCAGTCCCAGTCCTCGTCGATCGCGGTCAGCTGCGCCGCGCGTTCCGCGGCCCGGTCCGGGTCCTTGCCGAGGCTGTTCTTGAAGCCCTGCGTCGGAGGTTGGCCATGTATTCGTCCGGATCCTCCGCGGCGCACACGGTGCCGGGGTCGGCGTGGACCGGGCCGTCGCCGCCGTCACCGCAGCTGCCGCCAACACCCCCACGGCGGCCCCAGCCCGGGCCTCGGCCCCAGCCCCGGCCTCGGCCGCGCCCGCCCCGGCGGCGGCCGCTGCTTCGGCCCCGGCCACGGCGCCTGCGGCCGGTGCGCGGGTGCCGACCGACGACCCGTGGGCCACGCCCACCCGACGGGTCCCGGCCCCCGCCCCGGCCCCCGGCCCGGCTGGGCCCGCACCTGCGGCGCCCGCCGCCGCCCCGGCCACCGGCGCGCCTGCTGCTATGCAGCGGGCGGGGGAGGCCGCCGATCCGTGGGCCGCCCCCGTACCCGCCCCCGCGCCCGCGCCTGCGAGTACGGATGCGAAGCGGGCCTGGGGCCCGCTGACCGAGGGCCTGACCGTTCCCCGCGACCTCGACCTCGGCAACCGGCCCCGCGCCCTGAAGCAGCTGAAGGTGCAGCCGGCCGCGCATTCGCAGATGGTGGCGATGGTGCGGGAGGTTCTGCCGGAGCGGGAAGCGGGCCTGCTGATCGGCTCACGCCAGTGGCCGCTGCTCGCCGCCCGCATGCAGCAGCTCGGCGAACGCGACGGCACAGACACCGTCGCCCAGCACCTGAACCGCCTCACCAGCGAGACCTCCTGGCAGGAAGCCACCGGTACCGCCCTGGTCGGCCGCCTCGTGGACGCCACGCTCGCTTCCCTGACCACCCCGCCCGGCGCACCGGCCGCCGCCCGGCCCCGGGTCTCCGCGGCGGCGGCCCGCTCCCGCTCCACCACCACCCTCACCGGCGCCGCCCCCGGCCGGCCGGCGCCCGCGGAGCCGGCCGTGTCCGCGTACCGGCGGCAGGCCGCGCCCACCCGGCGCCAGGGACGCGGCCGGTAGACGCCCGGGCCAGGGAGGCCGGCGCGGCGGGAAGCCGGGAAGGCCGGGTCCTTTCGCGGGTGCCGGCCGTTGTCAGCACGGGTACGACCCCGGTGGAATGCGACCCCGGGGCGGAAAGGGGTGAAGCAGCGGTGAACCCGCGGCAGTTCTACGGCGGTATCGCGCTCGGCATCGGCCTGAGTGCCACGGGTGGGCCGTCCATCACTACGGCGCCCACTACGCCGGCCCGGGGGCCGCGCTGCACGGCCCGGCCGCCTGGACGCTGCTCCTCGCCCCCGTGGCGGTCCTCGCGGTCACCTGCGTACGCACGGCTCTGTGCCCCACCAGGCCGTCCTGGCACGGTTCTTCGGGGGCGCTTCCCGGGCCGCGGGTTCCGGAGTCGGACGAGGTCCGCTCGTACGCCGCGAGGGTCTCCCAGGCCCCCGGGCCCCAGGACTGAACCCGCGCCCCCGCCCGGATACGACACCAGAGGCTTACCGGCCTGGAACGCCTCCCAGGCCGCCATCGACGCCTACGGCAAGCACCTTCCGGACATCCGGTTCATCGCCTCCCTGCTGGCCGGCTACCAGTCCGACCGCGAGCCCTGACCGGACGACTCACCCATGGACGGGACGCCGTCCTCTCCGAGGTGAACCTCCTCGCCATGGAAGCCCGCGACGACCTGCTGGAGGCCAGCGCCGTCCTGGACGCCCTGGCCCTCTCCTGCACACCGGGCCCGTATCTGCCGGGCGAGGAGCCGTACGACGACGTCCCCGAACCAGTGGACTCCGCAGTGGAGCTGCGCACCGACGCGGCCAGCAGGGAGTGGATAGCCGCCCGCGAAGTCCGCCTCGGCGGCCGCCGTCTGCCATAGCCAGCGCCGACACCCCGACGCCGCCGTGCCCCGCCTTCCTCCGGCCGCGGGGCATGGCCAGGGCCTGCAGCCTGACGGCGGGCGCCCATAGGGTCGGGCCATGAAGACCCCGCGCCGTGACCACTTACAACCCCCACCGAGCGAAGCCGCACGGGAGGAGACGGAGGTCACCTCCCGACTCGCCACGGAAGCCGAGTTGGAAGCCCTGGGGTACAAGGGCGCCGTCCTCGTCATGCAGATCATCCGGACCACGTTCAGGGCCGACGGCACGCCCATCAGCAAGACCCTGACCATCCAGGGCGGGAGCACAGCCCTCGTGATGCATCAGAACCCCGGGGACGTGGAGGACGACGAGGCGCTCCCGGCCCCCGACGCGCTGGCGGTGCCGGCACCCCGGGGTCCGGTCCGCCGGACTGTGCGGACGTACCTCGTCGGCGTGGAGGACTCCCCGCAGACGAAGATCGGGCGGACCACCGGCACCCTCAAGTCCCGGATGGCGCAGCTCCAGACCAGCCATCACGCCAGGCTCCTTCCGCTCTTGGACGTGGAGGGCGACTACGAAGCCGCGCTGCACGAGCGGTTCGCTGACTACCGGGTGCGGGGGGGGGGGGGTGGGGTTGGGCCCGGGGACTCGACGAGACCAACCAACGGTGCGCAAGGACGCCTGGGCCGC
>NZ_JBIVFA010000031.1:20314-36064 GCF_044747975.1 Streptomyces sp. NPDC090045
CGCCCCCCCCCCCCCCCGCCCCCCCCCCCCCCCCCGCGGCCCCCCGCCCCGCCCCGCCCCCGGCGGAGTGGTTCGACCCGACGACTCTCGGAGACCCCACCAGGGTCGTCATTGACGCCTTGGCCGAGCTGGTACTGGATATCCGGACCAGCCACCGGGAAGAGCAGAGCGGAGCCCGCGCGGCCGACCGGACAGGCGGCTGACGCCCGGAGCAACAGGGCCGCCGGGCTAGGCAGTCCCGCCTGGTCACACTCCGGGCGGGCAGGCACCTGGCTGTCACGTCAGCCTGTGAGGTCTGTGAGGCTCACAGGCCATTTCCCCAGGTGGGCGAGGTCAGCTGTGAGGTTGTGAGGCTGTGAGGTGCCTCGCCAAAGCCGTTCCGCCGCCTGCCTGGTACGGCCGCCGCCCGCCGCCTTCCGTCACCCGCTCGGGGGAACGATTCCGTGTGGGTGACAGGCAGCTCCCTCGTGTGGGTGACACCTTGTCAGCGCCCGTTCGTAGCGTCCGGCCGTGACGATTCCACCGCCTGCGGGCGGTGCCTCCTCAAGGCGGTGACCTTCGGATGAGCCTTACCTCCGGACTCCACAGTCCCCGTACTCCGCTGCGCCGGTTCCTGGATCGCGAACTGTCAGCCGGCCCACGGCCGCTGCGCGAGTCCTTCCGCGCCCAGCATCAAACAGACAGCCTGTTGCTGCCGGGGCCTGGCGTCGGCACGGAGGCCGGCAATGTCGGCACCGCGATCGACCAGCGGCTACGCCTCGCCTTCACGACGGCCGCGCCCGTGGACCTGGCCACGGAGGCCGGGATCGACCTCACCGGCGGCATCGGCCGGGGCGCCGGGCTACGGATGCGCGCGGTTGGCAACGAGCTCGCCGCGCGCCTGGCCGAGACCGTGCACCGCCTCGACCTCGACAACCGCGCGTTGCCGATGGACCGCGCCCACGACGAAGAGGAGGACCTGGCCCGCATGCTGCTCGCCGGCGCCTGATACCAGGTGATGGCCCGCAACCCGTACGGCTTCACCTACACCCCTCTGTACCTCACCGCGCTCGATGATCCCGGCGGCTTCACCCTCAACCGGCTCCTGCAGCTCCCCAACCAGGACATGATCGACGACGTCGTCCACCAGCTCTACCTGGCCACCACCGGCCCCCTGGAGGCGCTGCGCGCCCGCACCCAGGCCCAGGACTGCACCGGCGGGCCCACCTTCCCGGGCGTCAACATCACCGCCGACGCCGATCTCGTGGCCGACGGCCTGCTGCTCGACTTCAAGAGCACCAAGCACCCCTTCACCCGGGGGCTGTCCAAGCAGACCGCGAACCAGCTGATCGGCTACCTGCTCCTCGACACCGCCGACCGCTACCGGATCGACACCCTGGGCCTCTACCTCACCCGCTCCGGCGTCCTGGCCACCTGGCCCGTAGAGGAGTACCTCAACCTCCTCGGCACCTGCCGCCGCGACCTGCCCGCCCTGCGCACCGTCGTCGCTGAATTCCTCGACGGCTGCCGGGCCGACACCATCCCGTACGGGCAGGAGGAAGAGGACCAGGTGCACGAGCTCCTCGAGCGCTTGGCCCCTCTCATCGCGGCCGACCACTGTCCGGTTTGCGCCCAGCCGCTGCCCGACTCCGCCCGCCGCCCCCGCATGTACTGCTCCCGCTGGTGCACCGTGCGTGCCACCACCATCCGCAAGCGACAGAACCTGGCGCCAGGGCGCCCCGCGGCCACGGTCCCCCACCCGCGAAAGGAGGTCCTGGATCCGCCCGAGGACTGGGTGGCTGTAAGCATCACACCCCCTTTCCGCAGGTAGACAGGGTGAGCTGTGAGGGTGTGAACCTGCCAGGTGGAGATCGCCCGCATGTTTCCGGGCTCTGGTCGGGAACGCTGTTGTCCCTCCATCGTCCGGATCTGTCTACCGCTCGCGCCTCCTCGGGTGTGGGCGGCAGCCGGGCAGGGGAGAACCAAACAGCCCCTTGCATACGGCGAGTTGACCGGAAAGGCAGGGGGCCCGGCCGAAGAAGGGTCACGACATGCCGAGGCGCGTTCTTGCACCAACGAAGCTGGTCGTCTGCCCCGAGTGCGGTGTACCGACGAAGGCGAGCCTGCGCAACGGTCACCTCTACGAGCACCCGGCGCCGGGGCGCCCCGGCCTCTGCCCGAAGTCCGGGGAAGTGGTCGTAACCGGCCGAGAGCTGACGAGCAGCTACGAGTGCGCCTGCGGCACCTGGGCCCGGATCACCCACAGGGACACTCTCGCCCAGCACCCCATGCCGGAGGGGGAGCGGTGCCCGCTGTCCGGAGAGCCGATAGGGGCTCCGGCCGCTCCACGTCCCGTCGTGGACGGGCTGCTGCGCATGGTGCCGCCCGCACCGACCCAAGGGTGGCGGGCGGCGCCGGCCGTCAGCAGCGGCGGCTCTAGCGTGTACGCGATCCCGGCCGGCCTGCCCGGCCACGGGCGACGGCGCCGCTAACCGCCCACCGGCGGCGTCTCCCAGACGACGAAGGCGCGCCCGGCTGCGGCCTGTCTGATCGCCGTCTCCGGCCGCAGCGGCGACGTCGCGGAGTTTGATCCCCGCCGACTCGTCGCTCGCGCCCACAGCGGCCTCCAAGCCCACGGTGCGCGCCGTGGTCCGCCAGGCCGTCCGCGAAGTCCGTACTGCCCCGCCCTCGCCGCCCGTCGATCCGCCGGCGGACCCGATCGTCGCCGCGATGCGCGCCGTCGTCGACGACCTCGTCGCCAGCACGTACGCAATCGGGGAGCTGATGCCCGAAGTCGCCCCGGCCTACCTGTCCGACGAGCAGGCTGCTGACGTCCTCGCGTTGCTGTGCGATCAGATCGGCAAGGACCTCGAGCACGGCCTGGCCGCCCGCCGCTACGCGATGTCAGGCGACCGCCCCGCGCTGCACGGCACCGTTCCGTGATGACGACCTGCTGCCCCTTCGCCTGCTGCTTGTAGGGGTGCCGGTAAGAACCGTGTCACCAGCCGCAAACGGCGGTGATCTTGCGAGGGCATCCCTCGTGCGGGTGAGCCCGAGGCTGTACGGCTGCGGTGTGTGAGCCCAAGCGAGGACGATCTACGAACGTGGCCCGTACCCCGTTGGACCTGGATGAGCTGGTCGAGCACTGGACGCTGCTGAAGGACGAGCAGGTGCTTGTGTCAGGCAAGCGCGGTGCGACACGCCTGGGCTTCGCCGTCCTGCTGAAGTTCTACACGCAGCACGGCCGGTTCCCCCGAGGCCGGGCGGAGCTGCCTGGCGAGGTGGCGAGATACAGCCACGTGCTGCCGACGGGTATGTAGGTGATGTCCCGCACCACTTGGTGTTCAGTTCGTCGGCGGTGAAGTCGCGCACCACCAGGTCCGGCACAGGCGGCGCGGTCCTGTCCGCGATCGTCGTCCGCTTCTTCCTCCGCAGGTGCCGGCCGACGATGTGATTGATCCGCATCAGCCTGGTCACGCGCTTGCGGTTGATCCGCTGGCTCCTCGCCCGCAGCTCGGCATGGACGCGCGGGGCACCGTAGGCGCCGCCGTGCTCGGCGTGAATGGCACGGATCTCGGCCACGGTCCGCTTCTCCTCGGCCCCGCGTTCCGCACGGGCCTGCTCGGTGGCCAGGTGCCTGTAGTAGCCAGCGCGGGACACCCCGCGCACACGGCACATCCGCTTGACGCCGAAAGCGGCGCGGTTGTCAGAGATGAAGGCCACGGCTGACGGAGCGGTGGGGCGGCGCCTGTCCGAATGTCAGTTCGCCGCCGTACCCTGGTGTTTTGGCTCGCGCGACCCCACGACGGTCGCTTTACCCGCGCAGCTGCCCCGGTCCTGCGGCAGACGTCTGCGCACCCGAAGATGATGACTGCTGACCCAAGCATGCGAGACCGGCCGATGAGCGCGCTCGTCAAGGAGATCCGCCAGGAGTTGGCGCAGGTCGTCACCGTCCCGGCAGGCCGAGCGCGGAGCAGCCGCGCCGAGGCGCTGGTCGACCGCGCCCGGGCGACGGCGGACGCGCCGCTGCTGCTGAACGCGATGGCCACGCTGATGTCCGCCTACGACCGAGGCGACGAGCGCGGCCGGATGTTCGAGGTCTTCGACCAGGCGCTGCGGCTGTGGGACGAGGATCCGTCGCTCTTCGCCGTCCGCGCCTCGGACCGGCTCGTCGGTGAGTTCGAGTGGATCAGCGGCCTGGACCACCCGGAGGTTCCGCTCGCCTCGATCGAGCGGTGGACCGGGGGAATGGAGCGGCGCCGCGCTCTGGCCGGACTCCCGCGCCGCACCGTCCGGGCGCAGGAGTTCCTCCTCGCCACCCATCTCGGGGACCACGTCCGCGCCGAGGAGCTGCTCCGGCAGTGGCCGGCCGTCGACCCGGGACGGCCGGACACCGCCCTCGGCGCCTGGCACGTCCGGCAGGGCCGCGACGCCGAGGCCCTGCGCATCTGGGAGGCCGTACTCGCAGGCGGCGACGACCGCGCCGGGGAGCCGGCGCGGGTGCTCGCCCATTCCCTGCTGCCGCTGGTACGACTGGGCCGGTCGGATGAGGCTCGCGCCCACCACCTGCGCGGCTACCGGCTGGTTCGGGGCAAGGGACAGGTGCTTGAGGAGATCGGGCACCACATCGAGTTCTGCGCCCTGACCGGCAACGAGACCCGCGGCCTGGACATCCTCGGCCGGCACGCAGTGCACCTGGACGGCGGCAGCAACCCGGCGAAGCGACTGTCCCTGCTGGAATCCGCCGTCCTGCTGCTGCGCCGCCTCGCCGCGCTGGGCCTCGGCGCCGAACCGGTCGCCGGACCGCCGGGCCCGGCCTGGACGGTGGACGCCCTCCTGCTCCACTGCGACCGCGAACGCGGCACCCTGAGCGCGCGGTTCGACCGGCGCAACGGCAACACGGCCGTCTCGGACCGCAGCCGTGCCAGGTCGGAGCAGCAGCCACTGCTGGAAAGTCTCCCGCTCGGCATCCGCGGCGGCCTGCCTGCCCTCGCCCGAGCCACCATTTCGGGCGGGGAGTGGCAGCCGGGTCCGGTCCGGGACTTCGACCAGTTGCTCGCCGAGGCGCGACGGCTGCGCGACAGCGGCCACCCGGACAGCCGGGCGGCCTGGTCGGTTCTGGACCAGGAGGCGGCCGGGCGGTCGGTCGACGGCTGCCTGCGCGCCGAGCTCGCAGCCCAGCGCGGGCTGCGGCTCGCCGAAAAGATCGTGCAGGTCGGGATCTGGCCCTCCGACGAGGACCTGGCGGCTGCCATGGACGCGTTCGAGGAGGCAGCCGAGGCGTTCCGGGCGAGCGGTGCACCGGCCGAGGCCGCCGTCAACCGCGCCCACGCCGCGCTGACGCTGGCCTACGGATACGAACGCGGCGAGGAGGCGCTCGCGCTGGCCGACGAGGCGGAGCGGGCGGTGCGAGCCCTGGCCGAGGCCGGCTCCGCCACACCTCGCCAGGTCACGGCCGTGCTGCTGGCCCGTGGCCGGACCGCGGCCGTGGTCCGCTCCGTCGATGACGTGCACTCCCTGGGCGAGGTGGAGCGGTTCTTCACCTATGCCGCCGCCTACGCCGAGGCCGCGGCCAGGACGGACGAGGAGAGTCCTGAGCTCCGGTCGCTCGCGGCTCAGGCCCAGCGCGCCGCCGCCGACTGGGTGTTCCCGAACAGCGGCCGCAGGGTCGTGCTCCTGCGGGCCTGCTCGGACAACCACCTGCTGGCCGGGCGCCCGTGGGACGCCGTCGAGCCGTTCCTGGAGCTGGCGCGGGAGCTCGCCGGCCTTCGCGAGCGTCCCGCCGCCGAGGCCGCCGCGGCCGCCGCGTACGAGGCGATGGGACACGGCGGCGGCCCGGTCGATCCGGAGTCGGTCGGCAACGTGTACCTGCTGCTCGCCCGCCTCGCGCTGGAGTCCGCGGCGTACGAGGACACCACGCGGCACGCGCTCCGAGCGGGCCTCTGGTACGAGGCCTGCGCGCCGGAGCAGGCCTCGCGGCAGACCGCCCTCGCGTACCTTGCCCTCGCCGAGGCCTACTGCGGGACGGGCCGGTACGAGGAGGCCGCTGAGGTGGTCCGGGCACTGCTCCCGGATGCTCGCAACTGGCACGGCGGCGACCACCTGTTGCGCGCGAGGGAGGTCCTCGGCCGGTCGCTGCGCGGGCTCGGGGAGCACCCGACCGCGGCACAGCAGCTGGTGGAGGGAGCCGAACGGCTCGGCCAGGCCTATGCCTGCGGGCCCTACTACGCGGCGGGGCTGCGGGAGACGGCCGAGGCGCCTGAGACCGGACCAGAGGCCGCGTACCAGGAGGCGTGGGAGAACGGTTCGGCGGTGGACCGGGCGGGCCTGCTTCGCTCCCGGGCCCGGCAGTCCGAGGCGGCGGGCGGTCGCCCGGGGCACGCCGCATCGATGCTGGCCAAGGCACAGTCGCTCCTGGAGGAGGCCCTCGCCGAGGCCGAGGGCCGGGGCGAGCAGGGGGAGGAGCTCCGAGGCGAGCTGGCGAACACCTGGCAGCCGCTCGGCGAGTTCCTCGCGGCCGAGGCCGAGCGGCTGGCCGGTATGGACGTCACCCGCTTCGAGGTCATGGACGGCACATGCGAGATCGACTGGATGGAGGACACGCCGTACGAGCCCCGTAAGACGGCCGCCGTCCGCGAGGCCCGGGAGAAGGTGCTCGCTTTCCACCTGCGCGTCGCGGACCGCTTCGCCTCCTTCGGGCCCGGATGGGAGGAGTACCGGGCCGGCGCGCTGTCGGCGGCCACCGAGGCCGAGCTGAAGCTGCGCGGGCCGCAACCGCCGACGCGGTAGCTCGGGAACGACGCTCTCGTGCGCCTGGCAGACCGCGGCTGGATCGGTGCTCAGCCGTCCTCGCCGTACGGTGCCGCCGCTGTGCGCCCTCGGCCAGCCGCTCCGGACTGTCCGCGCAGGCATAGCTGAGCCGCACGTGCGGGGCGGGGGCCTCGGCGGTGAAGTACGTCCGGCCCGGGGTGACGGCCACTGCGGCCCGGAGGGCGTCGGCGGTGAGCGCGGCCTCGTCCCGGCCGTCCGGCAGCCGGAGCCACAGGTGGTAGCCGCCGTACGGGAGCCACGTGTGAATGGGTGGGTTGGTGGCAGCGGGTGGGCGTCAGCCGGGTCGAGGCTGTTGTTCCTGTCTGTGCCCTGTAGGGCTTCTGATCATGGCTGTCATGGGGTGACCAGGCGGCTGTCATGGGCTGCGTAGCAGCAGGGTGGGTGGCTGTCATGGGTTTGCCTATTCCTGTGTCCGTGGCCTTGGTCGCCGGGTGTGCTTGCGGGTATGGGTGAGGACGGCCGGTTGGCGCGGGGTGTGGTGGTGCGTCGCTTGTTGGCGGTGGATCAGGGGCCGGGTTCGGTGTCGTCGCTGCATGTGCGGGTGATGGCGGAGGCTGCCGGGGTGACGGTCCGGACGGTGTGGAAGTGGCTGGCGGAGGCGCGGGAGGGCCAGCTGGAGCCGGTGCCGCGTCAGGACGGGTTCACGCTGGATGAGGAGCAGTGGCTGGTCCTGGCGGAGGTGGGCGGGAACGTGGCGGCGCTGTACCGGCGGCTGACGGCCGATGGTCCGCCCTCGCCTGGGAGTGTGCCGTCGTTGGGGACGCTGCATCGTGTGGTGCGCCGGGATCTGCAAGCGGGTCGGGTGTTGGTGGTGGCGAGGCCTTCCCGGAACCGTGTCGAGGCCGGCCGCTATGACCGAGTGCTGGCCGAGCTGAAGCTGCAGCGGGCGGGTGAGGGCCTGCCGGTGGTCGACGCGGACCCGGCGGCCACGCCAGAGCCCGGGACAGGCGAGGAGGACACGGCGCCGTCGCGGGGTGGGGTGCGGTTGTTCGTGCCGGGTGCGCGTGTGGTGTCGACGGTGCCGGTCGCTGCGGTGGTGGAAGCGGTGGGAGCACACTGCCGCAGCGCGGGGGATCGGGTGTGTGTTCGGGGAGCCGGGGGTGGGGAAGACGGTGGCGGTGCAGCAGGCGCTGCATCTGCTGCCTGACCGGGTTCCGGTGTGGCGGGCGGTGGTCGGGGTGAAGCCGGGCCTACCTCAGATGCGCGCTTCGCTACTGGAGGCGCTGGGCCTGTTGGCTGGGTCTTTGTCGCACCGTGCGCAGTCAGCGGACCGCGCACTCCCAGATGGTGTCGCTGGGCAGGGACGTCCTGTCGGAGCGGGAGGCGGGCCTCCTGCTCGGCTCCCGCCCGCATGCAGCAGCTCGGCGAACGCGACGGCACCGACACCGTCGCTCAGCGCCTGAACCGCCTGAGCGCCGACACCTCCTGGCAGGAAGCCACCGGCACCGCCCTGGTCGGCCGCCTCGTGGACGCGACCCTCGCTTCCCTGACCACCCCGCCCGGTACGCCGGCCGCCGCCCGGCCCCGGGTCTCCGCGGCGGCGGCGGCCCGCTCCCGCTCCACCACCACCCCCACCGGCGCCGCCCCCGGCCAGCCGGCGCCCGCGGAGCCGGCCGTGCCCGCGCACCGGCAGCAGACCGCGCCCACCCGGCGCCAGGGACGCGGTCGGTGAGCGCCGGCTTCCGGCGCGGTGGTGCGGGCGACAGGCTGACCCGGGCGATGCGGCCCGGGGGTGGGTACGATCGCGCGTCGGCGAGGGCGCCGTCAGGCAGAGCGGGGTATGTGGTGGACGAGCGGTACGAGGCCGCGGAGGAGTTCGGGCGGAGTACGCCGAGGAGCGCTTAGCGGAGCTGGCGCGGTTCCTGTTCGCCTTCGCCCGGACGGACCTTCTGCTGCTGGACCGCCCCGTGGCGGCCGGCACGGACCGGGCCGTGCAGGCCCTCAACGATGTGGTGCGTGCGCTGGGGCAGGCGAGGGCGTTCCGGGAGTGGGACAACGAGCCTGCCCTCGCGGGGACGTGGGACAGCCTGTGCGTGATCGCCCAGCAGTGGCGGCACGATCCGGACTTCCTCGAGGTATGGGAACTCGACTGAGCTGCCCGCAGTGGAGGCCGTGGACGAGCGCTGGAACCTGTCGTGGCCGGGCGGAGTGGCAGCGGTCCTACGCTGCGCTGCGTGAGCCCGTATGCGACGAGGAAGGCCGGGCGGAGGTCCGGCCCGGGTTCACCGTCCCCGCCGATGGTCGTCGGGAAGTGGCTGGTCCGGCAGCGGGGACGAAGATGTCGGTTCCGGTTGGTTGTTGAGGTCAGGCGGCATTCCGTCGATCGGGGTTCGCGTGCTGTGTTGCTGACTGCCTCTCCCGGTACCGTCGGGCATTGCGGGCGATGAGTCGTGCCAGGCCACGCTGCAGAGCGGGCTGGATGAGTTCCATGGCCGCGCCGAGGGTCAGGCAACCGCCGGCAAGCATTCCCCAGAAGGCCAGGTCTGCGAGGCCCTTCGTTTCAGGATCCCCGTGGTACCGAGTCCCTGCGAGGAACCCGCAGACAACGATTGCGGCGCCCAGGAGCAGGAGCCACCACCACAAACCTCGGCGACTTCGCTGTTTGCGCTGCTTGTCTACCATCCTGATCAGCCCCCTCGTTCGATGATCCACTCATAGATCCCTGGGACACTACCTTGCCGCCCATGCCCCGCAGACCGGCCGCATCACCAACCCCCGGCCCGGGCAAGACCAGCGACACCGCCTCCGACCTGCTCCAGGCCCTGGGCAAACCGGCCCGCCTCCCGGGCAGCTTTCCGCACGGCCGCCCACCCGCTGTGGGAGACGGTCGCCGCGTGGACGACCGCCCTGGCCGTTACCCGCCCGACCGTCCTGTGCCCCCGTCGCCTCCGTCGGCGGCAGGCCGCTCCGGCCATGACGGTGGGGGTGCGGCCGGCTGGTGCCCGTTGCTGTGCGCGGAGGCCGGGCTGCGGTCATTGCGGCCGTGGTCTTCGGGCTGGGGGAGTGGGTGTGGGGTGGTGGTTGGCCGGGTTGGTGGTGGTGGGGGTTGCTGGTGTGTGGGGTCTGGTGTGCGGCACACCTCTGGCACTTCGATACGCGGTCGCCGTCTGGTGGGGTTTTCCCGTGGTGCGGGACGCGGGGGAGGGGCTGGTCTGAGGTCCTGGGAGTGTGGCTGTGTCGAGTGGGTCGTCTTCTACGGCGTCGCCGGTCTCCCGGGCCGGGAGTATCCACCGCCCGGCCGCACCTGCCCGTGCTCGTGAGCATTCCCGGTGAGGGTCTCGTGCGGGCGCTGTGGCCGCGTGGCACCGGACGGTCTGCGTCTTGCCGTTCCACCCACTGTGTGAGGGACCGTCGGGCTCCGCATCGATGCGCGCTGCCGTCAGCCTGTCGCGCCGGGCAGGGCCGTGAAGGTCGCGCTGGCTGACCGCGAGGACACCGCCCCTTCCACTGCGAGTTCTCCGTCGATGGAGATCGTGCACTGGAGCCAGCCGTCGGGATGCTCGGGGTTGGACGTGATGATCGTGAGCATGGGCATCGCGTCGATGCCCGACATCACGACGTCCTGTTTCCACGGCGTGACGCCGGCCGTGACCTGCTTTTGCTCTCCTTTCAGAGGGTCGCCGACGGCGTAGGCCACCTCGAAGGAGCCGGTGCCGGTCACCTCGTAGGTGACCTTGGTTCCGCGCTTGCGCCGGAAGGGGAGGAACTTACTGTTCATGTGCGGCCTCTGAGGAAGCGGACAAGGCGAGCTCTCAGTGATCGTCGCACGTGCTGCCGGGACGGCCGCAGGGGTACCGGGCACGGACGCGGCTTCTGCGTCCGCCGCCGCGCTGGCCCCGGGCCGCGGTACCCGCAGGGCCGCGGCAGCCGCGTAAGTCGACTTACGTGCGTGGGGGCGCAAAGGGGTCCGTGAACCGGTTCACGGAGCCGGTGCGGGGGTGTGGGCCGGGAATGCGGACAGGGCCGGCCCGGCGTGTGCGGGTCGGCCCTGTCGCGTGAGGCACTCGCGCGCCAACGCGGTGCTTCTCTTGTCCCTGCTGCGGAGTCACCTACTTCAGGGGTCCCGCCGGTTGCCCGGTGGTAGTGGGTACCCACGATGCTCTTCCGGCGGACCGGAACACAACTTCTGTTTGGACGGGAATGGACGAACGGGAGCGGGTGTCCGGGTTCGGCGGGCGCTGCACGGTGTTCGCCGAACCCCGGGAGAAGGAGATCCCCCAAATAGCTGGTCGAGTCGCGGTCTTTGCCCAGGTCAGCGCGCCTGCTCCCGAATTCCTCGGGCACCTGGGACACCAGTGGACGAATGAAGGGACATTTCCGGCTTAAGGGATGCGGGCCCTAGGTTCCGTGCCTGTGGCTCGTGTGGCTGTCTGTCATGCTGGTGGTCCCAGTCAAGCGACGCCAATCGCCCCTGGGAAAGCGCCACTTGGCGCGGAGTCACCACCTCGGGAGGGCGCTGTCCCGCGCCCTCCTGTCTTACTACTTCAGGGATGCCCGGGATATCCGGTGTCCCGGACAGGAGCGTCATGGGAGTGCGGGAGAAGGCCCTCTCGGATGGCCGGCAGCGGGGAGCGGACGGCCGGGTGCCGGGCCTGACGATGCCGCAGGCGGTCGTGATCAGCGTGGTCATGCCGGTGATGTTCGTCCTGGCCGTGGTGCTGAGCCTGCGGGGGATGGCGATGACGGAGATCTTCCAGCTGCTCGGCGGCGCGGGCGCCATCGGCACGGTCCTGCTCGTCGCGGTCACGCCGGGGGGCCGAGGCACGGTGGCCGCGGTGGCCCGCGCCGCGCTTCAGGCCGGCCGGTAGAGGGGGACAGGGATCATGGGACGTCCTGAACTCCCGGTCGACCACACCGACCCGGCACGCGGCAGGCTGGCCGCCGAGCTGCGGAGGCTGCGAGCCGCGGCAAGGCTCACCTACGACGAGCTCGCGGCAGCGACCGGGGTGTCGGCGGCTACGCTCAAGCGCGCGGCCTCGGGCCGGAGCGTGCCGTCCTGGGAGACGGTCCAGGCGATCGTCAACGTCTGCGGCGGCCCGAACGGCGCCGTGGAGCGCCTGTGGCAGCGGGCGCGGATCAGCAAGCGCGACCGCTTGAAGAAGCTGCGCCAGCCCGGTGCGCCTGCGCTGGTGATGACGGCTGGGCAATTGGGCGAGGCACTGGCGTACTTCTACGAGGAGGCCGGCGCTCTGCCTCTGCGCCGGCTCCAGGCACTGGCGGGCGGTTCGCACCAGCTGCCGGTCAGCACGGCGGCGCGGATCGTGCGCCAGCAGGCGCTGCCGGCCAGCCGCCAGCAGTGCATCGCCTTCCTGACGGCCTGCGGAATCGGGCCGCGCCTGGCGCAGCGCTGGGCGGACGCATACGACCAGATCACCGACCCCCGCCTCCGGAGACTGAGCGATGCGGAGGCAGCCTTGGCCATCATGACCAGGCAGCTTCCTCGCCGCACCGGTCTCAAGGACATCCGCCTGCGCGATCTACGCCACGGCCCCGGCCGAGATGCACTCGAGCGGGGAAGGGCGTTCGTGGAGGGACCGTTTACCGAGTTGGAGAGAGACCCCAGGTACCTGGACGAGCGGCATCATCCTCCGTTGCGGCGGCCGCGGGCGGCATGAGGCACTCTGCTCGGCTCACGCCCAGTCCACACCCAACTCGGCGAGTGCGGCGAGCTGTGCCTGGTTGAGCTTGTCGCGGCGGGCTTTCTGGTTCCCGACCCAGATCCCGGTGCGATGTTCGGTTCCGTCGGCCAGGACCTGGACGACGCCGCGCCCAGGCAGCCGGCCCTCCCGCGCGACGTACTGCGCAAGCGCTTCCAGGCCCTTCTGGAAGGCCTCGCCGCCCGCGCCCGCCCCAGCCTTCACGGCGGTCTTCGCGGGCGTCTTGCGAGCCGGTACGGCCTTGGTCACGCCGTGTTCGGCGAGCCGGCGCCGCTGCTCCTCGTTCAGCCGGTCCCAGCCCCGCCGTTGGGTGGTCAGCCACCGTCCGACGTCGTCCCCGTGTCGGGTCACTCCCGGCGTGATCGCGGTCAGGCGGGCGCCTTCGGCGAGCAGCTGCTCCAGGTAGGCGTGGTGCCGCTGCCAGTCGACCGTCCATCCCAGCATCGCCGGGTTCCAGTCGGGGTCGATCGCGGCGAGGGCGGCGGCCCGGCGTGCGGCGCGTTCGGGGTCTTTGCCGAGTCCGCCGGGGCGGCGGATGTTGGTGAGCCACTGTCCGACCTGGACGTCGAGGATGGCCGCGCCCCGTGGGGCGGCCAGGGTCCCGTGGAGGTCGTGGTAGGCCCGCGCTGCGCCGAGGTTGGTCTCGAAGCCGGCGTCGGCGGTGTCCCACACGATCCCCAGCTGTTCCAGCTCGGCCGCCCGCTCACCGGTCATCGCCCCGGCCCGGTAGGCGCGCCGCTGATCCGACAGCCACCGCCCCAGCGGGAACGCCCCCTCGGCCCCGACGTGCTCGTACGGGACGTCGAGGTGCCCCTCCCGCTGTCGGTACCGGTACGCGGCCTCGGCGCCGCGGCGCCAGTCCTGCCGTTCGGTGTTGATGACCTGGTAGTTGATCCACTTCGCGATGAGTGCTGGGTCCCGCGGCGTCGCGAAGCGGAGCAGCAGCCGCGTCTCCTCCTCACCGTCCTCCGGCGCCTTCCCGACCGGCCGGGACGGGTCTACGATCCTTTTCTGATTCTCCTGCGGAATAGCAAGCATTTCCACGGCCTTTTCATCATGCGCCCGCAATCCCGCCAAAACCCGCACCAGCGGGCGGTAGGAATCCGACGAAAGCATGTCCTCAGGCTTTTCGCCTTCCCGCAGAAAAACGGGCACGATCAGGGTGGCCATCTTCCCTTCACCGGGCTTCTGCCGCAAAGCCCGACCGATCGCCTGGACAATATCGACGGCCGATCCCTTCGGATCGATCAGGGCCACACTGTCGGTGGCCCGAATATCGACCCCTTCGCCCAGAACCCGGCAATTCGACAGCACCGCCCGCCCGGCCCTGCGGCCGAAGTCCGCGAGCACGGACTGCCGGTGGGAGCCCTCGTGTTCCCCGCACAACCAGCCCGACCACACCCGCTCCGGATGCCGCCCCGGGTCGACGGCGTGCAGCCGCGCGGCGACCCGCTCCAGACCTGCGGCGAAGGCCTCCGCCTCCACGGTGCGGTGGTGGAAGGTGATGGTGGTCTGCAGCCCGTGCTCGGCCATCGTCTCCAGCAGCGCGGTCTGCATCGCGGCGAGCCGCTGCCCGCGCAACTGCTCCTCGTAGCGTTCCTCGCTATTCAGCCGCTGCGGAGTAACGACAGGGTCGGTGAGTTCCGCCACCACAATTTGATACTTCGCCAAAAGCCCCCGGGAAATAGCCGAAGCGAGCGACAGTTCATAAACGACCGGCCCGAACACCCGCTTGTCGTCCATCGAGCAGGCGAGCTCCTTCGGCAGCCGGTCCCACCGCGGCCGCGCCACGTACACCCGCCCCTCCGCCTCCGCCTTCTCACGCTCCCTGCGCTCCGCCTCCGCCGCGCGCCGCTGCGCCTCCTCCTGCTCCCGTTCCTGCGCCCGGGACCGTGGCGGCCGCTCCATCCAGATCCTCGGCGTCGCGGTCATGTAGAGCCGGCGCATCGCGGGGATGACCTCCTGGCGGTGGACATCGGCCCAGGCCTTCCCCGCCGACCCCGAGGTGCGGTGCGCCTCGTCGACGATGACCAGGTCGAACACGTCCATGGGTAGCCCGTACGCGCCCTCGTGGGCCTCGGCGATGACCGGCAGGGAGGCGTACGTCGCGTACACCGTGACGGGGCCGCGCCCGTGCCAGAGCCCCAGCTGTGGAGCCGACGTCGTGGTCCGGACGTCGAGCTGCCACAGCTGCGGGTCGTCCTCCAGCGAGCACACAGCGACTGCTGGCCCGGTGTGCCCGGCGAGCCGCCACTCCCGCACCGTCTGCGTCAGCAGATCGAGTGTCGGCAGCAGCACCAGAACCCGCCCGTGCCGCGCCAGCCGGAGCGCCGCAGCGGCCGCCATGAACGTCTTCCCCGTCCCGCACGCCGCCACCACCGTCGCCCGCAGACCCGCCTCCGGAATGCGTTTCCCCGGCGGAATATCCAGCCCCCGGACAACGGCCTCCACCGCCTCCTCCTGATGAGGACGCAGCACGATGTCACCAGACTTCTGCATTCGGCACTCCGCTGAACTTGAAGCAGCGGGTCGGGCCCGCCAGGGAGGGGGTGGCGATGTTCTCGGGATCCTACACAGCTACACGCATCACTTCCGATGTGATGCACACTGAAGACTGTACCGCGCTTACACCCGCGACGGCGTCCAGAACAAGACATCACCGGATTCCGTACCGGAAATGAGCGGTCTCTACCGCAGCTGTGGGTCAACCGTGGACGATGGATGCGCCGACACACCGATGGGGGAGTGCCATGGAGCGCAGTGCACAGGACACGACAGGCCTTCTGCACCTGGTGGAGGAGGCGGTCAGGATTCGCATGGTGTGGGAGGAAGTGGCGACAACCCACTGCTGCCGTCCGTCCGAAGAGGTGGAGGCCGCATATACCGAGGCCGCCGCCCGCTGGGACGTTCAGGTCGACGAACGGACCGCGACCCGGTCGAGCATCTACATCAGCGGCTGCTATTGGGAGTAACGAGGGCAACCCACCACCCCCCGTTCCCCGCCGACAGCCGGCCCGTGGCAGCGGGCCTAGGGGTGGGAGCGTCAGCGGACACCCCAACGGGCCGAAGGCCCGTCGATGTCCGCGCTTGCGCGGACATCTGGTGGCGCGTCAGCGCCACCCAGGCTGGCGCTTGCGCCAGCCTTTCCTCTTGGACGTCCGCTTGCGGACGTCGATTCCCGCGCTCGCGCGGGAATCTGGCGAAGCGTCAGCGAAGCCTGCCCGGAGCGCAGCGGAGGGCGTCGCTCCTGAGCGCGCCAGCGCTCAGGGTCCCGCTCCGCGGG
>NZ_JBIVFA010000032.1:0-35722 GCF_044747975.1 Streptomyces sp. NPDC090045
GGAACGGACGCTTCCTTTGTACTCACCCTCTCGGGCTTTCCTCCGGGCTTTCGTTCTGTTCTTGCGTTTCCGACTCTATCAGACTCTTTCGGGCCTGACCCCCAGTCAGCGGGGTTTGTCTTCCGGGCTGTTGGGCCCTTCCGACTCCCGAACTCTAGTGGATTTCCCCGGCGATTCATAATCGGCCTTCGGAAATGAATTCGGGCATGCCGAATTCGTTCCCGGTGGGAGATCGTGCTGAGTTGGGTGCCGCAACGAGGCGGCGGGATTCGTTGTCGCCTCAACCTTCCGGTCCAGGGACAACTCGAAGAACCTTACGGATCGACCAGGGCCGTGTCAACCCCGGTGGTCAGCTGGGGGACTGGAGGCCCTCGACGCGGTCCAGCAGCCGGGTGAGCATGTCGCCGAGCGCCCCGCGCTCCGCTGTGGAGAGGTCCTGGAGGAGGTCCTCCTCGAAGACCGTGGCCGCGCGCATCGCGTCCAGCCACTTGCTGCGGCCCTCGTCGGTGAGCTCCACGATCACTCGGACCCGGTTGGACTCGTCCCGTTCGCGGGTGACCAGTCCTTCCGCGGTCATGCGGTCGATCCGGTGGGTCATCGCCGCCGGCGTGAGGCCCAGCTGCTTCGCGAGTTCGCTCGGGCCCATGCGGTACGGGGATCCGGAGATGACCAGGGCCTTGAGGACCTCCCACTCCGCGTTGCTGATGCCCAGCGCCGCGGTCTGGCGTCCGTACGCGACGTTCATCCGGCGGTGGAGGCGGCTCAGTGCCGACACGACCTTCTCGACCTGGGGGTCGAGGTCCTGGAACTCGCGCTGATAGACGGCGATCTGCTCATCGAGGCTCGGCTCGTGGACGGGCGTAGTGCCGTCGGGGGTGTCACCCATGGATCGAAGTATGGCACGAGCTCGTTGGCGTCTAACTCCTTCGGTGTGTAGAGTTAAGCATCGAAGTTTAGGTATGAAGTTCTGAAGTCTTCAGTCTTCGGCTCTCAAAGGCAGGTGAGAAGTGACCAAGGTGATGGGCGCTGCGATGCGGCGGATCCAGGCCGGGAACGCGCTGACCGCGTTCGGCATCGGTTTCACGGTTCCGTTCCTCTACATCTATGTGGCGCAGGTGCGAGATCTGGGCTCCATGGCCGCCACGAGCGCGTTCGTGGCCTTCGCCCTGGGCGCTCTCGTCGCGCTGCCCTTCACCGGTCGGGTCATCGACCGCCGTGGTCCGGTGCCCGTGGTCATGGGTGCGGCCGTGGCCGCCTCGGCGGGTGCGCTCTCGCTCGGGCTCTCCACCGGCATCGTGCCCATCCTGCTCTCCGCCCTGGCGCTCGGCGCCGGGCAGGCCGTGATGCAGCCGGCGCTGGCCACGATGATCGTGTGGTGCTCCACTCCGTCCACCCGGACCCGTGCCTTCGCCCTGCAGTTCTTCATGCAGAACCTGGGCCTGGGCATCGGCGGTCTCATCGGCGGCCAGATCGTCGACGAGAGCCGGCCCGGCAGCTTCACCCTGCTGTTCGGCATCGAGGCCGTGATGTTCCTGGTGCTGGCCGGCGTCATCGCCACCGTGCGCCTTCCGCAGGTGCAGGGGTTCAAGGACGCCCGGCCCAAGGACCCGGCGCAGGCGGGCGGCGGCTGGAAGCGGCTGCTCCGGCACAAGGCCATGGTGCAGCTGTGCGTGCTGGGCTTCGTGGTGTTCTTCGCCTGCTACGGACAGTTCGAGTCGGGTCTGGCCGCCTTCGGTACCGAGGCCGCCGGGATCTCCCCCTCCACGCTCGGTTTCGCGCTCGCGGCCAACACCGGTGCGATCGTCGTCGCGCAGTTCGTCGTGCTCCGGCTGGTCGAGAAGCGCCGCCGGTCCCGTGTGATCGCGCTCGTCGGTCTGATCTGGACCGTGGCGTGGGTCATCGCCGGGTTCTCGGGTCTGGGGCACGGCAGCGCGATGATGGCCGCGGCCGCGTTCATCACCACGTACGCGCTCTTCGGCATCGGCGAGGCCATGCTGTCGCCGACCCTGGCGCCGCTGGTGGCCGACCTGGCTCCCGAGGGCTCGGTGGGCCAGTACAACTCGGCCTTCGCGCTGGTCAAGCAGATGGCGCTGGCCTTGGGACCGCTCGGGGTGCCGCTCGGCGCGGGCGTTCCGATGCTCTACATCGGCGTCTTCGTGCTCGTGTCGCTGGGGATCGCCGGTCTGGCGCTGCGGCTCGGCAGGCGGCTGAGCCCGGCGCAGGACAACCCGTGGCTGGCGAGCCGGGTCGTGGCGCAGGGCGGTCCGGTCGTGGCGGCGAAGGCCGCCGCCGGCGCGGAGCCCGTGAGCGCGTAGGGACGTACGCGTGGGCACGTATATACGTACGCGTGAGTGAACAGATGTGCGGAAGGCCCCGGTCCTTGTGGACCGGGGCCTTCCGTGCGTTCGGCTGCTACTTGTCCGGCAGGGCGAACTCGCACCAGACGGCCTTGCCTCCGCCCGGGGTGCGGCGGGAGCCCCACGAGGAGGCGATGGTGGCGACGATCGAGATGCCGCGGCCGGTCTCGTCTCCCGGCTCGGCACGGCGGCGGCGCGGGAGGTGGTCGTCCCCGTCCGTGACCTCGATGATCAGGCGGCGGTCGGTGCGCCGCAGGCGCAGGCGCATCGGCGGGGTGCCGTGCTGGAGGGAGTTCGCGACGAGCTCGCTGGCGGCCAGGACGCCGAGGTCGCACAGCTCGACCGGGAAGCGCCAGGAGGCGAGGACTCCCTGGGCGAAGGCGCGGGCGCGCGGGGCCGCCTCGATGCCGCCGAGGAGTTCCAGGGCGGCGTTGTGGAAGAGCTCGGCGTCCGATCCGGTGCGGGCGGGCTGCTGGAGGACCATCACGGCGACGTCGTCGTCGTGGTCGGCGTCCACGCCGAGGGCGCGCATCAGGCGGTCGCAGATGACGGCCGGGGTGCCCTGGGCGCCGGAGAGGGCGCGTTCCAGGGCGGCGACGCCCTCGTCGATGTCCTCGCCGCGGCGTTCGACCAGGCCGTCGGTGTAGAGGACGGCGGTGGAGCCGGGGCCGAGGGCGATGGTGCCCGAGGTGTGCAGCCAGCCGCCGGTGCCGAGCGGTGGGCCGGTGGGGTCGGCGGCTCTGCGTACGGTGCCGTCCTCGTCGCGGACCAGGATCGGGAGGTGGCCGGCCGAGGCGTACGCGAGCAGGCCCTCGTTGGGGTCGTGGACGGCGTACACGCAGGTGGCGATCTGGCTGGCGTCGATCTCGGCGGCGAGGCCGTCGAGGAGCTGGAGCACCTCGTGCGGGGGCAGGTCGAGGCGTGCGTAGGCGCGTACGGCGGTGCGCAGCTGGCCCATGACGGCGGCGGCCCGGACTCCGCGGCCCATGACGTCGCCGATGACGAGGGCGGTGCGGCCCGCTCCGAGGGTGATCACGTCGTACCAGTCGCCGCCGACGGCGGCCTCGGTGCCACCGGGCTGGTAGGTGGCGGCGATGCGGAGGTCGTCGGGCTGTTCCAGTTCCTGCGGGAGCAGGGAGCGCTGGAGGGTGACGGCGGCCTCGCGCTGGCGGCGTTCGCTGGCGCGGAGCCGCTCGACGGCCTCGGCGTGGTCGGTGACGTCGGCGAGGTGGATGAGGACGCCGGTGTGGTGGGCCTCCGCCACGCTGCCGGCTTCGGCGTCCGTGCCGGTGCCGGTCTTGGCCTTGGGGAACTCGACCGGGGTGCAGGTGACGGTGTACGAGTGGGCGCCGCCGGGTGCGGTGCGGTTCTTGGCCGTACGGGACTTGCCGCTGCGCTGGACCTGGTCGAGGAGCGGGAGGAGGCCGAGCTCGCCGAGTTCGGGGAGGGCTTCGTGGGCGGGCGCGCCGGGGGTGCGGGCGCCGAAGCCGGCGGTGTAGGCGTCGTTGACGTAGGCGACGCGGTGCTCGGGGCCGTGGACGAGGGCGACCAGGGCGGGGAGCCGGCCGAGGACCTCGCGCACGGAGAGCTCGTCGAGGGAGGGGACGGCGGTGAGGACGCCGGTCCGCCGGGCTGTGGCCGTGCCGCCGGCGGGACCGGTGCCGCTGCCTGTGCCTGTGCCTGTGCCGCTGCCTGATCCGCCGCTCGTGCCGGTGCCGGTTCCGGAGACCGTGGGGTCGGCGGGGTGGCCGTCGGCGGCGGGCGTGGGCCGCTCGGTTCCGGGGTCGGCGCGGCCGCCGCGGGCTGCCGGGACCGCGCCTTCACCCCGCTTGGCCTGGGCGGCGGCGTGTTCGGTCCGGGCGGCGGCGCGGCGCTGCGTTCCGGGAAACCGGGCGCTCCAGCGCGTGAAGTTCACTGCGTTCAAGCCTCGTGGTGTCGCGAGTGGTCGCTGTGTCGCTCGTGGGCGGTCGCTGACTGGACGATGTCACTCTGTGCAGGGGTGAGCCCACCTATGGTCACACGTCCAGTGTGGCCGACCGCACTGACAACGTCAGCCCTGGCCGTTCTTCGGGGGGTTGGGGGCGGGGGGCGGGGGAGGGGCCTTGGGGCCGCCACCTGCGGCCAGTTCGAATTCTGCCCTGGGATGTTCGAGGGACCCCAGGGAGACGATCTCACGCTTGAAGAGGCCGGAGAGGGTCCATTCGGAGAGCACGCGCATTTTGCGGTTGAAGCTGGGGACGCGGCTGAGGTGGTATGCGCGGTGCATGAACCAGGCCGGGTAGGCCTTGAGCTTGCGGCCGTAGATGTGCGCGACGCCCTTGTGGAGGCCGAGGGAGGCGACCGAACCGGCGTACTTGTGGGCGTACTCGGTCAGGACCTCGCCGCGCAGGGCGGCGAGGAGGTTGTCGGCGAGGACCTTGGCCTGGCGGACGGCGTGCTGCGCGTTGGGGGCGCATTCGCGGCCCTTCTCGGCCGCCGTGATGTCGGGGACGGCGGCGGCGTCGCCCGCGGCCCAGGCGTGCTCGACTCCTTCGACGGTGAGGAAGGAGGTGCAGGCCAGGCGGCCGCGCTCGTTCTTGGGCAGGTCGGAGGCGGCCAGGATGGGGTGCGGTTTGACTCCGGCGGTCCACACGACGGTGCGGGTGGGGAAGCGGGCTCCGTCGCTGAGGACGGCGACGCGGTTCTCGCAGGAGTCGAGCCGGGTCTCCAGCCGGACGTCGATGTTGCGGCGGCGCAGTTCGCGGACGGTGTAGACGCCCATCTCGGGGCCGACCTCGGGGAGGATACGGTCGCTCGCCTCGACGAGGACCCACTTCATGTCCTCGGGCTTGATGTTGTGGTAGTACCGCGCCGCGTAGCGGGCCATGTCCTCCAGCTCGCCGAGGGCTTCGACGCCCGCGAAGCCGCCGCCGACGAAGACGAAGGTGAGGGCGGCGTCGCGGAGGGCGGGATCGCGGGTGGAGGAGGCGATGTCCATCTGCTCGATGACGTGGTTGCGCAGGCCGATGGCCTCTTCCACGGTCTTGAACCCGATGCCGTAGTCGGCGAGTCCCGGGACGGGGAGGGTGCGGGAGATGGAGCCCGGGGCGAGGACGAGTTCGTCGTACTCCATCTCGACGGGACCGGTGCCCTCGTCGGCGGTGGCGAGGGTGGCGACGGTCACGGTCCGTTTGGAGTGGTCGATGCGCTGGGCCTCGCCGATGACGATGCGGCACTTGCCGAGGACGCGGCGCAGGGGGACCACGACGTGGCGGGGGGAGATGGCGCCCGCGGCCGCTTCGGGGAGGAAGGGCTGGTACGTCATGTAGGGCTCGGTGGTGACCACCGTGACCTCGGCTTCGCCGGCTCTCAGCTTTCGCTGGAGCCGGAGCGCCGTATACATGCCGACGTAGCCGCCGCCGACGATCAGGATGCGCGTACGGGGCGGGGTACCGGGGGCCGTGCCCCGGGAGTTAGCAGCCTTCACCATCCCATGACGCAACGTGGCCGGGAGTTTGTCCACAGGCCCGACAAATTGTGTGACCGGAGGTGGTGGTGGGACGGGGCGGAAGAGGACGTTCGGTGTGGGCGTAAATGTGCAGGTCAGGCTGCACGGAACGGGAGATTCCGGGGGTATGGAACGGAAAAGTGGGGGTGAATGCTCCGATCGGGCGGTGGTCCGTCCGGGGCTGCCTCTTCTGAATTGACTCTGGCTCAACTATGTTCGTATCTCGTCGAGGAGTAGTACGACCGGGCCCGAGACCGCGGCCCCCTCGACGTGAAGGCGGGGAGTGTCTCCGGGGGGAGACAAATGATTACCGGGGGAAACATATGAACATTTCCGATTTCCATGGTTCTGCGACCGCGCTCTCGGTCGAGAGCAACGGTCGCGCGCTCGCGGGCGGCACCACGCACGGCGTAGGCCGGTCCACGCCGCTGCGCGTGGACGCCCAGCGCAACCTGGAGCACGTGCTGCGGGCGGCCCGCGAGGTCTTCGGCGAGCTGGGCTACGGGGCTCCGATGGAGGACGTGGCGCGGCGCGCCCGGGTCGGTGTCGGCACCGTGTACCGGCGCTTCCCGAGCAAGGACGTCCTCGTCCGGCGGATAGCCGAAGAGGAGACCGCCCGGCTGACCGAGCAGGCCAGGACCGCGCTGGGCCAGGAGGAGGAGCCGTGGCAGGCGCTGTCGCGCTTCCTGCGCACCTCCGTGGCCTCGGGTGCCGGGCGGCTGCTGCCGCCGCAGGTGCTGCGGGTCGGCGCGGCGAGCGAGGACGCGGAGGAAGCGGAGGCGGCTCGGGTTCCGCAGCAGCGCCAGGCCGTCGCGGCCACGGGTTCCCCCGATCTGCGGGTCGTGGGCACGCGCGGTGCGTCCGAGGACGAGCCCTCGGACGACGCGGGTGCGGGTGCACTGCTGGAGGTCGTCGGCCGGCTGGTGCACCGCGCACGGGAGGCCGGTGAGCTGCGTGCCGACGTCACGGTGGCCGATGTCCTGCTGGTGATAGCGACGGCGGCGCCCGCGCTGCCCGACCCGGCGCAGCAGGCGGCGGCTTCGACCCGGCTGCTCGACATCCTGCTCGAAGGGCTGCGGTCCCGGACGGCGTGACCTGCGCGGGCCGTCATCGGCTCGGCGCCCCTTCGGCGCCGGGCGGATGCCGGGCCGGGTGACCGGTGCGGGCGTTGGCCCGGCTTGTCCAAGGGCGCGCTTCTCGAAGGGCGCGCTCTTGGAGGTCGGGTCCTCTCATCGTCGGACTCCTGCATCGTCGGACATCGCCGGGTTCTTGCGTCGTCGGGGCGTTCGCACGTCGGGGCGACAGTCGCGCGATTCGCCGAATTATGCCCGGACGAGTGGATGGCGCGCAGAGGGGTTCGGCGCGCGTCCGCCGTGTGACACGCTTGAACGGTGTACCGGTTGAGTGTGTCGTGCGGGGGCTTCCGCGATGAGCGTTGACGGGCGGGAAGAGCCACTCGGTGGCGCCGGCAGCGAGCTCGAGGCGGGCAGCCTGCCCGCACGGCAGGTGCCGGCCCAGCGCGAACCGGGCGGGCGTCACGCACGCCACGCGGGCTCTTCCGGACCCGGCGGCGTCGGGAGCGAAGTCCCTCCGTCCGACGCCGACTTGATCGCCCGGATGCGGGGCGGGGACGACGGTGCGTACGAGGAGCTGTTCCGTCGCCACGCCGATTCCGTACGACGCTACGCGCGGACCTGCTGCCGCGACGGGCACACCGCAGACGACCTGACCGCCGAGGTGTTCGCGCGGACCCTGCAGGCGGTACGGGGCGGGGCCGGGCCGGACCAGTCGGTGCGGGCCTACCTGCTGACGACCGTACGGAGGGTTGCCGCGGCCTGGGCCAAGACGGCCAAGCGGGAGCACCTCGTCGAGGACTTCGCCGTCTTCGCGGAGCAGGCGGGCACGGGCTCGGAGAGCGGAGCCGGGATCTCGGGGCTGTCCGGGGACGACACGCTCGAACTGGGCGCGGACGTGCGGGCTATGCACGAGGCCGAGCAGTCGCTGGCCATGCAGGCCTTCCGCAGCCTGCCCGAGCGGTGGCAGGCCGTGCTGTGGCACACCACCGTCGAGGAGGCGTCGCCGAGCTCGATCGCCCCGCTGTTCGGGCTCAGCGCCAACGCGACCGCGGTGCTGGCCAGTCGTGCCCGGGAAGGGCTCAAGCAGGCCTATCTGCAGGCCCACGTGAGTGCGGCGCTGAGCGAGGGCGGCGACTGCGCGCGCTACTCGGACCGGCTGGGCGCCTACGCGCGGGGCGGGCTGCGGATGCGGGCGGAGCGGGGGCTGCGCAAGCACCTGGAGGAGTGCGTGAAGTGCCGGCTGGCGGCCGGGGAGCTCAAGGACGTCAATGCGGGGATTCCCGCGCTGCTTCCGGTCGCGGTCATCGGATGGTTCGCCGCCGGGTACGCGGCCAAGGCCGCCGGGGTGGTGGCGGGTGGGGCCGTTGCCGCGGGCGGGGCCGGAGCCGCGGCCGCCGCCTCCGGGGGGTCGACGGCGGGAGCCGGGACGGCCGGAGCCGGGGCCTCGGGTGGTGCCGCGGGCGCGGCCGGTGCCGGTGGCGGGGCCGCCGGGACGGGCGCTGGTGGCGGGGCCGGGGGTGTGCTGGCTTCCGAGGGGCTCGGGCTGCCGGCCAAGGCCGCCATCGCGGCCGGGATCGCGGTGGCCGCGGCCGCCGGGGTGGTGTTCGCCCTCGCCGGGGACGATCCCGAGCCGCCGGTCCGGGCGAAGCCCGCGCCCGGTGTGGTGGCGCCGGCCGCGCCGGAGGCTCCCGCCTCGCCCTCGGCGGAGCCGAGCCCGCCCGGGGAGGAGGCGCCGCGCCCGCGGGGTTCCGTACGGCCGACGCAGGGGCCGACGCAGGGACCGATGCCGACGCCTTCGGCTCCGGCCTCCGCTGCTCCTGCGGTCCCGTCGCCGTCCGCGTCCGCGTCCCCGTCGCCCTCGCCCTCGCCCTCGCCGAGCCGGGAGAGGCCTTCGCCGGCGCCGTCACCGAGCAGCACCTCCGCGAAGCCGACCCCGCCGCCGTCGAAGCCGTCGCAGGAGTTCCAGCTGGCCCGGCTCGCGCACTCGGCCTACGGGGACCACAGCGGTCCCGAGGTGCAGACCTGGCGCAGTAGCTGGGTGTGGCAGCGCTGGGGGCTGGAGGTGGGCGGCCGCCGGTTCTCGCAGGGCATCACCGTGAACTCGCGTTCCTCGGTGGAGATCACCCTCAACCGGCAGTGCACGAGCTTCTCGGCGCAGGCCGGGGTGGACGGCCTGTCGATCTTCACCGACGGTTCGGTGCGGTTCTCCGTGTACGGCGACGGGCAGCGGCTGTGGCAGTCCGCCGCCCTCGGCCACGAGGACCCGCCGGAGGGCGTGCAGGTGTCGCTCGCCGGGCGCAAGACGCTGCGGCTGGTGGTGGAGAAGGCCGGGCCGGGCAGCCTGCCGACGCTGGCGAGCTGGGCCGACGCCGTGATCAGTTGCCGGTGATCCGCTGCCGATGATCAGTTGTCCGTGGGCAGCGCGGTGGGCGTCGCCGTGAGTGCCGTGGCGAGTTGGGCCGGGGTGAGCGCGGTCCCGGCGGATTCTTCCCGGGCGTAGCGGGCCGGGCCGAGGAGCGCGCGGGTCCGTTCCGGGAGCCCGTCCACGGCGCCGCTCTCGGGGACCGAGCGCGGCTGGCCCGCACGCCAGGCGGTGGCCGCCGCGAGGGCCCGTACGGCCTCGGCCGGCCGGCCGTCGTCGGCCAGCATCACGGCGGCCACCTCGGCCAACCCGGCCAGGATGCGCTCGGCGCACCGGGCGGTGACGGCGGCGGCGAGACCGGGCCCGATCTTGGCGAGACCGGCGGCCGGGCCCTGTTCGTGGGCGGTGAGAACGGCGTCGACGCTGTCCAGCCCGGCGGTGAGCTGTGCGGGCACGGTGATCCGTACGGATTCGGCGCGGGCCGCCTCGCACTCGCTCCGGGCCGATGCGAAGTCGCCGCGCTGGAGGGCGAGCAGGGCGGCGAGGAGCCGGGCGAAGCTGCTGACGTCGTGCACCCCGCCGTGGCGGCCGGACTCCCGGTCGGCCTCGGCCAGGAGGTGTTCGGCTTCGTCGAAGTCACCCGCGCTGTAGGCGGCCCCGGCGATCCGGGCGAGGGCGAAGGGCGCCTCGATGTGGGCCCCGACCTCACGGGCGAGGCGCAGGCACTCCTCGTACTCGGTGCGGGCCTCGGCGTACCGGCCGCGCAGGAGGGCGACCTCCCCGGCAGCGCTCGCCACCTGGGCGCGGGTCCAGCGGTCGCCGACGCGGTGGGCGATCTCGTGGAGTTCGGCGAGGTCGGCGTCAACGGTGGGCAGGCCGCCCATGAGGTCGATGGCGACGTGGGTGCGGAGCATGAGGACCACGCCGAGTTCCCAGTCACCCGCGTGGCGGCGGCAGTTGGCGACGGACTCGTCGAGGTGGAGGTGGAAGTCGAGGGGATCGCCGACGAGGAAGGCGGTGGTGGGCCAGAGCATCCCGGGGAAGAGGGTGGTCTCGGGGGATCCCTGGCGGAAGGTCTTCTTGATGCGGGCGGCGAGGTCGCGGTACTCGGGGGTGCGGAACTTCTCCGCGGAGTTGCTCTCCGCGAGCAGGAACATGCCGAGGACCTGGAGGCGCATGTACCGCCAGTACGCGGGCGTGCCCTCGGGTGGTTCGGCGGCGGTGAGGGCGAGGACGCGGGTGGTCCACTCGGCGCCCTCGGCGCGGTAGTTGCGCAGCCACCAGAACCAGCCGAGGGCGAAGACGAAGCGCTGGGCGGTGTGGACGTCGGTGTCCGCGGCGGCTGTGGTGTGCAGGGCGGTGCGGAGGTTGTCGAGCTCGGTCTCGACGCGCCGGATCCAGGGGAGCTGGGCGGCGGAGCGGATCAGGGGATCGGCCTCCTCGGCGAAGGCGAGGTAGTGGGCGGCGTGGCGGCGGGCGGTGGCCCCGGCGTCTTCCGGGTGGGCGCCGGCGCGCTCGGCGGCGTACTCGTGGATGGTTTCGAGCATGCGGTAGCGCATGCCGTGGGCGTCGTCCGGTTCGGCCAGGACGAGGGATTTGTCGACGAGGGAGCCGAGGACGTCGGCGGTGTCGTAGGACGGGTCGGCGCAGACGGCCTCGGCGGCGGCCAGGTCGCAGCCGCCGGCGAAGACGGACAGACGGCGCAGGACGGTGCGCTCGGGCTCGTCGAGGAGGTCCCACGACCAGTCGACGACGGCCCGCAGGGTCTGCTGCCGCGGCAGGACCGTACGGGCACCACTGGTCAGCAGCCGGAACCGGTCGTCGAGCCGGTCGGCGATCTGGCGCGGGGTGAGCAGCCGCAACCGGGCGGCGGCCAGCTCGATGGCGAGCGGCAGACCGTCCAGCCGCCGGCAGATCTCCGCCGCCGCGGCCGGATCGTCGTCCGTACGGAACCCCGGCCGGGCCGCGGCCCCACGGTCACCGAGCAGCCGCAGCGCCACGGGATCGGGCAGCGGCTCCACCGGACGCAGCGACTCCCCCGGCACCCCCAGGGGCTCCCGGCTCGTCGCCAGGATCTGCACCCCCGGACAGCGCGCCAGGAGCTCCTCCGCCAACTCGGCCGCCGCACCGATCACATGCTCGCAGTTGTCGAGGACGAGGAGCAGGCTGCGGTGCGCGCAGTGTTCGACGAGCTGGGTGGTGGGGTCGGCGGCGGCGGTGTTCTCGCGGGCGACGAGGGAGTTCTCGCGCAGGCCGAGCGCGCTGAGGACGGCGCCGGGAACGGCCGCGGGGTGGTCGAGACGGGCGAGTTCGACGATCCAGCCGGCTTCGGGGTGGGCGGCGGCCGCGTGTTCGGCGAGACGGGTCTTCCCGGAACCGCCGGGGCCGGTGAGGGTGACGAGGCGCAGCCGGGCCAGGTCCTCGCGCAGGGCGGCGAGTTCGGGCTCACGACCGACGAAGGAGGTCAGCCGGGGCCGGAGGTTCCCGCGGGGCGCCTGCGGCGGAGCCTGCGGGTACGGGGCCTGCGGCGGAGCCTGCGGGTACGGGGCCTGCGGCGGGGCCGGGGGGTACGGGGCCTGCGGGTACGGGGCCTGCGGCTCCCCGAGCGGCGGCTGCGGGTGTACGGACCCGGGCGGCGGCGCGGGCTGTGCAGGTGTGGGGGCGGGCGGTGGGACGGGGGCCGGTGCGGGGTCGAGGAGTTGGGCGTGGAGGGTGGTGAGTTCGGGGCCGGGGGTGGTGCCCAGGGCGTCGGCCAGGGCGCGGCGGGTGCGTTCGTAGGCGGCCAGGGCGTCGGCGGGGCGGCCGGCGGCGCGCAGCGCGCGGAGTTGCTGGGCGCGCAGTGGTTCGTCGTACGGGGACGCCTGGATCAGCGCCTCGATCTCCGGCAGGAGTGCGGCCGGGGCGGTGGCGCCGCTGCGCAGGTCCGCCTCGATGCGGTCGCGGAGGGCGGCGGAGCGGCGGGCCTCGGGGCCGGCGGCGTGACCCGTGCGGGCCGGTTCGGGGAGGTCGGCGAGGGCCGGCCCGCGCCAGAGGGAGAGGGCGGTGCGGAGGGTGTGGGCGGCGGCGGCCGGGTCCGTGGCCAGCTCCCGGCCGCCCTGGGCCGCCAGCCGGGTGAACCGGTGCAGGTCTATGTCGTCGGGGGCGGCGGCCAGCCGGTAGCCGCCGGCGGGGTCGGCGGTGATGGCGTCCCGGCCGCCGAGCGCGCGGCGCAGCCGGGCGACGAGGGCCTGGAGGGCGGCGGGCGCGTCCTGGGGCGGGTCGTCGGCCCAGACGTCGTCGACGAGTTCGGCGACGGAGGCCCGGCGGCCCGCGCGCAGGGCGAGGGCGGCGAGGAGCGCGCGCAGGCGGGCGCCGCCTGCCGGGAGGGGGGCGCCGGTCTCGTCGCGCGCCTCGGTGACGCCAAGGATGAGATACCGCACCCGCCAATTCTGCCCCGCCGCCGGGCTCACGTGATCGAAGTGTCGCCGTTCGCCTCCAGCAGGGTGCGCAGGGCCTCGGCGACCGTGGCGCAGGTGGCGGGGTCGAGCGGGGCGAGCAGCTCGGCGTAGTGGCTGAGGTGATCGGCGATCAGCGACTCGGTGAGCGCGAGGCCCTGCTCGGTGAGGCGGATGCGGACCGAGCGGCGGTCCTGCCCGTCCCGGACCCGTTCGACCAGGCCCTTGGCCTCCATGCGGTCGATGCGGTTGGTGATCGCACCCGAGGTCACCATGGCGGCCGGGATGAGGGCGCCGGCGGTGAGCGCGTACGGGGATCCGGACCGGCGGAGGGTGAAGAGGATGTCGAGCTCGCCCACCTCCAGGTCCCGTTCGGCCGCGAAGGCCTTGAGGTGCCGGTCGATGATCCGGTTCATCCGCTGGACGCGGGCCAGCACCTCGACGGGCCACAGGCCGGCCGCCAGCTCGGGGCGCTCGGCCGTCCACTGGCCGACGATCGCGTCCACTGCGTCACTCATGTCGCGTCCTCATCCTCGTGCGTCTTCTTTGTCGTGCTTCTCGTCCCCGCCGCCCCACGAGAAGGATATCTCAACGTTGAGACACTTGACGTTCAGAGAACTGCTCTGATTTTATCTCAACGTTGAGATTCTGAACCTTGAGATGGATCGGAGCGGACATCACCATGACCACAACAGCGCCACGTACCCGTACCCGTACCGGTGCGCGTCCGACGAACGCCGGCAGCGCCGCCGGCCGGCCCGGCCCGGTCCCCGTCCTGTGGCTGGCGCTGCTGGCCACGCCCGTCGCCGCAGCGACCAACGCACCCGTCCTGATCCTTCCGGACATGGCCGGCTCCCTCGGGGTGGGCACCTCGACCGCCGCCTGGCTCGTCGCCGCCTTCGCCTGGGCCATGGCCGTCTCCATCCCCCTGCTGGCCGGCCTGCTGCGCCGCCGCGGCCTCGCGCCGCTTCTCCGGCTGTCCAGCGCCCTCCTCCTCGGCGGAACGCTCCTCGTCGCCGCATCCCCCTGGCTCCCCGTCACCCTCCTCGGGCGGGCCGCACAGGCCGCGGGCGGCGCCGGCCTGGTGGCGGCCGCGATGAGCCTGGCCGGGACGGCCCGCCGGATGGGCGTCATCAGCGCGGGCTTCGGCATGCTCGGCGCGACCGGCCCGCTCCTCGGCGCCCAGCTCTCGCACGCCGTGTCGTGGCGGCTCTCGCTCTCGGTGTCCCTGGTCTCCCTGCTGGCAGTGCCCGCGGTGCGCACGTACGCGAAGGCCCCGGCGGCCGCCCCGCAGGGCAGGTTCGACGCGCGCGGCGCCGCGCTGCTGACGCTGCTGGCCACGGCCCTGGTCCTGCTGCCCCACGCCCCGGCCGCCGCCCTCGGCTCCGCGGCCCTCGCCACGCTGCTGCTCGCGCTCCACATGCGGCGGCGCCCCGAGGGCTTCGTCCCGGCCGCGCTGATCCGCAGGCCCCTCTTCCTCTGCTCCGCGCTGCTGGCACTCGCGCTGTCGACCTCGTACTTCACCCTGCTGTTCGCCGTGCCCCGGCTGATCTCGGACCGGGCGGGCTGGGACACCGGCGCGGCCGGGGCCGGTCAGCTCGTGGCCCTGCTCACCGGATCCGCGCTCTCCTGGCTGCTGGCGGCGGGCTCGGCGCGCATGGGGCGGGTGGCCGTACGCACGGTGCTGGTGGGGATCGGCACCCTGGCCGCGCTGATCGCGGTCTTCGCGAGCCACGGGACGCTGCTGCTGCTCGCCACCCTGGGCGGCGTGTTCGGCGCGACCGGTGCCAACGCCGTGCTGTCGACGCACGCCGCGTCGAGCGTCCCCGACGCCCAGCGCCCCACGGCCATCGGCCTGTTCACCCTCTGCTACCAGCTCGGCGGCGCCTTCGGCCCGGCGATCGCGACCGCCCTGGTCCTCGACTCCTGAACTCGGTCCGGCAGCGTCACGAGAGGGCCGGTCGGTGCACCGGGACCCCCTCCGGCACCGCCCGCCGGCGCGCCGTCGAGGTCCCCGTCCAGCAGGTGCCGCGGCGGGCCAGCAGCCGGCGCAGCCACAGCTCCATCGAGACGAGCTCCGCCAGCCCGTCCAGCGGGACCGGCCGGCCGTCCGCCGCGTCGAGCAGGGCCTGGCGCACCACCCGGGCCTCGATCAGGCCGGCGTCCGCGAGCAGCGGGGAGGCGAAGAGCGACAGCAGCTCGTCCAGGGCGGCGCGCAGCCCCAGCCGGGTGGCCGTCTCGTTCGGGGCGTGGGCCGTGGCGCCCCAGCCCGGCGGGAGTTCGCGCACTCCGGCCGAGGCCAGGACGCTGCGCAGGATCTCCGCCCGGGCCCCGGGCTGGACGCGCAGGGACTCGGGGAGGGCGCGGGCGGCCCGTACGACCTGGTTGTCCAGGAAGGGGGCGTGCAGGCGCTGGCTGCGGACCTCCACGGCCTGTTCGAACACCCGGTGGTCGGCGGCGTGCCGGGCCAGCAGCGAACGGGCCCGCGCCTCCCCGGGCCGCAGCGACAGCGGCGGCCGGCCGGCCGCGACCGTCAGCCGGATCGATACTTCCGCCAGCGCCTCCCCCGTGAGCCAGCCGGCCGCAGGTCCCGGCCGGGACCAGGTCAGGGCGGCGAGGGAGGCGTCCACCGGACCGGAGGCGCGCTCGGTGACCCCGCCCTCGCGGAGCCGGGCCGCGGCGGCTTCCATGCCCGCGCGGTACGTCGTACGGGCGAGTCTTCGGGCCGCCGAGTACACGGTGAGCGGCACCAGCAGCGACTCCCCGGAGGCCCCGGCGGCGGAGGCCGAACGGGCCAGCGCCGCCACCGGGCGCAGCAGGTGGCGCCGGCGCCGGTCCATCAGGAGGTCGGCCATGCGGGCCGGGTGGGCGTCGAGGACCTGGCGGGCGCCGTGGCCGGTGAAGTGGTCGGCCGAGCCGGCGGCCAGTCTTCGCCGCTCGCGGGCGGCGAAGACGAGGGAGGGGCCGGGTTCGTCGGTGAGCGGGCCGTCGAGTTCGGCGTACGGGAGGGCCTCCCCGGCGGCGGCCACCACGACGTGGTGAAGGCGCGGGTCGGCGGCGATGGCCCGGGCCCGTTCCAGTTCGGCCTCGCGCCCCTGCGGGGTGGCCAGGTCGTTGAAGGTCACCGCCAGCAGTCGGGCCCCGGCGGGGCTCAGCAGGGTGCCAGGGGCCCCCGGCAGACCGGCCGCCAGCAGGGCGAGGGTCGCGGAGGCGCTGCCGCCGGAGAGGTCGGCGCCCACCCCGGGGGCCGGGGCGCCGCGGGCCGCGCGCCGGTCGGCGGGGCCCATTCCGGGCACGGGGCCGGGATCGTACGGCCGGGGGCCCCTCCCAGCGGTAGCTGGGGGCGTGTCGGGAGCATGGCGTGGCGCCGTGAGCCGGGCGCGCACCGCGTCCACCAACGCTTCCCGTACGCCCTCCACCGCGCGCTCGGGATCCGCCTCCGGGGCGGCCACCGCGAGCGAGGCGACCTGTTCGTAGCCGGTGATCTCGCGGGAGCCCTCCCGGAGGATGAGCGCGTGCCCGGGCGGGATGCGCCGGACCCCGGCGTACGGTGTGCCGTCGCCCAGCGCCTCCGGGCTGTCGGGGCAGGCCAGCAGGGCGGCGAGGTGGCCGATGTCGAGCTGCGCCTCGATGAGGTCGGCGAGCGGGAGGGCGGCGGTGGCGTACGCCGTGCCGCTCGCCCAGGGGGTGTAGAAGACGGGGCGCGCGCCGGCGAGGTCGCCGACGACGGTGATGCGGCGGCCGGCCTGCACGACGGCGGTGTAGCTGCCGGACCACTGGGTGAGGTGGCGCAGGGCTCCGCCGCGGGCGGCGTAGAGGGCTCGCCTCAGCTCGGCGTCGGTCGCGCCGCAGCAGCCGAGGACGGCGAGCCGGGTGAAGGGGTCGGCGGGGTCCGCGGTGACCGTGCGGATCTCGTCGGGGCGCCAGTCGCCGACGGCCCAGAGGGGGTCGGGGTCGCCCCAGAGGAGCTGTGCGCCCACGGGGTGGACGGTGCGTTCGGCGTCCGCGCCGGGGTCGTCCGCGTGGGCCGCGTCCGCGAGGCCGCCGCGCAGGGGTGCGCCCGCGTCGCCGTATCCGCCCGGGCCGTGGCCGCCCTGGACGTAGGCACCCTGGCCGGAGGCGTGCCCCGAGCCGTGGCCGGCGACCCGGCCGGCCGTGCCGAAGCTCGCGGCGATACTGCTCCAACCCACCAACCAGCGCACCGCCGCCTCCCCAGCCTGTGGGCACATGACCGGGGCACGGGCAGCAGGTCAGCGCTGAGGGCGCGGCCGGCGGGACCCCGGATGGCTCGGGGTCCATGCTGCCACGGGACAGGCGTGCGAGAGTGGTTAAAGGGGGCGCACATGCAAACGAACACGCCCCGGCCACGCGGTATTTGGCGTTCCGTTCCCACCACCCTATAGGTCGCTTTCAGCCATTCTTCGGCCGCTGGAAGGGCCGTTCCGGGCTGCCGGAGCCCGGTGCGCGGGCGCGGTCCGGGAGGCGGAATCCGCCCCCCGGACCGTTCCGCCACCCGCGGGGATTGAGGTAGCGGCATCCCCCGGCCCGCCCGATCCGCGCAGCGGGCCGACCCACGCACCGCACATCGAATCGCCGGGCCCCCGGACCGGCCAGAGCGCACGGGCGGGCGCACGGCCACACGGACGGAGCACGCGATGACACGTGCGCCCCGGCGCGGGGCCCGGACCGGACTGTGCAAACGGACAACAATCCCGCCATACGGAAGTAAGGGCCTTAACGCTTGGGAGGCGGGGAACTACGCTGGGTTTACGAAATGCCGGGCGCCTATGCCCCGGCGGCGTATGCGTTCCGCGTGTGACGAGGGGTGGCGCATGTCCAGGGAGCTCCGCGAGCCCAATGAGAAGCTCGGCGCCGTCCTCGCCCTCGCGGGCATCAGCAACGCCGGGCTGGCCCGGCGGGTCAACGACCTCGGCGCACAGCGCGGCCTGACGCTTCGGTACGACAAGACGTCGGTGGCCCGGTGGGTGTCGAAGGGGATGGTGCCGCAGGGCGCCGCCCCGCATCTGATCGCCGCCGCCATCGGGGCGAAGCTGGGGCGGCCGGTGCCGCTGCACGAGATCGGACTGGCGGACGCGGACCCCGCGCCCGAGGTCGGCCTGGCCTTCCCGCGCGACGTGGGCGCGGCGGTGCGCTCGGCCACCGACCTCTACCGGCTCGACCTCGCCGGGCGCCGCGGCGGTGGCGGGATCTGGCAGTCGCTCGCGGGCTCCTTCTCGGTGGCGGCGTACGCGACGCCCGCCTCGCGTTGGCTGATATCTCCCGCCGACGGCTCGGTGGCGCGGGAACCGGCGGGTACGGGTAAGGGCCAGGCGGCCCACGGCCCCGCTGCCCACGGCCCCGCTGCTCACAGCCCGGCGGCGCAGAGCACCGTCACTGCTGCCACCCCCTCGGCTCACGACGCGGCGACGCACGAGACGCCGGCCCCGGCGCCGGCGCACGAGGCGGCGGCGCCCGGTCCCAGGCCCTCCCCGGAGGGCCGCACGACCGGGCCGGCGACAGGCCCGATGACCGGTCCGATGACAGGTCCGGCGGCGGGCCCGCCGTCCACCGTTGTGCCCGCGCAGCCCGGCGGCGAAACGCCGCGCGACCACGGGCAGCGCGTGGGCCACAGCGATGTGACGAAGCTGCGCGAGGCCGCCGAGGACGCGCGCCGCTGGGACTCCAAGTACGGCGGCGGGGACTGGCGTTCGTCGATGGTGCCCGAGTGCCTGCGGGTGGACGCGGCGCCGCTGCTGCTCGGCTCGTACACCGACGAGGTGGGCCGCGCCCTGTTCGGCGCGACCGCCGAACTGACCCGGCTGGCCGGGTGGATGGCCTTCGACACCGGCCAGCAGGAGGCGGCCCAGCGCTACTACATCCAGGCGCTGCGGCTCGCCCGCGCGGCCGCGGACGTCCCGCTCGGCGGCTACGTGCTGGCCTCGATGTCCCTGCAGGCGACCTACCGGGACTTCCCGGACGAGGGCGTGGACCTGGCGCAGGCGGCCGTCGAGCGCAACCGCGGCCTGGCCACCGCCCGCACCATGAGCTTCTTCCGGCTGGTCGAGGCGCGGGCGCATGCGAAGGCCGGCGATTCGACGGCCGCCGGAGCGGCGCTGCGGGCGGCGGAGGGCTGGCTGGAGCGGTCCCGGGAAGGCGATCCGGACCCGACCTGGCTGGGTTTCTACTCGTACGACCGTTTCGCGGCGGATGCGGCAGAATGCTACCGGGACCTCAAACTCCCCCGGCAGGTACGGCGCTTCACCGAGCAGGCGCTGTCCCGGCCCACGGAGGAGTACGTACGCTCGCACGGGCTGCGGCTGGTGGTCAGCGCGGTCGCCGAACTGGAGTCGGGCAATCTCGACGCGGCGTGCGCGGCGGGCACCCGGGCGGTGGAGGTGGCGGGCAGGATCTCCTCGGCGCGGACGACCGAATACGTACGGGACCTGCTCCACCGGCTGGAACCGTACGGGGACGAGCCGCGCGTCGCGGAGCTGCGAGAGCGGGCCCGGCCGCTGCTGGTGACGCCGGCGTAGGACCTGAGGGACGGCGGGCCCGGGACCCGCGTGGCCTCGTTGTCGGTGCCGGGGTGCAGTATGCAGGGGTGGGAGGTGTCAGCGTGGGCGGCGGCGTGGGCGTGGACTGCGATGTGCTGGTGATCGGCGGCGGGATCGTCGGCCTGTCGACGGCGCACGCCTTGTCGAGCCTGGCTCCGGGGACCAAGGTGGTCGTCCTGGAGAAGGAACCGGGCCCGGCCCGGCACCAGACCGGCCGCAACAGCGGCGTGATCCACAGCGGGATCTACTACCGCCCGGGCTCGCTGAAGGCGCGCTTCGCGGTGAGCGGCGCCGCCGAGATGGTCAAGTTCTGCGCGGAGCACGGGATTCCGCACGAGGTGACGGGCAAGCTGATCGTCGCCACGGAGCGGGAGGAGCTGCCGCGGCTGCACGCCCTGGTCCAGCGCGGCCGGGAGAACGGCATCCCGGTGCGCGAGCTGGGCCCGGCGCAGATCACCGAGTACGAGCCGGAGGTCCGGGGCCTGGCCGCGATCCACGTCGGCAGCACCGGGATCGTCGACTACGGCCGGGTGAGCGCCCAGCTGGCGGAGTCCTCGGGTGCGGAGATCGTCTACGGCGGTGCGGTCGACCTGATCTCCCGCCGCCCGTCGGCCGTCGCGGTCCGCACCACGTCGGGGCTGGTGGTCCGGGCGCGGGTGCTGGTGAACTGCGCGGGCCTGCAGTGCGACCGGATCGCCCGCCTGGCCGGGGACGACCCGGGCATGCGGATCATCCCCTTCCGGGGCGAGTACTACGACCTGGCCCGCCCCGACCTGGTCCGCGGGCTGGTCTACCCGGTGCCCGACCCGGCGTTCCCCTTCCTCGGGGTCCACCTCACCCGGGGCATCGGCGGCGGGGTCCACGTCGGGCCCAACGCCGTGCCCGCGCTGGCCCGCGAGGGCTACGACTGGTCGACGGTGCGGCCCCGCGACATCGCGGACGAGCTCGCCTGGCCGGGATCCTGGCGGATGGCCGCACGGCACTGGCGGTACGGGACGGGCGAGATCCACCGCTCGCTGTCGAAGCAGGCCTTCACCCGGGCGGTCCGGCGCCTGCTGCCGGCCGTCACCGCGGCGGACCTCCGGCCGGCGGCGGCCGGGGTGCGGGCGCAGGCCGTCCTGCGGGACGGGACGCTCGTGGACGACTTCCTGATCCGCGACGCCCCGCGGACGGTCCACGTGCTGAACGCGCCGTCGCCCGCGGCCACCGCTTCGCTGCCGATCGGCCGGGAGATCGCCTCCCGGGCCCTGCGCACCCTCGGCTCGGCCTGAGATTCAGCCTCGCCTGGGGGCCCCTCCCAGCGGTAGCTGGGGGAGTTTGAGGCGGGGGCCCCGGACGGAGTCTGGGGAGGGTCCGGGGCGTAGCCCCGGCAGCAGCGCCGCACGCGCGGCGGCGCACCGACCCCCCGTCGTAGAATCACGGCATTGTGTCTGAGTCCCTGAACCCCCAGCCGCCCAGCCTCCCGGACGCCGCGCCGGAGGCGAGTTCGTACGTGCCGCCCAAGTGGCGGACCGAGCCCCGCTTCCCCGACGGGCCCTCGCCGGATCCGGCCGGCTCGCACCACGAGCGGCGGATCCGGAGCTTCCAGCCCCGGCGCAGCCGGGTCACCACCGGCCAGGGCGAGGCCCTGAAGCGCCTCTGGGGCACCTGGGGCCTGGACATCGACGGCCGCGAGGTCATCGACCTGGAGGCGATGTTCGACGGCCTCCCCGTCGTCCTGGAGATCGGCTTCGGCATGGGCGAGGCCACCGCGCAGATGGCCGCCGAGGACCCCGGCACCGGGATCCTCGCCGCCGACGTGCACACCCCCGGGCAGGGCAACCTCCTCGCCCTCGCCGAGCGGGGCGGGATGACCAACGTCCGGGTGGCCAACGGCGACGCCATCATCCTGCTCCGCGAGATGCTGCCGGCCGACTCCCTGGCCGGCATCCGCGTGTACTTCCCGGACCCGTGGCCCAAGGCCCGCCACCACAAGCGCCGGCTGATCCAGCCCGAGTTCCTCACGCTGGCCGCCACCCGCCTGGCCCCCGGGGCCGTGCTGCACTGCGCGACCGACTGGGAGCCGTACGCCGAGCAGATGCTCGAAGTCCTGACCGCGCACCCGGACTTCGAGAACACGCAGGCCGACGGCGGCTACTCGCCGCGCCCCGCGTTCCGGCCGCTCACCCGCTTCGAGGGCCAGGGTCTCGACAAGGGCCACGTCGTACACGACTTGCTCTTCCGTCGCACGGAGAACTGACAACGTCACTGCGCGTGTCAGACCGGCTCGCTAGGGTCATGGTGTGTTCCGAGCGCTCCGCCCTGTGCTCGCACGTCCGTCGGGCACGGTCCGCACGTGCGTGCTCCTCGCCCTGCTCGCCGTCACCGGCATCGCGATCCTCGAACTCGTGCGGGAGCAGACCGGCACCCCCGGCTTCCTCGTCGGTCTCGGCCTGGCCCTGTTACCGGTGCCGCCGCTCATGGCGTCCTTCCGGTGGCTCGGCCGGGCCGCGCCCGCGCCCTGGCCGCAGCTGCTGTTCTGTTTCGGCTGGGGTGCCTGCGCCGCGGCGCTGATCGCGATACTGGCCAACAACTTCGCCACCGAGTGGATAGCCGCGGCCACCGCCAACGCCTCCGATGCCGATCAGCTGGGATCGGTGGCCGTCGCCCCGGTGGTGGAGGAGAGCGCCAAGGCCGCCGCCCTGCTGCTGGTGTTCGTCTTCCGAAGACGCCATTTCACCGGTCCCGCCGACGGGTTCGTCGTGGCCGGATTCACCGCCACCGGCTTCGCCTTCACCGAGAACATCCTCTACCTCGGCAACGCCTACGGCGAGGACCTCGCCGATGGCTCCGGCGTGCTGGAGTCGGTGACGGCGGCGACCTTCTTCGTCCGGATAGTGCTGTCGCCGTTCGCGCACCCGCTGTTCACGGTGCTCACCGGGCTCGGTTTCGGCGCGGCCGCGCTCAGCGTGCGCCGTTCCCGCATGATCTGTCTGCCGCTGCTCGGCCTGGCGCCGGCCATGGGCATGCACGCGCTGTGGAACGGCTCCTCGCGGTTCGGGGAGCACGGCTTCTACACGGTCTACGCCTTCGTGATGGTCCCGGCGTTCGGGCTGCTCGTGTGGCTGGCGGTGCGGATACGGCGCGACCGGCTGCGGGTCCTGTCCGGGGAGCTGGCGGTGTACGCGGCCGCCGGCTGGATCGGCCCCGCCGAGGTGCCGGCGCTGGCTTCGATGCCGGCCCGGTCACTGGCCCGCGCCCTGGCCCGGCGCAGCGGGGGCCGGGCCGCCGGACGCACGGTCGCCCGGTACGAGGCGGACGCCGCGGCGCTGGCCCTGCTGCGGAACCGGGCGCGCCGGGGCGGCCCGGTGGGGGAGCCGGACTTCGCCGGCCGGGAACGGGAGTTGCTGCACCGGCTCTGGCAGCGCCGTGCGGTGGCGGGCCCGGCGCTGGCCCGGGCGGCGGTCATGGAGGAGCTGCTTCCGCCGTGGTTCGACCCCTTGCGGGCCCCCTTGGCCGTCCCGGCCTCCGAGGCCGCGCCGCCCGCCGTACCCGTGCCGCGGCGGGCGGCGCCGGACCTCAGACGTTCAGACCCTTGGACTCCAGCCACGCCAGCGGGTCCATCGTCGAGCCGCCCTTGCGTACTTCCAGGTGGAGATGAGGTCCGGTGACGTTGCCGGTGGCGCCGACGCGGCCGATGGTCTCGCCGGCGCCGACGGTGCCCGAGGTCACGGACATGGAGGAGAGGTGGCAGTACCAGATCTCCGTGCCGTCCTCGAGCTGCAGCACGATCCGGTAGCCGTACGCGCCGGACCAGCCGGCCGAAGTGATCTTTCCGGCGGCCACCGCCTTGGCCGGGGTGCCGGTCGGGGCCGCGAAGTCGAGGCCGGTGTGGTGGCCGGAGGACCACATGGAGCCGGAGACCCCGTAGTGGGAGGTGAGGGTGTAGGCGGAGGTCGGCAGCGAGTAGCCGCCGGCCGACCTGGCGCGTTCCTGCTCGGCCTTGGCCTCGGCGGCCTGCTTCGCGGCCTCGGCCTCTTCCGCGGCCTTCGCCTCGGCCTGCGCCTTCGCCTCCTCGGCCGACCGGCGGGCCTCCTCCAGCTTGCCCTTGGCCTCCTGGGCGGCGGCCTCCTGCGCGGCACGCTCGGCGTCCGCCCGGACCTTCGCCTCGGCGGCGTCCTTCTGGGACTCGGCCTGCTGGAGGATGCGATTGCGCAGCACCTCGCCGGCGTCGGCGGCGCCGCGGTCGCTCTGCTGCGCGATGATCCCCGTCCGCGCGGCCGCCTGGGCCGCGGATCCGGAACCGCCGTCCGACTGCCGGGAGTCGTTGCCGGGCATCAGATCGGGCAGGTCAGGCAGATCGGGCATCGACGGCATGGATATCGCGACCTGGGGCCGGTCCTGCGCGTGGGCGATGCCGCCGGCGCCGACCGCCGCGATGACACCGACGCCGAGCACGGTGGAGCTGCGCGCAAGTCCCCCGCGCTGCTTGGCGACCCGGTGCTTGCCGCGGACCGGACGGACCGAGTCCTCGGTGGGGTTCCACTCGCCCCAGGCGCCCGCGGTGGGCGGCTCCTGGATCTCGGTGCCTTCAGGGGCAGGCAAGTTGGAGGCCACCGGGGCACACTCCTCATTGACGCGCACGCGCAGGGCGCCGTCTCTTGCGACGGCTGGGACGACCGCGCTGCGTTATCGAAAGGTAATAGACGCAGGGGAGTGATTCCAAGCTGTTGCGCTTGATCGTTCCCACCAATCGGATACTCAATGGCTGGCTCTGGCCAGGCCTTTTCGCCCCATACCCTGACCAATTCGGGCAAAAATCAAGCGAATACCCCACCTCTTCGGCCACACCAGAAACATGACATCTCGTCAATAAACTTGCGGAGAGCAGCACTTCGAACACGCTGTGTCACACGTCGTCGCCCCGGCGCACCACCGGCACGGTCCGCCGCCGCTCCGGCTGCCGCGGCCCCGGCCGGCCCACCGCGAGCAGCGCCATGTCGTCCGTGGCCCCGCCGCCCGTGTGCCGGCGCACATCACTGCTCAGCGCGCTGAGCAGGGCTTGCGGCCCGGGGAAGATCCGCCCGCGCAGCCGGGCCGCCGGATCGTAGAAGTCGCCCGCCCGGTCCCGGGCCTCGGTCAGCCCGTCCGTGTAGAGCAACAGGGTGGTGCCCGCGGGAAAGGGCCACTCCTGCGCCCGGTCCGGCCAGCCGCCCAGCTCCCCCAGGCCGAGCGGCAGGGCGGGCTCCGCCGGGGCGAGGACCGCCAGCTCCCCGTTCCCGTGCAGCAGCAGGGGCTCCGGGTGCCCCCGGTTGAGCAGCCGCAGCACCCCCGCCCCCGCCCCCGCCGGGATCTCCCCGAGCACGCACGTCGTGAACCCCTCCACCGCGTCCAGGCCGTCGCGCCGGGTGCCCTCCCGGGCCAGCGCCCGCTCCAGCCGCTGGGCGAGCGCCTCCAGCGTGGGTTCGGTCTCCGCCGCCTCCCGGAACGCCCCCAGGACCACCGCCACGGCCTCCACCGCCCCCAGCCCCTTGCCCCGTACGTCGCCCACGGCCAGCCGCACTCCGTACGGGGTGTCCTGGACGGCGTACAGGTCCCCGCCGATGAAGGCGTCGGCCTGCGCGGCCTCGTACCAGGCGGAGACCTGCAGCCCGCCGATGCGCTCGGCGGGCTTCGGCAGCACCGCCCGCTGCGCGGCCTCGGCGATCCCGCGCGCGGAGGCGAGCTGCTCGCCGCTGCGCCGCACGACCCGGTTGATCAGGAGCGCCAGCCCGGACACGGTCACGACGGTGGCCAGCTCGGTCAGCGCCTCGCCCCTCCATCCGGTGCCGCTGTGGAGCTGCAGCAGGAACACCGCGAGCGAGGCCAGGAGGCCGGTCAGCACCGTGGCGCGGAACGTGTAGAGCGGGGCGGCGATCAGCGGGGCCGCGGAGAAGAAGGGGGATCCGGTGAAGCTGGGCGGGGTCAGGAGGTTGAAGACCGTTCCGAGGACGATCAGTGCGCCCGGCAGTACCCGGACCACCTGCCGGGCCGGACCGCTCCCGCCACCGCTCCCGCCACGGCTCCCACCACCGCTCGCGCGCCCGCCGTTGCCCTGTCGGCCCACCAGCCCCGCCACGCTGCTCTCCTGCCGCCCGGATCCCTCGTACGGATGCGGGCCGCCGCCGCCTCGCCCCTCAAGGCTGGCGGCAGAGCGGCCGTACGGGTGACGACGCGTGAGACGCGGGACGGGAACACGACGAAGGCCCGGTTCCCCAAGGGGAACCGGGCCTTCGTACTGAGTAGCGGGGGCAGGATTTGAACCTACGACCTCTGGGTTATGAGCCCAGCGAGCTACCGAGCTGCTCCACCCCGCGTCGGTAAACACAACTCTACGCCATCCGGGGGGAGCCCTCCGCCAATTAACGGCCGGCCCACCCCCTGATCGACATCACCGCAGGTCAAAGCCCTAAAACCGGCCCAAGACCGACCCGAGAACCACCCAGGGCCGACGAAGATCATCTCTGTTGCCCGCCGGTGACACTTCGGGGATCGTTCCGGGATCGGGCGCGGGCGATGATTCACCTGTCGCCAGGGCCAGGGGGAACACGGACCGGCCGGCGACGACCACCACACCCACCGGCTCGGCCCTCTGCCGATGCCCCTGTGATTCCCGGGGGGAGTCCACCATGTCCGTTCGCACCGCAGCCGCCATCGCAGTCGTCGCCGGCGTCGTCACCACTCTGCTGCCGTTCTCGGCCACCGCCGCGTCCGCCGCACCCGCCACCGACGACCACGCCGTGCTGCGTACGGAGATGGGCGCTCCCGTCCCGAGCGGTCCGCTGACCCGCGGCGGCGCCACCGAGTCCTTCGACCTGACGGTGAAGAACCCGACCGGCAAGGCCGTCACGTACAACCCGTGGATGCTCGTGGACCCGACCGGCCCGAGCCGGCTGCAGAAGGACGACGTCGTCTTCAAGGTCGAGGCGGTGGACGCCCCGGCGACCAAGTCCTCGGTCGGCCAGCAGGACGGCGAGTGGCAGGGCACCTTCTTCCCCGCCGCCGGTGGGCCGGGCGGGGAGAAGGGCGGCTTCGACATCCCCGCCAACGGCAAGATGACCTGGAAGGTCACCATCGGCCTCGGCGCGAACTACCCGACCAACGACGGGGACTTCAGCCTCAGCGCCTCCAGCTACAACAACTCGGTGGCCCCCGGCGGCGCGGACTCCCACACCTTCAAGGTCGACCCTCAGATCAAGACCGGCGAGCTGAAGACCTGGTTCAAGCAGGTCGGCTCCGGCAAGGACGGCCAGGAGCAGCGCGCGTACCTGGACCTGAACTACCAGGCCACCGGCGACGGCACCTTCGGCACCGCCCTCGCGACCAGCCTGAGCCTGTCCCACCCGGGCGAGCAGGAGGCCGACTTCCGCGTGCAGGCCCTGTTCGACGGCCGCTGGCAGGACCTGAAGGCCGAGGACAGCCGCTACGAGCTGCCGCAGATCCCCAAGGGCTTCGGCGCCGCCGACGGCGTCCGCACCCTGCCGCTGCGGGTCAGCCTGGGCAACCGCACCAAGCTGACGAAGAAGACCACGATCACGATGGAGGCCGAGGTCCGGCACGCCTCGGGCAACTCCTACGCGCTCAAGACCGGCTCCGTGCAGTTCCCGCTCGTCCCGTTCGCGGAGACGGTGCCCACCGACACCCCCTCGACCACTCCCTCGACCACCCCGTCCACCGCCCCCTCCACCGTCCCCCCGGTGCAGCCGGCCGTCGCCACCTCCACCGGCAACACCCACGTGACGACCACGGGCACCACCACGACGACGACCGCGGCCACGGCCACCGGCTCCCTCGCCACCACCGGCGCCGGCTCCTCCACCGGCCTGTACGCCGGCCTCGCCGCCGTCCTCGTCGTGGTCGGCTCGGCCGCCGCCTGGCTCGGCCGTCGCCGCCGCGGTCTCTCCACCTGATCCACACCCCGTACGCAGCAGCGCCCCGCCCGGTCCGACCGGTCGGGGCGCTCCGCGTTTGCGGCGGGTGCGGGTGTGGGGGCGGGCGGTCAGCCGTCGACGGGCGTGCGCCGGCGGGTCAGGACGCGGGTGGTGGAGCCGTCGTCCTCGCGGACGTCCCGGACGTGCGTGAAGCCGATGCGGTGCAGCAGGCCCAGGGAGGCCGTGTTGGCGGCGGCCACGGTGGCGTGCACCTCGGTCAGCCCCAGGGTGGCGAAGGCGTACGCGACGATCGCCTCCGCGATCTCGGTGCCGAGGCCCGCTCCCCAGGCCGCGGGGGCCAGGGCGTAGATGATCTCGTGGCCGTCGACCTCGTCGGTCCGCTTGATCTCGGCGTGCCCGATCAGCTCGCCGTCGCGCCGCACGGCCCAGACGTCGAAGAGCTCCTCGGCGTAGACCTTCGTGAAGACCCGCCCGAACAGGGCCCGGTCCTCGGCCTCCGTGACGGGTCCGTCCCCCATCCACCGGGACACCCGGGTGTCCTGGAAGAGGGCCACGAAGCCTTCCTCGTCCTCGGGGACGTACGGGTCGAGGAGCAGGCGCGCGCTGCGCAGAACTGGAGTCACGCGCGGCGACGCTACCCGCTCCGCCCCCAGGGCTCACCGGCTTTTCCGGCCCGCCCCCGGGAGTGACGGCCCGTCCGTTCGCGCAGGGGCCCGGAAACGACCGAGCGCCCCCTCCCGTCGGAACGGGAAGGGGCGCTCGGCGCCGGGCGGGAGGCTTTGCCTTCGCCCGTGAGCGGTAGGCCATGTCGGACTCGAACCGACAACCAACGGATTAAAAGTCCCGCCACGAACATCCCGGGAGCTGCCGAGCAGTACCACAGCATTCTGTTTTCCCTGTTCAGCGGCACACAGAGGCGGAACCCATCTGCCACCCAGTCTCCCCAGTACCATCCCGTCCGCTCACGCACCGCTCACGCACCGCTCACGCAATGGCGAACATCATCTTGGGACGCACCGCACCGGCATGGCATTGCCCCATTAGTTTGCGTCGGTCGGCGTAGCCGCGGGGTCAGTGTTGGTTTACCGGCCAGACCGCCGCTGGATCGCAGTGGTCTGGACAGGCCAGCAGGTAGACCTCGTTGCCGAGGAACAGACCGTAGCTGTCCGGCATGCTGTACGGCTGTTCCGGCGCATCGGGGGAAACGGCGAATTCCATGTTCTCTGGGACCTGGCAGACGTACATCAGCTCAGCGCCACACGCGCACCGGTAGTACTCGGGATCCTGCGCCCATGACGGTGTACCGCCCACCTTGAACATCTGTGCGCCGATTCCACGGGGGGCGGTGGGCGTGTCCTCGAAGGACCGCAGCGCCAGGGGCAGTGCACATACGGACGGGTCGGGTTCCGGGGCCTCCTGCGTTGCGTTGCGCTGTAGCAGGACGCGCCAGAACGGACTGGGGAGGGGGGGCTGCGGAGCGTCCCAGTACCGAGGCACGAGCCGACCGTTAGTCATCTGGGGGTCGGTGGCGTCGTTGTGTTCGTGACAGTGGAAGACTGACAGATGGTCTCCGCTGAAAGGCCCCACATCGGCCGGAATGTCGAGTTGGAAGAACAGTGTCATCCGCTCGCCGCAAAAACACTCGGGCCATTGCTGGCCGGCCTCGAAGAAGGGCCATCCGCCCAGGGAGTTCCGAGTCGGCCGCTGCAGCGGCTCGGTTCCGACCTCGATCGCGTATGCGGGCAGCGCAGCCTGCATGTTCTCCACATTAGGTTCGACCATCTTCCTACCTTAAAGGCATCCCTGTGGGTGTCGGCAGCGGACGAGACGGCCGTGGAGCGGTTGGCGTGATGAAACCGTGATGGCCAATTTCCTACCCCCGCTCTCGCAGCTCTCGGTGGATTGGTGACGGTTTCACACAGAGCGGTACGACTTCAGGGCCTGCTGCTCGCGTCGCGGAGCCCACAAGGACTCGGAAACCGATCAGGTGGGGCCCCGCCTGCCCCTTCGCATCGCAGGCGGGCCCGCGGGCTGCCATCTGGTTCGCGAATGACACCCAGCTTCCGACCTGACGGTCACACTGCACCGTCGTCGTAGCGCGGGAAGTGGTCAGTTTATGGCCAACCGGAATCCATTCGCCCTGTTGGATGAGTTCGACATTTGCGGCTGCCATCAGCAAAGAGTGGCGCTTGCCGATGGCAGCCATCCGGCGCCAGGCCCGGGATGTCGCACCGCCAGTGCGAGGAGCTACCCAAATTGAAGACGGTGCGCAACGATCCCGGTATTCAGCAGCCGCCACCCCTAACGTTTACGTTCGCCACTCTGACGGTGAACAGTGCGCCTTGTGGCGTCGATGCCGTCATGTTGATTGCTGTGGGAATTGACGATCCTGGATTCTGATACTCAAGACTCGCACCATACGCGACGGGTTGATTGCTAGCGAGAGCAGATGCCATTCTGTTCTCACAGGTCTTCATTCCACTGATATTCATGAGCTGGAATCCCGTGAATACGTTTTGAGGGATAGGTGCACCATAGAATCTATCGGCTATTATATGCGCCCTGTCGTAGATGTGCTTTCCGTCTATTCCCACATTATTCCCAACGGGGAAGCCCGGCGGATCGGGAAGGGTGGCAGTGTCCCGTGAGTTCGGCGGCTTGAGGTCTGTGCGCGGGCACATGAGTGCCGTGGCGCCAGTCGGCTTCCCACCCATGAGTGGGAAGTATATGTACCGCTGCTCGCGCGATTGGGAGGAGCACCGATACCGATCGGCGATGCCCCGCGGGTTGACCTTCTTGCTACCACCGGCATCGAGAACGGCATCCAGGGGACTCTTCCCTTCCCAGATGCCGACGGCGGTGCCTGCCGCTATGCCGACCGGGGTTCGCTTCCCAATAGCCCTCGTGGCTGACCAAATGGACCCCGTGGATGCCCCAGGGGGGCACAGCGCGACACCAACGGATGTACTTTCGGGCGCCAAAATGCCGGTGGACGATTGGAAGGCCAGGAATTGACTTCCCACGCAGACCCCACCCGTGCCAGGGATTGCTCCACAGGTGCCGGCGGGGTCAGACAGATGCGTGGGGCTGTTCCCGACGTAGGCGTATTGGGATTCGCTTGGCTTACCTTGCCCCGAGGAACGGGGGTCGCGACTGGTGAAACGGCCAGTGTCGGGTGTGTAGTTTCGGGCACGCAGGTAGAGGCCGGCTGCGTTGGTGGTCGGTTCCTTGTACTCACCGGTGTAGGTGAAGGGGCTGGCCGGCGGGGTAGTGGCGACGTTGGCTTGAGTGGTCTCCCCGAAGGCGGTGTAGGTGTAGCTGGTTTGGAGCGTGCCGGTGGAGTCGGTGAGGTCGGTGACTGAGCCGATCAGATCGTGGTGGGTGTAGTAAGTGATACCGCCAGTGGTTTCGTCGCCGATTTGACCGAGAGGGTTGTAGCGGTATCGAGCGGTGACGGATCCGCTGCCGTTGTAGTCCGCGGCTGCCTGCGGAAGGGCGTTGTTGATATCCCAGGCGGTGGTCCGCTGCACGGCGTTGTTCTTCGATGCGGCGGTGCGGTTGCTGTCGGCGTCGTAGGTGTACGCATAGGTGGCACCGCCGGAGGTGACGCCGGTGAGACGGTTATTGGCGTCGTATGTGAAGGTGTCGGCGCCGTCTGCGGTCTGGTTGCCGTCGTCGTCGTGGGAGAAGGTGCGGGTGGTGGTGCCGGTGACGGTTTGGGTCAGTTGGTCGGCGTCGTCGTAGGTGTAGTTGGTGGTGGTTCCGGCTTTGGTGTGGGTCTTGCGGTTGCCGGCCTGGTCGTAGGTGTAGGTGGCGGCCGTAGTGCGGTCGGGGCAGGTGGATGCCTTGGTGGCGGCGATGCAGTCGGTCAGCAGTCGTCCGGCCGGGTCGTAGTCGTAGTACTGGTAACTGGCCGGCTTGCCGGTGCGGGTGACGTCGATCCGGGTGGGTTGGCCTGCGGCGTCCAGGGTCTGGGTCCAGCTGGCCAGGATTGTGGTGCTCTTCGTGCTGGCGATGGCGGTGATGCGGCCCGCGTTGTCGTAGGTGCGCTTCTCCGCGTATCCGTTGCCCGTGGGCAAGGTGGTGGTTTTGAGGTTGCCTGCCTGGTCGTAGCCGTAGTTGATGCTGCCGTTGGCGGAGGTTTCCCAGCTGCGCTGGCCGTCGTTGTTGTAGCCGTAGTTGGTCTTGACTCCGCCTGGCGGGCTGGTGGCGATGGCGGCGCCGGTAAGAGTGCCCTTGCCGTCTCCCTCCCACAGGCGCAGGTGAGCGGCATTGTCAGCAGCGACGATGCCGGAGTTGCCGCTGGTGCTGAAGCGCACCGGCGCCGGGTCCCTGTATGGGGTCCAGTCATCGGTCTGGAGCACGGGCGTGCCGAAGGTGCCGGTACCGGTACCCGGGTAGAAGGACAGCTTGTGGGCGCCGGCGTCGACGGCAAGGAAGTCGGGCTTGCTGTCGTTGTTGAAGTCGCCGGGGAACAGGCTCATTGCTGCCCAGCCGGCGCCGAGGTCTGTACGGGTACCGAAACCGCCAGTGCCGTTGCCCGGGTAGAGGTAGAGGTGTCCGTCGGCCGGGTTGATGGCCAGGATGTCGAGCTTGGCGTCCCCGGTGAACTCGAGGAGGGCGATCCGGTAGGCGCCCCAGCCCTCACCGAGGTCGGTGCGCTCGCCGTAGCCGCCGGCACCGTTGCCCGGGTAGAGGTACAGGTGGTTGTCGGCGGAGCTGGTGGCCAGGAAGTCGGGCTTGCCGTCGTTGTTGAAGTCCCCGGCGGTCAGGGTCATGGCGTCCCAGCCGCCCCCGAGATCAACCGGCGCGGCGAATGCGCCCTTGCCGTCACCGTCGTAGCGCAGCAGGTGGCCTGCTTTGTCGATGGCCAGCAGGTCGAGCTTGCCGTCGCCGGTGTACTCGAGCGTGAGGACCTGGCGGAAGCCCGTGCCGGTGCCGGCCCGGGTGCTGCCAGTCGGAAACGTCTTGTCGGCACGGCCGAGATAAGTCTTGATCCCGCTCTTGTCATCCGTACGGATCACGTCGGTGATGCCGTCGCCGGTGAGGTCCCCGAACACGGTTTGGACTGCGCCAGTCCAGTTCAGTGCCACTGGGGCGACCGGGTCCAGTGTGCGGGAGGCGAGCTGGCCTGCGTCGTCATAGGTGTAGACGAGGGCGCCCTTGCCCTTGGCGGGGGTGACCGAGGTAAGTCGGCCGGCCTTGTCGTAGTCCAGTGTTCGCGTGCCGGTGACGTCGGTGATGGAACGGCGCTGACCGATGGCGTCGAAGACCTCCGTCACAGCCGGGGTGCCGTCGCTGTAGGTGACGTCGGTGGCAAGGCCACGCGTGTCGAAGGTTGTGGTGGCCGTGACTCCACGGGCGTTGGTGCGGGTGGTGGGGTTGCCGTCCTTGTCGAAGCCGACGGTCTGCTTGTGGCCTAGCGGATCGGTGACCGCGGTCTGGCGGCCGGCATCGTCGTAGTCGTACGTGGTGGTGTGGCCGTTGGGGTCCTTGCGCGTGGCGACATCGCCGGCGGGCTTGTAGGTGTAGGTGGTCTCCCCGCCGTCCGGTGCGGTGACCTTCTGGACTCGGCCGAGCTCGTCATAGACCGTCGTGGTGGCTTTGCCGAGTGCGTTGGTCACGGACACGGCTTGGTTGAGCGCGTTGTAGTCAGTGACCGTGGCTTGGCCCAACGGGTTGGTCATACTCTTCTGATTACCAGCCGGGTCATAGGCGTACGTGGTGGTGAACTTGCTTGGCTCAGCTCCCAGTACGTTGCCGCGAGGGTCGGTCTGCGACTTCAATCGTCCATTGGTGTCGAAGGCCCAAGTGCTCTTGGCGCCAGTCGGGGTGATGAGGCTGGTGCGGTGGCCGTCACTGTCATACCCGTACCGGGTGACCTTCCCCAGCGGGTTGGTGACCGTCTCTTGGAGGCCAGCCGGGGTGTAGGTATAGGTAGTGGCCTTGCCGAGAGCATCGATGCTCTTGGCAACATTGCCGCCCGTGTCGTACTCGGTCGTCGTGGCCTGGCCCAGCGCATCGGTGACTGTGGTGGGCCGGTTGAACACGTCGTAGGCGGTGGTCGTGACCGCGCCAGTCGGGTCGACACTCTTGGTCTGGTTGCCGTTGTTGTCGTACCCGTACGTCGTCGTGAACTTGGCCGCGTCCGCCCCGGAGACGTTGCCGCGCGGCGAGGTCTGGGAAGCGAGCCTATTGGCCGCATCGTAGGTGTAGGTGGTCTTCGCGCCGGTCGGGTCGGTGACGGACGCCGTGTTTCCGCGGTCGTCATAAGTGGTGAGCGTGATGCGCCCGCCCGGGGCGGTCACCTTCTTAACGCGGTTGAAGACGTCGTACTCGTAAGCGGTAACCCGGCTCAGGGCATCAGTGACAGTGCTCGTATTGCCGTTGGCGTCGTAGGTGTACGCGGTGACATGGCCTTGCACGTCGGTCACAGTCTTCACTTGGCCCGAGGGCCAGTAGTCATAGACGGTGGTGAACTTGGCCGGGTCCGCCCCTGTCTTGTTGCCCCGGGGGTCGGTCGCCGACTTCAGGCGGCCCGCTGAGTCATAGGCGTAGGTCGTCTTGTCACCCGTGGCATTGGTGACGGAGAGAAGATGCCCTGTGGAGTCGTATTCGTAAGTCGATACGCGCCCGTCCGGGGTGGTGACGGTCGCGGGCTTTCCGTCACCGGTGTAGGTGTAGCCGGTCTTGCCGTTGGGGGCCCTGACGGCCGCTATACGCGTGGAGGCGCCGTCGTATTCGTAGGTGGTGGCGCTGTTCCGGCCGTCGGTGTGACTCTTCAGACGGTCGGTCGCATCGAATTCCCACTTCTCAGTGACGCCGGCAAGCGTGACCGAGGAAACGTTTCCTCGTGCGTCGTAAGTGGCCTCCGTGGTTCTGAAATTAGCATCCTTGCTGGCTATGACGTTCAGCTTCTGGTCGTAGCCGCGTCCGGAGCCATGCCCGAGCGGGTCGTAGTGCCGCACAAGGACACCGGCCTCATAGACGTCCGTCCAGATACCCCCAGTGGGGTCCTTCATATCGGACTGGCCTGATCCTGCGGGGGCGTTCACCTCCGGAGTCCAGGTGAAGGTGTACTTCTTCCCAGCAGCATCGATCTGTTCGGCGATACGGCCCGAGGCGGCGTCGTACGTATTCTGGGTAATCGTGTTCCCGTTGGCATCCACGATCGTCGCCAGACGGCCAGCCACATAAGAGTACTTGGTAACACCGCTGTCGGAGGCGACACTTGCGAGCTGTCCGTCGGCAAACGTGTAATTGACCTTGCGGCCGTCCGCCAGGTTGACCTGTGACAGCCGGCCCGATGCGGAGTCCACGATGAAGGCCGCGGTACGTCCCGCCGCGTCAACGATATGGGCGAGCCGGGAACCGGCGTACGTCAGCTTCAGACCGCGCCCGTCGCTGTCCCGCAGACCAGTCAGACGTCCTGCGCTGTCGAACGTCCTGCTCGTTCCGTCCAGAGCTGTGAGGGTGTACCCGCCGGCTACTGCGGCCAATGTGAAACGGACCGGCTTGGGTGCTGCGAAGGAGCCGTCGCCGTTCTTGGTGAAGACGACCTGCGCGCCGTCAGCATCGGCCAAGGTTGCCTTGTCCGATGCGATGGACAGCTTCGACTCGAAGGGGAGTGTCCAGCCCTTGCCCAGCAGCCCATCCGTTGCCGTGGCGTCAGATCGGTAGGAGCGGGTCAGTGCGAACAGAAGTCCCTTGCCAGGTACAGATACATCAGTGACCGACTCCGTGACCGTGCCCGATGCCGTATTGACCGGGTCGGCCACGTAGTTCTGATACGAGCACGTGCAGGAGCCGCCCATGTCGCCGGGGATTCCCGGCGTGTACACGGCCGGACCAGACGGCGTGGTGGACGCTGCAGTCCACGCGGTAGGCGCCCAGTACTCCCGGTAGGTATTAGCCTGCCCGGGAACCGCCCAATAGCGCTTGGTCAGCTGCGTCGCGAAGGAGACCTTCGCATAAAAGCTCCGACCTCCCTGGCCTGCGATGGCCCCATCACGGACCGACCAGTCACACACATGAGGAAAACTTCCTGTCCCAGGAAACCATTGGAGACAGACGCCGTAGGCCTCACCACCCGTTATCTCATGCGGACTCGTCAGCCTTCTGACTACCAGCTGATTACTGGACGCGTCATAAAGTTCGATCTTCGTCGCCGACGGAGGAAGGTTGCTCGGCTGCGTCCACCCGCCCTCAATGCTCCAGGTCGTCCGTCCTACGCGCACATCCGTTGTCAGTTTTGGCTCTACAGGCGAACTGGCGGTCAGGGACTGAGTCTCGCCGCCCGTAGGGGGTGGAGAACCGTCCGGAAGGATGTAGGTGGTTCCCCACAGCACGCCCTCCAGCGACTCATCCGCGGCCTGAGAACTCACGACAGGAGCCGACTCCGGCCTCCCCGCGCTCAGCTGGGGCTCCCCTTGCGCTGGATTGATCCCCTTAGAGCTCGTAACAGGATCTTGGTGAGATGCCCTGGTCGGGCGTAACCGGTGTGATGATTCGGCCGTTCGTGAGTGTGTGAGTACTCGGCCGT
>NZ_JBIVFA010000033.1:0-22154 GCF_044747975.1 Streptomyces sp. NPDC090045
GACTGCGGCTTCTCACCGTTCGCCGACGACACGTCCACCTCCCGCGACCTGGCCTTCGCCAAGATCGAAGCACGCGTACGAGGAACCGCCCTGGCCTCCCTGGTGCTGGGCTTTTCACTTGACGTGCAGTAGGAAACTTGCACGTACGGCGCACTCAAACGGTCAACGCATCACCGCTGTTCAGGAGGCCAGCGTAGACCTCGGCCGGTGATCGGTAACCAAGGATATTGCGGGGGCGGTGGTTGAGTTCCTCGGCAATCTCGTCCAGGTCGGCTTGGCTGAGCTTGCGGAGGTCCGCGCCCTTGGGCAGGTACTGCCTCAGGAGTTGGTTTGTGTTCTCGTTGATTCCGCGCTGCCAGGGGCTGCGGGGCTTGCAGAAATAGACGGGAACACCCGTGGCCGCGGTGGAGTTTCGATGCTCGGCCATTTCCCGGCCTCGGTCCCAGGTCAGGGAACGCCGCAGCTGCGTCGGGATGCCGAGGATCGAAAAACGGGTGAGGTGCGGTCGGACCTGTTGGGCCTTGATGCCGTCCGGGAGAGCGACGAGAGCTGTGTAGCGGCTGGTCCGCTCGACCAGAGTTCCGATGGCGGACGGGCGTGTGCCCATGACGAGGTCGCCCTCCCAGTGGCCGGCGATCGCCCGGTCCTCGATCTCGGCCGGGCGGGCACTGATCGGCACCATGTCGCGGATGATTCCGCGCCCAGACGGCTTCCGAGCGCCCTTGGGCTGGTGGATAGGGCGGCCCGTCCGAAGAGCCCTGATCGACTGCCGAGAACCCGTAGTCACGCACGTGCACCTCCATGACGACGTGATCATCTATGGGTGATGCGTTGACCGTTTGAGTGCGCCTACCGTTTCTCGTGAGGCGGGCACGCGTCCCCTCCGCCAAGAACGCCTTCAGTGTCCCCGGCGAGGGCGTCGGGGTTGTCGTGGTGCGGCACATGACCCGGCCGGGAAACGACACTGTGGCGTGCACCCAGTTGCCGGGTCAGTTCACGCGTGCGGTCCATCGGGGCCAGCGGGTTCTCCGCGCTGCCCACCACCTGCGTCCGGACGCGGTCGGCTCGCAGCCCGACGACGAGATCAGGTCCGGCGGCTGGGTGCACTCCAGGTGCTCGAGGCTCATCAGGTGGCTGCGTGCAAGCCGCTGCTGGCTCACGGTGCGCTGCTCGTCGGCCAAGTCGCCGCCGAGGTGCACGGGCTTGCGGGCGCACGCCGTCGTGATCGCGACGACCAGGTGGGTGGCCAGCGCACCCACACCGTTGGCGGCGGCGTCGAGGACGGGTCTCGTTCAGGCCGCACAGGTACACGGCGAAGAGCCGGTGTCCCGCCTCGGCCAGGCGGTGCATCAGCGCGAGGAAGTCCTCCTTGGCGCCCCCGCTTCGGACACCAGCGCCACTCTGCTGCGTTTCCAGTGAGGGTCGGACAGACCCCGCGACGGATCTCCACGCGGAGAGCGGACGTGCGGAGCAGGCATCAGCAAGGGGACGACCGTCCTCGCATCTGCCTGCCCGCCGTCGGATTGGCCATGAGAGTCGAGCGCTGCGCACATGCGTGCCCTCCTTCGAAGGCGGCTCGGGGAAGATTACAGGGGCTTCCGGAACCGGGGACGATTGGCAGCGGCTCAGGGGCGCAGAATCCGGCATCCCACCAAGCCCGTACGGCCCGACTGCGTGTCGATGTGGCACAGGAGTTGGGCCAGGTGCTCCAGCCAGTGGGCATGCGCGAGGGGGCCCGCTGGCACCGCCTCGAAGCCCAGCGCCTCCACCCATGCGCAGACCAGTCGCTGCGCCGACGGATCGTCCACGGCGACGGGTACGCTCGGTCGGCGCCAGTCCCCGCCAGGCACGGGTGCAAGCCCTCTGAGGGCTTTGGCCGAGACCGTGTTCAGCGCTTTCGCCACGCGCGCCCGGGGAAGGCGCCGAGCCAGCAACTCCGCCTCGCTCGTCGCCCAGGACCTGTGCGGTGCCGGCATGTCCCGCCGTCGCATCGCGGGGTTGGAAAGCTCCAGCACCACCTTGCCAACCAGCACTGGTTCCAGCTGCTCGGCCACCTGCCGCAACGGCTCACCCGGCGGCACCGCGAGCACCACGAGGTCGGCCGCCTCCGCAGCGTCCCGCGGCGCCATTTGCACCACCTGCGGTGGTACACCGGGGCGTCTGCGACGGTGCTCGCGCACCCCAGCCAGGACGTAAAGGCCCTGCCGCAGCGCGGCGTGCAACAGGGCGGACCCCATAACTCCGCACCCCACCACGGCGGTGCACGCTGGCAGCGGCGACGCCGCAGCGGCGTCGCGACCGGGGCGGCAGTCCGCTTCAGACACTCCGGGCCACCGCCAGGACGGTTTCCCGCTCGTAAGGGCGCAGTGCCTCGGCGAGCTCCTCGGGCGCGTCCACCGGCTCCATTCCCTCGGCGGTCCGCCGCATGCAGGCGATGGTCTGCTCGCCCCGGGCCATCAGCTGAGCCGTCCCGCCCTGGAGCCGGTAGTAGTCGAAGAGCATGGTGACCTTGTTCGCCTCGCGTGCGCCGAGCGACATCCGCACCTCCACCTGGTCGCCGGCATAGAGCTCGGCGAGGAAGTCACAGCGACTGGAGACGGTCACCATGGCGAAGTCCTCATGCAGGGCTCTGAGTACCCCTGGCGCTCGCTCGGCCAGGAAGTGCTCGCGGCAGTGCCCCTGCCACCGGAAGTAGTTACTGAAGTACACGTTTCCGACGAGGTTCGTCTCTTCCAGCATCACCAGATGCCGGTGGTCGTACGTCGTGCGCTGCCACATGTGTGCCTCCTGCTCCTGTCATGACGGCAACGGCGATGACCGCGCCCGGCCCGTCGCCGGTGCCCGCCTCCCATTCATCCGCGCCGTCGGGTGCCAGTCGGGCCGGGAGCACCATGGTCGCGATGAGCGAACGCCCGCTCCGAAAGCGGACCCAGTCGTCCTCGAAGACCCCGTCTACCGTCACCGGCGCGGTGGGGCCGCACCCCGCCTTGCCGCCGCACTCGGCCACTGCCCACAACCGTGCCGCGATGGCGTGGTCCGGTTCGTCCAGCGCCAGACGCAGCTGCGTCCACAGGCTTGCGTAGGGGGCGCCGAGCGCCGAGCGCACCCCGTCCGCCTCTTCAGGGGCGAGCCGCTGCCAGTCCACAGCGACACCAGCCGGGGCCGTGGCCGTCAGGGTCAGCGGACTGCAGTGGCTGCGCGAGGTTCCGTACGGTGGCCGCAACGGGGGGACGGTGCGTTCGTTCGATGTGGTCGCCTCGATGCCGAGCGTCAGGGCGGGGTCCAGGCCGAGCGCGAGCGCACCCCGTTCGAGGTGCACCGCGAGCAGCGGTCGGGTCCAGCGCTCCCGGCGCGGCAGCCGGCCCACATCCAGTAGCCGCAGACGGCGCCAGCGGACCAGGACTCGCCCGTCCGCGTCCAGGGCGTCGAGGTCCCATTCGTATGCGCCCCCTCCGGACCAGCGCTCCCGGGCATGCACAGTGACGTCGCAGTCCGCGCCCGACGAGCCCTGGTCCGCGATCTGGAACTCCGCGCAGGCCACGGGCAGCAGCCGTCGGCCCGGGACACAGGCCTGCAACGCGTGAATGGTCGCGTCGTTGCGCCCGGGGCTGCCCAGGAGCAGACTCTGGGCGGGTTGCCCGGCGAACCAGTCCACCTCGGCGGCCGAGCGCAGCCGGGCCCTGACCTGCCGGGCCCGCAGGCCGTGGAGGCTCTCGACCCGCCGGAAGCGACCGGTGTGGAAGTAGAGCGGCCCGTAGAGGTCCGCGGCCGGGACCTCGGGGTCGTCGTCGGTCACCGGCGGCAGCGAAGGCGCGCCGTCCGTCGGCTCCGCCTCGCTTTCGCCGTCCGCCAGCGGGAACACGGCACGGAAGTGGTCCGCCCGGAACGCCGTCTCGTCGCTGCGCAGGGCCACGGTGACGGCGCCGTCCTCGGCGAGCGCGCACAGCCGCACGGTCCGTGTGGCACCCGCCGCCACCGTGACGGGCTGGTCGAACGTCACCTCACGGCAGCGGCGCAGCGGCCGGCCCGCCAGTACGGAGGCTGCCTGGGCCATCGCTTCCAGCCCGACGACGGCGGGCAGCACGGGCAGCCCGTCGACGCGGTGGTCGCGCAGATACGGGTCGGTGGCCTCGGTCAGCTCGTTGTCCACAACGAGTTCCACGCCCGGGTAGTGGATGCGCGGACGGGCAAGGAACCGGGCCGCGTGGCCGGACGCGTCTGCGGGCAGCGCGCGCGGTGGCAGTCCCATGCGCCCGTGCACGGCCACCGCCACGGGCAGGCCCCGTGCTGCGGCCAGCCGAACCAGCAGGTCCAATCCGTGCTCGACTGGGATGGGCGTGACGTCGTTGCGGGTCAACCGATCCAGCACACCGAGCCGTTCACCCATGCCCACGCCAGCCCACACCGACCAGTCGAGCACTAGGGTGTGGCATCCGGGCAGGTCGCGGGCCTCGGTCTCGAGCATCTGGCGCAGCAGGCCGTTGGCGAGCGCATAGTGGCACTCGCCCGCCAGTCCGTAGCGGCCGATCACTGAGCCGAATCCGACCAGCAGGCGTAGCCGGCTGCGGTCCACCGCCGCCAGCAGATGGGCGAGCCCTGATGTCTTCGGTGCCAGGTGCGCTCGCACGTCGGCTTCGGTGAGGTCGTCGAAGCGCTGTGGCTGGTTGATTCCGGAGGCGTGCAGCACGGCGGTGATCGGGCCCAGTTGGCGCTCCACCTCGGCGACCGCGCACCCCGTGGCGTGCGGGTCGGTGATGTCCGTCTGCTGGTAGCGGACGGTGGCGCCGAGTTCGGCGAGCAACTGCAGGTTGTGCCGCAGCGCCGCGTCCCGGGCCGGATCACCCCGTCCGAGCAGAGCGAGCGAGACGCCCGTCGTACGGGCGAAGGCGGCGGCGGCCGCGAAGCCCAGACCCTTGCCGCCGCCGCTGACAAGCAGCACGTCCCCAGGGCCGAGCACTGTTTCGGCGGCGGCCGGTTCAGGCAGCGGCACGGCCACCGGCTCGGCACAGGTGCCGTCATCGCGCACCACCAGTTCCCGAAGAACCCCCGGTTCGGCGCCCGCGACGGCGGCGGCTGTCGCCAAGCCCGCCTCGGTCGGCGGAACCCGGAGCATGGTGATGCCGAGCTCCGGGTGTTCCTGGTGCAGACTCCCCGCGAAACCGGACAGGCCCGAACCGTGCGTGACCAAGACGAGCCGACGGTCACCGGCGACGGCCGAGCGGGCCGCGCCGAGGAGCGCGGCGAGCCCTTCCGGCGCCTCCGCGTCTGGGACGTACAGCAGTTCGGCCCGGCCCGTCAGCAGGCCGCCCGGCGGCCGGAGCGCGTCGGTGCCGGGCGCCGCTCCGTGCGGCGCCGCGACGGTGACCCGGCCCGGGCGGTCGGTAGGGCGCCACTCAGGCGCTGCGACGGGACGCAGTTCCTCGGCGAAGCAGCGGATCCAGGGCGCGACACCCGGGACGATCGTCTCCGGCTGGTCGCCGCCCCTGGCTTCGGGAAGCCCGCGCACCACCTCTACGATCTCGGCGAGCGACGCGTCCGCCATGGTCAAGGGAGCGGCCGGGGGCTCGCGGCCGGCCTCGCAGGCGGCCTCGGTAACCAGCTGGGTGACCTTCAGCGACGACAGGTGGAGGTCGCTGAGTAGACGCTGGTCCGGCGTGAGGGCCTCCGGATCGAGTTCCGTGGCCAGGGCCACCAGGCGCAGAACCATGCCGGCGACATCCTCCTCTGACGGTTGCCCGTCGCGCCGTTCGACACCTACGGGCCGCTCGGTGGATGTCGACCCATCTGCCGCGGCCCGCTCAGCAGACACGACCGGGGCGGCCGGGACGGCCGGTTGGGTGGCGGTTCCGGACGCGGGCCGGGCGCAGGGGTTCCCGATGAACACCCGCTGACGCCACGGGTCCAGGGGGCGGCCCTCGCGGCCCTCGAACAGCACCTCGGCCGAGGTGAGGGCACCGCAGGCGAAGAGCGCGGCCGCCGTCTCGGCGCGAGGTCCCTCTCCTCGCGCACCCACGTCCAGGGACACCGTGGGCACGCCGGTGGGGGCGGCGGCCATGGCCGCGAGGGTGTGGCCGGGGCCGATCTCGCAGAACAGGTCTGTCCAGGCGGAGGCCGTGCGGACCGCCTCCCAGAACCGTACCGGCGCGGTCATCTGGGCGACCAGCAGCTCCTGCAGCTCCGTGCCCCCGACGCGGCAGACGCCGCCGCTCACGCTGGAAAGCAGCGTGCCGTGAGGCGTCGCGAATGCGGTGGCGCGGAGCAGGGGCGCGAATTTCTCCGCCGCGGTGTCGACGGCGGGCGAGTGGAAGGCGTGTGCCACGGGCAGCGGCAGCGCGTCGATCCCGCGTTCGGCCGCGCGCCGGGTCAGCGCGGACAGTTCGCCTGCGGGTCCGGCGACCACATGGGCCATTGGCCCGTTGTACGCGGCGACCACCACCGAGGTGCCCCGGCACAGCTCCTCGGCACCAGCGGCGTCGACGGTCAGCGCCAGCATCCCCGTACCGGGAGCGCACAGCTCGGCCATCGTCCGGCCGCGCCGGTCGACCAGTTCCAGGCTCTCCTGCGCGCCAAGGCAGCCCGCCCAGACGAGTGCGGCGTACTCGCCCAGGCTGTGCCCCAGCGCTGCCTCGGCTTGCACGCCCAGCTTCTCGAGCCAGCGCAGACCCGTCAGCGAGGCCCGGTGGACGACCATCTGGGCGGCGGCCGTGCCAGCGGCCGGACCGGGTCCGTCAGCCCTGAGAAGCCCGTTCGCCCCGGCCTCGGCCAGGTCGGCGCCGATCGCGCCCGGGTCGGCGCGCAGCGGTGCCCCCTGGCCGGGGAACAGCAAGGTGACCCGGCCCGGGGAGGCGTTTGCGGTCCACACCCCGGGGCGCCGGGCCAGCGTGCCCGGCGCGGCCTCGGTGAGGGCAGCCGCGGCGGCCTCGGCTCGCAGGGCGAGTTGCTCGGGGGAACCGGCGACCAAGGCGGCGCGCACCGGGCCGGTGTGGGGTGCGCGACCCCATGCGCAGGCGAGGTCGTGCAGTTCCGCGTCGCTCAGCCGCGGGGCCAGCCGCGACAGGCGCCGCAGGCGGTCCGACAACTCCTCGGGGTCGTCCGAGCTGAGCGCGATCAGCTCCTGCTCCGGGTCGGCCCGACGGGCTCGGGGTGGGGCGCAGGGGATGGTGGCCTGTGGGCGCGGTCCCGGGTGCCGTGGCTCGCTCAGCACTACGTGCGCGTTGATGCCGCCGAACCCGAAGGCGCTCACCCCGGCGACGCGCGGCCCGGGCGGCCACTCGGTCTCGTCGGCGAGGATCCGCAGCACCGCGTCCTCGCCGGTGAGTTCGTCACGCGGGCTGTCGCATCCCGTGGTCGGCGGCAGCACGCCGCGGTGCACGCTCAGGCATGCCTTGATCAACCCGGCGAGGCCAGCCGCGGCCTTGGTGTGGCCGATGTTGGCCTTGATCGATCCGAGCGCCGCCGGCCGCGGGGCCCCGGCGCGTAGGGCGCACAATGCCTGCAACTCGACCGCGTCGCCCACCGCCGTGCCGGTTCCGTGGCCCTCCAGCAGCCCGGTGACGGCTGGGTCGACACCCGCGTGCGCGTAGGCCCGGCGCAGCGCCAGGAGCTGACCCCGCTGGTCGGGGCGAGTGATGCCGCCCGCGCCGTCAGAGGAGATACCCCATCCTCGGATCTCCGCGTAGACCGGCATCCCCGCGGCGGCCGCGTCCCGGCTGCGCATCAGGGCGACGACCCCGCATCCCTCGCCGGGCAGGAAGCCGGTGGCCTCCCTGTCGTAGATCCTCATCCGCTCCTCGGCCAGCGCGCCGAGCCGTGCGAACCCAACGAGTTCGAACGGGTCGAGGCTGATGTCCACGCCGCCGGCCAGCACCAGGTCGGCGCTGCCCTCGCGCAGCCGCCCACAGGCGGTGGTCACGGCGAGCAGCGAGGAGGCGCAGGCACCGTCCACTGTGAACCCGCCGCCGTGGAAGTCGAACTGGTTGCAGATCCGGCCCGCGATGGTGCTGGCGAGGCCGCCGGCCAGGAACTCGTCGTCGGGGGCAGGGAACGGCTCCAGGTAGCGCTCCGCGGTGTGGGACAGCACCTTCTCGCGTTGCGCCGGGTCGAGTCCCTCCTCCGTCAAGACGCCGTCGAGCACGGCCCGCACGTACGGCCAGCGCAGCCGCATGGTGCGGGCGCGGGTGACCTCGCCGGTGAGGGTGTTGCCCATGACCACCGCGACACGGTCGCGCTCGAGGCCGGCGCCGCCGGGGACCCCGGCGTCCTCCAGCGCGCGGGCTGCGGTCTCCAGCGCCAGCCAGTGCGCGGGGTCCGCGGCCCGGTGTACGGCGCCGGGGACGCGGAAGGCGTCCCGGTCGAAGTGCCAGCCCTCCAGCACGGCAGCCCTGGTCCCATAGATGCCGTCCGGGGCGCGGCGTGTCGGGTCGTTGTAGTCCTCGAGGGCGAAGCGTTCCGCGGGCAGCCGCCGGAACGCGCGCCGCTTGCGCAGGACGAGGTCCCACAGCTGTGCGGGATCGTCGGCATCGGGGTAGCGGCAGGCCATCCCCACGACGGCGATGCCGTCGTGGGAAGCCGCGCAGTCGTACGGGGACAACGGCAACTCTCCTTAAGGCCTGTCAGGACGTGCCACTCGGGGACAGGCTCAGGACACGTCGGCGGTACCGGCATCGGTGCCGGAAGTGGCCGTGGAACGGGTGTCCTGGGCATCCCCCCGTCCGGCCTCGTGGCGCGGGGCCGGGATGCTGCGGTCGCGGAGCGCCGCAAGCAGGGCCAACAGCGTCGCGCGAAGTACACAGGCGATGACCAGCGCGAAGAACAGGCCGAAGACGACGTGCAACTGCACGAGCATGCCGTACGCGGCGGCGACGGTCGCGCCAAAGACGACCTGGTTGCGTGCCCGCCACGGTGAGGTGCCCGGGTCGGTGATCATGTAGTTGGTGAACAGTACGAAGGCTGCGCCGGTCATCGGCAGCAGGGCGCTGACGGTGGAGATATCGGTGAACGCCCCCCGGAGCAGTGCCTGCGCCGCGAAGCCGCCCACCCAGCCGAGGATCAGTGGCAGTTTTCCGGTCAGCTTGCCGTTGAGCAGGGTCCCCAGGACCAGGACGACGATCGTTGGCACTGCGTCGATCCAGCCTGCGAGCCACTCGGTGAACTGGTACGGCGGCGCGATGCCCACCCAGGGGAAAAGCAGCAGCACCACGACGATGCCCGTGTTGCTGGGGTTGAGTACATGCCGGGCTGCACCGTTGACCTTCACCCGGACCAGGTACTTGCTGGCGACGGCGACCACCGCAGCCAGCAGGGTCGGCCAGAGACGGCTGCTGGAGTACAGCAGCATCGCGCAGGCTAGGCCGCCGATATAGGCGGGCAGCAGGAAGTCGGCCACCTCGCCTGCGCATCCGCGAAAGCGGGGGGTGCGCTGCTTCCCCCAGGCGTCGATCGCCTCCAGCAGCAGCTCGGTGGTCACCGCGGCCAAGACGGCGAAGACGGGCATGGCGTAGGCCTGTTCGAAGCCCAGCACGGTGTGGCCAAGCACGGTCGCCGCGGTGATCGACGCGGCGAAACGACGCAGCGCCTTGCTGCGGCGGCAGGCGGCCTCGTCCTTGAGACCGGCCCCCGACGCGGGTACCCCGTGGGGCGCGGCGCCGTACGCGGAGTCGGCGGTGTGGGTGCGTGCCATCGTCATGCGGGGACCTCCGGGCGCTTGTCGTCGGCGGCGAGCACGAGGTCGTGCCAGCCCGGCCGCATGGTTTCGGTGCGCTCGTGCCGGACGCCGGCGGTGTCCCGCCAGGAGATGTCCACCCGCAGTGGGCCGGCCAGCTTCTGGCCTCCCAGGCCAAACAGCAGATCGGGAGCGGCCACTCCGCCGTGCCCGTTGGCGGGGTACACCTGCTGCTGCGTGATCCGCCCGTCGGGCAGCCGCAGCCGGGCGACGGCACCGATGGCTGGCGTGGTCGCCCCGGCCGGGCCCACCGGCAACCGCAGGCGCATGCCGAGGAACGGCGCGGCCTGGGACCGGTTGCGGTACAACACCGACTGTCCCCACTGGTTGGCGGCGACGAAGTCGAGCCGCCCGTCGCCGTCGACGTCACCGACCGCGAACCCGCGGGTGACGGCGGTGGAAGCCACCCCGGCCTGCTTGGCCACATCCACGTAGCGGCCCTGCGGGAGACGGGCGAAGAACGTGTTGGGGTCATGGCCGGACAGGTCGTCCCCCGGCTTGACATCAGGCCACAGTTCGGGGTGGCGCAGGATCAGGTCGTTGGACATTGCCGCCTCCTGCAGTTGCGCCCAGCGGTCGGTCCGGCCCGCGACGAACCCGGTGGCGTGCATCACCTGCGGATAGCCGGAGTTGTCGAAGTCGGCGGCGACCAGGTCCCAGGTCCAGCCGGAACGGGCAAGGCCCATGCCCTCACTGTGGTCGTCGTACGGGGCCTCACCGCGGTGCAGCAGCCGCTGTAGCCACTCGCCGGAGGCGGTGGGCCGGAAGACGAAGTTGCTCTCCTGAAGCCCGTAGGGCTCGGTGATGTTGCCGACCAGGATCGACGGTGTGCCGCTGCGGTCCAGGTCAGCGAAGGCGACCCCCATGCCCTTGAACGAGTCCTTGCCCAGCACCTTGGACTTGGGGGTGGTGAAGTGGCGCGTGCCCACGGCGAGACGGAACTTTGGGGCGCCGGGGCGGGACTCGTTGACCAGCAGCCGGTCTGGGGCGAAGTCGTTGGCCTGGTAGAGATCGGGCCGCCCGTCGCCGTCGAGGTCCTGGGTGCCCAGGGCCAGGGTCCAGCCGTACAGCGGCCGGGGACCGAAGGCATCGGGCACTTCTGCGAAGTGGGCGTAGGGCGTGCTGCCCGAGCGTGCGCCGGTGAACCGGAAGAAGCGCAGTGTGCCCCCGTTGTGCGCGTCGGACATCGAGGACGGCATCTGCAGCGAGGACTGCCGGGCGGTGGGGTCGAGGACCCGTGCCCCGTCGGCGAAGTAGTTCCCCACCACCAGGTCCGGGTGACCGTCACCGTCGAAGTCGCCCAGGGTCATGGCGTTGGTGTTCCACACCGGGTGGCCGGGAACCAGTTCCTGCGGCACGAAGGCGGCGCGGGAGGGCGTGACAGCGGAGGCGCGCAGGAAGAGCACGGGCGAGCGGCCCCAGTAGTAGACCACCAGGTCCTGCCAGCCGTCCTGGTTCAGATCAGCTGGCATGCAGCCCATCGGGGCCGCGTACGACGGCATGGACAGGCCCCTCGCCTCGAGGATGAAGGGGCGGTAACGCTTCCTGGTGCCGGGCGCGGGTTGGACGGTGACGGTGTCCGTGCGGGGGTCGACCAGGCACACGTCGTGGGAGACCGTCCCGCCGTCCGCGGCGAAGAGCCCCGCGCCCGCTCCGACCGTGGAGATCCACGACCGGATGTGGCTGAAAGCCGGCGCCACGGGGCGCACCTGGCGGTCGCCCGGCCGGTCGGGGTCGTTCAGCGGGTGGGCGGTGAAGTGGAAGTGTGCGGCCGTCTCCGCCCGGTCGGTCGCAGGAACCGCGTCCGGGGCCGCCAAACAGAAGGCCGTAAGACAGCAGCAGAGCGCCGCGGCCTTGGCAGCATGCGCCCTCAGAGAGCGGGCGAGCGAGTTCATCGGCTCCTCCGGGAGCGGGGCGCGGCCGTTTCGGTATCAGTGGTCGGGGAGCCCTCCACGGGCTGCTGCGTGGCACCATCGGACGGGTCGGAGGCGTGGTGATCCGCCCACAGCCGCCTGATCCCGGTCCGCCACTGGCGGTAGTGATCTCCGGTGCGGGGGGCGGGGCCAAGGCTCACGAGTGCGGTGTGAGTCCAGTCGGCCGCAGTCTGCGCGGGCACCCCGGTGAGAGCCACCGCCGCAGTGCCGCAGTGCTCGGGAAGGGGCTTACGGGCACGCAGCCGGGCCGCGCAGGCGAAGGCGGCGCCTTGGGCGAGGTGGGCCCGATGGTCACCCGCCGCCTCGACCAGCGCGCGCAGTTCGTCCTGGTCATCGCCTCCCGCGTACACCGCAGCGAGACCGATGCCGCTCCACAGGTCCGCCCGCCGCCACGGCGGGAACTCGGCCACCCGCAGGCCCAGCGCTTCGGGTTCGGCGCACTCGTGGAACCACAGGCACCGCCCGAGCCCCTGGTCCCGCACCGCACGCTGCGCTGGGTCGAGGCCCCGTTCTACCCGCTGCCCCGCCACGACCCGGTCCGAGTCAAAGAACCCTTGATAGAAGCCGAATCCGTCCCAGGCGAGCCAGTGGAGCAGGGGCTCACCGGCACGCAGTCCGCGCCAGGGGTGCAGGCGCAGTCTGCCGAATGCCCAGCCGGCACCCACATGGATCAGATGCGGATAGTCGGCGCCGGGTCCCTCAAGGAGTTCCCGCACTCGGCGTCCGTGGGACAGGGTGAGCAGATCGAGCAGCGCGCAACCCATGCCCGCGCCTTCGAAAGCGAAACCCCGGAATCCCTCTGGGAGACTGTCAAGTGCTGTGCCGAGTGCGTCCGTGTTCCGGGCATACACCGAGTGGTTGAATCCTTCGAGAAATGCTCTTCCAGAATCTTCCAGCCGCTTACGTGCCGGACCAGAGCGGAGCCTGAACCGGCGCACTCCGAAATCGACTTGTTGCATGTCCTGCTGCAGCAACCGGACAGCACGTGAACGCAGACCGCCGCAGGTTACTGGCGATGTTCCAGCCCCTGGGGCCAAGAACGACACGATTGATTCCCCTCCAGCACTTCATCAATTCCGACTAAAGTCTCGGGGTAACCCGGCGTTATCTTGATCCGCCGAAAGGGTACAACTGACCAGCCCTGCATCCAAACAGGTGAATCGCACCCTTTGGTCGCCGGTCAACCGCGTAGAACCCCGAAAATGACGACGGTGAACTATTCCGTCGCGGCGCGAGAACGTTCCGCCCGCACCAGCCGAAGAGGGTCGTGATGCAGGAGAACCTTCTGATCGAAATCATCATTGCTCTGGTCGTCATGGTTCTGTTCGGTGCGAAGCGGCTCCCGGACACCGCGCGCTCCCTCGGAAGGTCGCTGCGCATCCTCAAGGCCGAGCCGCGCGTCGGCAGCGAAGAGGCGGCACAGGAGGCGTCATCCACGTCGGCCGAGCCCCCAGTTCTCAGTTGGCGCCGGTCCGAGAGGTGGGGGTCCGTGGGCATGCGCGGTGGGGCTGTCGGATGAGCGGCGGCCGAGGTGGCGCGGCGCACGGCGATGACAGGACGGGAGGACCCGTCGCCTTCGCTCGGCCGAGTTGGTTCTGGTGCGGCGTCCTGCTGTGCCTTGCGGGTGCGCTGGGCCATCTGCCGATGTACGAGCACCTCGCCCACCCATCGGGACATTCCCGCCCCATGTCGGGCAGTGCCTGGGGCTCGCCCATGATGATCACCATGATGGTCGGGATGGTTTTCATCCTGGCCGGGGTGGCGGCGTGCGTCTACGGAATCGTCGGCCTGCGTCGGGCGCCCGGCGACTACAAGCCGGGGCCGCTCCGGGTGAGTTTCGCCGACGACGTGCCGCTGACGCGAGCACACTGGGCGCTGACGGTCGTGATGGTGCTCGCCGTGGCCATCGACGTCATGAAGCCCCTGTCGCTGAGTTTTGTCGTACCGGGCATGGCCCAGGAATACGGGTTGCGTTCGCCGGTCCATCCGCACGGCAGCCTTCCCGTCGCGCTGCTGCCGCTCTCCGGGATCAGTGGAACCGTCATCGGCTCCTTCCTGTGGGGTCGATTCGGCGACCGAATCGGCCGCCGCCCCTCCATCATCCTGGCCGCTGTCGTCTTTCTCACGACCTCCGTGTGTGGAGCCATGCCGCAGTTCTGGATGAACCTCGTGATGTGCTTCCTGATGGGGCTGGGCGCGGGCGGCATGCTTCCGCTCCTCTTCACCCTGCTGACGGAGACCGTGCCGACCCGTCAGCGTGGCTGGCTCGTCGTTCTCGTCGGCGGCGTCGGGACTGCTGGCGGCTACGTGCTGACCAGTTGGGCGGCGTCACTGCTGGTGCCGCACTTCGGCTGGCGAGTGCTGTGGCTGCTCGGACTCCCCACGGGCCTCCTCCTGCTGCTGCTCAACCGCTGGATCCCGGAATCCGCACGCTTTCTTGCCGCCTGCGGACGACCCGCCGACGCTGAGGCCGTGCTTGCACGCTACGGCGCCCGGTTGGTCTCCGCCCAGCCTCCGGCAGACGCCCCCGCGGCCTCCGCCCACGACGGTTACCTGCGGCTGCTGCTGACGCCCTACGCCAGAGCCAGTCTCCCTTTGGTGGTGTTCGCCCTCGGGATCGGCCTGGTGACCCATGGCTTCCAGTTGTGGATCCCGTCCGACCTCCAGCGCCTGGGCTTCTCCGAGCTGACCGCCGACACCACCCTGCGGGACTCGGCACTGCTGGGACTGCCCTTCAACCTCGTCATCGCTTGGCTGTACGGACGGTGGAGCAGCAAGGCAACACTCGTGCTCCTCGGCACCTGCACCGCGGTCTCGATGATGACGCTGGCAGCGGTGGGTGACCGGATCGCCGTGCACCCGCTGCCGTTGCACCTGCTGCTCGCCGTGCCCATCTGGTCAGCCGGTTCGGCCGTCGCGGTGCTCAGTGCCTATACCGCCGAGGTGTACCCGACGGCGATTCGCTCGCAGGCTTCGGGGCTCACAGCAGCGGTCACCAAGGTCGGCGGCGTGCTGATGATCGCGGTGGTCGTGGCGGCCGTGGCCCCGCCGTCTCTTCGCACCACCGCCCTGCTCGGCGCGGTGACGGTCGCCCTCGCCACCGTCGCGATCGCCCTCTCGGGCGTGGAGACCCGTTCACGATCCCTGGAGGAGATCTCCACCTCGGCCCTGGAAGGCAACGCCTCCGCATCCGCCTGAGCGTGATCGCATGCGCTGCCCGGACCTTCGCCGAGGACCAGCGCTCTCGACTCCGCCCACGTCGCTTCCATGACGACCCCATGGCACCGAGTACGCACAGCTTCCGTCATCCCCCACCTCCTCCTTGAGGACCTCGATCAACGACGTGCTCGCCAAGCCGATCGCTCTCTGAGATCACCAGGACACTTCCAGGGCACATACTGATCCGAAACACTTTGGGTTGGGGTTCATTGACGGTGTGTCAATGCTCTGGTGGGAGATGCGCGGGCCTGGTCGCCCTGATGCGCAGGAGGCCGCGCGGTTGCTGGCGGTGTCCGCGCTGGTGGAGGGCCGGGACCGGGCAGGAGACCTGGCCGACGATCCGGGCCAGGGCGAAGGGGGAGAACGGCGAATTCCTCTTCGCTGACCAGGTCGGGATCTGCTCGGACCAGGTCACCGGCCGAACCTGGGGCGCCAAGGGTACGACTCCCATCGTCCGCCGGACCGGGAACCGGTTCTTCGTGAATGCGATGTCCGCGATCAGCACCCGCGGGCGGATGCACTTCATGGTCTTCACCGAGTCGTTCGACGCGGAGGTCATGTACCGCTTCCTCGCCCGGCTTGTCGGGCACTTCGACCGGAAAGATACACCTGATCGTCGATCGGCACTCAGCCCACCGCTCGAAGACTATCCGGGACTGGCTCGCCAGCCACCAGGACCAGATCGAGCTGCACTTCCTGCCCTCGTACTCACCCGAGCTGAACCCCGACAAGCTGGTCAACGCCGGCCTCAAACGCAGCATGCCCACACCCACCGGGTCAGGAAGCAGGCTGAACTGGCCGCCGAAACCCGCAGATTCTTCCACAGACGCCAGTGTCGACCACACATCGTCTGCGGCTACTTCGGCGGCACGCACGTCCGCTACGTGCTGGACGAGAACCCTTTGAGTTTCTGATCAAAACTGCGCAGACAGCGAGAACGGTGACCACGTCGACGATCCGCCCGAAGACGCCCTGTTCGAGCTGATCGGTGAGCTCAACGACACCGACAACACGTTCGTTGTCATCCAGCCCGACCAGGACGATCCTGCCTAGTTCGCCTCCGTGGCCCTTCTGGACGAAGGTGGATACGAGAGCGTCCGTCGCGACACCACCCGCCGCGAACACCACCTGACCACCGAGAGCAGCATCGACCAGATCGCGGGCGACCACATCAAGTGGCTGGCCGCCCGTGACTTCCCCAAGACGGCCTAGCCTAGCGGCTGGACAAGCCCAGCCGGGTGTGAGATAGCAGAGTCGGGTTCTCATCGACGAAGGGGGAGGGCTTTGCAATGAGCCGAACACGCGCGTGCCCAAGAGTGCTGATAGTCGGGGCGGGCCTGGCTGGCACCGCCACGGCGATTCGACTGCTCCGCTTCGCGCGCAGGTCACTCGAAATCGTCCTTCTGGAGCGGCGTTCCGACTACAGGTCCGCTGGCGTCGCCTACCACCGGGCGGGCAACCCCTGGGACCATGTGTTCAACATCCAGGCGGGTCGCATGTCGGTGTTCCGGGAGGACGATCTCGACTTCGTCCGGTGGGCCAACTTTGAGGCAGACCGGCGGGACTGGCCAGCGCAGTGGGCCGAGTACGAGTTCGTCGAGCAGGGGCCGGCGCCACGACGGATCTTCCAGGACTACCTGATCGAGCGGCTGGCCGAGGCCAGGCGGGAAGCCTGTCCCGGCGTCGTACTCGTCGAAGTGGACGGCGAGGCGGTCGACATGGAAGTACATTCAGCAGGAATTGATGTGACGATATGCCAGCTGTCGGCGAGCCGGCTCGGGGTCGAGCGGGGCCCAGAACCGATTCTGCTGTTCGCCGAACACGTCGTTCTCGCGACTGGTCTCGAACTCAGGGAACCGCCTTTCGCCGCCGAGGTGCTCAGGCACCCGTCCTTCGTGCGGAACCCGTACTCCGCGGCCGGCGTCCGCAAGCTCGTGGCACTCCCATCCGAAGCAACCGTCGCGATCGTCGGATCCGTTCTGAGCGCATATGACTCGGCGGGCCTTCTGCTGCGCCAGGGCCACACAGGAAGGATCCACCTGATCTCCAGGACCGGGACGATGTTCCGGACGTACCCGGCAGGCCACGAGCACGGGGTATTGCAACTGGCCTGCCCGAAGGCACTGCTGGAGCCGTACCAGAATCGGGAGGAGTTCCTGGCCCGGGTTCGGTCCGAGTGGGAGGCGGCGTGCTCGACGGTCGCTCGGGATCACCCCGGAGTTCACCCGGCGGTGATAGCGGAGCGGGTGGCCAAGGCGTGGGAGCCGCATCTTCCCAAGGCCATTGAGCGGATTCGCTCTGCGGAACTGCGACGCCTGCTAGACGAGTTCGGTACTGCGATAGCCGCGTTCCGGGTCGGCGTGGTGGAGTACACGATGGCGATCATCGAGCGCGCGATGCACCCCGCAGACGGGCTGTTGAAACTCGTCGTCGGCAAAGTGGAGCGGATCACGCCAACGGAGTCTGGGCGGTTGGTCGTCTCGGTCGAGACCTCCAAGCAGAGGCACGCTATCGAGGCCGACCTGGTGGTATCCAACTTCGGCAGAGAGTGGGACTACAGCAGGGTTGGCCAGCCGCTTTGGAGGAATCTCCTCCGGAAGAGGATCGCGGTACCCCATGAGCGCACCGGGCGTGGCTTGGAGGTCGACGAACGGGGCACGCTACTGGGTCCCGACAGGGAGCCAGTAGGCCCGGTCTCCGCGGTCGGTGTGCTGAGAGAGGGCGACGAGCTCGTGCGTAACGGCCGAACCGGTGCCTTCGCCTTCAATCTCGCTTCCATCAAGAACCAGTCAATCGGGGTCGCCGCGTACGTTGTCGAGCAACTGGAACTACATGAAGACGGGTTGGCTCAAAGCCTTGCTCGATTCCACAGCGGTGTTATCAGTATGGAGGAATCGGCCCGGGGTGGATTCGAGAGGGCCGTGGTTCTGGAGGTGAGGAGGTTGGCCACGCGTACTCGAAGTGAGCGGGAACTGTTCGATTCCAAATTGGACGCCTCTATCAAGTCCATGGGTGAATTCCCGACCCTTCCGAAGGATGGTTCCCGGCTCGACCACCTGATGAGGGTGGTCGTGAACCGGACCGCCGTCGAACGACTCACCGACGTCACCGTGACACCACGCCAACTGCGTCGACAACTGGGGATAGCGAACGCCGAAGACCTCGGAGAATAGTATTCCCGTGGTTTTGCAATCTTGGGTTGGACCCAGATGGGATTGGGTACACCCACCGCGTGATCATCGGGGGTTATGTGAACTCTGGGGGTCGTGAGGTGGCCCGTAGGTCATAGCGCAGACCCTGCCCGCCGACGGGCGATCTTCGACCAGCCCATGGCCCGGATCGCGGGACGGTCCGGCCGAGCGCTCCGAGCGCGGACCGGCCCGCCGAGCCACACAACCCCGACAGCACCAGCGATCCGATCACGCTGACAATCTCAAAGATACGCCACCTGCTCGGCGCTGCCTTCAATGCACCCGCCATAACAGCTGCAAGACTGCTGCACTGGTCCATCTGACGCCGACGTCGCCGGGCAACAGCCCGTCGCAGCTACTCCGACGACGGTCCGCCGATGAACCGGCTGGATAGACCACGAAACCGGTGGAGTGACTAGTTGAATGGGCGACGGATTCAGGGATTCCTTTTGGCCGGTGGTGTACAGAGTGTGCTACGAGGCACCTGCAACCGGACAAGAACTCCACTCGAGGGATCCATCCTCGTCGCCCCTGGTCTTGACGCGGGTCTGTACGACGCGATCGTGACGGCGCGGGCGGTCGTCTGCAGTTCGGGGGGGCTAACCGGCCACATGCAGTCCCTCTGTCGTGGTAGGGGAATTCCCGTGCTCCGCGTCGACCAAGCAGATCTCGCTGACCTGGCCGGCGAAGTGACGCTGGACCTCGAGAGCCAATCGATCGTCATCGGTTCCAACGCGAGGACCGAGGCTTCGGGGTCGTGGGTCGGAAGCCCTTCGCTGGACGATCTCGGCTCGGCGTGTGCAGTCATCGCGGACCTGCAGGACATCCACACGATCAACTGGTACAGCCCCAACGCGGAGCGGGTCGACTCCTTCTTCATCCGGGAGGAGTTCCTCTGCATGGCGGCAGCCCTGCGGCCACTGGACTCCTTGAACGGTGGCCCTGCCGACATTGCGGTCTACGGGCAGGCCGTCGCGGACCGGCTGTGCACCTTCGTTGACGCACTCCTGCCTGACCAGCGACTGGTCCTGAGGCTTCTCGACCTCCGCTCCGACCACGCGGCTGCTATCACCGAGCTGGCCCCAGTGGCGGTCGAACCGAACCCCGAGCTCGGCCTGCACGGCACTCGCTGGCTGCTGGGCTCGACCGCCTACCGGGACGCGCTGCACGCCGCGCTCGGGTCCCTGCGCAATCGGCTTGGTGAGGATGCGGGCCGAGTACACCTCTCGGTTCCGTTTCTCAACGATGAGAGAGAATTCGCCCAGCTCAGGACGCACCTTGAGGTGCCGTGGGACGTGCCCTTGTCCGCGTTCATCGAGACACCCGCAGCGGTGCACGCCACCGCGGCGATTTGCGCCGAGGGCGCCAGCGAACTGTTCGTCGGCACGAAGGACCTTGTGCAGCTCTACCTCGCTGCGGACCGGACCAACCACCTGGTGGCCGATTCCTACCAGCCCCGGCACCCCGCCGTCCTGGACGGAGTGCGCAGGGTGGTGGAGTCCGCGCATGCCGCAGGTACCCCGGTGAGGGTGTTCGCGTTGGGTGCGGATCTCGTTCACTACCTGGAACGCCTGCCGACGCCGGACGGCTTCATGATGTGTACCGCCGAACTCCAGCAGGTGCTCCTTCAGGGGCAACCTTGATATGAGGCTGATCCTTGGAGTGGACACCCTGACAACGGAACTTGAAGGTCCAGGAAGGGGTGTCGAGGTGGGACGCCGGCCTCCCTATCCGTCGGAGTTTCGGAAGGACGTCGTCGCGTTGTACGGAGCCGGCGGTGGCAGGCGCACGTACGCGGTGGTGGCCGCGGAGCTCGGGATCACCGGGGAGACGCTGAGTACGTGGGTCCGCCAGAACACTGCCCAGCACCCCTCCGAGCACCGCATGGACGGGGCCGGCCAGAGTCCCGCTCAGCAGGAAGCCGGAGGAAGGAAACGGCATCCCTTGAGGTTTTCCCGTTGTGCGGGAGTGGCTTCCCAATGGAGAAGTCAACCTTCGTGAGTCGGTTCCACTAACCGAGCCGTCCCTGACGGATGGTCTGCACGGCGAGCACTGGGTTCATGGGTTCGATGAGTTGTTCAGCGGCGACAGCCACAAGGTGGGCTGGGGCATCGGCCTGCAGCAACGCACTCACGTACTCGAGGGCCTGCGATGGAGAAAGCATCGGCAGCCTCCGGCGCAGGATGCGTACCGCTTGCATGCGCCCACGTACGGCGGCAGCTTCGCGTATCTCATCGTGTAGATCGTCCACAGGGGTGCGGACGGCCAGCCCACGGATGCGAACGCGGTAGTCAGCCTCCCAGGCTCCCTCAATCTCGGAGACCGCTCCAATTTGGTGCAGCCCTCCGTCGAGGCGGTCCACCAGGTAGGGGCCGTGACCGACCAGCATCGCGGCGGGATTCCGGGTGCGCGCGTATTCCTCGGACTGCCAGTAGACCTTCCAGACCAGCTCGTGTTCCTCTACATGCAGCACTGTTGTGGGCACCGGGGCCACGCCCCGAGCCGCCCACTTCTGGTCCTCGCGGTCCAGCTCTTCCTCGACGATACGAACCGCGGTCTCTCGCTCGATCACGCGTGCAGCATCCACGATGGATCCGATGCTGACCAGCAAGTTTCTGGGCCCGCAGTGACAAGTCCCATCGTCGCGACAACGGCTAGCTGGCCGGCTCGGGTGCTACGACGTCGTAGAGGCGCCGGTCACGGATCAGAGCCCACAAGACGTTGATACGGCGGCGGGCGAGGGCGATCACAGCCTGGGTGTGGCGTTTGCCCTCGGCTCGTTTGCGGTCGTAGAAGGTCCGGGAGTTGGGGTCGTAGCGGACGCTGGTCAGGGCAGACATGTAGAAGACACGCTGAAGACCGCGGTGGTAGTGGCGGGGACAGTGCAGGTTGCCGCTCTTCTTCCCCGAGTCGTGCGGCGCCGGCGCAAGGCCGGCGAACGCGGCGAGCCGGTCTGGGGTCGCGAAGAAGGTGAGATCGCTGCCGACTCCGGCGAGGAACTCGGCGCCGAGGAGCGGTCCGATGCCGGGCATGCTCGTGATGATCTCCGCGAGATCGTGGGCGCGGAAACGGTCCTCGATGAGCCGGTCTATCTCCGCGACCTTGTCGTTCAACACCCGCACGTCAGCGGCGAGGGTCCGCACCAGCTGGGCGATCACCATCTCGCCGGGGACGACGGTGTGCTGCTGTTCGGCGGCCTCGACTGCCGTCGTCGCGAGCTCCTCCGGCGTGCGGACGCCTCGAGCGCGGAGCCAGCGGGTCAGACGGGTGGTGCCCATACGGCGGATCGCGGCTGGCGTCTGATAGCCGTCGAGGAGGATGAGCGGGCCGGTGCTGGTGAGGACGAGAGCGCGTTCGAGGGCGGGGAACATGCCGGTCAGCGTGGAGCGCAGGCGGTTGATGGCCCGGGTGCGGTCACGGACGAGGTCCGTGCGGCGGTTCGTGAGGATCTTCAGCTCGATGGTGGCCTCGTCAGCGGGTCGCATCGGCTTGAGGTCCCGGCGGATGCGGGCCTGGTCAGCGATCACGAGTGCGTCGCGGGCGTCGGTCTTGCCCTCGCCGCGATATCCGTCGCTGGCCCGATTGACGACCCGGCCGGGGATGTAGAGGAGCTCCTGGTCATGGCCGGTGAGCAGAGCCAGGAGGAGTGCAGGCTCGCCGCCGGCCATGTCGACCGCCCACGTGACGTGGCCTCCCAGAGCGAGGGCGTCTTGGAGGAGCTGGAGTAACTCAGGCTCTCCGTTCGGCACCCGACGGGACAGCAGTTTCGCGCCGTCCTGGTCGATGGTGACGCAGTGGTGGTGGGTCTTGCCGCTGTCGATTCCGGCCCAGATCCGGTTCATCGTGCTCCAGACGATCGTGCGTGCAGGTCTGCCGCAGACGACCTCGCCGGCATGGCCTTACGCAGCGATCGTTGTCGCACTTCCCAATCTGGCGGCCGGGTCGTCGTGGGGCGCCGGGCGGCCAAGCCACTGCAGCCACGGACGGCAGCCAACTAGTACTGCAACGGTGTTTGGCGTGACTGGTAGCCAGGCTGGTCGTTGGTCAGGTTATGGGTGGGCTCTTTGGTGATGTGAGGGTGTGGGCGGC
>NZ_JBIVFA010000034.1:0-14987 GCF_044747975.1 Streptomyces sp. NPDC090045
TCGTCGTCCACGATCCACGGCCGAGTACTCACAGCATCACGCACGGCCGAAACCTCACACCGGTCACGGCTACCAGGCCACTTCAGCAAGATCCTTACGACCTCATAGGGCGCGGAATCGGCCGACCGCGGTCGCGCAGGTCAACGCTGAGGGGATGTCGCAAGAGCTGCCCCGCGACGAACGCGTCGCCGCGGCGCCCGGGAATCGCCGCCCACGTCAGCTGAGAGCTGACCGATCTGTCAGATTATGAAACTCGCTTCGCGCGCGCAGCAGCCAGCGTTTCTTGACGGAGGAACCGGCAAACGGCTTCGTTAAGTGGTAGACCTGTCAGTCCTTCGACGAAGAGGAACTGCCCTTGCGGATTGATCTCCAGCCAGGTGGGCACGTCCCCACTAAGCTTGAGATCAACAACTCCCATGCGTAGATTCAAATCCCTTACGACACGTCGAAGGCGTGAGACTGTGGCATCGTTCAAGCGGTACACCTCACATGGCACATTCAGGTTGGGGCGCCAATCCAGATCCTCCGAAGTGATCGACATCGCGGATATATAGTCCCCGAATATTTGAACCCGCAGATGCTTAAGACCGGGTACATACTCTTGATATATAGCTGGACATAGCCGAAGGCACTCGTCGGATTCCAGGTGCTCCGGCCTAAGCTTCTGGGTGAGGAGTATGGTGTTTTCGCTCTGACGCAGCGACTTGACCACAACCTGATCACCAAGCTCGGCACAGAATCGGCGAATGATCGACGGGTTGTTGCTGACGAGAGTGCGGGGAACAGAAAATCCCGCACGGCGAGCAACATGCATCTGGTAGATCTTATTCTCGGCCGAGCGTGTTGCAAACGGATCGCTTATCCACGTCCCCTTGAACTCGGCGAGAAGGATGCCCACGAGCGCCGCCGTGGCGCTACCCTCTATCAAACTCCGATGCTCAGCGTCCTCAATCTCGACATCCAGGGACTGAGGACCGAAAACGCGACGATACCAAATAGCGTCTACGTTCCGAATGTCAAGCAGCTCGTTCCCTCTAGCGGGCAGAAGGGGTGCACTTCTCAGACCTTCCCCTTCTGTCCACGACACTCCGTCCCCCTGGCAAACACGATTGCTCTCGATGACGTGACAGCAGACGTCGCCATACTGATCGAGTTCCTTCTGGGCTGCAAGTGCATGCAGGTCATTCTGCTCGCTCACAATGGCTACGCATCCAGAATGGCGACGCTTCACCTTATTGCTCCCTGGAGTCGCAGTCGTCCTTCTTCGGGCACTTAGAGGTTGTCCCCGTCGCCCCTGCCGGAAGTGCAGCGTTTTCGATTCCGACGAATTCGCGAAGGTCCCTTTCCCACTCGTCAAGGCGCTCCACAGGGACGTCCTCAAACTCGGTGGGCTGGAACATAAACACTGCTGGAACTCTTTGCGGCTGATGTGCAGCCATGGCTCACTCCCCGCACTCTAGTATGAATGGAGATCATCCGAGCCCGCGACATTCTTTCTGTGTCGCGGCGCCCCCGGCTACATCACCATTATCTTCCGGACCACTCGGTACGGCCACTTGGGATCTGTTGACTACTCAAATATGCACTTTCTTGAGGTATTTGTTGATGAGGAAACGAAACCACGCGCTCGAGCACCGGAGAGGGGCCACGGTGCCATGCACTCCGGGCTCAATAGGGCCAGCCGATATGGCTGGCAACGACGGGCACTGACCGGCGTTCTACTGCCCCCGGGCTGGCGATGGTCAGCTCGTGTTGGCCATATACGCCTTCCATAGCTGAGGCCTGGCGCTGACACCTCGTCGAACCTCTCCTTCGGCCGCAAAACAGCCCTACCGGCCAGGTCGAGGACGTCATCAACTGCTGCAGCTGCTCGTGATTGACACCCAGGCGTTCGGCCATCGGCTGCATCGACTTGCGCCAGCCGTCCAACAGCAGCCCTCGCAGATACAACTGGCCCTTCGCCCGCTGGTCCCGGCGGACCAGCGGCGCGAACACCTCTGAGGCGAGCTCCTCCAACCGGCCCCGCACCGCTGCAAGCTCCCCAGCCCTCATACAGCCAGCGAACTACCAGACACCCGACACGACATGAGCAGCTAACAAAGCACTACTAGTGACCTGAGTCAGAGGTTTATCGTTGGTTTGGGTATGAGTCGTCCTGGTCCGAAGATTCCGCCGTTGTTGGTGACTGATGCCCAGCGTGTTGTGTTGGAGGGTTGGTTACGTCGTCGTGCGACGGCTCAGGCGTTGGCTCAGCGGTCGCGGATCGTGTTGGAGTGCGCGGAGGGGCACTCGGTGATGGAGGTGTCGCGGCGGCTGCGGATCGCTCCGGACACGGTCCGCACCTGGCGACGGCGGTTCATCGAGCACGGGCTGGACGGGCTGGGCGACGAGCCGCGGCCGGGTGTCCCGCGGAAGATCACCGACGCCGATGTCGAGCGGGTGATCGTGAAGACCCTGGAAGAGACGCCGAAGAACGCGACGCACTGGTCGACCAGGTCGATGGCCGCGGCGACCGGGATGTCGCAGTCGACCGTCTCAAGGATCTGGCGGGCGTTCGCCCTGGCCCCGCACCGGTCCCAGACGTTCAAGCTGTCGACGGATCCGCTGTTCATCGACAAGGTCCGCGATGTCGTCGGCCTCTACCTCGACCCGCCCGAGAAGGCTTTGGTCCTGTATGGACGAGAAGTCGCAGATCCAGGCCCTGGACCGGTCCCAGCCGGTCCTGCCGATGATGCCCGGCGTTCCCGAACGCCGAAGCCACGACTACGTCCGCGCCGGCACCACCACCCTCTTCGCGGCCCTCGAGGTCGCGACCGGCAAGGTCATCGGGTCACTCCACCGCCGACACCGGGCCGCCGAGTTCAAGAAGTTCCTGACCAAACTCGACAAGGAGGTTCCCTCGGACCTCCAGGTCCACCTGATCCTCGACAACTACGCGACCCACAAGACGCCTGACATCAAGAAGTGGCTGCTGGCCCACCCACGGTTCCACCTGCACTTCACGCCCACGAGTGCGTCGTGGCTGAACCTGGTGGAGCGGTGGTTCGCCGAGCTCACCCAGAAGAAACTCAAGCGTGGAGTCCACCGCTCCGTCCAGGCCCTCGAGCGGGACATCCGCAGCTGGCTCGCCGACTGGAACGACCAACCCAGACCGTTCGTCTGGACGAAGACCGCCGACGAGATCCTCGACAAAGCCGCCACCTACTGCCACCGAATCTCTGACTCAGGTCACTAGGCCCCGCCCGATCGCATCCCAGCATCGACGTGCGAACTGACTCATCGAATCCTGTCGGTGGCATCGGCTACGGTGACGCCCATGGATGCGGCCACCGAAGTTGTTGCCGACATCGGCGGCGCACTCACCCACTGCGATCCGAGACCCGACACAGTTCTCGGGGCCGGCCGTGATCGTGGCCCGCGCCAATCCCGCCGTTCACCGGACGCCAGACTTGCCGCCGCCAGCCGGAACGCGTAGCTGTGGGCGACCTGCCCGAGCCCCCGCGAACCTCGCGCTACCAGCGCAATACGTCCGGTCTGGCTTTGTACGTCAGGTTGAAACCTACGCAGCCATCCGTCCATGACTCCCCGCTACGAGTTGGAGTGCACTCCAAGTCAACCCATGGTCTGCCACGTTTGGGCCGCTGTCACGGCGCGGAGGGCATCTACTTTGCCGTTACCGAACCAGGGGCTCCACCCGGTTTCGTCGAAGGAACCACGCCTGCACAGCGGGACAAGGGGGTGGTCCCAGGCTGCGTCGGGCGACGTCGGCGGGGGCAGGTCGTAACCCGTGTGACTCAGGTCCTTCGAGGCCGAAGATTGCAGGATCCGGCAGACCTCCGAGGCAGAGAGGCCGGGGTTTGCGCTCAAGACCAAGGCGGCCACTCCGGCTACCAGAGCCGCCGCGCCCGACGTGCCCTTGAATCGGTTAGTCGGCTTCTCCGGGTCCCCCGTCGACGTGGTTAGGCCCAACCCGCTCAAAGCATCGCCACGGAAGGCACGCGAATTGCTCGACGGCGCACAGAGATCGATTCCCGGACCGTAACAGGAGTAGTGACATCGCTGCGCCAGGCTGGAAATCGAGCTCACGTGCAAGACGCCAGGCAGAGATGCGAGAACGTTTCGAAATGTCTTGGAGAATTTGATGAGCGGCTCGGCCTGGGCATCGCCGAACACGACTTCGTAGGGCACGGCAACGTCGACGTCGATGTCGATAGGACAGTTGGAATTTCCCGCAGCACAAACGAATACCAGCCCGCTACCGCGGCGCCCGCCGCTCGAGGTCAACTCCTCGACTCGATCGACGACGGATTTCGACAGCATGAAGTGCGGCAGTTTCGACAACGGAACCAACAGCACGTCCGCCCGTTCCGACACGTAGTCGAGGATGCGGTGCATTGCGTACTCGGAAATGCGCGCGCGATTCGCTTCGGTCTGGAGCCTGATCGGAAGCAGCCGGCAGCCGGGCGCGACCCCGAGGGGGTGGCTGTGCCCGACCGCCCCCGAAGTCAACGCGCACATCGACGTTCCGTGATGCGCGCCGGGCAGATACATCTTGGCGGCGGCGCTGCCCGGCATGCCCCTCGTGCGCAGTTCCCCGCCGTCGAAGTATCCCCACCCTGCGAACTTGCCCATCCCGCCAAAGGCGGGGTGGGCGAGGTTGCACCCGCTGTCGGTAGCGGCGACCACTATCCGGGGGTCGCCGAAGCCTGCCAACCTCGACCAGGCCTCGTCGCAGCGTATGGAGGAGCGAACATCCACCTCGACGTGCTCGAACCCGGTGTGCAGATGCCATTGCCGCGCGTAGTACGGGTTGTCGATACCGATATCTCGCACTGCGCCTCCACGACAATCACGAATTACCGACGCCGATAGGTACCGGGAAGTCCGTACTCGCACCGGCGGCAGAGAACGGTCGAGTCCGGATCTGCGAGCATGGCCATGATACGCTGAAAACCAGGGCCTTCGACGATCTCCCGATAGGTCTGCGTGCCGAGATTGCCGAGCTTATGCTCCAGGCCGTAATCCATGCTGCAGAGCTGAACATCGCCGTTGGGCAGGAGAACGTTGGCGAAGATGCGGTCCTTGCGGCAAATCAGACTGGTGTGGCCGTTCCGCTCGGCGATCTCTGCGGCGCTGAATGCCGTGCCGACCGTCGTGGCGGACAGATCGACGTTGCCCGCGCGGCTGTGAACGCGGCGGGTTGACTGCATTCTGCTGAGCTCGGCGGCTATCGCCGGATGTGGAATGCCTATGGTGTAGAACTGCAGGTTCGAAATCCCGCTCGACGCCAGCAGAGTCAGCAGCGAGACATAGTCCGCGGTCACTTCTTTTCGCATCTCACCGCCGTTGTCTGGCAGATGCACCAGGAATCTCTTGAACGGGATATCGGCAAGCGGCATTACCTGCTCGTGCATCATCCGGTCCGCCGTCGTGAAAACAGCTATCGGATGACCGCGCCGGTGTGCGATCCGAATCATGTCCACGCAGTCGCCTGCGTGGAACGGTTCGCTGAAGCCGGAGAAGTGGATGTGCACGGACGAAGGAACCGTCTCGATGTAGGCCGCGAACAACTCCCGCGTCATGGTGCGGACCGACGCTCCCGCAGCAGTTCTCCTGGCAGCTGCCGCTTCTCGGTAGGCACTGGTGACCGTCGACTGCGGACAGTAGGAGCACTGCAGTCGACAGCCGATGTTGGTGGTCACCTCGAGGACACGTTCGGGGGGCATCTGGTCTCCGGTCGCTGCGCCAACAGGGTGAGATGATTCCACCAGGGTTGCGTTTCATGTGTCGGGCCGACACTCGGTACCCCTCCCGGCTGAGCCCCTGGGAAAGATCTCGCGATCTCGGCAGGTATCGAAAGGGGCTGCCGTCCTCGAGGAGACAGCGGGCAGTCGGATCGTATCGCCGCTTCACGGCTTTCGACCGCGGCGGGCCGCACATGCTGCTCAGCAAAAAGTGGCCGCCGGGCCTAGTCACGCGATACGCCTCGGCGAGACAGGCACGACGCGCGTCGCCCATGATGCAATGCAGACAGTCGCCGTCGATCACGATGTCGAACCGGCTGTCTGGGTAGGGCAGCGGCTTGCACACGTCACCGACTCGGAAATCTCCGGCCAAGCCTGCCGCGCGCAATCGGTCGGCCGCCCAGTCGATCGCCTTATCGGAGATATCCATGCCCGCAAGGTGATACCCGAGCTCAGCCAGCAGGTAGGACGCCATGCCGTTGTCGCAGCCGAGTTCAAGAACAGCGGCAGGCTGCGACGGAATCACCCCGCTGCGGAACATCCAACCGAGTTTCCGCTGCCATCTGTCGAGCCGGCGGGCATGCCGCCCTCGCCCATGCTCGGCGGCGATCAGCTCCCGGTACTCCTGCTCGAAAATCCGGGCCGCTTCGGCAGGGCCGGCCGGACATAGCCCGGTTCCCGCCCCGGACGGCCTCGCCCATCTCACCGCTAATTGGAACATCACGGTCGCCTTCCCAGGAGATTCTCGCTACTGCTCGGCCAGTCTCGCCAAGCGCCTCGCGACGTAAGCGTGTGCCAGCACCTCGGCCTTCTCGACGGAGTACTCTCGGCGATCCACTCGAGCGCGCCTTCGAAGGTGAACTCCTTCAACCTCATCAGCAACTCGAAAGCCTTTTTCCCGGAGTGCATTACGTCATCACCTCGAATGATCGCGAAATCTCCTCCGAGCACCTTAATCTCGACCCTGGTCTCAGAGTCGTAGTCGAAGGTGATGACGTCGCTGACCACCCGGCCCGGGTTACCCGTCAAGTCGTAGACCAGCTCGGCCGCCGTCAGATAGTCGTCCGTCGAGCCCCCGCCGCCGGAGCTCCCGCCGCCGGACGGGCCACAGCACAATAGCTGGTAGTCGCTGTCGTCCCTACTTTCTGCTCGATGGAGAACTTCAACAAGTCCCTGGTGAGATCGCACAACGGGCCGCTCTGCGAAATCCCTTGGCGGCTTACCCGTGCCGACAGACAGCCGCCCGCGCAGTTCCACCGCGCCATGCACGAGGTGCACTCGGAGAATGAATGAACGTCGATGGCCCGCAGGGCGTTCACTCGATCGATGTCGAACTGGAAGCCACTGCCGTCGTATCGCCCGATGCGGAACAGATCGTATCCGTCATGCTCCTCCTTGCTGTAGCGGTGGCACCCGGAAACGATCCCTTCGGGTGTCACGGAAAACTCTGTGTTGCAGAACCGGGAGCTTCGCCTCAGCGTGTTCTGGAACATCTTGCAGGTAACGTCGATTCCCAGCTCGCGGCCGAGTTTGTAGGCCGCCTTGAACGACTCGACGAACTCCTGCTGCAGTGGCTTGGCCATGCCCTGCGTCACCGAACGACCGATTTCGGCCATCGGTTCGAAGCGTACGCTTGCGGCGCCGGTGTTGTCGTGGACGAACTTCACCATATCGACCAATCGGGTCGCGCCCTGTGCGGATACCGTCGTCCGCAAGTGGAAGTCAACGCCCTGTTCCACCAACTCCCTGATGACCTTTACCAGCTTGCCGTGAGTACTTCGGCCATCGGCGTAGGACCGTTGCGCCTGCAGCTCGGGCAGGATGTCGAAGGACAGAGTCACGAACTGGATGTTGTCGCAAATCCATGCCACCCGGTCCGGCGTCAGCAGGGTTCCGTTGGTAATGAGTCGAATGCGATATCGAACGCCCATGGCCTGCGATGCCGACCGGATGTAGTCAGTCACGGACTGCAGGAGCTTCCACTCCATGGTAGGTTCGCCGCCGCCGATGTAGCGGATCAGCGCCAGGTTCTCATCTGTCTCGCTCGCGTTCTGGAGAACGAGATCGACTGCTGCCCGGGCGATCTCCTCGCTCATCGGCGGAGACTTCTGCGGCGACGAGCTGGCGTAGCAGTAGGTGCACCCGAGATTGCAGCTCTCGGTGAAGATGAGAGTGGCCTCGGTGGGGCGGAACTCCTGCAGCGGCCGCGTCGTCGGCTCCGGCGCCATTTCGCCGCCGATAATTCCCATCTTGTCGAGTGCGGCAAGAACTCTCGCACTGACGTCGTCCTCCGGAAGCGCTTGTCCTGCGACAATTTTCTCGATGATTCGCCCGGTGCGGTCGTCGACGCGGAAGGCCCGGCCCTTCAGCGGGAGGTGAACGATGGCGCCTCCATCGGACGCATCGAAGATCGACACTTCGGTGTTGACCGCGCCTTCGCCGACCACTCGAGCAACTCCTTCGGCCACGCCTTGGCCTGCGTCTGCGCCGCGCATGGGCGGCGACATGGCAGGCCAAGGCAGGTCGACGCGCGTGCCGCCTCCGCCGCTGCTGTTTACGTCCATGTTCCAGCTCCTAGTCGTCTTGATCGACACTGCTGTCGTCCTGGGCATGCATCCCCAAGCGCCTCGCGACGTAAGCGTGTGCCAGCACCTCGGCCTTCTCGACGGAGTACTTCTCGGCGATCCACTCGAGCGCGCCTTCGAAGGTGAACTCCTTCAACCTCATCAGCAACTCGAAAGCCTTTTTCCCGGAGTGCATTACGTCATCACCTCGAATGATCGCGAAATCTCCTCCGAGCACCTTAATCTCGACCCTGGTCTCAGAGTCGTAGTCGAAGGTGATGACGTCGCTGACCACCCGGCCCGGGTTACCCGTCAAGTCGTAGACCAGCTCGGCCGCCGTCAGATAGTCGTCCGACGAGCCCCCGCCGCCGAATTTCCCGCCGCCGGACGGGCCACAGCACAATAGCTGGTAGTCGCTGTCGTCCACGTAGACCTGACGGCTCAGATCGACCGGATCCGAGATGTACACCCGGTCCGCACCCTCATCCGACATGTTAATCCTTCCATCGTGACAACTCTTTGATGCATTCCGACAGCTGCGGCGGGATAGGTCTGCCGAGCTCCCGACTCGCCGTACGAGCCGCAGTGTGGCGCTTGCTCAGCAGACAGTGGAGATGAAAGTGGAACGGTCCGTCTAAGGCTTGGAAGTGCCAATGCGGATGGCCGCGGAATGCGACGCCGCAGTGTCGGGTGACGTTGGCGTACCGCTTCGATGAGATCGGACAGAGCTCGAACCGCTTGGCCAGGTGACTGCGCCATATTCTGGTGTGCGGATCGAGGAGTCGCCTTCCACTGACGCCCCTTTCCAGGCGCGGCTCGTACCAGTAGCTCGTCTCGGAAGTCAGCGTGTAACACGAACAACTCACGACGTCGAATCTCTCGTCGAGTTGCGTGATTGCGGTGATGACATCGGGGTTGTAGTAGTCATCCGCGTCGAACTGGAACACCCACTCCACGCCGAGATCTTCGAGCAGTTCCAAGGCGAAATTTCGGGCGGAGAGCTGGTCGTAGCCGCCGTCGGCGAGGCTTCTGGAATAACCCTCGCCGAAATTTCGGTGAACCTCCCGAACGTTGGCGTAGCGAGCGGCGAGAGCGCCGTAGTCGGGCGGGCGGCGAATTCCGGTGTGGACTACGAGGGCGACGCCGACCCCGTCGTGCTCCAGCAGATTCCGCATGGTGATGCCGAGCAACGGATAATCTGCTTCCGACACTACGCACCAGATCCCCACCGACGACATTCCGGGACCATCCTCTAGGCGATATTCCAGTCGATCACGGCGCCAATGCATTCGCTCTTGCCCGCGCGGAGCATCCGGTATGCCTGGGCCAGTTCGCCGGGTGCGACGTAATGGGTGATGAGACCCGCGATCTCGAGAGAGCCTTCCCGTATCAGACGCACCGGCAAGTCGAGCAGGCTTTCCCATTCGGCAGGGTTCCCGGCACCTTGCATGGCACCGATTTCGTGTGCGCCGATCATTCGGATGTTTCGCCGGAACACGCGGTCGTGGATATCGAGGCTCATCGCTCCCATGCCGGCGCCGACCAGCACCAGGGCACCGCCGCTTGCCACGATCTCAAGCCCTTCGGCCAGGGCGGAGGCACTGCCACAGGCCAGCAGTACCGCGTCCGCCTCCTGCGGCCGGAGCTCGCCGGACTGTCGGATCTGCACGACTCGCTGACTCTCCGCCGCGAATCGGCGATTCTTGTGGTGGTCTGCGGCCGTCACCGGGCGCGCTCCGGCTATGACTGCAAGGCGCGTGATCAACTGCCCCACTATTCCGAGCCCGATGATATGCGCAGAGACGCCGAGCCTGAGGCCTGCCTGCTTGACCGCGTGTATTCCTACGATCGCCTGGCGCGCGAGGAGCACGGCTTCATCGCTGAGATCAACGGGAAGGACATAAACGCAGTCGCGCAAGGAATTACATCGCACATAAGCGCGATGGCTCTGCCTTACGAATACTCGGCTGCCCGGCGTCAACTCGGGGCGCATTGCTGTCACAGCATCGCCGACCTGCACAATTTCCCCGACTATCCCCGGCCCCGGTTGGGTCGGATACTTTGTATCGAGGAATGCCGTTTCGGTGCCTGCGCTCACGATCGATAGCCGCGCACGAACGATAAGGTCGTAAGCCGACGGCGCGGGGAGCGGATCACCTGATCTTATCGAGACTCTGCCCTCGCCTTCGAAGACGACCTCGCGTTGCTGGTAGGTCACGGCTCGAGTCCAATCCGACAGAGTCGCAAACATGAACATCACCTGGCGACGATGGTCCCACGGTCGCCGAGCTCCGGCAAAAGATTACCGACGCCGACGTATGCTGGCCACCGTCCCGGACCAACGATGACTATGCAATCAGCAGGGCGAGTTGGTCGGACAGAACCTTGGACGGGTTCGATACGCTGGACAGCGGTCAGCGCGTGAAACTCCTTCTGACTTGGTCGACTTGAAGGATCACACGGTGACCGTCATCGTTCCGGAATCGACACGCCAGACTTCAGTCAGGCCTCCAGTTCGTACACCACTCTATTGGACGCAACCCGACGAAATTGTCATGCAAGAGCTGACAGGGCGCGAGGTTCCTTGCGATAGTTCGTGGTGGCGCGACCTCAACTCCAGGAAGGCGTTCCATGTCCGGCAAGACAACAGTGGGGGTTGTCGGGCTGGGGCATGTCGGCAGCATGACCGCAGACCTGCTCGCCCACCACATGGATCTGGTGACCTACGACGTCATCAGTGCGCGGCCATACCCCGGCGCGGAACTTGCGAAGTGCGATTTCGTGGTCGTGTGCGTGAATACCCCCGCATTGGCCTCCGGGACGGTGGATCTCAGCCAGGTCGAGAGGGCGTTCGAGTCGCTCCCATCGCGCGTTCCGGCCATCCTGCGGTCTACTGTGCCGCCCGGGACGACGGACGCGCTCGCGAAACGGTATGGGCGCGAGGTGATCTTCTGGCCGGAGTACGTGGGCGAGACCAGGTTCGCCACGCCGACCTGGCGTGTGCTTGCAGAGGACCGGCCGTTTCAGCTCGTGGGAGCATGGAAGTCGAGCGTGACGACCTGCTGGCTGGACCTGATGGCCGAGACGTTCGGGCCGCTCGTGCGACTCCATCGAGTCGATCCGGCGGAGGCGGAACTCGCCAAGTACATGGAAAACTCATGGTTCGCGGTGAAAGTGACATTCGTGAACGAGTTTCGCCGCCTCGCCGAAGGCCTCGGGCTGGACTGGCGGAGCGTGCGAGAAGGGTGGCTGCTCGACCCCAGGGTCGAGCGCGACCACTCGGACGCCTTCGCATCCGAACCTGGCTACAGCGGCAAGTGCCTACCCAAGGACGTCGCGGGCATCATCGGCCATGCGGCCGCCAACGGCATCGACCTTCCCCTGCTGACAAGCGTCAAGGCGATCAATGGCGCGATCCACAATCGGCGTCGAGACGACGACGGGTAGCCTCGCTACCTTGCAACGGCCGTGAACTTGGCGCGGAGGTTGGTGAACATGGTCCGGTGTGGGCAAAGCCCTGGTCGAAAGTGAAGGCAAAAGGGGCACCGGCTGGCGAACCGGACGGTCACGCCATCGGCCGGTCCCGCGGCGGACTGACCACGAAGATGCACCTTGTGGCCGCGGCTGCTGCAGACCCCTGGCGTTCGTCCTGACGGCGGGACAGGCCGGTGACGCGCCTGCCTTCGGGCAGTGTTTTCAACGGGTTCCCGAGCCGCCAACCGCGACCTGACTGACCCGCACCCTCAACCAGAAGAGCTGACGCATCTCGACACGGCGTTTGCGGGCACTCGCCTGCGCTGCCACGTCATTTCGATCACCGTCTGAGTACTCCGGGCGGCGTGCCCAGGCGGTGGCCGTATTCGGTCAGAGCGAGTTTCCCGGTGCCTCGGGTCGGTGTCGAGGCATCGATGAACAGGGGGTTCAGCCCTAAGGCGCCGGCCAGGTTGGGCGCGAGGTCGAGGAGCTCCCACATCCATTCGTCGGCGTCCTCCTCGGTGGCACCCGGCCGGCTGCCAGAGCGGGGAGCTCCAGCGCGGCGCGCCGCTGCTGCTCGTACGCGAGCGGTTCTCCCAGTTCCAGGTGCTGCACATCCTCGCCGGGGAAGTAGCCGAAGGACGGACGACGACACCCTCCTCGGCGATCAGGACCGCCGAGCCGTCCTGCGAGGCGCTCCACCAGTAGGCCTGCGCGCGACCGGAGCGGGCGCTGAGGTGTTCGCATGCTTCGAGGACCTCGTTCTGGCGTTCGGTGGCACTGGGATCGCACCAGGAACCGACCACCAAGGTCCAGCCGGCGAGCTCGGGAGTAACGAACACCCTGCGGTACACATCCAGTGGATCGGCGTCGAGGCCCGGTGGCTGTCGATGTCCGCGGCATACAGGCCGACGGAGAACGGGACCGGACGCGGCTGCGACAGCCCGAGCATCTCCATGACACCGGCCTGGTCCCCGGTAGGCACCGCGATCCAGGAGAGGAAGCAGCAGGAGAGCGGAACCGGCGTGTCGCTGGCGATTTCGATCCTGGCCAGCCGTTCCAGTGCCGCGATGTCACGGGCGCTCATAACCGCCTCGCCGCCGATCTCCGCCAAGGCTTCCAGAGCACCCGCGCGCGCCCCCCCGGGACCGTCGATGCGGACAGCCTGGAGCAGCGGCACCACGGCGGTCCCCCACGCCGAGAACGCTTGAACCGCCGCCTGCCTGACCTTCGCGTCACCCAGCAGAGGCAGGACATGTCGCGCGGCAGTCGGCACGTCGCTGTTCCAGCGGCGGATCGCTGCCACAGCCGCGCGCCGCAGGGATCTCAAGCAGGAGGCCGCCAACATAGCCGTCCAGTGCCGCCGCCCCGAAGTCGGCGAACGCCCGCAATAGTCGACCCGGCGGCTCAACGCGCCCGGGTCGCGGCAGGCTGCCCCGCACCACCTGCCGCCGGTTGCATCGACGGGCGCTCCCGGCCGGGGAGCGCCACGGGCAGCCCGGGGTTAGCCGCCACCCGAGCCGGCTGAGGCCGAACCGCCGTAGGTCCAGCCGGAGTTGGGCTGCGGACGATCGCGCGTGCTGCGCTCGGTGCGCAGCTCCACCACGACCCCAGCCGGGCCGAGCAGAGCCTTCAACGCGTCGGCGAGCCGCTGCGGGTCGCCGACGCCCGGGAGCTCGAGCCGCTCCCGGGCGCCCCGTAGAACGAGTTCCAGCGCGAGCGTGGAGACGGCCGGCTTGTAGTCCCCCTGGTACGGCTCCACCACCTTGTGCGTCAGCCGCACCTTGCGCAGGGTCTCGACGGGCAGCCAGACGCCCGGCCGGGCGGCCCGGACCAACCGCAGGGACGCGGGCACCCTGGCCGGCGCGAACTCCACCCGCAGGATGTCCCGGGCCCGGGAAGAGGCCAGCGCCAGCCAGCCGATCAGGTACTCCAGCCCGGCGATCACCCCCACCACCACGAACACGGTCGACGCCCGCGCCCCGGCCATCGCCATACAGAAGGCGACGAGCAGGGTCGGCACGCCCAAGGCGAGCGGAGTGAACAGCGCCGGCCCCGCCGACGGCCCGGAAGGACACCGGGCTGCGGCTTGGTGGAGCACCGTACGCGGCTCGCACTGACGGAGAGCGAAGCGGGGCTCGCACAGCTCGACCACGGGACACCGGGCTGACCACTGCGCCGGAAACTTTCACTTCCTGACGGAAAGAGTTCAGAGCGCGATCACCTCACCTCCTTGTGTGATGTGAAATATCACATCACGCAAGGCGCGTTGATGACGCACTGCGGGTCACTGATCCATCTGCCAGCAAATCCGCTGAGGAGGACACCCAACAATGCGGTCGGCGTATTGGTGTTGCTGACATCCAGGTGGACTGGATCACTGACATCCTCGTCGACGATCTGGGCCATGTTGCATAGCCGGAACCACAGCACGTCAACATCGCGCAGATCGACGCCCTTCCCGTCGGTTGTCGGCAGGAGGGGGGCATAGGTGGAGGTGTCGAAGTCCGACCACACCAGTCCGCCGCGGGCAGATATCCGGTCGCCTTCGACGACGTGGCACGTAAACCCTCCGCGCGCCCTCAACTCCTTCTGGGCGGATAGCGCGTGCAGGTCGTCGTGATCGCTTAGGATGGCCACACAGCTTTCATGCCCCGTACTGTCGGCGTGAACAACGCACGTTGTGTGACCCATTACTGGAAGAGGCCCATTACGCTGGACCGACATCCACATCGTTGCGGTGTCCATCGGCGTAGCTAATAGTCCTGGTGCCCCCACTTATTTCGATGTCCTGCAGCCCCACGTCTTCGCGAAGATGCTGCTCCCACTCCTTGAGCCGGTCCCCCTCGACGACCTCGAACCGGGTCGGCTGGAACATGAGCACCGTTGGATGCCTTCCTTGGGGCTCGTACACTCTTGCGCCACCCTCATGGGGACCACTGCTGCTAGTCATGGCGTGCACCCTCGGCTCGACTTACTTCGACTTGAAGACGACAAATGCGTTATCCCCTTATGCATGATGGGCCATTCGGAGTACCTACACCAAGAATCCTCCGCCTTGGCCGGGCTGTCCAGCGGAGGGTCGCGATTTACTTCTAATAGGTCGTACCAGGATCTTGCTGAAGTGGCCTGGTAGCCGTGACCGGTGTGAGGTTTCGGCCGTGCGTGATGCTGTGAGTACTCGGCCGTGGATCGTGGACGACGA
>NZ_JBIVFA010000035.1:0-8160 GCF_044747975.1 Streptomyces sp. NPDC090045
GTCTCCTCGGGCGTCGAACGTGTCGGGGGGTCGGAGGGCCGAGGCACCTTGTGTTCGACGCCCTGCGGGGAGCGCCCCTGCACACACCCGTCCCCGGCCGAGCTGCCCCGATCCCTCAGCCCCGCCACCCCAATCCAGCCTCGCCGCACCAAATCCAGCCTCGCCGGCGTTTGAGGGGTGGGGGTCCCCCCGGACGGAGTCTGGGGGAGGGTGCGGGGCGGAGCCCCGGGCCTTGAGGGGCACCGTTCGGCTTCGCCGCACTGGTCCAGCCCCGCCGGGGAGGGGCGGCAGCCCCAGGTGGGAGCAGACGGGTCAGGCTGTGGTGAGGCGGGTGGGTTGGAGGCCGGTCAGGAGGAGGGTGAGGGCTTCGTCGAGGGTGGAGCCGAGGTACCAGTCGCCGGTGTGGTCGATGCCGTAGATGCGGCCTTCGCGGTCGAGGGCGAGGTGGGAGCCTCCGTCTGCCTCGACGCCGAGGGGGCAGAGCTGGGTGGACAGGGCCCGGCCGAGGTCGGCGAAGGTGCGCGCGAGGTGGAGTCCCGTGAGCGGGTCGAGGCGGACCGGGGTGGGGGCGATCTGGCGGCCGGGTCCGGGCGCGGTGACCGTGAGGCCGCCGAATTCGGCCCAGGCCTCGACGGCGGCGGGGAAGACGGTGTGCCGGTGTCCGGCGGGGGTGGTGTGGTCCCGGAGCGCGTCGGCCCAGTACTCGGCCTGCTTGATGTCCCAGCGGCCGGGTTCCCAGCCGGCCGTGCGCAGGGCGGAGTCCACGGCGACCGGGAAGCGGGTGGCCGAGGAGCGGTCGTAGGAGGCGGAGGTGGGGGTCATGGCTACTCGGCTGGGGTGAGGTCGACGGGGCGTACGCCGAAGTGGGCGAGGAGGGCGTCGCAGGAGCGGCAGGGGGGTGCGTAGCTGCCGTGGAGGGGGTCGCCGTCCTCGCGGATGCGGCGGGCGGTGATCTTGGAGTGCTTGAGGGAGCGGCGGGCCTCGCTCGCGGAGAGGGGCTTGCGGGAGGCCCGCCGGGAGCGGGCGGCTTCGACGGCGGCGAGGTGGCGGGAGAGCAGGATCGCCTCGGGGCAGCGGCCGGTGAATCGTTCGCGCTGTCCGCTCGTGAGGGTGTCGAGGAAGTCCTGTACGAGCGGGTGGAGCGCGGGGGGCTGGTCGGCCTTGCCGGCGGTGCCGGTGAGGGTTTCGCCGCGTACGGAGAGGGCGGCGGCGATGGTGGGGAGGATGCCGTCGCGGCGGAAGCGCAGGACGGGTGCGACGGGGCGGCCGTCGGTGCTGCTCCAGCGCAGGCGGGGGTCGCCGGCGGGGCCGGTCGCTTCGCCGGCCGGGCCCGCGGCTGCCGGCGTGCCCGGTGCCTCCGGGTCGGTGTCGCCCGGTTCTGTGCGTGTTGCCGTGTGGTGCATGGTCGCGCCTTCCCTCCCGTGGCGGCGGTGGTGACCGCTGTCGCGCACGCCCCCGTACTGCGGGGACAGCCTGTCAAATGTCACCTGTCATGCGGAAGCGGGGTCGAATATTCGTATCAATTCGGATGTTCCTGGCCCTCGGGCGGGTGCGCCGGTCGGGTGCGGGTGAGGCTCTTGCCCCAGCGCATAGGCTGTGGTGAACCAGCCAGATCCAGCAGGGGGCTACCGCCATGACGACAGGTCGGCTCGGGCAGCAGGCCGCGCCACCCAACGCCGCTTACTCGGGGCAGGTCGTGCATTTCCCGGACCCGGTCCGGGCCGCTCGGCATCCCCACGGGGTGCGGATGGACGGCAACGGGCATCCGGACTTCTCCGCGTACGCGCGTGCGGCGGTGGAGATCGCCGAGCCGCCGGAGGGCTTCGGCGTGGACGAGTTGCGGCTGACGGACTACGTGTCCGCGAACGCCGCGATGAAGGCCGCCGGGCACGAGTTGTGGGACACGGTTGGGCCCGTGGCGACCCCGCACGGCTGGACCTGGCACCACGTGGCGGGTTCGCGGCGCATGGAGCTGGTCCCGGTCGAGGTGAAGGCGCTGCTGCGGCACCACGCGGGGCTGGCGACGGCTCCGGTGGACCACGAGAAGCGCGGGACGCGGCCGTTGCAGGAGGTGCGTCCGGCGCACATGGGGCTGCCGAAGTCGGTGGTGTCCGTGTCCGAGGAGCTGGTGCAGGGGGTCGAGGAGGATCTCGGCTACCGGCTGCCGGAGGCGTACCGCTCGTTCCTGAAGGCCGCGGGCGGCTGCGCGCCGGTCGGCGCGGGCCTGGACGTGGACCTGGGTCTGCTGGTGGACCAGCCGTTCTTCACGGTGCGTGAGGAGGCGGCGGTCAACGACCTGGTGTACGTCAACAAGTGCCTGCGGGACCACCTGACGAAGGACTACCTCTGCGTGGCCTTCGCGCAGGGCGGGCTGCTCGCGCTGAAGGTGAAGGGCGAGGGCCTCGGCTCGGTGTGGTTCTCCCCGTACGACGATGCGCGCGACCAGGACGGCTGGTCGGTACAGGAGCGCGTGGAGCGGCTGTTGCTGCCGTGCGGTGCTGATTTCGACGCCTTTCTGGAGCGGCTGGCCGGCAATCCGCCGGAGCTGGAGACGGTGGCCGGTCTGATGGTGGACGGCGGATTCGCACGACCGGTTCCCGTGGCGGGGCCGGTTCCGTCGGTGCGTCCCGGTTCGGATGAGGGGTGACGGCGCGATGGTGACCTTTGCGCAGGCGCAGGAGCGCGCCGAGGAGTGGATCAACGGGGACGTGCCCGCGTACCAGCACCGCGAGGTGCGCGTACGGGAGTTCGGACTCGGGTTCGTGGTGTGGGCGGAGGACCGTGCGGCGGGTCCGGTGTCCGGGGGCGGCCGGCAGCGGCTGGTCATCGCACGGGACAGCGGGGAGGTGACGCTGTGGCCGGGGCTGCCGGTGGGTGAGGTGATCCGCCGGTACGAGGAGGAGTACGGGGCCGTGGCGGTCGCCGCGGCTTCGGAGGCTTCGGTTCCGCCGCCGCGGATCGACTCGGAGCAGACCTCGTTCATGCTGAGTCCGCCGGAGTGGCTGCAGGAGGCCGCGGACCGGGCGGGGATTCCGCCGGCGCCCGCGCCGGCCGCCGCTTCCGGTTCTGGTTCCGGTTCCGGTTCCGGGGAGCCTGCTGATGCCGTGCCGGCCGCCGCCGCGGCTCCGGCCCCGCCTTCGGCGCCGGTGGATGCGGTGCCGTTGCGGCGCGGGGGCGAGATCCCCTACGAGCCCACGGCCAACGACGGCGTACCGGCGGCTCCGACGCCGACGCCGACCCCGGCTCCGGCCGTGGTGCCGACCGGTGCCACGCCGTGGGCGGGTACCGATGTGAACTCCGGTACGGACGACGCGTCCGTACCGCTGCCCGCGACCGTGTTCGCGCCGCCGCTGTCCGGTTCGGACCTGGAGGACCGGCCGTCCTCCGGCGTGGCCCCGGAGGCGAAGACCACGCTGATGCCGGGCGGCAGCCAGCTGCCGAGGACCGCCGTGGTGCCCTCGCTGGGTTCGCCGGCGGCCGACATCGCCGACGCGCCGACGAGCAAGGCGCAGGTCTCCCGGCCGGGTGGCTCCGCCGGCCAGCCGTCGACGCCTCCGGCTGCGCCCGGTGCGCCCGGTGCAGGCGGCTCGTCCGGTGGCGGGGACCACTACGCGGCCACCATGCTGGCCGGCCCGGGTGTGCCCCAGCCGCCGGGTCCGCCCGGTGCGCCCGGTGCTCCGGGCGCGGGTCAGCCGCCCGCGCCTCCGGCTGCGGGCGCCCCGCAGCCTCCCGGCCCTCCGGGCCCGCCCGGTGCTCCCGGGTCGCTCGGCCGTGGGCTGGACCACGCCGCGACGATGCTGGCCGGTCCCGCCGTGACGGGCCGGCCGCCCGCGCCGCCCGGCCCGCCCGGTGCTCCGGGCGCCGGCGCGCCGCAGCCTCCCGGCCCTCCGGGGCGGCCCGGTGCTCCTGGTGCTCCCGGTGGCGGGCTCGACCATGCCGCGACGATGCTGGCCGGCCCCGCCGTGACGGGTCAGCCTCCGGCGCCTCCCGGTCCGCCCGGCGCTCCCGGCGGCGGGGCCCATCACGCCGCGACGATGCTCGCCGGTCCCGGCGTACCGCAGCCGCCCGGTCCGCCGGGGGCTCCCGGTGCGCCCGGTGTTCCCGGTGGCGGGCTGGACCATGCCGCGACGATGCTGGCCGGTCCCGGCGTACCGCAGCCGCCCGGCCCGCCCGGCCCGCCGCCGGGCGGACCCGTGGCGCAGCCCCCGGCACCGGTCCCGACCGGTGCGCCCACGGTCGGCCCCGGCTACCAGGCCGTGCTGCGCTACCGCGCGCCCGACGGCTCCGAGCAGCAGCTCATCCGCCGCTCGGCGCCCGGTACCCCGCACCCGGAGTGGCAGATCCTGCACGAGCTGCGCGCCATGAACGTGCCGCCGCAGCAGGTCCTGGAGCTGCACACCGAGCTGGCGTCCTGTGAGCTGCCCGGCGGTTACTGCGCCCGGATGATCCGGGAGACGTGGCCGCAGGTGCGGATCACCAGCGTGGCTCCGTACGGGAAGGACCACGCGGGCCGTCAGGCGGGCATGCGGCACCTGATCACCCACCAGGGCGAGCTGCACCAGGTGGCGGACGGTCCGGCGCGCCCCGCGCCGGTACGGGCGCCGCTGCCGCAGGTCCCGCTGCAGCCGGCGATCCCGCTGGAGGCGATCGCGCAGGAGTTGGCGGGGGCCTTCGGTCCGCAGGGCGTGTTCCGTTTCGACCAGCGGGCGGTGTCCCGTCAGGGTGTGCCGGAGATCGTGGCGCAGACGCTGATGTGGTCGGGTCTGCCGGTCGATTTCGGGCCGTTCTTCTGGGCGCAGGCGGTGCCGGGGCAGCCGGTTCCGACGTTGGCCGAGATGGCCGCGCAGCGGCAGGTGCAGCCGGCTTCGGACGCGGGCTCGTACCTGGTGATCGGCAGCGACTTCGGCAAGGCGCTGTGCGTGCAGTACGGGACCGCGCACATCGTGGCGGTGCCGGTCGAGGGCGGTCCCGGGGGTGCCCCGGTGCCGCCGCAGTTCGTGAACTCGAGCCTGCCGCAGTTCGTGCGGTCGCTGGCGATGCTGGGTCACATGTGGCGGCTGCGCCAGCATCTGACGCCGGAGCAGGCGGGCCGGTGGACCGTCGATTTCCAGGCGAATCTGGCGGGCCTCGACAGTGCGGCGCTGGCGTCGCCGGAGAGCTGGTGGTCGGTGCTGCTGGAGCAGATGTGGGACGGACTGCTCTGAGGTCGCCCTGATCGGGTGACAGGTGGAATGGCCGGGTCGGGACCCTCGGAGGGGGTCTCGGCCCGGCCATTCCGGCTTCTGGGATCAAATGGCGCATCCTTGACGGGAATCCCCGCGAGAGAGGCGCATCCAGGATGAGTGCACCCATTGCGACCGTGCGCGGTCGCGGCTACCGCATGGAAGAGGTCGACCGGTATCTCGCCCGGCTCTCCGGGAGCCGCGACGACGCCTGGGAGCGGGTGGCACGGCTGACGGTCCTGGCCAAGCAGATGGAGGCGGAGGCGGCCCGGCTGCGGGAGGCGGTGGCCGGGCTCGCCCCGCAGACATACGACGAACTGGGCGAGCGGGCCCGGCGGATCCTGCTGCTGGCGGAGGAGGAGGCGGACACCCTGCGGACGGACGCGCGGGCCGACGCGTTCGCGACGCTGGGTGCGGCCGAGGCGCGGGCCGACCGGGCGGCGGACCTGGCCCGGGGTGACGCGGAGGCGGTGCGCGAGCAGACGGAGGTCCGGGTCCGGCAGGGGCTGCTGCGGGCGCAGCACGAGGCGGACGAGGTACGGGGTCAGGCGCGGGAGGACGCGGCGGCGTGGCGGGCGGAGGCGGCGGCCGCGCTGGCGGAGACGCGGCGGCGGGCGGACGCGGAGCTGGCCGAGCGCGAGCAGGAGCAGGCGGAGCGCTGGGAGACGGCGGAGCGGGGGCTGGCGGCGCGGGAGGCGGAGCTGGAGGCGCGCCACGACGAGCTGGAACAGCACGCGGAGGCCCGCCTGGCGGAGGCCCGGCGGGGGTTCGCGGAGGCGGAGGAGTCGGCGCGGCACGGGCAGGAGGACGCGGAGGCGCGGGCCGCGGAACTGGTGGCGGCGGCGCGGGCGCGGGAGGAGCGGGTGGGGCGGGATACGGAGCGGGTCCTGCGGGAGCATGCGGAGGCGGAGGAGGAGATGCGGGCCCACATGAACCACGTCCGCTCCAGCCTGGCCGCCCTGACGGGCCGCGCTCCTGCGGAGGGCTGACGCGCGGCTGAGATTTAGCCCCTCCGGCGTTTGAGGAGCGGGGTTCGGGGCGGAGCCCCGAGAAACGGAGAAAGGGCGGGGCGGGGAGCAGCTCCGCGCAGCGGCGCCGTTGCCGGGGGCCAGCCCCCGGACCCCCGCGCCTCAAACGCCGGCGAGGCTGGAGGCGGCCAGCTCGGTGAGGAAGTCCTCGATCAAGGGGGCGATCTGGGGGAGGTGGGTTTCGAGGGCGAAGTGGCCCGCGCCCTCGAAGACGTGGACGGCGGCGTCCGGGGCGTCCCGGAGGTAGGCCTTGGCGCCCGCCGGCGTGAAGAAGGGGTCGCCCGCGCCCCAGACGACCAGCACCGGCACCCCCGCACTCCGCAGCCACGCCTGCCATGCGGGGTAGTGCGCGAAGTTCGAGGCGTAGTCGAAGGCGAGGTCGGCCTGGGCGTCGGCGCGGCCCGGCAGGCCGAGGTGGTGCACGTCGAGGGTCAGGCTGTCGGGGGAGACCAGGCCGGTGTCGGCGACGCCGGTCTCGTACTGGAAGCGGGTGCCCTCCAGGGTGAAGAGGCCGCGGACCCGCTCCTCGTTGCCGGGCACCTCGCGCCGGAGCCCGGCGAACTCGCGGGCCGCGTCGGACAGGCCCTCCTCGTACGCGTTGCCGTTCTGGACGATCAGGCCGGTCACCCGCTCGGGGCGGCGCGCGGCGAGCCGCAGTCCGACGGGGGCGCCGAAGTCGAAGACGTACAAGGCGTAGTGGTCGAGTCCGAGGGCGTCGGTGAAGCCCTCCACGATGTCGGCGAGCCGGTCGAAGGTGTACGTGAATCCGGCCGGGGCCTCGGTGCGGCCGAAGCCGGGGTAGTCGGGGGCGATGAGGCGGTAGGGGGTGTCGCCGAGGGCGTCCATCAGGCGGGCGAATTGGTGCGAGGCGGTGGGGAAGCCGTGCAGGAGCAGCAGGACGGGGCCGTCGGCGGGGCCGCTCTCGCGGTAGGCGACGCGGACCCCGGCCACGTCGGCGGTGCGGTGCTGGACGGTCGGGATGGTGCGGCGAGCGGTCATCACATGCCTCCTGCGGCTTCGGTTCCATTAGTCTGGCCGGTGATCGCTAATGGGTCAAGTGCTTGCAGTAGCATTAGTCGAGTGACAGTGACCTTCCCGCTCACCGGCGAGCCCCTCGCGCTCGACCTCCTCAACACCCTGACCGCCGAAGGCGACCTGGTCGCCGACCCGGCGGGGCTCGCGGACTGGCTGGACGCGCAGGCCGGGCGGCTGACCCCGGTCGGTGCGGCGGGCGCGGCCGAAGTGGCCGCCGTACGGGCCGTACGGGAGGCCGCGCGCCCGGCGCTCGCCGCGGCCCGACGCGGCGAGCGGCCCCCGGCCGGGGCGCTGGCCGCGCTGAACGAGGCGCTGGCCGCGGCGCCGTCCCACCGGGCGCTGGCCTGGACGCGGGAGGGCGGCACGACCGCGCCCGCGCACCGGCCGGCCGACCCGGCCCCGCGGCTCGCGGCGGAACTGGCCGAGGCGGTCGCGGACCTGCTGACGGACCCCCGGGTGGGGCAGGTCCGTGAGTGCGAGGCGCACGACTGCGTGCTGCTGTTCCTTCCGGCGCACCCCCGCCGCCGCTGGTGCGTGGCGTCGGTCTGCGGCAACCGGGCCCGGGTGGCCCGCTACTACGCCCGCCACAAGGGGCAGCCGGACGAGTGACGGCCCCAGCCGGTCGGCTGCGCCGGTGGCCTGGCCGGCCGGGGGGCGATGCGGAGGCTGGCGGATCGGTTCGGGTGGGGCCGGTTGGCTGCGCCGCTCGGGCGGGGTCGGCGGGGGCCGGTGTACGGGTTGGCTGCGCCGCTCGGGCGGGGCCCGGGCGGCTGGCTGCGCCGGTGCGGCTTGGGCCGGGTGTGTTCCGGGGCGTCTCCTCGGGCGTCGAACGTGTCGGGGGGTCGGCGGGCCGGGGCACCTTGTGTTCGACGCCC
>NZ_JBIVFA010000036.1:0-5921 GCF_044747975.1 Streptomyces sp. NPDC090045
CCGGTCCGGCAACAACGGCTCGATGCGTGCCCACTGGGCGTCAGTCAACGACACACATCAACCAACGATCCGATGATCTGAAGGAAACGGCCTAGTCGACCTCGCCGTGCGCCTGCCATTCCGCGAGAGGTTCCCGCGTGCGCAGTTCCGGGTACGTGGCGACCACCTCGGCCAGAGCGACCTGGGACGAGGCGCTCGTCGCGGTCTCCAGCGCAGCGCGCACCCGTTGGATCCGGTTCGCCGCTCCCCGAAGCTCCGCGAATCGGACGGAACCCGTTCCATCGTTCACCAGACGCTCCGCCTCCTCGCGGGAGAGATGAACGATCGGATCGTGCTCCCGTACACGTGCGTCCACATGGGGAAGACGCGGAAGCAGGTGACAGGGCCGGGTGACCGCTGAGGCGATCGGCTGGGAGGTCCGCTCCACGAGGATCGCCTTCACTCCGGCGAGGTCGAGGACCAGCAGGGGAGGCTGGTGAGGCCCCTCGGTATGACATTCGGGACAGGTAGCGGGGGTCGGCACCATCGGCCGGACGTCGTCCGCCTGATTGCACGTAAGGACGACCTGGACGGGTACGTCCACGTCCGCCGCGCACGCGGCGCAGATCCACTCCAGACGGATGAACGCGTCGGCGTCGACATCCGATTCGGCCACCAGATCCCCTTTCGGCCCGTCTCACGATCTGCGAACAGCTAGGAGGTCCCCTCGGCCGGACGCCTCCGCGCGGCCGAGTTCGCGCGGAAGAGCGGGGAGATCAGGCCCAGGACGAGCGATCCGAGAATGAGCGCGGCGGCGCCGATTTTCGGGCTGTACCAGCCGAAACCCGCGAACGGGGATCCGGGCAGCGAGAATCCCCACAGCGCGAAGGCGGCGGTCGCGGCCACGATGTTGAACCCCGTGTGGACGGGCCATGCCGCCGGATGGATCGGCACCCGGCGGCCCTTTGCCATTTCACGCTGTGCCATCGCGGCCCAGACGGCGAGCGGCGTGATCGCCAGGAACAGCCAGAACACCACCCACTGCGGAGTTTGCGAATGACCGACGGGTGCGTCCAGGATCCCGAGCACCGCGACGTACGCGGTCACAACCTCAGTGGGGATGTATGTCATCACCGACTCCGCCGCGGTCACCGCCGCGTTCCCGCCCGGTGCGGCTGGCTCGGGCGACCTCCCGCCACGGGCGGCTGGCTGAACCACCTCGGTGGCGCGAGCCATGCCCAGGATGCTCATGAATCCCTCCCCGCCCCCGGAACGCCAAGGTCGCATCGCTGTAAGCCAGTTGGACCCATCTGGCGGGCAGCGGTCGCAGCTTCAAAAGGATGCCATCCTCCGGCGTTCCGTAGCAGGTCCGATACCACTGTTTGTCGAACCGAGATGCTGCGGCCCCAGTCACAGTCCTCGACGCACACCAACCGCGCCGTCCGGCCGGTTCTTTGTGCAGTCCGCCGGTAAGGCGGCCGGGCGGGGCAGAGCAGACTTTCCGCCACGTATCGAAGGCAGCACCGGAAGGGGCTACCCGTGGGCAGTATGACGACTGCGGTGCCGGTTCGGGCGGTGGTTGGTTCGCGTCTGTCGGACGCGCACGGGGACGAGGGCAAGGTGTCGCACCTGGTCCAGGTGGAGTCGGCTGCTCGGCACTCGTTGTCGACGGAGTGGTAGATCGTCGGGTCGTTCTAGGACCTGGACGTTTCCGCGCCACCGACCCGCCCCACCTGAGCGCATGAGTCCGCAGGCTACGGCGGGGTGAGGAGCGCGGGTCGGCCCGTCACGAACGCAACGAAGCTCTGGTTGAACGGGGTGACCTTCCCAAGTCGCCTCGCACCACCGGAGCTTCGATGTGTTGCCAGTCTGCCACCGTCTGCCTGATGAAGTCGCCCGCCCTGGCCGACGTGGCGGGATTGCCGCTGGTGGAACGGCTGCGGCTGCTGCCCGATCCGCGTCGACGTCGCGGGGTGCGTCACCCGTTCGCGGCAGTGCTGCTGGTCGCCGCCTCGGCGGTAGTCGCTGGCGGGCGAGCTCGTACGCGGCCATCGGCCAGTGGTCCGCGAACGCTCCGCAGCACACCCTGGCCCGACTCGGCACTCGGGTCGTGGGCGCACTGGGCGTACACGTCGCGCCGAGTGCCGCCACGATCCGGCGGGTCATCGGCCTGGCCTGCCCCGGCGGCCTCGCCGATCTGACCGGCACCGATCCCGCCGGCTCGGACTCGGTGACGTGGACGGCAAGACCACCCGCGGCTCCCGGCACGGCGAAGTGCCCGCCGCACACTTGCTGGCCGCGATGACCGCTGACGGCCGCACCATCACCCAGCTGCGAGTTCCCGACAAGACCAACGAAATCACCTGCTTCACCGCCCTACTCGAGCGCCACGACCTTGCCGGGGTCACCGTCACCGCCGACGCCCTGCACACCCAGCGCGGCCACGTACGCTTCCTGGTGGAGGAGAAGAAGGCCCACTACCTGCTGACGGTCAAGGCCAACCAGCCCGAACTGCACCGCCGACTCCGGGCGTTGCCATGGAACGACGTCACCGCGCGCCGCTACGACCGCGAGATCGGCCACGGCCGCCGGGAGACCCGCGTGACCAGAGCGCTCACCGTCACCGGCCTCGGCCTCAACTTCCCCCACGCCGTCCAGGCCGCGCGCATCCTGCGCCACCGCACCAATCTCGCGACCGGCACCGTTAGCCGCCAGACCGTCGACGCGATCACCGACCTGACCTCGCAGGAAGCCTCACCCGAGCGGCTCGGCCGACTCGCCAGGTCTCAGTGGACCATCGAGAACCGGCTCCATTGCGTCCGCGACACCACCTTCGCCGAGGACGCCTCCAAGATCCGCACCGGCCACGGCCCGGAGAACATGGCAACCCTTCGCAACCTGGCGATCAACGCCCCTCCGCACCGCCGGGTACCGCAACATCGCCGCCGGCCTCCGCCACGCCTCCTACGAGCCCTTCACCCGCCCGCTCGACCTCCTGGGCATCGCCTGACCAGCGTACTCACGAGATCACCCGACTTTGCAACACCCCTGGGTATTGACCGAGGTCAGCGCCGTCGTCGCGCCCGAGCGTGAAGCCGACCTTGTCGCGGCCTACCTTGAGCTTGTCGCTGCCCTCTACCCGATGGGCTGGTGCGAACCGAGCTGCTGAGCGGACAGGACGGACGCTGGCGTATTCAGACGTTGTGGCGGGACCGCGCCGCCCTGGACGCCATGCGCGCAGCCCCGGATGGCCCGGCAGCACTCCGGCTCTTCCGTGAAGTTGGCGCTGACCCCGGACTGGCACTGTTCGACGTCAAGGTCCACTGCATCGCGCCGGTCGAGCCGAGCTGACTCACGCTGCCCTGGCTGGGGGTGGTGCGTGGACAGGTTACGAATACCGTTGATCATCGGAGTTTTGTGGACACAGCCGGTGATCCGCTGGCTTCGGACGGAGGCTGCGCATGCCCGGTTCCCCACCACGCGGACCTTGATCAACGATCAGGCAAACGACCCCGACATCACCCAATCAAGTTCAGTAGCCATGCGATAGTCCTCTCGTCGGCTCGCGACTTCCGCAGGCTTTCGATCAGCCAGGCCACGGCGCCTGAGGTATCCGGGCCTTGCCCCCGGATTTTGAACACGTCTATGCGGCTCGGGCCAGGGTAGTTGACTGTGATTGGAAGGCGTTCTCGAAGGCGATCGGAGATCGCTGACCGAGCCGGGAGTGCCGGCGTCGGGTGTTGTATCGGGTCAGCCAGCGGAAGGCGTCGAGCCGCGCCTCGCGCTCGTCCGGCCAGCCTTTGCGGCCCCTGGGTGTCTCTCTCTTGAAGGCAGCGTTGAAGCTTTCAGCGGCGGCGTTGTCTGCGCTGGACCCGACCGCACCCATGCTCTGCCGGATCCCTGCTGACCTGCAGATTTCAGCGAAGGCCCGACTCGTATATTGCGAGCCGTGATCGGTGTGCATCACCGCTCCGGTCAGGCTCCCGCGGGTCCGCTCGGCTGCAGCCAGGGCGTCGTTGACGAGCTCGGTTCGCATGTGATCGGCGATCGCCCACCCGGCCAGCCGGCGTGGGCACAGGTCGATGACGGTCGCGAGATAGAGCGGCTTCGCGCCGTGACCGGCAGATATGTGATGTCGCCGACGTACTTCGTGTTCACCGCGGCCGCGGTGAAGTCACGTCCGATCAGATCCGGGCCTTCGGCGCGGCCTGGTCCGCGACTGTGGTCCGGTGCCGGCGGCGCAGACGGACTCCATCGAGTCCGATGGTCCGCGTGATCCTGGCGACGCGTTTGTGGTTGATCCGTTCGCCCTCGTCGCGGAGTTCGGCGGTGATCTGGGGGCGCCGTAGGTGCCGTCGGAGTCCTGGTGGACCTTGCGTATCCGGGCCGCGAGCCCGTCCTCGGCGATCTGCCGGGCCGCCCTTGCCGCCGCGGTGCGGCGCCAGTAGTAGAAGCTCGACCGGGAGAGCCTGAGAATGTCGCAGAGCCGCTTCACGCCGAACCGGCGCTGGTGATCGTCAACGAACTGGCAGCGGTTCACCAGCGTGTCTCTCCCGCGAAATACCGGGCCGCCTTACGGAGGATGTGCGCTCTTCCTCCAGCTCGCGGATTCTTTTCCGGGCGGCGGCCAGCTCCGCCTGAACGTCGTCACCGCCGGCCTGCCCAGCGGCCGGCGGCGCGGAGTGGGCGCTTGGGGCGGCGCCCGTCGGCGGCCCGGATCCAGTTTCGCAGCGTCTCGGTGTTCACCCCGAGATCAGCGGCGACCGACTTGACTGTCGCTCCCGGCCGCGACCGGTACAACGCGACCGCGTCCGCCTTGAACTCGGCGGGGTAGTGCTTCATCCCCACGGGGACTCCGTTCTCCTGGACCATCGAGATCCAAGTCTCTCCGGTGTCCAAGATCCGGGGTCAAGGCCCGCTTTCAGTTCACCAGCCCACGACCGGACATCAGCAAGTTCCCCACCCGTGAACAGCACAACGACCGACCTGCCCAACCGTCACGGCAAACACCGGTGCAGTACTAAGACCAGCGGTTCCGTGGTGGCGCGGGTGAGGGGCCCTCGGGACGTGAGGACAGAGCCCAGGCCCGGGGGACACCGGGGCCGAACCGGTCCAGGAGGCCAACACGTAGGTGCTCGACCTGGACGGCGAGGCGGGGGCAGACCAGGCGCAGCTCATAGCGCGGAGCCGCCGCGTCGACCAGGCGCAGGGCGGCTGCGCGCGGGTCGGTCACCTCGGTGATGACGATGACGACCCGGCCGAACTGCGTACTCTCGCCCTGCATCCGGTGGTCGAGCACCCGCAGCCGCCAGGACCACCCGGAGCGATCACCTGAATCGGTCTCGACGCGCTCCGAATCGCGCAGCCGATGTCGACGGAGCCCGCTCCGGCAAGGATACGCAGGAACACTTGGCGTGTTGTGCTGGCACATCGGAACTATTGCCCGGGGCGCGGCAGCGAGGAATCGGCCGCATACGCCTTCGAAGGGGTGGCCCACCAGGCTCCCGCCAGGAACACGGCGGCCCCAGCTGTGGTGGCGAGGAACCGCGTTGGTCCACGGACACATGGTCACTTGAGCTCATGCCCGGGAATGTAAAGGGCGGGCTTGCGGCAATCCCCGGTACCGGAACGTTCGCGGTGATCATTCCACCCGACCGGACGAAACACCACAGGGCCGCCGGGTCACACCGCCCAGCACCCGGCCGGTCCGCAGGCGCAAGGCCGGCTCTCCCCGGCCTGGTACCCGTACCAGGCGCGCGCGGGAGCCGGACCTTGGTCTGCCGCCAGGGCCCGGCTCCCGTACGGCTCCTAGGTCCGCACCCGGCTCACAGCCCAAGGGCTTCAACCGCCAGGGCGGTTCCTCGTACGCGTGCTTCGATCTTGGCGAAGGCCAGGTCGCGGGAGGTGGACGTGTCGTCGGCGAACGGTGAGAAGCCGCAGTC
>NZ_JBIVFA010000037.1:0-4681 GCF_044747975.1 Streptomyces sp. NPDC090045
TCGTTCTGGGCGGTGCGGATGAGGCCGGTGAGGGCTGTGGCGGGGAGGTCGGTGATGTCCTCGTCGGGGGTGAGGGCGGTGGCGCCCTGGGTGAGCACGACGATCCGGGTGGAGTCCAGGGCGGAGTCGGCCAGCAGCTCCTGCAGCGTCGCCAGCGTGCCCTGAACCGCCGCGTGCACCTCCGCGCTCGGCTCGGTGAGCGCGATGACACCGGGGACCGGCCCGCCTGAGGCGAGCGCGGCCCGCAGCGCGGCGGCGTCGGCGTACGTGTCCCCGGAGACGGCCGCGGCCAGACCGTGCGGGTCCGAACCCAGCACGGCCCACGGCCCGGCGGCCGGCTCGGTGGCCTGCGGGACGGGCTTCCACACCAGGTGGTAGAGCCCGTCGAGGCGACCGCTGCGGTCCTGCAGGTCGCCGGCCGGGCGCAGGGCGATCTCGTCGACGGTGACGACGGGCCGGCCGTCGGCGTCCGTGGCCGTGAGCGAGGCGGAGCTCGTCCCGCTCGGAACCAGGTGCACCCGCAGCGCGGTCGCACCGGCGGCGTGCACGGTGACCCCGTTGAACGAGAACGGGATGGTCAGCTCGTCGGAATCCTCGATCAGCAGCGCGTGCAGCGCGGCGTCCAGCGCGGCGGGGTGCAGGGTGAACCCGTCCCCGTCGATGCTCTCGGGGAGCGCGATCTCCGCGTACAGATCCGTGCCCCGTCTCCACGCGCTCCGCAGGCCCTGGAAGGTGGGGCCGTACGTGTATCCGCGCTCGGCGAGGCGGGCGTAGAGGTCGCCGACGGGTATCTCCGTGGCTCCCTGCGGCGGCCACACGGCCGGGCCGGCCGCGGGAACCGGTCCCGGACCCGCCTCGGCGAGCACACCGGAGGCGTGCCGCGTCCACTCCTCGTCCGTCCGGCCCTCGGCGCGGGAGTGGACGGACACGGAACGCGTACCGGACTCCTCGGCGCCGAGCGCCACCTGGAGGTGGACGCGCCCGTCCTCGGGGAGGATCAGCGGCGCCTCCAGGACGAGTTCCCGGAGCCGGTCGTAGCCGAAGCGTTCGCCCGCCGCCACGGCCATCTCGACCAGGGCGGTGCCGGGCAGCAGCACCGTTCCGGAGACCGCGTGGTCGACGACCCACGGGTGGGTGCTCCGCGTGACGCGGCCAGTGAACAGCAGTCCTTCCCCGCCGGCGAGGCTGGTCACCGCACCGAGTAGCGGGTGCTCCGCCGGCGTCAGACCGAGACTCGCCACGTCCTCGGGCGTGGCCGGGCTGTTCAGCCAGAACCGGGCCCCCTGGAAGGCGTACGTCGGCAGCAGGACCCGCCGCGCACCGGGGAAGAGGCTCTCGACGTCCAGCGCCGCACCCCGCACGGCCGCATGGCCGAGGGCGACCGCGAGGGTCTGCGCCTCGGGGCGGCCCTTGCGCAGGACACCGACGGTCGACACCGCGCCCTGGGCGACCTCCTCGCCCAGGCAGCCCCGGGTCATGGCGGTGAGGACGGGGTCGGGGCCGAGCTCGATGTAGGTGGTGACGTTGTGGCTGTGGAGGTACTGGATGCCGTCGTTGAAGCGGACGGTGTGGCGCAGGTGTTGGACCCAGTAGTCGGGGTTGGTGAGTTCTTCGGTGGTGGCGGGTTGTCCGGTGAGGTTGGAGATGATGGGGATGGTGGGGGTGTGGTAGGTGAGGGTGGCGGCGGTGGTGCGGAATGCGTCGAGGATGCCGTCCATGTGGGGTGAGTGGAAGGCGTGGCTGACGTTGAGTTGTGAGGTGCGTCGGCCGTTGTTGCGCCAGGTGGTGGCGAGTTGGTGGGCTGCGTTGTGGTCGCCGGTGATGACGGTGGAGTTGGGGCCGTTGATGGCGGCGATGTCGAGGTGGCCGTGGTGGGTGGGGAGGGTGTTGAGGATCTCGGTTTCGGTGGCCTCGATGGCGATCATGGCGCCGCCGGTGGGGGCGGACTGCATCAGACGGCCACGGACGGCGACGAGGAGGGCCGCGTCGCCGAGGGTGAGGACGCCGGAGACGTGTGCGGCGGTGAGTTCGCCCAGCGAGTGGCCGAGGAGGTAGTCGGGGGTGAGGCCGTGGTGTTCGAGGGTGCGGTAGAGGGCGACTTCCGTGGCGAAGAGCGCTGCCTGCGTCCACATGGTCTGGTGGAGCGGTGAGGTGGTGGGGTCCTCGTCGGAGAAGAGCAGGGACTTGAGGGTGACGCTCTGCTGGAGGTGCTCGTCGAGGTGGGCGCAGACCTCGTCGAGGGCGCGGGCGTAGACGGGGTGGGTCTCGTACAGCTCGCGGCCCATGCCGGGACGCTGACTGCCCTGGCCCGTGAACAGGAACGCCGTCTTGCCGCCCCCACGACCCGCCGGCGGCCCCGCGATCAGCTCCGGCGCCTCCTCACCGGCGACCAGCGCGGCGAGTGCCCGCACGATGCCGTCCCGGTCCTCCGCGACGACGGCCGCGGAGTGCGCCAGCAGCGCGGGCACATCGGCCAGCGACCGGCCGATGTCGGGCAGCGAGACCTCCGGCCGATCGGCCGGACTGGCCGGACCGGCCGGATCGACCGGATCGGCCTGCTCCGTGCGCGCGGAGACGAAGGACAGCAGCCGGTCCGCCTGGGCCCGCAGAGCGGCCTCGGTGTGGCCCGACAGCAGCCACGGCGCCATCGGCAGGGGGGCCGGGGCCTCGGTGACGGGCTTCGGCTCGGCGGCGGGGGCCTGTTCGAGGACGACGTGGGCGTTGGTGCCGCTGATTCCGAAGGAGGAGACACCGGCCCGGCGCGGCCGGTCGGTCTCCGGCCACGGGGTCGCCTCGGTGAGGAGCGACACCGCTCCCGTGCTCCAGTCCACGTGCGAGGTCGGCCGGTCCACGTGCAGGGTGCGCGGGAGCGTGCCGTGGCGCATGGCCATGACCATCTTGATGACGCCGCCGACGCCGGCGGCGGCCTGGGAGTGGCCGATGTTGGACTTGAGGGAGCCGAGGAGCAGCGGACGCTCCGCGTCACGGTCCTGGCCGTAGGTGGCCAGGATGGCCTGGGCCTCGATGGGGTCGCCCAGCGTGGTGCCCGTGCCGTGCGCCTCGACGGCGTCGACGTCCGCCGACGACAGTCCGGAGGCCGCCAGGGCCTCGCGGATGACGCGTTCCTGGGAGGGGCCGTTCGGCGCGGTGAGTCCGTTGCTGGCGCCGTCCTGGTTGACGGCGGATCCGCGGACGACGGCGAGGATCTCGTGGCCGTTGCGGCGGGCGTCGGAGAGCCGCTCCAGCAGGAGGACGCCGACGCCCTCGCTCCAGGCGGTGCCGTCCGCCGCGTCCGCGAAGGACTTGCAGCGGCCGTCCGTCGCCAGCCCGCGCTGGCGGCTGAACTCCACGAACAGATCGGGCACCGCCATCACGGTCACACCGCCCGCCAGGGCGAGCGTGCACTCGCCCTGGCGCAGGGCCTGCGAGGCCAGGTGCAGGGCGACGAGGGAGGAGGAGCAGGCCGTGTCGACGGTGATGGCCGGGCCCTGGAGGCCCAGCGTGTACGAGACCCGGCCGGAGGCCACGCTGAGCGTGTTGCCGGTCGTACGGTAGGCCTCCACGGCCTCCGGCGCGTTGCGCAGGTGGGAGGCGTACTCGCTGTACATGGCACCGCTGAAGACACCGGTACGGGTGCCGCGCAGGGTGGCCGGGGCGATCCCGGCGTTCTCCACCGCCTCCCAGCTGGCCTCCAGCAGCAGCCGCTGCTGCGGGTCCATGGCCGCAGCCTCGCGCGGGCTGATCCCGAAGAACTCGGCGTCGAACCGGTCGGCGTCGTAGAGGAACCCGCCGTTGCGGGCGTACGAGTGGCCCGCACGGTCCGGGTCGCCGTCGAAGAGCCGGTCCAGGGCCCAGCCACGGTTGGTGGGGAAGGGGCCGATGGCGTCGGTGCCGTCGGCGACGAGCCGCCACAGGTCCTCGGGGGAGCGGGTCTCGCCCGGGTAGCGGCAGGCCATGCCGACGATCACGATCGGGTCCTCGTGATCGGAGGCGCTGCGGACCGCGATCGGCCGGCCGGGACGGACCACCTCGGTCTCGCCGGCCAGCTTGGCCAGCTCGCCCGTCAGGAACTCGGCGAGCGCGGCCGGGGTGGGGTGGTCGAAGACGGCCGTCGCCGGAAGCGTGACGCCGGTGACCGCCACGACCCGGCGGCGCAGCTCCAGGCCGGTCAGCGAGTCCATGCCGAGGGTCTTGAACGCCGTGTCCTCGTCGACGGCGTCGGGGCCCGCGAGACCAAGCACGGCGGCGACGGTGGTCCGTACGAGCTCACCGACGGTACGCCGGCGGTCGGCGGCGGGCAGCGCGGCGGTGCGCTCGGCCCAGGAGGAACCGCCCGCGCCGGACGCGGCGGCGGCCACGGCGCGCCGGCGCGGGGTACGGACCAGGGTGCGCAGCAGAGCCGGCGCGGACTGGTCCGGGGAGCGCAGAATCGCCAGGTCCAGGTCGGCCGCGGCGAGCAGCGGCTCCGGCGAGACGAGGGCCGCGTCGAAGATCTCCATGCCGCGCTCGGCGGAGACCGGCAGCACGCCCTTGCGCGCCCACCGCTTGACGTCGAGCTCGCTGAGCCCGCTGGTCATCGCACTGGCCGTGTCCCAGAGTCCCCAGGCGAGGCTGGTGGCGGGGAGGTTGTGGTGGTGGCGGTGGTGGGCGAGGGCGTCGAGGTAGGTGTTGGCGGCGGCGT
>NZ_JBIVFA010000038.1:1760-4267 GCF_044747975.1 Streptomyces sp. NPDC090045
ACGGGTCGTGACTGCGTGCCTTTTGAAGAATGAGCCTGCGAGTTAGCGGTGTGTAGCGAGGTTAACCCGTGTGGGGAAGCCGTAGCGAAAGCGAGTCCGAATAGGGCGATTGAGTTGCACGCTCTAGACCCGAAGCGGAGTGATCTAGCCATGGGCAGGTTGAAGCGGAGGTAAGACTTCGTGGAGGACCGAACCCACCAGGGTTGAAAACCTGGGGGATGACCTGTGGTTAGGGGTGAAAGGCCAATCAAACTCCGTGATAGCTGGTTCTCCCCGAAATGCATTTAGGTGCAGCGTCGTGTGTTTCTTGCCGGAGGTAGAGCACTGGATAGGCGATGGGCCCTACCGGGTTACTGACCTTAGCCAAACTCCGAATGCCGGTAAGTGAGAGCACGGCAGTGAGACTGTGGGGGATAAGCTCCATGGTCGAGAGGGAAACAGCCCAGAGCATCGACTAAGGCCCCTAAGCGTACGCTAAGTGGGAAAGGATGTGGAGTCGCAGAGACAACCAGGAGGTTGGCTTAGAAGCAGCCACCCTTGAAAGAGTGCGTAATAGCTCACTGGTCAAGTGATTCCGCGCCGACAATGTAGCGGGGCTCAAGCGTACCGCCGAAGTCGTGTCATTGCAGCAATAGGGCCAACGCCCGCTGTGATGGGTAGGGGAGCGTCGTGTGCCGGGTGAAGCAGCAGCGGAAGCTAGTTGTGGACGGTTCACGAGTGAGAATGCAGGCATGAGTAGCGATACACACGTGAGAAACGTGTGCGCCGATTGACTAAGGGTTCCTGGGTCAAGCTGATCTGCCCAGGGTAAGTCGGGACCTAAGGCGAGGCCGACAGGCGTAGTCGATGGACAACCGGTTGATATTCCGGTACCCGCTTTGAAACGCCCAATATCGAATCAGGCGATGCTAAGTCCGTGAAGCCGTTCCGGACCCTTCGGGGAAAGGAAAGTGGTGGAGCCGACGAACCAGACTTGTAGTAGGTAAGCGATGGGGTGACGCAGGAAGGTAGTCCAGCCCGGGCGGTGGTTGTCCCGGGGTAAGGGTGTAGGCCGAGGGGTAGGCAAATCCGTCCCTCATTAAGGCTGAGACCTGATGCCGAGCCGATTGTGGTGAAGTGGATGATCCTATGCTGTCGAGAAAAGCCTCTAGCGAGTTTCATGGCGGCCCGTACCCTAAACCGACTCAGGTGGTCAGGTAGAGAATACCGAGGCGTTCGGGTGAACTATGGTTAAGGAACTCGGCAAAATGCCCCCGTAACTTCGGGAGAAGGGGGGCCATCACTGGTGATCGGACTTGCTCCGTGAGCTGGGGGTGGCCGCAGAGACCAGCGAGAAGCGACTGTTTACTAAAAACACAGGTCCGTGCGAAGCCGTAAGGCGATGTATACGGACTGACGCCTGCCCGGTGCTGGAACGTTAAGGGGACCGGTTAGTGCGCTTTCGGGCGTGCGAAGCTGAGAACTTAAGCGCCAGTAAACGGCGGTGGTAACTATAACCATCCTAAGGTAGCGAAATTCCTTGTCGGGTAAGTTCCGACCTGCACGAATGGCGTAACGACTTCTCGACTGTCTCAACCATAGGCCCGGTGAAATTGCACTACGAGTAAAGATGCTCGTTTCGCGCAGCAGGACGGAAAGACCCCGGGACCTTTACTACAGTTTGATATTGGTGTTCGGTTCGGCTTGTGTAGGATAGGTGGGAGACTTTGAAGCCGTGACGCCAGTCATGGTGGAGTCATCGTTGAAATACCACTCTGGTCGTGCTGGATGTCTAACCTCGGTCCGTGATCCGGATCAGGGACAGTGTCTGATGGGTAGTTTAACTGGGGCGGTTGCCTCCCAAAGGGTAACGGAGGCGCCCAAAGGTTCCCTCAGCCTGGTTGGCAATCAGGTGTTGAGTGTAAGTGCACAAGGGAGCTTGACTGTGAGACCGACGGGTCGAGCAGGGACGAAAGTCGGGACTAGTGATCCGGCGGTGGCTTGTGGAAGCGCCGTCGCTCAACGGATAAAAGGTACCCCGGGGATAACAGGCTGATCTTCCCCAAGAGTCCATATCGACGGGATGGTTTGGCACCTCGATGTCGGCTCGTCGCATCCTGGGGCTGGAGTCGGTCCCAAGGGTTGGGCTGTTCGCCCATTAAAGCGGTACGCGAGCTGGGTTTAGAACGTCGTGAGACAGTTCGGTCCCTATCCGCTGTGCGCGTAGGAATATTGAGAAGGGCTGTCCCTAGTACGAGAGGACCGGGACGGACGAACCTCTGGTGTGCCAGTTGTCCTGCCAAGGGCATGGCTGGTTGGCTACGTTCGGGAGGGATAACCGCTGAAAGCATCTAAGCGGGAAGCCTGCTTCAAGATGAGTATTCCCACCTCCTTGAGAGGGTAAGGCTCCCAGTAGACGACTGGGTTGATAGGCCAGATGTGGAAGCCCGGTAACGGGTGAAGCTGACTGGTACTAATAGGCCGAGGGCTTGTCCTCAGTTGCTCGCGTCCACTGTGTTAGTTCTGAA
>NZ_JBIVFA010000039.1:0-4188 GCF_044747975.1 Streptomyces sp. NPDC090045
GCACCGAACTCCACGACGCGTTCGTCTCCCTCGCCTGCAGTCTCATCTGCTGGAGACGCCTCAAGAAACACGATTCATGATCGTGTTACGAGCTCGTACGGACCGGGCGGAGATCGCCCGGTGACGAACGATCACCCCGCCTACGGACACGAGCACCCCACCCACCGCTCACACCAGGCCCGTTACCACAGCGTCTGGCACTCAGTGCGGTGTGGATAGCACGCAACCGCCCACGACGGTCAGTGTCCAACCCCCGATCAAGGCGGCTAGCACGTACATGTGCAGCGGCCAGGCAGCCCATCCAGGTGCGGTGCTGCCCGCAGCAGCGCTGGCCATCAGGGTCAAGGCGAAGGCAGCCCACCATCCGAGGTTGCGGTGCACCAGGTCGATGACAGTGCGTAGACGCCCGAGAGTGCCGGTGTGGTCAGGGTGCGGCAGGCGTGTGAGGCGGGCGGGCAGTAGCTGGGGGTCAATCAGTTCGGGTTCGATGCTGGGGTAGAGGGTGTGGACCGCGTTGATCACGTGTCCCATGTCGGGGGTGTCGGCCAGGGGCGCAGTGAACCTGGAAGTAGGGGTGGGGTCGAAGACGGGAACGCGGTCGGCCAGGGCGAACCAGTCCAACCTGGGATGGTCCTGGTCAGTGAGTCGGTGGCTGGGCAGGCGCATGAGTTCGGCCAGAAGATGGTCAGTGGCCTGGTCCCCGATGGTGGCTCGTGTGAGGGTCCGCAGGGAGGGTACATGCACGAGTGGCTCATCCTGACCGCCGTCGCGTCCGATCTGTTCCAGCGTGTGGCAGAAGGCGTCGAAGCCCGTGCGCTGTACCTGGGTGAGCAAGTGGAGCGGGGCACCGCTGAGGATGGTACCCAGCGGGTGGTTCGGAGTGTGTAGCTGGCTCATGAGTGGGGCTCCAGGAACTCGTAGACATGCCGACGGGGCGGTGAAGGCAACGAACGCCCTCGGACAGCAGGTGACCCTGTGGATGATGGAACCGGAGAGTCGGGACTAATTGGACCTCGCGTGTGGTCGTGGTGTCTCTGGCCGTGTTGCACAAGGCGGGTGGCGAGGTAGAGCAGGACCGACGGTCCTGCTCCAGGAGTAGCTTTTAGGTGCGGGGTAAGCGCAGGTCGTGGTGACCGGGCAGGGTGCAGGGTAGAAGCCCCCAGCCAGTTCCAAATCGGTGACGTTGATCTGGATGACGCCGACACGGCCCTCACCGGGGGTGGTGTCAGGATTGGCCACGTGCGGCGCGGGCGACGGCGACGCCGGCCTCGAACTCTTCGCGACTGATGGACCTCATCGCTTCACATGTCCCCGCAGAGAACGAGAACTGGTCAGACTCGAATGGCTTTTCGAAGGCGACGGTGACGTTGCGGGGCGGGATCTCCCACACCGGGGTCGCGTACGCCACGCCAGGCTGTTTCTCCACGATCCGCGTCGTACCCAGGTAGACATCGTAGATCGCGCTGTAGACAATCAACGCCGGGTAGTCACGCTCGCGGTGCGAGGCGATGCAGATGCTCCGGGGCTGCACGGTATCGGAGAGGGTGAAGGTCACATTCGCGTTCAGGCCGGGACTGAAGGTGTGGGTCAGCTCCCAGTCGGCGATCGTGAACTCGAACTGACGAAACCCCAGCCCGTTGGTGACTGGTGCGTGGCGGATCAGCCGCATGTACGCGTCGAACACCATCACGTCGACCTTGCGGTTGGCCCCAGGTGCCGCGCCCTTGAGATGGAAGGGAATCCGGATGACCGACCGCTCGTACTCGGTCTCCCCGTCGGGCGGGAACTGCTCAGACCGCTGCGGTGGTTGTGGGGGACTCCCGGCTCCGGTGCGCTCGGTCGGCCCGCCACGGTGTGGAGGTCCGGCCGCGCTACTCGGGTTCGGCCACGAGACCGGCTCGGGTGAATCAGGCGGGTTCTCCTTAGGCATTCTCGATACCCCTTTCACTATCGACGTTTACGTACAGTTACGATACGTAACCGTCTGTACATAGCAAGGCTCCACGCCGACTGCTCGGGAGTCGGGCAGTGGACTGATCTCGTCGGCGGTGGTCCAGACGAAGGGCCCGGGGTTGTCGTTCCTGTCGGCGAGCCAGGATCGGACTCTCGTTCGAGAGCCTGGACGGAGCGGTGGACGCCGCGCCGGAGCTTCTCTGTGTGAGCTCGGCGAACCATCGCTCCACCAGGTTCAGCGAGGACGATCCCGTCGGTGTGAAGTGCAGGTGGAACCGGGGGTGGGCGACAGCCATTTCTTGATCTCGGGTGTCTTGTGGGTCGCATAGTTGTCCAGGATCAGACCTCGACCTCTGCGGGCACTTCCTTGTCGACCTTGCTGAGGAACATCTTGAACTCGGCGGCCCGGTACCGACGGTGCTGCGAACCGATCGCCTTGCCGGTGCATCGGCCCGTCAGCGACTGCAGACCTCTGATCCGAAAGAAGCGCCCCTAGCCTCGCACCTGACCACATGGCGGGGCACGAGCGCCCCACCCGCAAGGGTCGGGGCGTTTCGCGTTCCGAGTCGCGCCAACACCGGACGAAGACGCCGACGCGGCCCCCGCGGACGGCAGCACGAAGATCCCGACAGCCGTCAGTCACGAGCCCCGACCGTTTCGTCCGTTGCTCCCCCCTGCCGAGTCGTTTGCAGCAACTCACGAAACCACCAGTCGCCCGTGGTACTGAGCATTTCAGGGTGGAGTCGGTTGGGTGAGGCCGGTGGCGGTGAGGCTGCCGTCTATGAGGTGGGGTCTGAGTTGGATTCTGCCTAACTCGCGGCGGAGGTCACGGTCGAGGTCGTCGGGTGTGCCGAAGGGGGTGTTGGCCGTTGCTCTGCGCACGAGTGACCAGACGGCCTCGACGGGGTTCAGGTCGGGCGCGTAGGGCGGGAGACGGATGGTGGTGAGCCAGTCGTGCTCGGCCTCGTACCGTTTCAGCCCTGCGGCCAGACGGGTGTTGAGATTGTCCCAGACCACGACGATCGGGCCGCCGAGCTGGATATGGGCCCGGACCAGTAGGTCCCGATAGTCCTCCAGGAGAAGCTCTTCCGGGCGCCCTTGAGGAGGAGGTGGTTGCGGGGCCGGTGGATGAGGCGGCTCTTTTCGCCGGGTTTGTAGCAGCACAAGGCGGCGACCGAGGTCCGGCGGCAGGACCTGCCCCTCACCCGGATGACGGGTGTGTGTCCGCGCCGGCCCAGGTGCGGGCGCGGGGCGGCGTCATGGAGAATCCGGCTTCGTCCTCGAAGACGATCCAGCCCCCGTGGGCCGCCGCGAGGCTTTCACCCGCGGCCACACCTCCCGCTTCCACAACTCGACGGACCGCTCGTCGCATTCGAGGGCTCTGCGGGCGGGTCCCTGCCAGGACCAGCCGTGCCGCTTCAGCAGCCGCCACCCGTCGCCACCGACAGACTCAGCCCGAACCGGCGACGGATCACAGTCCGCACCCGCACCAGAGTCCACCGCTGATCCTCGAAGCCGTGCCCGGCCGGGCCCTTGCCGAGTTCCTCCTCGAGCACGGCGAACTGGGCATCGGTGACGGTCGGCTCGTTGGCCGGACCTGCCGATTGCAAACCCTCAAGCCCGCCCTCGCGCCAGGCACGGCGCCAGCGTTCCACCGACCTCACGCTCACCCGCAGATCCTTCGCAATCACCGCGGTCTTCTCACCCGCCGCGAACCGGTCCCCGGCCTGGAGCCGGATCTTCTCCCGGAACGCCCGACGCTCAGCGGTCAGGCCCCCACCCTCCGGATAACGCATACCACCGGCATACCGCAGGGATCATCAACCGTCACTACCCGACGACAACCCGAAAAGCTCAATAACCGACCGCAGGCCTGGCCGTGGCCGATACGGCACTATCGCGTTTCGAGTCAACCCGATGCGCGGGGGGATACTCCGATCCGGTGTATTCGCGGAGGTCTCCACACCCGCCGCAGGGCTTCGGTCCGTTCGGGAGTCGTCTTTCGGTCTCGCTGAATACCCTGGTGGCCTGCGGGGCAATGCCGATCTTGCCGCACGCTTGTCCGTACTACCGCCGCGTCGGGGGCCGCCCAGCATGCTCATCTCTTTCTTGCCGGGGCGAATGGGAATCCCTATGGTCCGTGTCATGACCATCCCCACTGAGTCGATCGGCAGCGTCCCCCGCCCCCGCGCCCTGCAGCAGGCTCTCGTTGAGCACGCCCAAGGACGGTTGAGC
>NZ_JBIVFA010000040.1:0-4069 GCF_044747975.1 Streptomyces sp. NPDC090045
GACTCTATCAGACTCTTTCGGGCCCGACTTCCTCGGCGCTTTCCAGTTCCTGCGCTTTCGCGCTTTCCCTTTCCGGCGATTCCGACTCTATCAGAAGTTCTCCACCGGATTTCCCCGGCTTCGATTCCCGAATGAAGAGTCGAGTGTCCCCACTCGAAAATGATTCCTTGTGGGGGCTGCTGCCGAGCGTGTCAGCTCCAGGCAACTTCTCGACTCTACAACTCGGCCTGGGAGGTGTCAAAACGGCCTGTCGCCGTGCCGGGCGACGTCGTCCAGCGGCTCGGCCCCCACGACCTTCCGCGGTTGTGGGGGCTCACTCCTGCCGCCGCCCCGCCCGCCCTATCGGCCCTTCTCGGTGATCATGTCCATCACCGCGTGGGTGGCTTCGTCGAACGTGGCGACCTCGCTGCTGCGCGGGAACATGGCCTGCTCGTACTCGGTGAGCGCGGCCTCGAGGTCGTCGGGGTGGGCGGCGAGGGCCTGGCCGAGTTCGGCGCCGTCGAGCATCGCGAGGTTGGCTCCTTCGCCGTTCGGGGGCGAGAGGTGGGCGGCATCGCCGATCAGCGTCACCCCCGGCACCCGGTCCCACCGGTGCCCGGCGGGCAGGGCGTACTGGGGGCGCAGCACCGGTCCGGTGTCGCCGTCGGTGATCAGCGCGGTCAGTTCCGGTGCCCAGCCGTCGAACTCGCGCGCTATCCGCGCGGTGGCCTCGGCGGCATCGGTGAAATCGATGGCGGCGAACCAGTCCTGCGGCCTGTCCAGCACCACGTAGGTGTGCAGGGTGTCCCCGGTCTCCCGGTGGGCGAAGATCTCCCTGCCCGGCGAGGGCACCATCAGCATTCCGCCGCCGACCGCCTTCGCGGTGGCCGGGTGGCGGGTGTCGGCGTCGAACAGGTACGTCTCGACGAACGACGTGCCGGCGTACTCGGGTAGGGCGGTGGAGAGCAGCGGCCGGACCCGTGACCAGGCGCCGTCCGCGCCGACCAGCAGGCTGGTGACAACCGTGCCGCCGCCGTCGAACGTCACCTCGTACCGGCCCTCGCCGAGGGCGCGGGTGCTGCCGGCCTTGTGCCCCCACCGGACGGTGCCGGCCGGGAGCGAGTCGAGCAGGATCCGTCGTAATTCGCCGCGCTGCACCTCGGGGCGTCCGCCGGTGCCGTCGTCTGCCTTGTCGAGCAGGACGGTCCCGTCCGGGTCCAGGACCCGCATCGCTTGACGGCCTTCCAGGATGATGGCGTGGAACTCGTCCATCAGGCCGGCCGCCTTGAGGGCGAGCTGCCCGTTGTAGTCGTGAATGTCGAGCAGCCCGCCCTGCGTACGCGCCAACGGGGAGGGTTCGGCCTCGTAGACCGTGACCGGGATTCCGTGGACGTGCAGGACGCGGGCCAGCGTGAGTCCGCCGAGTCCTGCCCCGATGATCGTGACGGGTGTGTGCATGGTGGCTCCTTCGGGACCGGGCCGCCCGGTGGACTCCGGTCGGCCGTCTCCAGAACGCTCCCAGGCGCCGTCGACGAACCTCCGACAGCGGACCGACAGCCGCCGACGGTCGCCGACAGCCGACCGACACCGTGGTGGGCTGGGGCCTACTCGGAAGCGGCCGCCCTAGCCTGTGGATCGCGGAAGTCGACGATCGGCCTGGAGGTGCCGTGTCCATGGAGATGAAGCTGAGTGCGATAACGCTCGACTGCGCTGATCCGCTCGCCCTGGCGGCGTTCTACCAGCAGGCCACCGGCCTCGAACCCCATCCGAAGTCGGACGCGGACTTCGCGGGCCTCAACCGTGAGGACGGAATCCTGATCGGCTTCCAGCGGGTCGACGGCTACCGGGCTCCCAGCTGGCCCGACCAGACCGTCCCCCAGCAGATGCACCTCTGCTTCGACGTCGTGGACCTGGACGAGGCCGAAGCCCGGCTGCTGGAGCTGGGGGCCGGTAAGCCTGTTCATCAGCCCAATGAGGACAGGTGGCGGGTCCTCACCGATCCGGCCGGCCATCCCTTCTGCCTCGTCAGAGGCTGATCAGGGGCAAGGGCCGTCATGCCTCGGGAGCGCTGCCGTTTCGCGTACTCAGTCGCCGGCGCGTCCAGGTGATGAAGTCGTCGCCGCGGCTGACCAACTGCACGTCTCCCAGCAGGGATTCGATCTCCTCGACCGGAGCCTCGTCGACCCGGAGGAGGATCTCCACTCGCGTGAGCGGCACGAGACGCACCACCGGCAGGGCCGGGTGGCGGCACTCCTGCAGGAGATTGCTCCGGTCGAGCAGGTGGACGATCTCCGGGACGGTCTCATCGTGCAGGACCGTGGCCAGTGCCTCACCGCGGACGGTGCCGTTGTCCCCGCGCAGGGCCCAGCGCGCGCGGAACGGCATCTCGGCGTCCGGGGCATGTGCTGCGCGAGGCGGTGGGATCACCCTGCCGGACAGCACCGCGGGGCCGAAGACGATGGGGACCCGGGTGTCGCCGTCGGCGGAGTGCCGCTTGATCCACTGCCAGTACGGCGCCGGCACGATGCCGTAGGAGACATCGAAGACAGCCGCGTGAGGGTCCACGGCATGACGGGCGAACCCGAGGACGGCCTGATCGCCGTTGCCGGCGATGAGACGGAAGGTACGGCCGGACCTCTTGAAGCCGGCGGCCTTCATCACCGGGGCCACGTAGTCCCTGACCAACAGGTTCAGCGGCGTCACCGGCCTCACCAAACTGTCACCTCGGGCCCGACCACACGCAGGCCCCAGGGTTCCAGCGTGCCGTCGCAGAGCTCGGCGAGGAACTGCACCGCCCCGCCCTCGTAGTGCCACCAGGCTCCGCCCCGGCCGGCCACCGTGACCCGCCACTCCTGCGGAGACGCCCCGGCCGTGCTCCACATGAACTTGTCGCTCTCGTCCGACTCCGCCCACGGCAAGAGTCCGCCCACTACGGGATGGGCCTGCAGGCCGAGTTCGGGCTCCAGCCAGGCGTCGACAAGCACCTCCAGCGTGCTGTGAGTGTCACGGAGCAACTGGAGTTCTTCGCCGGGCCCGGGCAGGCCGACGAGGAGGTAGTTCCCGAGGGTGAAGGCCGGGTACCACTGCGCGAGGTCCTTGTAGTCGGCCGGCAGGGCAGTGCCCAAACCCTCCTCGACCAAAGGCCAGTCGAGCACGGCCGGCTCCGAACGGCGGTGGTGGAGCAGGCCCGGGACGGCCCGCTCCAGCGCCGCCAGCGCCTCCGCCGGATCCGTGATGCGGCGCGCCGGCGTTTGCGTCTCGATGAGGTCGTCCGTCATGGGCGGCAGCCTGCCACGTGCTCAGATGTTGACGCGCTTGAGGTAGACCCGGCAGCGGTGAGGGATGGTCTGGTACCAGACCATGAGGTGCTCGTCCTCGTACGTACGCAGTCGCATCGGGTGCGGGTCCTCGTAGAGGCTGCCGTCCTTGGGGTCGATCGCCATCGACGCCAGGTCGACCAGGCCGTCCATGACGGCGGTGACCAGCTCCTGGTGCTCCGCAGGCATGTCGCCGAGGACCCACAGCCGGCTCGGGTCGCACTCCCACGCCCAACCGCCGTCGTTCTCCACGCCTTCGCCCCGCGCGGTCACTGACCGATCTCGCGCTGAGCCTCGGCGAGGATGCGGCTGCTCGTCTCCATGGCGGCCCGGAACTCTTCCTCCGTCGCGTTCGGATCCCCGGCCACGCGCTCGGCCTCGTGCAGCGCCGCCGAGCGCGTCGGCCACCGGTGGATCGCCACGTGCGTGGCCCACTTGATCAGGAAGAACCGCAGCGGGTTGATGGCACCGGTCTCCGCGGCACGGTCGAAGGCCTCGTTGCACTCCTTGTCGAGCGCGGCCAGGCTGGCCATGTCGATGCGGCGTACGGCGTCCCGGAGGGCCTCCCGTGTCATGGCCGGCTGAGGAATGAGCGGCCCGCCGTCTTCCAGCTGCTGTGCAGTCATCGCGTCCTCCAGAGGAACGCGGCCAGGATACCCAGCCGAGCCCGTGACACTGCCGGTGAACGCAGAAAAGCCCCGCACCGAACCCCGAAAGGTTTGGTGCGGGGCTTCCCGCAATGATTGTTCGGCGGCGTCCTACTCTCCCACAGG
>NZ_JBIVFA010000041.1:0-3268 GCF_044747975.1 Streptomyces sp. NPDC090045
GCTCAACCGTCCTTGGGCGTGCTCAACGAGAGCCTGCTGCAGGGCGCGGGGGCGGGGGACGCTGCCGATCGACTCAGTGGGGATGGTCATGACACAGACCACAGGAATTCACATGTGTCGAGACACGGAGGCACCGGCAGGCCACCACGGCCGCGCTGCTGGCGGGAGACACGGATGGACTCACGGCCAGGATTCGCGTTGCCGCCGGTCACCGGCAGCCCAAGGAAGTCCGGTAGCCGACTTCCACAGGGGATCAGCAAATCTGCGGCGGGCGTGGCGACCTCCCCCCACCGAATCAGGATGCCCGCTCGGGCGTTGAGTTGATCCGGCGACGCGGTGAGCCACGACTTCACGTGTGTGGGTAAGCCGGCCACTGCCCGGTGCCCCTGAAGAGTCCGCGAGCTGAGGGGCTCAACGAGTGAATTCCCGACCGCATGATGCACTTGTGATGACATGGGGTGATATCTGGAGTGAAAACTTGTCATGATGGGTGCTCTCCGGATCCAGCGACCTCGCCGTACCTCTGGGAGTGATGGTGTTCGACCTGAGCCCGTTCACCGTGGCGTGTCCACAGGGGCGGAAGCTCCTCATCGGTGCTGGCGACAGTTTGGCTCTGCGCCGCGAATGCCCACAGCTGGTACGACCAGAGCGGGCTGGAGATCACCGGTCGGGCGGCGAGGACCACCTTGAAGGTGAAGGTCAGCGGGGCACAGCCTGGTGGCCCACTGGAGAACCCACGTCATGCTGATCTCCGTCTTCTCGGCCCTTGCCACCCCCACGGGCGACCTACTCACCGTGATGGTCCTCGCGGTGCCGATGACCGCTCTGATCGCCCTGTCGCTGGCCGTGATCATCTGGCGCGACCGAGCACACACGCGCCAGGCAGCGCCGGTGGCGCTCTCGCCCGGCGAGGGGTCGTCGCTCGATCTCGCGCCGTCGCGGATCGAGGTCCCGGTGGGAAGCGGGGCAGTGACACGCCGTCGTCCCGCCAAAGAGTCGACTCGGAGGCATCGATGACCGCCAACAGCGTCCGGCCGCACGCAAACCCGGCCGCTACCGTCCCGCGCCGCGTACTCATGGGGCGTGCGGCGGTTCTCCTGGGCCACCTGCTACGCGGCGGCGCGGCACTCGTGAGCCACACGACGGTCGGTGTCCTGCGCGGCGACCTGGATACGCGCCGGGACCGCTGGTTGGTAGACCTGGTGACCCGGCTCGGACCCGCGTTCATCAAGGCCGCCCAGCTGCTGGCCACCCGGGTAGACGTGCTGCCGCCCCGCGTATGCGCCGCACTCGGCCGGCTGCACGACTGTGTCCAGCCCGTGCCGTTGATGGCCGGGGCCGACGAACTGCGTGGCACCGGCCTCGTACTGGACCGGGGGGCCGACGGTGTCGCCCGGCCTGTCGCCGCGGGCAGCATCGCCTGCGTCTACCGCGCCACCGCCCCCGACGGCCGAAGGATCGCGGTGAAGGTACGGCGGCCCGGAGTCGCCCGGCAACTGACGGTGGACCTGGAACTCCTGCGCAGGAGCACCTGTCTGTTGGCCCGGCTGCCACGGATGCGCGGTATTCCGGCCGTCGCCGTCGTCGACCAGATGGCGCAGGCGGTCCACGGCCAGCTGGACTTCCTGCGGGAGGCGCGCTTCCTGGAAAAGTTCCGGGAGAACATGGCACAGGAGTCCGGTATCCGGGTGCCCGCCGTGCATCGGGACCTAAGCGACGACGGCCTTCTGGTCATGGAGTTCGTCGAGGGCCTACGGCGCCGTGCGCCCCACGAGTTCCCGGAGATGGCCCGCGAGCAGGCGGTGCTAGCGACGCTGCGTGGCATCTACCGGATGCTTTTCATCGACGGGCTGGTCCACTGCGACCTGCACCCCGGCAACCTCTACTTCCTGCCGGACGGTGAGGTGGTACTGGTGGACGCCGGCTTCACGGTGCGTCTCGACGAGCGGACACGGGCCGCGTTCGCCTGGTTCTTCCTGCAGATGTCCGTGGGGGGTGGTGAGGCGTGTGCCGAGATCGTCCTGTCCACGGCGACCGCCGGGCCGGATGCCGACACGGACGGCTTCAGGCGCGAACTCGCTACTCTGGTGCGGGGGAACAGTGGGGTGTCCGCAGCGGACTTCGACCTGGTGACGTTCGCGGGCTCGCTGTTCGACATCCAGCGCCGCCATAACCTTTACGCCGCACCGGAGTTCGTGTTCCCCCTGTTGTCCCTGCTGGTGCTGGAGGGCACCGTGCGCGCTTTCGCCCCGCAGGTGGATTTCCAGAAGGTGGCCGGTCCGTATCTGGTTGAGGCCCTGCTCGGCGACGCCTCTCAGCCAGCCGACTGAGAGCGGCTGCTCATCGCCTCCAGAAACGTCAGCGGTGCGCTGCTGGTCCGAGACGCCGCGCCCCGCCATCTGGGTGACGCTGTCGGTCAGTCCGGGTCGGCGTCAGTCCCCAAGGAAGGGTTGCGGGTTGCGGGGCTGACGCCGTCGGTTGGGGAATGCGGGTATCGACAAGGCCAGGCGCATCTGATGAGACAGCGGCGGAGACGGTGCGGGTGGTGCGGGACGCGGCTCAAAGGGAGCCTGGAAATCGGACTGGGAGGGGCCGTGAGGGCCCATCGACTTCAAGAGCGCATCCACCGGTGGAGACCGCTTCCAGCGCGGGCAGGCGGTGGTCCGCATCCAGTCCTCCATAGAGAGATGCGGTCGGGGTCTATGCCGGCCTCCGCTGCGGCATCGGCAGCGATGCGCCGCGCCGCGTGATGGACAACAAGCATGCCGAAGAGCTCTTGCCTGATGCCGTTCAGGTCGCAGGAAGGCCGTCTCGGCTTGTCGGGTAGGTGCGGCGCATTTGCCACGCCGCACCCCCCTCAGAACCGGACGTGTGGCGCTAACCGCATCCGACTCAAGCGGGCCTTGAAGGCCCCCGGTCAGCCAGAGCGGCTGGTCTCCGTGGCTCGTTGTCACCGCGCCAGCGGTGGCAGTGAACGTGGGCGAGTCGAAAGGCGACGGGATCGCCGGACTGGCTTCCGTCCGGTTCGGCGGTGAGCGCGTTCGCGCGTACCGCCGTCCGGATCGCCCGCAGCCCCTGCTCCCATCCTGGGGGCTCTGCGGCTGCCGGTCGGCGTGCAGGAAATGACTTCCGCAGAGCGGGCACCGGGGCCGTGCTGTCCTTTTCCAGTCCCGTAGAGCTCGTAACAGGATCTTGGTGAGATGCCCTGGTCGGGCGTAACCGGTGTGATGATTCGGCCGTTCGTGAGTGTGTGAGTACTCGGCCGTGG
>NZ_JBIVFA010000042.1:0-2848 GCF_044747975.1 Streptomyces sp. NPDC090045
CTGCGGCCACTGGATCCAGCAGGAACGCCCGAACGAGGTCAACCGCCTGCTGACCGACTGGCTCACCACCCTCCAGGGCTGAACCAGACGCGCCGAGCACCAGCACCCGGCCCCGGACGAAGAAGTACCTCTTCGCCTGGCGAGAGACGCCGGGCAACCAACCATCGCGCCTGTTGCCGTCTGCCCCACCACCGTCGTCTACGAGACCGCCCCTTGACCCCCGCAGAACACCCAGAGGTCCGGCTACGCCGTAGCCGGACCATCACGGAAGGAGGATCCCCATGGGATGCCGCGTCTGGCGACACACCATCGCCGGCCGCACCCTCCTTGAACAGGGCGCGCAGCTCGTCGGCTGCCTCCTCCCGCTCTGTATCGTCCAGGCCTTCCAGTAGATGCTCGAAGCGCGTCCGCCACTCCCTTTCCTAGAGTTCGCGTTCCCGCTCGGCCCCGCCGCTCGCGGTCAGTTCGGCCGCGGTGCGGTCAAGCCGCTCCAGCTGCACCTGTTTCCGCCGGTCGCCGCCCCGAACCATCGTGCGACCCGCACACGGAGCCGCCCACATTCCACGCTGCCGCAGAGGCAAGGCGGTGCCGTCACGCAGCCGAACGCCTTTCAATCCCTCGAATCCGCCGGGTCCGATGAGCGCCTCGCCCTGGCCCGTACGGCGGGCGAGCGGGTCAACGCCGAGGGCCAGGGCATCGTCCCAGTCAGCCCAGGCCCAGGTATCCCACATCCGCATCCACAGCGCCATTGCAGGCATGATGGGGTCGCCGGAGAGTTGCGCGGACCACGTGGCCCGTTCGCAGGCCATGGCGACGAGCTCGGGATGTCCGAGGGCGTGAGCGGCGGTGTGGGCGAACTTGCAGGCCACCGCGTAGATCGCGAACCCTTCTTCACGCTCGTGGCTGGTGGACGCCTCTGCCAGGGCTCGCGCCTCTCGCAGAATGTCCAGCAAATCGCTCAACACGGCGGCGTTCGCCGCGGCATCGCGCAGGCGGAGCAGGCGCTTCATGTCGTGCCACAGCACCTCGGACGGGCGCGGGGTGCCGTCGAAGACCGGTGCCAAGTCGAAGCGACGCAACTCCCGCAGGATTGAGGCCGCGGATACCTGCCATTTGGTTTCGGCTCCGCCGCCTGAGTACGGGCGCTCGATCAAGGTGTTCGGGTGGCAATGCAGAGCGGCGGCAACCGCGTTGATCAGCCCGGCCCGGTCCAGCTCGATCCGGCCCTTCTCCAGTTTGGACACCCATCCCTGAGTCCGCCCGAGCGCGGCGGCGAGGTCGGCTTGAGTCATCCCGACCGACAGCCGCTGACGCCGGACCAGCTGCCCGATCCGCTCCTACTCCTCGATGTACCCGCTCACACCCACCACCCCGATCTGCGACCGCTTCTGATGCGACGGAACCGCTGGGGCGGGCTAGACGGTGGGCCTTGGCCAAGGGATCTCAACATACAGAAGCTGCCTGCGACGAGTAGCAACATGCAGCGCAGCGACTTCGCCCCTGTTGCTGGCCATCGCTCCAAGTCGCCCAGACCTGGGGCGCCCGGAGTCGATGGTCGCAACCGGCCCCGTTCGTGGTGCTGGCCCTGCAGCCGGTTTCGCTCGCTGTCCCAGTTCGCTGGTGGCAGACCGGCGGCCCCACGCAATGAGTGGAGATCGCACCGCTACCCATGTCAACGTAAAGCCCTGAAGGGAAACCACAGATCAGGGGGCATTTTGAGTTCTGGACGGGAGTGCTTGTCCGGCTGTTTCACGGGGAACTTCATTGCGCGACACAGGGCCGAGATCCCTGGGATTCACGAGGGCGGAACGGTCCGCCCGCCGGCATGCAGGAGGGGACGAGCCCCGCTGACCGCAAGGAGTGCGGGTCAGGCCCGGTACCTGGCTGCGGGCGACTGCGGCTCCTCTATCACCCCATCCGTGAATTCGGAAATCACGGTTTCTCCGGATCATTGGATCTGTTCGCGGCGGCCGTGCTTGGCGGTGGAGCTTGTATGGACGGCCGGTTATCCCTCGCCTGGTGTTTGGTGCCTCAATGTCCTGAGGAGCTACCCGTGTGCTCACGCTTGCTCTCTAGCCCTGCTGTCGCAGCTGCCGGGTGTCGACTGATGCGCGGTGTACCGCTTCACTGCTTCTGGGAACCCACGCCTTGTTGACCTGTGTACTCGCGCCGAGGGTCTCGTGTATGAATTTCTGGTCTGCAGTGCGGCGACATCAGGCCATCGGATTTCGGAACGGGGGCTAGTGAAGTCCCGATTCGGTTCGGGCGGGTGGTGGCCTCGGTGGCGAATTTTATGTGAAATGGAGTTTGTGTTGGCGCACGGAGGGAGCTATGCGCTGCTGACACCAGCAGAGGTAGCTGACTGGCTGAAGGTAAGTGAAATTACCATAAAAAACAAATACAGGGCGTGGGGCATTAGACCGCAAAAGGTGGGGCGGCTTCTGCGCTTCCGTGAGCGTGATGTAGTGGATTACCTCGACCGGAGATATGGGTAGATGCTGACTTTCCTCGTGGGATGGGGTGAAGAAAGGGGGGCGTGTTAGCTTGGCGAGGGTTTTTCAGAAGTGTAAAGAGGATGGGCGGAGTAGGAATTACCCTTGCGTTGGCGCGCGCTGTGGTCATCCGTGGACCGTCAGGTATAGGGAGCCTGGTGGTCGCAGCGGCCGTCAGCGCGAGGAATCGTTCGGGAAGAAGGGGGCGGCGGACGCATTTGCGGCGAAGATCGAGCGCGAAAAGGACCTGGGTACCTACATAGAGCTCGTAACACGATCATGAATCGTGTTTCTTGAGGCGTCTCCAGCAGATGAGACTGCAGGCGAGGGAGACGAACGCGTCGTGGAGTTCGGTG
>NZ_JBIVFA010000043.1:0-2668 GCF_044747975.1 Streptomyces sp. NPDC090045
TCGTCCCGTTACCGGACCACTGGAACACGGCGGAACGGTCCGGGGACTGCGCGAACAGGCTACTGCCGGCGGACACACCGCAGTTCGTGCTCGTCTCGAAGTGCTGGTTGTACTCCCATTTGACGGGAACGAGGCGCCCGTCGAAGGTGGTCTGCACGACGGAGCCGTTCAGCTTCTGCTCGTAGTGCAAGTGCGCCCCGGTGGTCCAGCTGCCGGTGTTGCCGACGGTGCCGATCTGCCGGCCCTGCTCCACGTCGTTGCCGACGGCGACGTCGCGCCGGTCCAGGTGCAGGTACCGGGTCTGCCAGCCGTCGCCGTGGTCGATCACGATGAAGTTTCCGGCTTGGCTGTCGAACTGCGAGGTGACGACGCGCCCGGCCGCCGAGGCCAGGGCGGGTGTGCCCTGGGTGGTTCCACCGGCCGAGACCATGTCGAGCATGTACTGGCTCGCGTGTCCATCGTGCGTGGACGTCGTCCACCGTTGCCCGCAGGGAATGGGATGCTGGAACGGGGGCGTATTGGCGACCGCGGTGTCCGCCTCCGGGGCTGCCGAGGTCGAGGCCGCGGCCGGGGCGGCGGGCAGGAGGGCTGTGACCGGAGCGAGCAGCAGTGCTGCCGCCGCCAGGAAGCCGGCCCATCTGATCTTCATACGTCTCCTTGGTACGAGGGTGTGATGCGGGAGGGGAGAAGTGTGGGGCGATCGCTAGTCGGTGACGATGCTCGCGGCGGGCCCGCCGACCTTGGTCCATTGGAAGGTCGTCGACCCGGACCACTGGAAGACGCCGCTCTTGTCGGAGCTCAACCCGAAGAGCCGGTCACCGGCGACTGCGAAGGCGTTCCCGGGACCACCGGCCTTGGACCAGTTGTCCGGTACGCCGCTGAACCTGTGGACGTCGCCGTTGGCGGGGTTGGTGGCGAATAGCCCTGCGCCACCGCCGAAGAGGGTTCCGGCCGGTCCGCCGACCTTGGTCCAGGTCGTGCCCGACCCGGTCCATTTCAAGACCGCACCACCGTTGGGCGACAGGCCGTACAATGCCTCATTGGTGACTGCGAAGGTCTTTCCGGGCCCGCCGACTTTGGTCCAGCTGTCCGGGGTGCCGTTGTACTTGAGGATGTCGCCCGTGGTCGGGCTGGTGGCGAACAGGCCACCGCCGCCTGCGTACAGCGTGCCTGCCGGTCCGCCGATCCTCGTCCAGGCGGTCCCTGATCCGGTCCACCGGAAGACGGCCTTCCTGTCCGGGCCGAGCCCGTACAGCGTGCCGTCGGTGACGACGAACTGGGCCCCGGGTCCGCCGACCTTGGTCCACCTGTCCGGGGTGCCGCTGTATTTGAAGATGTCGCCGGTGGTCGGGCTGGTGGCGAACAGGCCACCATCGCCGCCGATCAGTGTGCCTGCCGGTCCGCCGATCCTCGTCCAGGAGTTTCCGCCCGTCCGCTGGTGGACGGCGCTCTTGTCGGGGCTCAGCGCGTACAGATGGTGCGGGGTGTAGGGCCGTGCCCGCCACGTGAGCGGAGCCAGGTCCACTCCGCCGGTGCCCCAGCCCGCGCTGCTCAGCCATTGGTTTCCGTCGTGGTCGGTGACGACCTCGGCGGCGTGGGACGGCAGGCGGCCCACCTGGCCGGTGGCAGGGAAGTGCAGCGGATCGGAGCTGACGTACACCTCGGCCCCGACGTAATCGGCCGTTGCGGAGCCCCCGAAGAACAGGTACCAGAGGCCGTTGCGCTGTATCACGTACGGGGATTCGGTCCAGCCGTCGCCGAGGGCGGTGAACGCGGTCTTGCGAGGGCTCCAGGTGATCAGGTCCGGACTCGTCCGGTACGCGACGATGCTGCGTCCCCCGGTGGCCGTCTCCGTGGCGGTGTAATACATCACCCACTGGGAACCGACCCGGGTGACCATCGGATCGCGTGCTTCTTGTCCGTCACGGAACAGTGGCCCTCCGGGCCGCCGTTCCCAGTGGATCAGGTCGGTGGAGGTGGCCAGGTTGATCTGGCTCCTGGACGGGTCGCCGATGGTTTGCCCGCCCGCGTAGAACATGTAGTACGTGGAGCCGGAGCGGATGACGTGCGGTGCCCACAGGTGCGACTCTCCGTAGGAGGGGTCGACCGTCAGGGCCATGGGCTGCTTGGTCCACGGCCCGCGCAGGCTGGGTGCCGTGGCGTGTGCGAACGAGTCCTCGTTGTCCGGGTCGGCCGGTTCGGCGTGGGTGATGCCGAACAGGTGCCAGGTCCCAGTGGCCTCGTCACGGATGAAGGTGTGGTCGTTGATGTACCAGGGCTGTGACTCCCCGGTGCCGGGGTTGTAGACGCGGACGAAGTCTCCGGTGGTCACGGAGCCGGAGTTCGCCGAGGCGGTGTTCGTCGAGGAGGTGTTCGCGGACGTGGTGTTCGCGGGGGCGGTGGAGGGGAGTCGGTCAGGTGCCGGGGCGGCGACGGCGGGGAGTATCCCGAGTGAGACCGCGACCAAGGCAGCGGCAGCCAGGGTGATGCGTGATAACACATGGCTCCAGAGAGAAGAGCGGACGGGGCCCGGCCCAGGAAGCCCGGGCCCGTCCGCTGATGACGTCGCCGACTACCGGCCCGCGATGAAGGAGGCGGGGCCGCCGACCTTGTGCCAGGTGGTGCCGTTGCCGGACCACTTGAAGACTGCGTCGCTGTTGGGTGACAG
>NZ_JBIVFA010000044.1:0-1459 GCF_044747975.1 Streptomyces sp. NPDC090045
ACAAGAGCTACGACTCCAACCCCAACCGCGAAGAGCTTCGCAAGCGCCGGATCCTGCCTGTGATCTCCAGCAAGGGCTGCCCGAACATCAGGAACATGGGCAAGCCCCGCTACGTCGTGGAGCAGACCTTCGCCCTGCTCCACCAGTTCAAACGACTCGCCGTCCGCTGGGAACACCGCACCGAACTCCATTACGCCTTCGTCTCCCTTGCCTGCAGCCTGATCTGCTGGCGCCGACTCAAGAAACACCGATCACGATCGTGTTACGAGCTCTAAGGCTGCACGAAGAGGAAAGCGCGAAAACGGCGCTCATCGTGCGAGGTGGGATGGCCGCACCCAAATAGTGATCATCTAGGGAGAGCCTGGCCAAAGCGGAGCGGACGCTCACATCCGAGACCTCCAGATCTCACTTGCGGCGGCGAAGCCCTCTCAGGCAGGGCGAAGTATAGGCGGCGATCCCCGGTTTCGGAAACCGGGGATCTTCCGGATGATCGGTCCTCCACCGTCCACACCGACTCTCGAGCGAGGCCGAACCATCCAGGGCCACGACGTTCACCCTCACAGCAAGTCGCTCGACGACAGCGCCCCATATGCCGAATCTCGCTTAGGTGAAGACGAGTTGCTTTAGCGAGACGGATTGGGAGACGCGATCCATAGAGCTGTGCCTGCAGCGCCGAGTCCGACATCCCAGCCGTCCGAAATCGCCATAGGAGTTGTTCTCCGTCCGCGAATCCGGACACCTTTCGCTGGACTTTCCCCACGTTCCCCCTATGGTCGTCGTCCCACTCCAAATCCGACCAGGGGAGCGTGCCAACCTGCCTCCTACAACGACCCGCCCAACTGGCATCATCTGCCGCCGCAAGGACCCCATGGCATCCGAGGAATCAACGACAATCGGGCGAAACGTTTCGCCGAACCTGGTCACCGGCCAGTGGCTCAGGACCGACGAGCTCGCGGGCATTTTGAACCTCGACGCATCCACCCTGCGGCGCTGGCGCACAGCTCGCCCTCCGCAAGGGCCGCCGTTCATCCCGGTCTCTGATCGCGTCACCCTGTACAGCGCTATTGACGTCGAGCACTGGCTCCGCAGCCGCCGCGTCGACCCGGCGCAGGCGGCCTGACATGGCGATTGCGTCTGCCCTCGCTGAGTCAGTGCCTGTCGGCGTCCGTCTCACCGCGGATGTCGAGTACCGCCCCAACAGGCCTTCGCCCTACCGGGCTCGCGTGCGCTGGTGGGACCCCGAGACAAAATCCCGTAAGTCCCTCTCCAAGTCGAAGGAGACTGAGGACAAAGCGCAGGAGTGGATTTCCACCCTGGTCGAGGCCGCCCAGGCCGGCATCAACCCGTCGCTTGCCACCATGCCGCTAGGCCGTTTCCTTCAGATCATCGGATCGTTGGTTGATGTGTGTCGTTGACTGACGCCCAGTGGGCACGCATCGAGCCGTTGTTGCCGGACCGG
>NZ_JBIVFA010000045.1:0-1408 GCF_044747975.1 Streptomyces sp. NPDC090045
CTAGTACTGCAACGGTGTTTGGCGTGATGGTTTGTTGGCGTCTGGTGGTGTGTGGCCGCGTCGTTTGTAGTGGCTGGTGCGGGCCTGGAACTGGCGTCTGCGCCGCCAGTTTGACCAGTGCAGGACGTGTTCGACGGGTGCTGCTCGGCGGTGGGTCAGGCGGGTGATCAGGCGCCGGAGTTCGGGGAGAGTGAGGGGTATGAGCTGGGAGGATCCGTTTCTGCTTTCCCTGCGTCCGCCTCGCGGGCCTTCAGGACGGTGAGGCAGGCGTGGGCGGCCATGGCGAGGGTGATGTGGCGGTGCCAGCCTGGGTAGCGGCGGACTTGGTAGTCGTCCAGGCCGCATTCCTGTTTCGCGGTCTGGAAGCATTCCTCGATCGCCCACCGGCTGCCCGCGACGTGGATGAGTTCGTCGAGGGTGGTCTCGGCGGGGCAGTAGGCGATGTAGTAGGAGATCTGATCGGGCCGGCTCACGCTTCGGCGCGCGATCACCCAGTGCCGGCGGTCCTCGCGGTGCCAGGGCCGGACCTCCACCCTCGCCCAGTCGTAGACCCGCGGGCCGTGGGCGCCGACTCCGCAGGAACGGCGCTTCCACTTCTGCCTCGCAAGGCCGTTGAACAGGTCGTGAACGGGGTGGTCCATGGCCCATCGGGAGACGACGGTGTCGTGACGGGTGGTGGCCATGACGTGGAAGACATCCGCCCGCTCGAGCTCGGTCCGCCAGCCCTTGGAGAAGCCGTAGGCGGCGTCCGCGGTCACCCAGCGGAACGGAATCTTCTCCGTGATCGCCCGGCGGACCATCGCCTTGGCCATCACCACCTTCGTCTCGAAGCCGACTGTGTCCTCGATGCCCGCGGCCCGGCACCGTTCCCGGTCATCGGTCCATGACGTCGGCAGATACAAGCGGCGGTCGATCAATGTGCGGCCACGTTCGCCGGCATAGGCGAGGAAGACACCGACCTGACAATTCTCCGTGCGGCCCGCTGTTCCCGAGTATTGGCGCTGGACGCCGGCGGACCGGACGCCCTTCTTCAGGAAGCCGGTGTCGTCCACGATCAGGACCGCTCCGGGGTCGCCGAGATGCTCGACCACATAGTCACGGACGTCGTCGAGGACTTCATCGGCGTCCCAATCGCACCGGTTCAGCAGCCGGTGCATACGGTCCGGGCCCCCATGTCCTGCTTCCTCCGCGAGCGTCCAGCCGTTCTTCCGCTCCAGCGGAGATACCAGCCCCCGCATATACGCCAGTGCCGACTCACGCGGCTCCGATCGGGCAAACCGGTGCACGAACCGCTCATGCACCTCACCCAGACCCGCCGCCCACACCCTCACATCACCAAAGAGCCCACCCATAACCTGACCAACGACCAGCCTGGCTACCAGTCACGCCAAACACCGTTGCAGTACTA
>NZ_JBIVFA010000046.1:0-1103 GCF_044747975.1 Streptomyces sp. NPDC090045
CTCGGAATGCCGGCCGTGCCGACGAAGCTTGCCGACCGCAGGGTCAGCCGCAAGATCCAGGTCGGCAAGGTGGCCGTCGGTGGCGACGCACAGATCTCCGTGCAGTCGATGACCACCACCCGGACCTCCGACATCGGGGCGACGCTCCAGCAGATCGCCGAGCTCACCGCTTCCGGCTGCGACATCGTCCGGGTGGCCTGCCCGACCCAGGACGACGCGGACGCGCTCGCCGTGATCGCGAAGAAGTCGCAGATCCCGGTCATCGCCGACATCCACTTCCAGCCCAAGTACGTGTTCGCCGCGATCGACGCCGGCTGCGCCGCGGTCCGGGTGAACCCGGGCAACATCAAGCAGTTCGACGACAAGGTCAAGGAGATCGCGAAGGCCGCGAACGAGACCCGCACCCCGATCCGCATCGGTGTGAACGCCGGCTCCCTCGACGCCCGGCTGCTGAAGAAGTACGGCAAGGCCACCCCCGAGGCGCTGGTCGAGTCCGCACTGTGGGAGGCCTCCCTCTTCGAGGAGCACGGCTTCGGCGACATCAAGATCTCGGTCAAGCACAACGACCCGGTCGTCATGGTCAACGCCTACCGCCAGCTCGCCGCCGCCTGCGACTACCCCCTCCACCTCGGTGTCACCGAGGCCGGTCCCGCCTTCCAGGGCACCATCAAGTCCGCGGTCGCCTTCGGCGCACTGCTGTCCGAGGGCATCGGCGACACCATCCGCGTCTCCCTCTCCGCCCCGCCGGCGGAGGAGGTCAAGGTCGGCATCCAGATCCTGGAGTCCCTCAACCTCAAGCCGCGCCGCCTGGAGATCGTCTCCTGCCCGTCCTGCGGACGCGCCCAGGTCGACGTCTACAAGCTCGCCGAAGAGGTCACCGCGGGCCTGGAGGGCATGGAGGTCCCGCTGCGCGTCGCGGTCATGGGCTGCGTCGTCAACGGCCCCGGCGAGGCCCGCGAGGCCGACCTCGGCGTCGCCTCCGGCAACGGCAAGGGCCAGATCTTCGTCAAGGGCGAGGTCATCAAGACCGTCCCCGAATCCAAGATCGTGGAAACCCTCATCGAAGAGGCACTGAAGATCGCCGAACAGATGGAGAAGGACGG
>NZ_JBIVFA010000047.1:0-1048 GCF_044747975.1 Streptomyces sp. NPDC090045
GTGTCATGACCATCCCCACTGAGTCGATCGGCAGCGTCCCCCGCCCCCGCGCCCTGCAGCAGGCTCTCGTTGAGCACGCCCAAGGACGGTTGAGCGATAAAGAGCTGGCGGGTCTTCAGCAGGCGGCGGCGGCGGACACGCTCGTCCGCCTTGAGGAGCTGGGCTGCCCCGTCCTGGTCGACGGCGAGCAGGCCAAGCCCAGCTTCGCCACCTACCCGATCGCGGGCTTGGCGACCCTAGCTCCGCAAGGCGTCACCATCCCGTTCGCCGACGGCCACCTCCGGCAGCTTCCGCGCCTGACCGAGGGGCCGTTCCGCTACCAGGTTCGCGCGGAGTCGTATCTGCGCGACGCCCGGCGGCACACCGACCGCCCCGTCAAGCAAGCGGTCATCGCGCCCTCGGCGCTCAGTCTGCTCTACCCGGACGAACCCATCGCAGGATACTCGCGTGAGGCGTTCCTGAGTGACCTGGCCGACGAGGCCGAAGCCGACATTCGCGGCTGCCTGGAGGCGGGCGCGCATGTGGTCCAGCTCGACTTCACCGAAGGACGCCTCTCCCTCAAGCTCGACCCGAGCGGCACGCTCCTCGACGACTTCATCGCCCTGAACAACGAGGTGCTCGGCCGGTTCGGCGAGGCGGAGCAGCCCCGCCTCGGGGTGCACACCTGCCCCGGCGGGGACCTCGACTCCACCCACAGCCTGGACGTCGACTACGCCGAACTGCTGCCCAAACTCTTCCGGCTGAAGGTGGGTAACTTCTACATCCAGCTGGCCAGCGAGGCTGACCCCGAGCGGGTCCTTCGCATCATCGCCGACCAACTACGCCCGGGCATCCGCGTGTTCGTGGGAGTAACCGATCCCATCAGCCCCACGGTAGAAACTCCGGAGGAGGTACGCGACCGGGTACTGCTCGCGGCCCGCTACATCCCGGTGGAGCAACTGGGCACCTGCGACGACTGCGGCTTCTCACCGTTCGCCGACGACACGTCCACCTCCCGCGACCTGGCCTTCGCCAAGATCGAAGCACGCGTACGAGGAACCGCCCTGGC